>NZ_JBQFRS010000002.1:0-774328 GCF_056537525.1 Ruegeria sp. CE12 | reverse complement strand
CGGAGCCGCCGCCATCGCCGCCACCACCGTCACCGGAGCCGCCGCCATCGCCGCCACCACCGTCACCGGAGCCGCCGCCATCGCCGCCACCACCGTCACCGGAGCCGCCGCCATCGCCGCCACCGCCATCGCCACCAGAGCCACCGCCATCGCCACCAGAGCCACCGCCATCGCCACCAGAGCCGCCGCCATCGCCACCAGAGCCGCCGCCGTCGCCACCAGAGCCACCGCTGCCGCCAGAACCACCGCTGCCGCCGGAACCACCGCTGCCGCCGGAACCACCGCTGCCGCCGGAACCGCCGCTGCCGCCAGAACCACCGCTGCCGCCAGAACCACCGCTGCCGCCAGAACCACCGCTGCCGCCAGAACCACCGCTGCCGCCGGAACCACCGCTGCCGCCGGAACCGCCGCTACCGCCGGAACCGCCGCTGCCGCCGGAACCACCGCTGCCGCCGGAACCACCGCTGCCGCCGGAACCACCGCTGCCGCCGGAACCACCGCTGCCGCCGGAACCACCGCTGCCGCCGGAACCACCGCTGCCGCCGGAACCGCCGCTGCCGCCGGAACCACCGCTGCCGCCGGAACCACCGCTGCCGCCAGAACCGCCGCTGCCGCCGCCAGTTGGAGTTACACCACCGCTGCCACCGGAGCCTCCACCCGAGCCGCTGCCGCCAGAGCCGCTGCCACCCGAACCACTGCCGCCAGTTCCACCACCGGTGCCGCTACCAACAACATCTTCATCATCTTCGTTCGCACGGCCGTCACCAGACCGCTGATCGGTCGCTGAAACTGTTGCTGTTGGAAAGTCGGTGAGCACCGCTGCAAAGCCCGGGCAGGTTTTCAAGGTGCGGGCAAGAATGTCCTCGAAGTCAGCGCGCCGCTGAATGTAACGCAACATACGCGCGTCAACGACTGTACATGCGCAGAGCGATTCGGTTGAAACTGATTGCTTAGCTGTTCGAACCGTACATTTCTCGGCTGCTTGTGTTGCACCACCGGCCAGTAGGGGAAATGTCGCGGAAGCAAAAACGAAAGATAACAAACGCGGTTTGATGCGCATAGCGCCTCTCCTTGAAACTCTTTACTTACTCCGTTGCCTTATGCACCGTTAAACCATCGGTGTTTATGAACAACGTCACACTTTGGACATAAATACACCTTTGTCCGGCCGGATTTACAAGGGCGTACTTGAGGGATTCCGTTAAAGTTGACTCACCTATAAGTAGATTATTCATAGAAATCAGAAAGAAGACCTGACGTAGCGGCAGGCCTTCGGTTTCTGATCATTTTCAGAATGGATGAAAAAATGTCACAGGTGTGCCATTGTTTCCAAACTGTCCGGCATGAAATTGCCTTAAATCAGGCTGATTTAGCCATGCGCTTGCGTTCGTGGGGGTCAAGAAACCGCTTTCGCAGACGAATGGCATTGGGTGTAACCTCAACCAGCTCATCGTCATCGATGTAGGCGATTGCTTCCTCCAGCGAGAACTGGACATGCGGAGTGAGTCTTACTGCGTCGTCAGATCCGCTTGCGCGTACGTTCGTCAGTTTCTTGCCCTTCAGGGGGTTCACTTCCAGATCGTTGTCACGCGAATGCTCGCCAATGACCATGCCCTGATAGACATCTGTCTGCGGGCCAACAAACATGCGACCACGCTCTTCGAGGTTCCAGAGGGCGTAGGCGACAGCCTGACCATTTTCCATCGAGATCAGAACCCCTGCACGACGGCCCGGGATAGGGCCCTTGTGTGCCGCCCAACCATGGAAGACGCGGTTCAGAACGCCGGTGCCGCGGGTGTCGGTCAGGAACTCACCGTGATAGCCGATCAGGCCGCGTGAAGGCACATGCGCGATGATGCGGGTTTTGCCGGCGCCAGCGGGGCGCATCTCGACCAGTTCACCTTTGCGGGCGCCGGTGATCTTTTCAATAACCGCACCCGAGTATTCGTCGTCCACATCAATTGTGACTTCTTCGATGGGCTCCAGACGCTGTCCGTCTTCCTCGCGAAACAGAACCTGCGGACGCGAAATGCTGAGCTCAAAGCCCTCACGGCGCATGTTCTCGATCAGAACACCCATCTGCAATTCACCACGGCCAGCGACTTCGAAGGCTTCGCCGCCCGGAGTGTCGGTGATGCGGATCGCGACGTTCGATTCAGCTTCTTTCATTAGGCGGTCACGGATGACGCGCGACTGAACCTTTTTACCGTCACGACCGGCCAAAGGAGAATCGTTGATACCGAAGGTCACGGTGATGGTCGGCGGATCGATTGGCTGGGCGGGCAGGGCTTCTTCGACCTGCGGCGAGACCAACGAGTCGGCTACGGTTGCCTTGCTCATGCCTGCGATGGTGACGATGTCACCCGCTTCGGCCACGTCAATGGGCTGTTGCGCCAGGCCGCGGAAGGCCAGGATCTTTGACGCGCGGAAATTCTCGATCAGCGTGCCGTCGCGGCTCAGCGCCTTGAGGCTGTCACCGGCTTTCAGCGTACCACTTTCGACACGGCCGGTCAGGATGCGACCGATAAAAGGGTCGCTGCCCAGTGTGGTGGCCAGCATACGGAAGGGTTCGTCTTTCTTCTCGGCCTGTTTCGGGGCAGGAACGTGATCGACGACAAGATCGAACAGGGCGGTCAGGTCCTTGCGCGGTCCGTCCAGCTCCATATCTGCCCAGCCCGAACGGCCCGAGGCGTACATGGCAGGGAAGTCCAACTGGTCATCGTCGGCCCCCAAGTTCGCAAACAGGTCGAAACATTCGTCCAGCGCGCGGTCAGGTTCGGCGTCAGGCTTGTCGACCTTGTTCAGTACCACGATGGGACGCAGGCCCAGCGCCAGTGCCTTGGAGGTTACGAACTTGGTTTGCGGCATCGGACCTTCGGCAGCATCCACCAGCAGTACAACACCATCGACCATGCTGAGAATGCGTTCTACTTCGCCGCCAAAGTCGGCGTGACCGGGCGTGTCGACGATGTTGATGCGCGTGCCTTTCCATTCGACCGAAGTCGCCTTGGCCAGAATGGTGATGCCGCGCTCACGCTCAAGATCGTTGCTGTCCATGGCGCGCTCGGCCACGGCCTGATTTTCCCGGAATGCACCGGATTGTTTAAGCAGCTCATCGACCAAAGTCGTCTTGCCGTGGTCAACGTGAGCGATGATTGCGATATTGCGCAGGTCCATGAGAGGTCAGCCTTTGAACGGGAAGTTGCCGCGCGCATAACGCGACGCGAACAAATATACCAGCCCTAACCGGCGGTCAGTGACCTGCTGTCTTCGAAAACAGGTGAATAACCAGAATTCCGGCCATGATCATTGTCAGGCCGAATACGGCTGGCCAATCCAGCCTTTGTCCAAAAACGATAAATCCAATCAATGCGATGAGGAAAATTCCCAGACCTGACCAGATCGCATAGACGATGCCAACCGGCATGACCTTGAGTGTGAGAGCCATCAGGTAAAAAGCGCATCCATAGCCAAATACAACAAGGACAGATGGCCAGAAGCGGGTAAATTGCTGGCTTGCCTGAAGGGCTGTTGTTCCAATGGTTTCAGCAACAACAGCCAGCAATAGGATCAGATAAGCTTTTGGCACCGGGCAGAACCTTCTCGCTGATTTTCGCGCAAGCTTGAGCACGAAAACGAAATGTTGAGCAAGCGGATTCGTTTGCCGGTTGATCGCTTTCTGTCACCACATACCTGAAGGTGTCTTCCGTAGGTCAGGTAATCCCGACTATGTGGGCTGGGGGAGTTATGTTACTATTTAAATGTTTTTGATTTTAAGTTTAACGAGTGTTTGTCATGACGAAATTTGCTAAATACGTCATTTTTGCTTCGGCTCTTATTGTGGCGCTTGGGTGGCTTGCTGGCGGGGGGTCCGTCGAAATTGATGCAGCCCAGATGGTTGAACGGTTTGATGATACAGCGGTTTAGGCGTCTGCCGGGTAAAGGATAAAGAGGCTTTCGGGCCTCTTTTTCTATTCTGAAACTAACTGGCAGCGGTTTTTGAGTTTGAGAAAAAATCCTCAAGCTGCGGCCTGAGCCACGCCCAAAGTTTTGGTGAGCCCCGGTGTACAGATGTTCCAACCCGGCTCTCAATCTGTGCCAAGGTTACATCGTAATCGATCCACGATCCGCCGCCCGTTTCCAGATTGGCAATCGGTGTTTGAATTCGGTCAACTGCTTTGGCGAACCGGGCATCAGGCGTCTCTGCGGCCTCAAATTCATGCCACAAGGCTAGAAACTCTTCATATTGATCCGCAGGAAGCATGCCAAACAATCGCGATGCAGCAGCTTCTTCTTTGGCGGCCTGGGCTGCGTGATCAACCTGCCCGTGGATCGGATGGTCGCCTGCATCGATTTCTACAATGTCATGCAGCAGTAGCATTTTGAGGACCCGGTCAGTTTTAACCGTGGGTTCTGCGTATTCCGCCAAAACCCATGCATGCAGCATGATGTGCCATGAATGCTCGGCCGAGTTTTCAAAGCGGTCACCGGACAGCAAACGTGAAGCGCGCTGTACAGACTTTAGCTGATCGGCTTCTGTGAGAAACGGAAGCCGTTGAGTAAACAGATTAGTATCTGTCGGCGTATCCCCGGAATACATCTGCCGGGCGTGCCCATAGGCATATGGAAAAGCGTATTCGAGATAGGCGGCGCGTCCACCATCCAGATTGCTCTGCACAACGTCCAGATGATCAGGGCGCGGCTCACCGGCGCACAGTACTTGAAACAGTGGCTGGCAACGATCCAGAATTTTGGCAAAGCGGGCGTCTGATGTTTTGTCTTCCTCAAACTCGCGCCAGAGGTTTAGAAACGCAATCGCTTGATCCTCGGGGAGAATGCCAAACAACTCTTCTGCGGCTTTGTTTTCAGCCAGTGCAACGGCCTGCCAATCAGTTTTCAGATGGATTGGGTGATCACCCACCAGGATCTCGACCAGATCATGAAGCAGCAGCATCTGAATGACCCGGTTGATACTGACATCTTTCTCCGCAAGCGGCTCCATGACCAGCGCCCAAAGGGTCAGGTGCCAACTGTGTTCGGCAGAGTTCTCGGGTCGGGATTGATCGAGCAGGACATTCGCCCGCTCGACCGATTTCAGTTTGTCTGCCTGTTTCAGGAAAGCGATCTGTGCAGGCAAACGGTCATTCATTGTTTTTCTATGGCCTTCAGTTTTGAGCGATGGTCGGACAACCGCTTGATTACGAATTGTCTGGCCTTGCGTTCGGCCAGACGTACGCGAATCTCGGTCAGATACGCCTCTTCAAGAGACTGCGAGGACGCGCCCAGCAGTTCACCGACTTCGACGTAAAACCGGTCCTGTCCGGTTTCATCCATCACTTTCATCGTGTCCTCGGCCAGTTTCGAGGCCAGGGTTGTGATGGTGTCCGACATCAGCGTGTGTTCTCTGTCAGACGACGCTTCACATATTCCGTGGTGTGATCGATCAATGTGTCCATGTGACGATCTTGGAAGAAGTGGTCTGCGCCTTCGACTTCGGTATGCGTGATCGTGATACCTTTTTGCTCATGCAGCTTGCTGACCAGAGTGGTGGTATCGGCGGGCGGTGCCACGCGATCTGCTGATCCGTTGATGATCAGGCCGGATGACGGGCAGGGTGCCAGGAATGAAAAATCGTACATGTTCGCTGGCGGCGAGACGCTGATGAAACCGGTAATTTCAGGGCGACGCATCAGCAATTGCATTCCGATCCACGCTCCAAACGAGAAACCGGCAACCCAGCAATGCTTGGAGTTGTTGTTCATCGACTGCAGGTAATCGAGCGCCGAAGCGGCATCGCTCAGCTCTCCGACGCCTTGATCGTATTCACCCTGACTGCGGCCAACGCCGCGGAAGTTAAAGCGCAACACGGTAAAGCCCATGTTGTAGAACGCATAGTGCAGATTGTAGACCACCTTGTTGTTCATGGTCCCGCCAAACTGTGGATGCGGGTGAAGCACGATGGCGATCGGTGCGTCTTTTTCCTTTTGCGGGTGGTAGCGGCCTTCCAGACGGCCTTCGGGTCCGGGAAAAATCACCTCGGGCATGTGTGCTTTGGTCCTGTCTTTTTCTCTTATGGCCCCGGGATATACTTGACGATATCCGTCAGGCACCTTAGAACGGTTCTAATTACGATACATAGCGTGAAGACGCTGTCAGTGGGAGATACGCACTGGCTGCGGCGGCGTCAATGTTTTCGCGCGATACTTGCCACGAGGGAAGACAAATGAAGCTATCGACCAAGGGTCGTTATGCGATGGTCGCACTGGCCGATATCGCGCTACAGCCTTCAGATTCGCTGGTCACATTGGGTGAAATTTCCGAACGTCAGGATATTTCCCTGCCGTATCTCGAGCAGTTGTTCGTTAAGCTTCGCCGCGCCGAGTTGGTTGCTTCTGTGCGCGGACCGGGTGGCGGTTACAGGCTTGCGCGTCCGGCGTCCGAGATTCGCGTGGTCGAGATTCTGGCTGCCGTTGATGAGACCGTTGATGCAATGCACAAGGGGGCTGGTGCCTCAGGTGGATCATCGGGCAGCCGGGCGCAATCGCTGACCAATCGTTTGTGGGAGAGCCTCAGTGCTCATGTCTATGTTTTCCTGCATCAGACACGGTTGTCTGATGTGATCAAGAACGATCTTGCGCCATGTCCTGCGGTGCCCAACCTGTTTTCGGTCGTTGATGACTGATGAGTTTAGAGGTTGAGCATAAAGTCCGGACAGGTTTTTCGCAGGAAAAGATGCATCTATGAATCGCGTTTATCTGGATCATAACGCTACGACGCCGCTCAGACCCGAAGCGCGGTCCGCAATGATTGCTGCCATGGAAGTGTGTGGTAACCCGTCTTCTGTTCATGCCGAAGGTCGGGCAGCCAAGGCAGTGGTCGAAAAGGCCAGGGCACAGATTGCTTCAGCGTTTGGCGCGGATGGAGCCGACATTGTCTTTACATCCGGATCTACCGAGGGTGCCGCTTTGACAATGGCTGGGCGTAACCTGCATGGCTCGGCTGTTGAGCATGATGCTGTAAGGGCTTGGTCTGTCGAAGATCTTTCAGTTTCAAATCTTGGGTTGGTCGATATGCCTGACCCTGAGGATTCGACGCTTCAGCTTGCAAATTCAGAGACTGGAATCATCCAAAAGCTACCGCAAGGCGTCGCAGTGACGGATGCGACGCAGGCCTTTGGGAAACTGCCAGTGGCTTTCAACTGGCTGGGAGCGCAGATGGCATTGATTTCCGCCCATAAATTGGGTGGTCCCAAAGGGGTTGGCGCTGTCGTGATGAGGCGTGGAACCGACTTGGCCGCTCAGATCAAGGGCGGTGGCCAGGAAATGGGGCGTCGTTCGGGTACGGAAAATGTCATTGGAATTGCAGGGTTCGGTGCTGCAGCTGAAGTGGCTGCCCGGGATTTGGCTGATGGCGTTTGGGAAAAGGTTGCAGAACTTAGAAATATTCTAGAAAAGGCCCTTGAGGCCGGTTCTAAAGCTACTATTTTTGTCGGGAAAGGTCAGGATCGCCTCCCGAACACTTTGTGTTTTACGACTCCCGGGTGGAAGGGTGAAACACAAGTGATGCAGATGGATTTGTCCGGATTTGCGATCAGTGCAGGTTCAGCATGTTCCAGCGGCAAGGTCCGGGCCAGCGCGGTACTGACCGCGATGGGATATGATGAGGTGACAGCAGCCAGCGCGATCCGCGTTTCGCTGGGCTCTCAGACGACCGAAGAAGATGTGCTGCGTTTCGCGGAAACGTGGCTTGAGAAAGAGAAAAAGCATCGCGCGCGCGCCGCGTGATCTGACGGAGGGTGAGTCATGGCCGCTTTGGACCAGACCCAGGTAAAAGAAGGTGTCGATCAGGAAACCGTTGATGCGGTGCGCGAGGTCGGAACCTATAAATACGGATGGGATACCGATATCGAGATGGAGTATGCGCCAAAGGGCGTAAACCCCGATATCGTTCGCCTGATCTCAGAAAAAAACGACGAACCCGAGTGGATGACCGAGTGGCGCCTTGCAGCGTTCGAACGATGGACCCAGAAGGAAGAACCGAACTGGGCCATGGTTCACTATCCGAAGATCGATTTTCAGGACCAGTATTACTATGCCCGTCCAAAATCGATGGAGGAGAAACCGAAATCTTTGGATGAAGTCGATCCCAAGCTACTGGCGACTTACGAAAAGCTTGGTATCCCGCTGAAAGAACAGATGATTCTGGCTGGTGTGGAAGGTGCAGAGGATGCACCCGCAGAGGGCCGCAAGGTTGCTGTGGACGCAGTATTTGACTCTGTGTCGGTCGGTACGACTTTCCAGGATGAGCTGAAGAAGCATGGCGTAATTTTCTGCTCGATCTCGGAAGCGATCCGTGAGCATCCGGAACTTGTTAAAAAGTATCTGGGATCTGTGGTTCCTGTTTCTGACAACTTCTATGCAACCCTGAACTCTGCTGTGTTCTCGGATGGATCATTTGTCTACGTACCGCCGGGCGTGCGCTGCCCGATGGAACTGAGCACCTATTTCCGTATCAACGCGGAAAACACAGGTCAGTTCGAACGCACTTTGATCATCGCCGACAAGGGGTCTTACGTTTCGTATCTCGAAGGTTGTACGGCACCACAGCGGGATACAGCACAGCTGCACGCAGCTGTGGTTGAGATCATTATCGAGGAAGATGCCGAGGTTAAGTACTCGACGGTTCAGAACTGGTTCCCCGGGGATGAAAACGGCAAAGGCGGCATTTACAACTTTGTGACCAAGCGCGCCGATTGCCGGGGTGATCGATCCAAAGTGATGTGGACACAGGTCGAGACTGGTTCTGCGGTGACCTGGAAGTACCCGTCCTGCATATTGCGCGGCAATGAAAGCCAGGGTGAATTCTACTCGATCGCCATTACCAACAACTATCAGCAGGCTGATACCGGCACCAAGATGGTGCATTTGGGTAAGAACACCAAGTCGCGGATTGTCTCGAAAGGCATCAGTGCCGGTAAAGCGCAGAACACCTATCGCGGGCTGGTGTCGATGCACCCCAAAGCCAAGGACAGCCGCAACTATACCCAGTGTGACTCGCTGTTGATCGGCGACAAATGCGGTGCCCACACGGTGCCTTACATTGAAGTAAAGAATAACTCGAGCCGGGTGGAACACGAGGCCACAACCTCGAAAGTTGACGATGATCAACTGTTCTATTGCCGCCAGCGCGGTATGGACGAGGAAGAGGCCGTGGCACTGGTCGTCAACGGGTTCTGCAAAGACGTCCTTCAGGCATTGCCGATGGAGTTTGCGATGGAAGCCCAGCAACTGGTCGCCATCAGTCTTGAAGGATCTGTAGGCTAATTCGCTATGTTGGACACCCGGACCATAACTGGCTCTGCGCCGCGTTCGGCTGTCCACACGGTGGCTTGCGCAGTGCCGGGCGGAGTCGCGCCAGCATTGCAAAAGCAATTGTTGGCTCACCCTAAAATGGTGATTTGCCTGCCGTTCCAACGCTTGGTATCCAGACGCGGATATAGAGTTTGTGAATTTGGTAGACGCGTCGATGATAGAAGAACAAAAGTCAGCCTTCCAATCACGCGTCGAACGCATCAATGCCCGGGCGGAGGAAGCGTCAAAAGGCACATCTCGACGGTCCGGGGACACCATCTGGCATCGCCTTTCATATCCGATTTCATTCATCGGAGCGTTTCTGCTGGGGGTCGGAGCGGTCTTCCTTTCGCGCTATATCCAGTTTCAGATGATCGGCGTGCCGGGCGATCCAAAAGCCGGTTCTCAGGATCTGATCAGTATTGTTCTGGCCATGGCCGCGATCTTTCTGATTTCGTTCCTGTTGAACGGCAGGCAGAAAGAATTCGCACGGACAAGTGCATTGGCGATGATGGCAACCACGTTCACGTTCCACAATGCCGTCTGGGCCTACCCAGACTCGTTCGAGCAGGTGTATGGGCCAGACTGGGTGGAAATGGTGAAAAAGCAAACCGAACCATCAAGTATCCGACTGTTCAGTATAGTGA
Source organism: Ruegeria sp. CE12 (assembly GCF_056537525.1). Taxonomy (NCBI): domain Bacteria; kingdom Pseudomonadati; phylum Pseudomonadota; class Alphaproteobacteria; order Rhodobacterales; family Roseobacteraceae; genus Ruegeria; species Ruegeria sp. CE12. The sequence continues at coordinate 764,331 of NZ_JBQFRS010000002.1, read as the reverse complement.
TCGCCTTCGACTGATCGAGAATAGCTCAGAGCCGATCACTGACACTTATCTGCAGATGCCAGCCGATGGCGCTGTAACTGACAAGATTCGTTCAAACCAATGGTTTCTGCTGCGGCCGTCACATCTCGGTCAGAGATGTGACGGCCCGGGCCTGCAGAAATCAATCAGATAAAGCCGCCAAATCAGACGGCATCGAAGTATGTGAGGAAAAAATGCTGGAAATCAAAAACCTGCACGTGAAACTTGAGGAAGAAGACAAGCAAATCCTCAAAGGCGTCGACCTGACTGTCGAAGCTGGCAAAGTGCACGCGATCATGGGGCCGAACGGTTCAGGTAAGTCGACGCTTAGCTACGTGCTGTCCGGGCGTGACGGCTATGAAGTCACTGAAGGTTCAGCGACTCTGGACGGGGAAGACCTGCTGGAGATGGAACCGGAAGAGCGCGCGGCAGCGGGTGTTTTCCTTGCTTTCCAATACCCGGTTGAAATTCCCGGCGTTGGCAACATGACCTTCCTGCGCACAGCCGTAAATGCCCAGCGCAAGGCGCGTGGAGAAGAAGAACTGTCTGCGACAGATTTCCTCAAGGAAGTTCGCGCAAAGGCCAAATCCTTGAAGATCGACGCTGACATGCTCAAGCGTCCGGTCAATGTTGGCTTTTCGGGCGGTGAAAAGAAACGCAACGAGATTCTTCAGATGGCGATGCTTGAGCCCAAGATGTGCATTCTGGACGAGACAGACTCGGGTCTGGATGTCGATGCGATGAAACTAGTGGCCGAAGGTGTAAATGCATTGCGTGACGAAGGCCGTGGCTTCCTCGTCATTACCCACTATCAGCGCCTGCTGGATCACATTAAACCGGACGTTGTGCACATCATGGCAGATGGTCGCATCGTCAAAACTGGTGGTCCTGATCTGGCGCTTGAGGTTGAAAACAACGGCTACGCCGACATCCTTGCTGAGGTGAACTGATGGCCTTGCCCGAAGTCAAACAAAACGCGACTGAGGCTCGGCTGGCATCGCTGAGCCTGCCCGAAGCCGGTTGCACGCGCGCTGCCCGCGAAGCAGCGCTTGCACGTGTTCGTGAAATGGGCTTGCCGAGCCGCAGGGACGAGTACTGGAAGTACACACATCCCGATACTCTGGTGTCCCTAGAAGCTACTCCGGCTGCCTTGTTCAAATCCGACGAACCCATGATGTTCGATGGATTTGACCGGTTGAAGATCGTTTTCATCGATGGTGTGTTCAATGCCGAGGCCTCAGATGATTTGTCGCTGGAAGGCGTGAGCATCGATCGTCTTGAGGATATTTGCTGCAAGGACATCCATTGGGCTAAAGAGCTTTACGGAGTACTGGAAGCTCGTGGTCAATCACCGGTCGAGCGCCCGCTGGCAGCGCTGAATACTGCTTTTGCCACCGATGGTGTTGCGATCCATGTGACAGGTAAACCGTCGAAGCCGATCAGCCTGATATACCGTCATGCATCGGAAACATCGGATGCGATCCTGCACCATATCGTCCGCGTGGAAAGTGGTGCCGAAGTTACGATCCTCGAAAATGGTCCAGCTGCATCTCGTTTCAACAAGTGCATGGAAATTGATATTGCTGACGGTGGTGCATTGCATCATGTGCGAGCGCAGGGCCGCGATCATCAGCGCCGTGCTGCAACACATATGTTTACACGACTGGGTAAAGAGTCGGTCTATAAATCATTTACACTTACCGTGAATGGTGTGCTGACACGCAACGAACAAGTGGTCGAGCTGACGGGCGACGATGCGATCGCCCATGTTGCAGGCGCTTGCGTCGGAGATGGCGACTTTCATCACGACGATACGGTTTTCATCACCCATGATGCGGTGAACTGCGAAAGCCGGCAGGTGTTCAAGAAGGTTCTGCGCAACGGTGCCACCGGTGTGTTTCAGGGCAAGATCCTTGTGAAAGAAGGTGCCCAGAAAACAGATGGTTATCAGATCAGCCAGTCGCTGCTTCTGGATGATGACAGTCAGTTCCTGGCCAAGCCTGAACTCGAGATCTACGCCGATGATGTTGCCTGCTCACACGGTTCCACCTCGGGCGCGATCGACGAGACAGCATTGTTCTATCTGCGCTCGCGCGGTGTTCCCGTGAAAGACGCCACAAATATGCTGACGCTGGCGTTTTTGGCAGAAGCCGTGGATGAGATCGAAGATCAGTCTTTGGCCGAAGACATCGTGACGCGCCTGGAAGGCTGGCTGGCGCGGCGCGGCTAATGCCTGTTACCACAGATATCGTGGCCACATATCGGGGGCCGGGCCGTGTGGTGCGGCGCCTGTTGGATATGGGGCCACGCGAAGATCGAGCGCTGGCGTTTGTGATGGCGTTCTGCGTGGTTGGCTTTATCGCTCAGTTGCCCGGTCTGGCCCGGCGCGCCCATCTTGAGAACCTTGAACTCAACATGCTCTTGGGTGGGGCGCTACTGGGATCGGTCTTCATCCTGCCGTTGATGTTCTATTTTCTGGCTTGGATTTCGTATCTCGGGGCGAAGCTTGTAGGAGGCAAAAGCACATCCTATGGCGCCCGGCTTGCTTTGTTCTGGGCGCTCTTGGCCTCAGCGCCCTTAGTTCTGCTGAATGGCCTGATCGCCGGATTTATCGGACCGGGACCGGCACAAACGGCTGCGGGTCTTTTGTGGGTTGTGGTTTTTGTGTGGTTCTGGTTCTCCGGTTTCAGACAAGCACAAGGGCCTGCCGCATGAATGTCGCCGTATTGGGTAATCTGGCTTTGCTGACAGTCAAAGACCCCGCCGAAGCTGCGCGGAGGTTGTTGACTCTGAATATGAACCGCGAGGCGCTCTGGGTGGCTTTGGCGCTTGCCGTTGTTCTGAACACCTTGCTTCAGGTTCTGTCAAACGTCCTATACCCCGTAAGCGACCCTGATATGCAGGATCTGGCCGGATCAATCACCCTGTATATCGCCGTGGTTGGCGGAGGGCTGGTCGTCAGCATCGCCGCATTCTATCAGGTTGGCCAAAAGATGGGCGGCAAAGGGTCTTTCAATGACATCATGATACTGATGGTCTGGCTTCAGTTTCTGCGTGTCGCCGTTCAGGCCTTCAGTCTGTTGTTGCTGATCAGCCTTCCCGGGCTGTTGGACATTCTGGCTTTTGCAGCTTTCTTGCTGGGCCTTTACATCACGGTCCACTTCATCGATCAGGCCCATCGCTTTGGATCTCCGCTCAAGGCGCTTGGTGTTCTCGTTCTTTCGGCGTTGGCTATCGCCGTTGTTATCACTATCCTGTTGTCCCTCGTTGGGGGACCAATGCTGGGAATCCCCGCCCATGTATGACGTTCAGAAGATCCGATCCGATTTTCCCATCCTGTCACGAGAGGTTAACGGCAAGCCGTTGACTTATCTCGACAACGGCGCATCAGCGCAAAAGCCACAAGTGGTGATTGATGCGGTGACGAATGCTTATGCACATGAGTACTCGAACGTTCATCGAGGGCTTCACTATCTGTCCAACCTCGCTACTGAGAAGTATGAATCCGTGCGCGGAACCGTTGCGCGTTTTCTGGGTGTCTCCAACGAGGATGAGATTGTCCTGAATTCGGGTACAACTGAAGGTATCAATCTGGTTGCCTATGGTTGGGCCATGCCCCGCATGGAAGCGGGGGACGAGATTGTACTCAGCGTGATGGAGCATCACGCAAACATCGTCCCGTGGCACTTTCTTAGGGAACGGCAGGGCATTGTATTGAAGTGGGTCGATGTTGACGCCGATGGCAGCCTGGATCCGCAAGCAGTGATTGATGCGATCGGGCCGAAAACCAAACTGGTTGCGGTCACCCATTGTTCGAATGTCCTGGGCACTGTTGTGGACGTCAAAGCTATCACGCAGGGCGCGCATGACAAAGGTGTGCCGGTTCTGGTGGATGGTAGCCAGGGCGCGGTGCATATGCCGGTCAACGTTCAGGATATTGGCTGCGATTTCTATGCGATCACCGGACACAAGCTTTACGGTCCGTCCGGGTCTGGTGCGATCTACATCAAATCCGAGCGTATGGCCGAGATGCGCCCCTTCATTGGCGGCGGGGACATGATCAAGGAGGTGTCCAAAGACCAGGTCATCTACAACGACCCGCCAATGAAGTTCGAAGCTGGTACGCCGGGCATCGTGCAAACCATCGGGATGGGTGTCGCGCTTGATTACATGATGGAGCTCGGGATGGATGACATCGCCGCGCACGAATCTTCACTTCGTGATTACGCGATGCAGCGCCTCACCGGGCTGAACTGGCTACAGGTTCAGGGAACGACGTCGAACAAAGCTGCAATCTTCAGCTTCACTTTGGACGGGGCAGGGCATGCGCATGACGTTTCTACGATTCTCGACAAAAAAGGCGTAGCGGTTCGTGCTGGTCACCATTGCGCCGGGCCACTGATGGATCATCTGGGAGTGACGGCCACCTGCCGCGCCAGCTTTGGTCTGTACAACACAACAGATGAGGTCGATACGCTGATCGACGCACTGGAGCTTGCCCATGATCTGTTCGCCTGATGTTGCCAAAAGCTTGGCATCAGGAGCAGATTTTCAGTTGCACCCGGATCGTATCAGGGTTAGCTAACGGCCAAGGCACCTGTAGCTCAGCTGGATAGAGCGCTGCCCTCCGAAGGCAGAGGCCAGAGGTTCGAATCCTCTCAGGTGCGCCATATACCCTAAATTAATGTGATTTATCGGTGACTTAAGAGTGCCGGTACTAGCTGTTTGTTCATCCATTCCTTGTTCGGTCTTTTTGGTCGGTCGTATCTGGCGAACTGTCTGCTAAGGCGATGGTTCAGTACTTCTTAGGAGATGAAGAACAGCAGCTGTAATTAATAGCTCTGTGCCGAAAATGGATAGCGTCGCGATCAATTGCGCTGAACGCTCTCAGCAGTCAATGGGTAGCCCGCGACACCGGTATTGCGGGCATGTTCCGGGTTGAGTCAGAAGCCAGCCGTACTGATGAAAGCGTGAAGACGTTGCCAAACCCAGATTTCTCTAGGTCAAAGTCATTGCGTATTTGCGATGAACAAAACTCGGGCTCGTTCTGTGCAGACTAGAAGGCGTTACCCCCCCCATCAGAGCAATCACCCGGCGTAAGTGGTCGGGCATTATTGCGAGTGGCCTGTGCTGGGTATTTCTGCCAGTTCTCTCAGGAAAACCAGTCATCGAATGATGGGACCGTGTCAAAAGTCCAAAACACAGATTCAGGGGTTTCTGTGGTTTGTGAAGACAATGACGAACTTTTTTGTCCCATCAAACTGGACAACCTGAGATCCAACCCATTGGCCGACGCGCCATTTTCGGTGTCCTGAGCCGGAGCGTTAAATACAAACTCGTCGTTGCCAGTCCATGCATTGGTTGCGGTTACAGATTCAGCGAGTTTGAACAAGTTTCCTAATTCCTGCAGTTGCCAACCGCCACTGGCATCGACCGCAACTGCGTTTACCATAGCGGTGCTTCCTGCATTGTTCGTATCGCCATTGGCAACAACATTGTCCGGGAGATCGTCTCTCAAACTATCGATAAGCCCAGGATTCAATGGCCTGCCGCAATATCCACACATAGTGCTCTCCAAGTACGTTTATCGACAGGCCTATGATCCTATCGACTTAAAATAGCATTGATATAGGGCGTATCGATGAAATGCGGCAGTATTTTGGCTATCCGCGCGATGCCTCAATGTAGTCGTCGCGCTTAGGTTGCCAGATGTTGCGGTGGTTCTAACCTTCTGGATCGATTGAACATAAATGCGAATTCACATCTCACTTTCTGAGCCGGAATAGACTGCACTCATAACAAAATCCTACGAAACGTGTGGAGCTCTGAGGCGCGCCATCGACCAACTATTTTTCCGAATGAAGACGCAGGACGCGGTCTTGTGTGATCTGCCGCAATCACTTGACTTACCAGTTCTGGTTGAAACAACTGCGCTAAGTCAGACCAAAGTGAACAAATCCATAAAACAAAACCCCGGGTGGTACGGCACACCGGGGTTTCAGGCAGTTAACGATTTGTATTTCTTAGCCGCGCCAACTGCGAACCACACCGCAATCCATATGGACAAAGTTCGAGCGGTAGTACTGACCAACACCGCCAGCACGACAGGACATAGCTGCTTTGGCCATTTGCGAAACTGAACGTGAAGACAGGCGTAGATCAGCTGCCTGGCCCTTCATATGCAGCGAGTTTCTCGCCACCCCGCGCGAGCGCGAGCGCAACATTGCATTGGTTTGTGGGGAACGATAGCCGGACAGCAGCATATAAGGCTCATTTACGTCCAGCAGGTTATGGGAAGCTGCCATGATGTCGATTGTGCGCAAATCCATTGATTTGGACTGATCGGTACGCCAATCGCGCATGAAGTGGTTCACTTCTTTGACAGCATCCTTGATGTATTTTCCATCGACCCAATATATCATGTCGATGCGTTCGCCAGTGCGACCAGAATACATGCGGATACGACGAATATCGCCACCCCCACGAAGAAAGCCCGCTGCGTTGGAATAATTCGGTGCTGCAACTACTGCTGTTGCCGCAAATGCGCCCAATAGGGCACGCCGGGTCAACCCCGAAGTACTGCTCTCGGCCATTTTATGTTTCGTCCCGTACTGTTCCTGCCTGCACACGATGTTACGTGCGCTCTATTAATTTTTTCCCATCCCCAGATGCGGGATTTATGACACAGTAGGAATCATCCGCCAAGAAGTCTTTCGCACTCATGTTTTCAAGGGGGAATATTCGGCAGTTTCTTGCGCATATGACACAGGTGTGCACAGTTATGACACATTTCGACGGTTTTTCCGGCGTCCGATGCAAACGCGCATCAGCGTCTGACAGATAGGTCAGAGTCATCTATTTGTGAATGGACAAAGGGCAGGTACCGAAATCATATTTGTTCGGCGAGCAGCGCAAACTACAAGTTATTGAAAATTCAAGGCCATCCCATGCAGTCTGTCTTTCGGACAAGTACCAGTCTTCTTCTTGCCGCCTGTTTTGCGGTTTCAGCGTCCTTTACATCGGCAGCAACCGATGAAGGGCAAAGTACAGCTTTCCAGATGTCAGTTGCCGAGAGCACTTCGGCGGGGTCTGGTCTTGCTGAGTTCTATCGCAACAATGGCTTTGAACCTGTTTGGGTTGGCGATACGCCGGAACATGCAGCCAGACGTGCGGCTCTGATCAGAGCTCTGTCAAACGTTGAAATGCACGGTTTGCCAGCGTCCAGATATGATGTTCAGTCGCTGATCTCGAAAATGCAGGATGCCAAATCGGTCAGGGATCTTGGACAGATAGAGGCTGAGCTCAGCCGTGTTTTCCTGAATTACGCGCGTGACGTGCAATCCGGTGCGTTGCGCCCCTCACAAATTGATCCCGGCCTTGTTCGCACCGTCAAACGGCTGCCGGCCGAGGAACATCTGAACGCGGTCTTGGCTTCTAAAGATGGTGCCTACATTCAGCAGCTGGCGCCTCAGACCGGGCAATATCGCGCGCTTATGAAGCAGAAAATGGCGCTTGAAGCTCTGATCGCGAAAGGCGGTTGGGGATCGACAGTTCCGGTTGATAAGCTGGAGTTGGGCGACAGTGGGCCGAATGTAATTAAGCTTCGCAACAGATTGGTTTCATTGGGGTATATGAGGCCGACTGCCAGCCCGACTTTCGATAAAACGCTTCTGTCCGCAGTGAAGGATTTTCAGCGGGATCATGGCCTGGAGCCTGATGGTGTTGCTGGTCAGGGCACGATAACCGAACTTAACCGTCCGGCTTCGGATCGTTTGAAAGCCGTACTCGTTGCGTTAGAGCGGGAACGTTGGCTGCCGCGTGAACGGGGCGAACGCCATATCCTTGTAAATCAGGCGGATTTTTCGGCTAAGATCGTAGATGACGGTCGCGTCACGTTCGAAACGCGTGCGGTTATCGGAAAAAACACTCATGATCGTCGTAGCCCGGAATTCTCGGATGAGATGGAGCATATGGTGATTAACCCGAGTTGGTACGTGCCACGCTCGATCATCACCAAAGAATATCTGCCAAAATTGCGCGCCAATCCGAATGCGGTAGGTCATATCGAGATCACCGATCGCCGGGGGCGTCAGGTAAACCGAGGGGCGGTGGATTTCACCCAATTCACAGCTAAGAACTTTCCGTTCGCCATGCGACAGCCTCCAAGCAAGAGCAATGCACTTGGTTTGGTGAAGTTCATGTTCCCGAACAAGCACAATATCTATCTGCACGATACGCCGCAAAAGAGCTTGTTTGCGCGTGAAGTTCGGGCATTCTCGCACGGCTGTATTCGTTTGGCGCAGCCATTCGAATTTGCGTATGCTTTGCTGGCGCGTCAGGAGGAAGATCCCAAAGCGTTTTTCCACCGCATCCTGAGCACAGGTAAAGAAACCAAGGTGAACCTGGATAAGCCGGTTCCGGTGCACTTGATTTACCGGACAGCCTATATCGGCCCCAAAGGTGAGGTGCAGTACCGCCGCGATGTCTATGATCGGGATCGCAAAATTTGGGAAGCGCTGCAAAAAGCAGGGGTGGTCCTGCCTGACGTTCAGGGGTAATCACGCAGGCAAGTCCTGATATAAGGAAGCTTGCCATGCAGTTTACCATTCAACAAATCGCTGACGCACTCGGTGTCCCGGCCGAGGGTAACACCGATCTGACAATCCTGCGTGCTGCGGAACCGGCTGAGGCGGAGGCCACGGACCTGGCAATGGCAATGTCGCCCAAATACGCCGAGGCACTTTCATCCGGTACTGCGCGCGTAGCAGTGTTATGGGAAGGTGCGGACTGGCAGGCCCTTGGGTTGGAGGCAGCGTTGTTTGTGCCACGTCCGCGGATGGCAATGGCCGGGATTACAGCCATGCTGGACCGGGGGCAGGGCGTAGAACCGGGCATTCACCCTTCGGCAGTGATCGATCCGACTGCTGATATCGGCGACGACGTTGCAATCGGCCCTCTGAGTGTGGTTGGCGCGCGCGCCCAAATTGGCGCGGGATCAGTGATCGGCGCCCATTGCGTTATCGGGATGGATGCGAAGCTGGGCTCCAACGCGGTCCTGCGCGAAATGGTCAGCATCGGTGCACGGGCTCAGATTGGCGATCGTTTCATTGCGCAACCCGGTGCACGGATTGGCGGTGACGGGTTTAGCTTTGTTACGCCCGAAGTGTCTGACGTCGAAAATGTCCGCAAGACCATGGGCGACAAAGGAGACGCCAAGGCTCAGAACTGGCTGCGCATCCATTCGCTCGGCGCGGTCGAAATCGGTGATGATGTCGAGGTCGGCGCGAACTGCACCATCGACAACGGAACTATCCGCAATACGAGCATTGGTAGCGGATCGAAACTGGATAACCTTGTCCACGTGGGCCACAACACCCGGGTTGGGCAAGATTGTTTGTTGTGCGGCCAGACAGGCGTTTCAGGTTCAGTTGAAATCGGAAACAATGTTGTTCTGGGCGGTCAAACCGGGGTCGTGGATAATATTTTCATTGGCAATGGAGTGATCTCTGGCGGTGGAACCAAGATCCTGTCTAATGTACCTGCCGGGCGCGTAATTATGGGCTATCCGGGCATAAAAATGGAAAGCCACACAGACATCTATAAGGCTCAGCGCCGGCTGCCGCGTATGGCACGTGACGTCGAGGCGTTGAAAAAGGCTGTTTTCAAACAGCCTCCAAGCGATTAAATCATCCTCAAAGCGATAATTAGGGGATCACTATGAGCATCAGCGACCGCGTCATCGCGATCATTGCAGAGCAGGCAGTGCTGGAGCCATCCGATGTCACGCCTGAAAGCACGCTTGAGGATCTGGGCATCGACAGTCTTGGATTGGTCGAGAGCATCTTCGCCATTGAAGAAGAATTTGATATAACGATCCCCTTCAACGCGAATGAACCGACAGCCAGCGATTTCGATATTTCGAATGTCGCCGCCATCATCGCCGGGATTGAAAAGCTGGTTGCGGAAAAGGTCTGACAAGCGATCATGAAACGCGTTGTCATTACAGGTGCCGGCACAATCAACTCGTTGGGCCATTCAGTTCCCGATACCCTTGAAGCCATGAGAGAAGGCCGGTGCGGCATATCGGAACTGGAATTCCGGGATGTCGAAAGGCTGGCAATCAAGATCGGCGGTCAGGTCCGCGGGTTCGAAGCTGAAGGCCGTTTCAACCGTCAGCAAATGACATTGTATGATCGGTTCACTCAATTCACACTGACGGCCGCAAAAGAGGCGATCGAACAGTCGGGGATCGAGTTTCATGGCGAACTTGCTGCACGGTCCGGGGTCGTCCTGGGTACTGCCGGCGGTGGAGTGTCTACATGGGACGACAACTATCGCTCTGTCTATGAAGATGGCAAAAACCGCGTTCATCCCTTTGTCGTCCCTAAGTTGATGAACAACGCTGCTGCCAGCCACGTTTCGATGGAGCATAACCTCAAAGGCCCAAGCTTTACAGTTTCAACAGCCTGTGCATCGTCCAATCACGCGATGGCATTGGCCTTTCAGATGGTCCGCAGCGGTGCTGCGCCAGCGATGTTGACTGGCGGTTCGGAATCTATGCTCTGCTTTGGGGGCGTAAAGGCTTGGGAAGGCTTGCGCGTTATGTCCAAGGACGCCTGCCGCCCATTCAGCGCCAACCGCAATGGTATGGTTCAGGGCGAGGGAGCTGGTGTATTCGTGTTCGAGGAGTATGAGCACGCACGGGCTCGGGGTGCTGAGATTTTGTGTGAGGTGGTTGGATATGCGATGTCATCCGATGCCGCAGATATCGTGATGCCAAGCAAGCAAGGCGCATCACGCGCGATGTCCGGGGCACTGGCTGATGCCAAACTGAATGCCAGCGATGTTTGTTACATCAATGCGCACGGAACCGGCACAGCGGCAAATGACAAAACCGAATGCGCTGCGGTTGCAGATGTGTTTGGTCCTCATGCAGATGAATTGATGATTTCTTCAACCAAATCGATGCATGGTCACCTTATTGGTGGTACGGGTGCGGTGGAGTTGTTGGCCTGTATCATGGCACTCAAAGACGGCGTTATTGCCCCGACGATCGGCTATGAAGAACCTGATCCGGAATGCGCCTTGGATGTTGTCCCGAATGAGGCGCGCGAAGCGAAGATCGATGTTGCTTTGAGCAACGCGTTTGCGTTCGGTGGCCTGAATGCGGTTCTCGCGCTGAAGCGGGTCTAACAAAAAAGCCGCCGAGATAACCGGCGGCTTTTTCGTAGGTTTGTTTTCGTCTTAATTCAGATTAACGGACAGTCCGTCAAATGCTGACGTGAAACCGCTGAGGGACATTTCCATGTCCAGTATCTGATCCGGGAAACGGGCCGGAACCAGCGACAGAACGGCTTTTGTGCCCGCCTTCATTGCGTCCACATCACCTTGCGTCAGACCCAGCTGCGCTACGCAGCCGACCGGCACACAGTGGTGATAGTTATAGAGCTTGCGCGGAGCTCCATCGATTGACAGAGCCAGTTGGGCCTGCAGGAGAGTTTCGAGCGGAACAATCACGTTTGCCCAAGCGACAGCGGCACCGCCTTCGGGCAGTTTTCCAACGGTAATCTCGGCAATGGGTTCACCCTGTTGGCCGCTAAGTACCTGGACCATCGCACAAGGGTCTTCACCGTTTTCAGCCTTCAGACACGAAATTTCCCAATCGCCCGATTTTTCCTTAACGTACTGCTCGCCAATGCGGGGACCGGTTTCGCCCAGATCCAGGTCAGTACCCGCTTCGGCTTGCGGCGCTTCTGCCGGTGTTTCCGCGTCCTGCGTGGTTTCCTGAGCAATGGCTACACCGCACCAAAGAGCGGCCGCCACCATGTTAAGTGGGAGAAGTTTCTTGATCATGAATGCCTCATTGTGCTGATCCAGCTTTTCCACTCGTCTAACATCTGAAACTTCAGGTGTCAGGCGCAAACCTGTCATTGTTTTGCGAATTGAACGAAATTCTGCCGAATACGCACAAAGACCGCTGTTTTCGGTCTTGTGCAGGCCAATGAAAAAGGGAGCCGATGAGGCGGCTCCCCTTAGAATAGTTCTCCCCGTCGGACTGGCCGACTTAGTTATGCGCAGACGTTACGAAAGGGGAAGCCAGCGGTCAACAGCTATCCTGAAAATTTAATCATTCTACGCATTTGAATATTTTACTTAAAGGCCACGAAAAAAGCCGTGCCCGCAGGCACGGCCAGTCGACAGGGAGGAAGTCTGCCCCCGACGGCTTGAGCCGCATTGAAGGCAAATTGACTATCGCAGCCAAAGGTTAAGTTTGTATGCTGGTCAAAGAGCGATGAAGTTTAGGACAGTAAATCCATGAGCGAGAACATATTTGTTGGCGGTGCAGGGCAGGACTACGGGCAAGCACAAGGGCTGACTTTGAAGTATGCAAACCGTCACGGTTTGATTGCGGGTGCAACGGGCACAGGCAAAACCGTAACGTTGCAAATCTTGGCCGAAGGTTTCTCGCAAGCTGGTGTTCCTGTGTTTCTGGCCGATGTCAAAGGGGATCTGTCTGGCCTTGCACGCTCCGGCAGCGACCAACACAAGTTACACAAAGCGTTTATGGAGCGCGCAGAGAGAATTGGCTTCACGGATTTTTCCTATGCTGCCTGCCCGGTGACATTCTGGGATCTGTTTGGTGATCAAGGACATCCGGTCCGCACTACAGTAACCGAGATGGGCCCATTACTGTTTTCCCGTTTGCTGGAATTGTCCGAAGCCCAGGAAGGGATTCTGAACATTGCATTTCGGGTTGCCGATGAAGAGGGAATGCCATTGCTGGATCTCAAAGATCTTCAGGCATTGCTGGTTTGGATCGGTGAAAATCGGGCACAACTTTCCCTGAGATACGGTAACGTATCGACAGCTTCGATTGGGGCGATTCAACGGCGTTTGCTGGTACTGGAAAACCAGGGCGGGAACCGTTTGTTCGGTGAGCCAGCCTTGGCTTTGTCTGATCTCATGCGAAAGGATGAAAACGGGCACGGGATGGTGAATATCCTGGCTTCGGATAAGTTGATGGGGGCACCGCGCCTCTATGCGACTTTCCTTCTTTGGTTGCTGAGCGAGCTGTTCGAAGAACTTCCCGAAGTTGGTGATCCCGACAAACCAAAACTGGTCTTCTTTTTTGACGAAGCACACTTGCTATTTGAGGATGCTCCGAAGGTTCTGGTCGACAAGGTTGAACAGGTGGCGCGCCTGATCCGGTCAAAGGGGGTTGGGGTGTATTTCATTACCCAGAACCCTGCTGACATCCCCGAGGATATACTCGGTCAATTGGGTAACCGGGTTCAGCATGCGTTACGCGCCTTTACCGCGCGGGATCGCAAGAACTTGCGGCTTGCGGCCGAAACCTATCGCGAGAATCCCGCCTTCGACACCGAGACTGCGATCCGGGAAGTAGGGGTCGGAGAAGCCGTAACGTCCATGCTTGAGAAAAAAGGTATACCGGGCATGGTTGAACGCACCCTTATTCGCCCTCCTGGGTCCCAGCTTGGGCCAATCACTGCAGCGGAACGTCAAGCTGTTCTCGATGCATCTCCAATGGCGGGAAAGTATGACAGGCTGCTGGATCGGAAATCGGCGTTCGAGATTTTACAAGCTAGAGCGAACCAGGCTGCGCAAGAGGCAGAGGTTGCGGAAGCTGACGAAGTGGTCGAACGGCAAAGTCCGATGGAACGGGAGTATTCGTCGGCTCGCCGATACACCGGGGGACGTGTTGGCCGATCAACATCAAGAGCGGTGCGCAAGAAAGACACTTTTGCCAGTGCAATGAGTGAAGCGGTGATAAAGGAACTCAAAGGCACCACAGGCCGCCGGATTGTGCGTGGCATTTTGGGCGGTTTGTTCAGAAACCGATAGAATTGGCGTTAAGCCCCGCTGAAACGAAACTGCGGGGCTTTTATCGCGCTTAGCGTTTGAGCCGCCGTTGGCCTTCTTGCCGACAGTAGTTATCCGCTTGCGTTACAGACATCTTAGTAGCAGGGTAATCGATTGCACGATCCCAGGTTACACGATCCAGACGATAGAGCTGGCAGGTGACGACACCTTGGGGTGTCTGAACTTGGACTGGAGTCGTTTCAAGGTCTTCCGGGCTGGGGATGCAGCCGGCCAGGGCTGCCAGAACGGGCAAAAGAGTGACGGATGTGGTGAATGGTTTTTTCATGAGTGTCTGTGTTCTTTTATGATGACCAGAGCCGATTGTTACGAAACGCCGAAGATACTGAGTGAATTGGTTCGTTACATTGGAACGAACACGTTTACCGACGATGAACCCGTGTATAAAATTTTTTGTTTAGAATCAAGAAGCCGCGCCGAATTGAGGCGCGGCTTTTAGTTTGTGGAGGTTTCCGGAACTATTTCTCCGGAATAAGGCCCCTTGGACTAAATCTGAGAACAACCAGCAATATCAGGCCCATGGTGAACAGGCGCATGTGGGCTGCGCTTTCGATCAGATGTGTCTTGAGTGCACTTCCGTCCGGCATTCCAGCTGTGATCAGGTTCATCAACCACAGCCCGATTGGTTCGACCTGAACCCAGAGGAACCAGATCAAAAATGCCCCCAGAACAGCACCGAAATTGTTGCCGGAGCCGCCGACAATCACCATGACCCAGACCAAGAACGTAAAGCGCAATGGTTGGTATGCGCTTGGTGTCAGCTGCCCATCCAACGTAGTCATCATGGCACCCGCAATACCACAAATGGCCGACCCCAGAACGAATATCTGCAAGTGGCGACGGGTCACATCCTTGCCCATGGCTTCGGCGGCAACTTCGTTGTCACGGATTGCGCGCATCATACGGCCCCAAGGGCTCTTCAACGCCATTTGAGCCATCCAGAGCAGAATGAGCAGAACGGCCAGGAACAGCACCGAGTATCCCAGTTTGACCGAGAGTGTGGAGGCTGTAACCGGATCAAGGCCAAACCATGCTGCACGTTCAATGAAGCCAGGATCTTTTTGCAGCTCAATCTCATAGCCAACGACCGGGGATGGACGCGGGATGCCGTAGACATTCTTAACGCCCCGAGCCAACCAATCCTCGTTCTTCATGATGGCAATGATGATTTCGGCAATACCCAATGTTGCGATTGCAAGATAGTCCGAGCGAAGCCCCAGCGCCGTTTTGCCGATCAACCATGCGGCACCAGCAGCCAGCAATCCACCTGCAGGCCATGCCAGCAGAACCGGCAAGTTCAATCCGCCAATGTTGCCTTCCACTGCGGGATTGATTGCTTCGACTGCAGCAGCATTCGGATCAAAAATTGCACGGTAAACAAAGAAACCAACGATCAGAATACCTATGATCGACAGAGTCCGAACACGTCCGCTGGGCAGTTTTTGCGCTACAAGAACAGCAGCTACAACCGTTGCGGCACCTAGCAGAAGCGCAAGAATGATTCCGTATCCGCCAGCAGACCATGCACCGGGGGTCGGTGGAGTGGAGACAAGAACCACACCAAGTCCGCCAAGGGCTACAAAGCCCATGACGCCGACATTGAACAGGCCCGCAAATCCCCACTGAAGGTTAACACCTATGGCCATGATAGCCGAGATCAGCCCCATGTTCAGGATCAGGATCGCGGTGTTCCAGCTTTGGGAAAAACCGGTCACAAGAATAAGCGCACCGACCACTACGAATAGCAGAGTGTTTTTGGTCATCTCACTCATACCGCTTTCCCCTTGAATAGCCCCGTGGGCTTAAACAGAAGCACGATCAGCAGGATGACGAAGCTGACGGCAAATTTGTAGTCCGTGGACAAGAACTGAACCAAGCCTGACGGTGCCAAACTTTCGGGTGCAATGTATGTGAGGACTTTCTTCCATGCATAGGTGATCGTGACTTCCGAGAAGGCGATGATGAAACCTCCGGCGATGGCGCCTAACGGATTACCCAGACCGCCGACAATAGCCGAAGCAAAGATTGGAAGCAGAAGCTGGAAGTACACAAACGGCTTAAAGCTCTTGTCCAGCCCATACAGCACACCGGCGGTTGTCGCCAACGCTGCCACGATGATCCAAGTGATCATCACGACGCGTTCCGGGTTGATGCCCGAAAGCAGCGCCAGATCTTCGTTGTCGGAATAGGCACGCATGGATTTCCCGGTGCGTGTTTTGTTCAGGAACCAGAACAGCAAGGCGACCGAGACAACGGCGACGACGACGGTGATGCCCTGTGAGGTCTTGATCGCAAGTCCTTCGTTCAGGCCAGTCATCTTCTTGAAATCACGTGCGGATATCAGAAAACGCGCACCATCCGAAAAGCGCTGATCGTCGGGTCCGATGATAAAGCGAACAAGGCCGTTCATGATGAACATGACACCCATCGAGACAATGACCAATATGACTGGTTTGGCTTTCTGTTCACGATAGAAACGATAAACCAGTCTGTCTGTGATCAGGACAAGAATGATGCATCCAAGTATCGCGAATGGCATGGCCAGCAATGCAGTGGGCAACGGGCCAAAGCTGACACCGGCGGCTTGCAGCCCCCAAGTGACAAGCACAGCAATCATGGCGCCAAATGCCATCGTGTCACCATGAGCAAAGTTGGAAAATCGCAGAATGCCGTAGATCAGAGTGACCCCCAGCGCCCCTAGGGCAAGCTGGGATCCGTAGGCGATTGCCGGCACCAGCACAAAGTTAGCAAGCGCGACAAGCGCGTTCAGTATGTCCATGTGACCTTCTCATTTTCTCGGGTGCGGCTTTATGGCATGCAGGCCGCCCGATACACAACAATCAGGTAGCGAATAACGCTGTTAAATCGGCAATTTTCTCATGTTTTTTCTGGCCCCCGCATCGTCAGGTTGAAAACTCGCATATCGATGAAGGGCCTGAAAATACAAAGGCCGAACAGAGTTCATATCCGTTCGGCCCAATCGTCGAAGTGATGAATATAACCAGACTACTTGTTGGTTACCGCGCAGTTTCCGCGTTCGTCATGCATCTGGCCACCTGACGTATGCACTGAGACCTTTCCGGTTTTGTCATTGACGGTATAGCCAACACTTCCGCCGGCAGAAATCGAGAGGAATTCGTGGGTTCCCAGTCCGGGGAAGACCAGAACTTCGATAACCTTACCCTGCTTAGTCACAGTGCCCTTGGAATTCCCTTCGACCCGGTCCAGCGTGACTGGAATAACGGGATCGAGGGACGAGCACTTTCCCGCCTTGCAGATCTCGGTCAGCTGACATTCATAGACGAACCGACCTTTTGGAACATCCAGCGTCACGGACTGAGCGGCGACAGGAATAAATACGGCTGCAAGGGCGGCCAGGTGTTTCATTTTGCTTCTCCTGAAGTGGTCGCTTGTGGCATAGGCTGCTGCGACGTGGCACCAAAGAATCGTGAGTTTTTGACTCACGATTTTCGGCACCGGGGTAGGCGAGTAGGATCACAAAATCAAACGTTGAATCGCGTGTATCGGATTCAATTATTGGGTGAGCAGTTTTAAACCTCTTCACACGATCCGTGGTCGGTACCGGCGTGAGGTCCTTTGACGGACAGGTCGTAGGTCATGTCCGAGAAATGCACGACAAAGGTCATCACATCACTTTCTTCGATATGCACGAAAGTCATGTTGCCAACACCTTTGAAGACCAATGCATCGCCCGCGATGTCCTTTGTCTCGATGCTGCCCTTGTCTCCTTCAGGAGCACGGTTCAGGCGGACTTCGCTGCCGTCACGATCTGATACACAGACAAAGTGACGTTCCTCTGCGGCTGCACCGGTCGCAAGAACAGCGGCAACAGCAGCAATCATCCAGGTTTTCATGTTGAGATTTCCTTAGTTTTATTGGTCTTGTTTCGCTTTGGCAGCATGTTCAAATTACATGTTTATCCCGGATATCTTTTGCATCCGGACGATGCGGAACTAGTCAGGCATTGTGACGCCAATACAGCCTAACGGTGTCCAACTTCGGTTCGTGCGAAAATCTGCTTGTTCTTTTTTCCAGTTGGTCAAATCAACCAAATCAATGGTTTAGAATGTATGTTTGACCTTGGAAACGTTGATCGCTGGTGTGGTGCCACATTGGAGACACAAAATCGGTCATAAACACGTTGGTTTGTTTGCTTTAAGGTGATTCAGCACTGTCGCTAAAGTCAACCCGTCACCAAGCTGAGTCTGTCTGACCTGTGTACTCCCAAGGTGCTAACACGACAATTCTCACTTACTCTCAACTAGGCGTGAGGCAAGACCGATAAGCCTTTGCGAAGGCAGTATTCTATCTACCTATGATCGTGGCGCAGGGCATGTCCCGCCCCAGACAGGAACAAAGGGTCCCGGCCGGTCACTCATCCGTACCGGACCCCAGAAGGAAAGTGGAACTATGAAAAATACCATCTTGTTGCTCGCCGGTCTTGCCATGCCCACGATTGCTTTCGCCGCAACAAACGATCCGCTGAACGGAGCAGACTTCGTTGTGAACTGTGTATCAGATAGCAATGGCGGTGCAGTGACGCTGGCACGGTCTGGCGCGACTGACAAAGGGTTCATCGTAACCGATGACATCAAGGGCGAAGCGACAATTATTGCAGGTCTGAATTCACTGACCTTCCTGCATATCATGGACAAGGATGTCGTGACCTTTGTCGTAGATTTTGACAACCTCAACTACGACATGTCGATCAAAGGTCCGCATGCGGCGCAGGATTTTGGCTCTTGTGGTGATCCGATTGGGTGAGAACAAAAGGTAGTTTTAAATTAGAAGGGATTGAGGGCAAACCTCCACAGCAAAGATGGTTGTCGATTTGCTCTATTATTTGCTCTCACACCCTTGAAACTCAATGAGAAACTCTGAGAGGCCCGAGTTTTTGAAATGTCTTTCAATCCACTCAAAACCTTTTGGAACATAGGAGAAGAACAACACACCGTTTTCAATAGAGTCTTCATTACCTCCTCGAAAATCCACTGCGTGTTGCTCTGGCATTGAAACTGAAAAATCGTAGTCCGGCTTACCGTGAAAACCATCGTCGAGGAGTTCGATCTTCGTGTGGTAACCCTGCTCTGATGGTGCGTGGCTTAGAAAAACACTTTCATCCCCGTCAATTATCACGAGCAACAAATTGAGGTTTCGGGATTTTCGTTTGCAGCGTCCATTAAACTCGCAGACCGAAACAGTTCGGCACTCCAACGTTAATGCGTAGTCGATGGCTTCTTCAAAAGCAGCTAGAGGGCTGGCTTGAAGTAACGCAATTGCAAACGCGCAGAGAAAGCGCATCCTCAGCCCCCTAGGAAACTCTTCCGAACCTCAGGGTCAGCCAGCAGTTCCTTACCCGTTCCCGTATAGGCATTCCGCCCCTGAACCAGAACATAGCCCTTGTCCGCAATCTCCAGCGCCTGACGGGCGTTCTGCTCAACCATAAGGATCGGCAACCCGGTGCGAGAAACCTCAATGATCCGGTCAAACAGTTCATCCATCACGATGGGCGACACGCCTGCGGTCGGTTCGTCCAGCATCAGAACTTTGGGCTGTGTCATCAGAGCCCGGCCCACGGCCACCTGCTGCCGTTGACCGCCCGACAGTTCTCCGGCCGCCTGATTGCGCTTGTCGCGCAGGATGGGGAAGAGGTCATAGACCTGCTCCATCGTCTGGCTGATATCATCGCGACGGATGAAAGCGCCCATCTCGAGGTTTTCCTCGACCGTCATAGACGTAAAGATGTTCTGCGTTTGCGGAACAAACCCCATGCCTTTGATCACACGGTCCTGAGGGCTGAGGTTAGTGATGTCTTCACCATCCAGACGCACCGAACCTGCGCGAACGTCCAGCATCCCAAAGACAGCCTTCATTGCGGTCGACTTGCCAGCGCCGTTCGGGCCCACGATCACCGCAATCTCACCTTTGTCCACGGCGATGGTGCAGTCGTGCAGAATGTCGGGGCCTTTGCCATAGCCACCCGTCATCGTGTCACCGATCAGGAAGGGGCCGCCGCCAACATAGTGGGTTTCACCGCTTACGCGATGTGCGGGTGTCATTGTACCAACGCCCTGAGTGTTGGTGATCGAGGCGTCCTTGTTCCCGTGATCGTCCTGATAGGGATTGTCGCTCATGCCTCGGCCTCCAGCTTATCTTTGTTCTTGAGGCCGGTGCCCAGATAGGCTTCGATCACGTGCTCATTCGCCTTGATTTCGTCCAGAGTGCCTTCGGCCAGCACTTTGCCTTCGGCCATACAGATGACCGGGTCACAGATCTTGCCGATGAAATCCATGTCGTGTTCGATAACCACGAAGGTATAGCCACGTTCCTTGTTCAGACGCAGGATCGTGTCGGCGATTGTCATCAGCAGGGTGCGGTTCACGCCCGCGCCGACCTCGTCTAGGAATACGATCTTGGCGTCGACCATCATGGTGCGGCCCAGCTCAAGCAGTTTCTTCTGACCGCCCGAGACCTGACCCGCTTTGTGGTCGGCCAGATGTTCGATTGTCAGGAATTCCAGCACCTCGTCTGCTTTGGCCTTCAACGCACGCTCTTCATCTGCGATGCGTTTGCGGCCGAACCAAGTGTTCCAGAGCGATTCACCCGATTGGGCGCCAGGGACCATCATCAGGTTCTCGCGGCAGCTCATCGATGAAAACTCGTGCGCGATCTGGAACGTACGCAGCAGACCTTTATGAAACAGATCATGCGGGGGCAGGCCGGTGATATCCTCGCCATCCATGAACACCTTGCCGCTGGTGGGTGGAAGCACCCCGGCGATGACGTTGAACAGAGTGGTTTTTCCGGCCCCGTTGGGCCCGATGAGCCCGGTGATCGAACCCTTTTCGATTTCCAGCGATGCACCATCCACCGCGTGAAAACCGCCGAAATGCTTATGCACGTCCTCGACGACGATCATGTGTTCCCCTAGCCACTTTTGCGGCGCTTTGCTGAATTGCCCCATCCCCCCGAAAGAGGTGCGGTCTTTTGTCATTGAAACAGCCCGGACACAAGGCCCGGGCTGCTTGGTATTATGAAGAAATCGGTCGGATCAACGGAAGTTGACGGTCTTGTTCTCGCCGTCGGTGACTTCGATCTCGCGATATGAACCCGCGCTTTCACCGGGGCCGATCAGCTCAACGCCCGATGCGCCGACATAGTCGATGTCCTGACCTGCGGCCAGAAGCTCCAGACCTTTCGCCAATTCACCCGGATAGATCTTTTCACCCGGAGCGTTGGCGACGTCCATGATCTTGGCGCCGTACTCAGCCGGGCTGGTCGAACCTGCGGCCTGCATGGCCAGCATGAACAGAGCGGCTGCGTCGTAAGACTCAGGCGAGTAAGGCGACGAACCGTCGAAACCTGCGGCTTCGGCCATTGCGAAGTACTTTTCAGCACCTTCACCTCCCGAACCTGCGATCTGACCAAACGAACCATCGAGGTCCGGACCAACGTTTGCAGGCAGTGAGTCACCGATCATGCCACCAGGCAGACCGAATGTGTCAAACGCACCGCTGTCCAGCGACGACTGGATGATGCCCAGACCACCCTGATCCAGATAACCCGCGACGACCAGAATATCGCCACCGGCTGATGCAAGGGCACCAACTTCGGCCGAATAGTCAGCTTTGCCATCTTCATGTGCAGCTGTGATGGTTACTTCACCACCGGCTGCCTCGAACGAGCTTTTGATCGCGTCGGCCAGACCCTTTCCGTAGTCGTTGTTGGTGTAGGTCAGCGCGATCGAGTTGATGCCACGATCTTTCAGAATGTCAGCCATAACCTGACCTTCACGAGCATCCGACGGAGCGGTGCGGAAGAACAGGCCATTGTCTTCCATGGTCGACAGGCCAGGTGACGTCGCCGATGGCGAAATCATGACCATGCCGTTTGGAATCGCAACGTTCTGCAGGATCGCACCAGTTACGCCCGAGCAGTCACCACCGATGATGCCGGCAACGCCGTCCGCGATCATGCGTTCACCGTTCGATGTTGCCAGACCGTTGTCGATGCAGCCGGTGTCAGCTCGCGAAGCGGTTACGGTCGTGCCATCCAGCAGTTTGCCGGATTCGGTAACTTCAGCCATTGCCAACTCGGCGCCTGAACCCATTGCCGGGGCCAGCGATTCAATCGGACCGGTAAAGCCAAACAGTACGCCCAGTTTGACGTCTTCAGCCATCGCGGTGCCGGCCAGAAGAGCGGTTGCTGCAGTTGCAGTAAGCAGCTTTTTCATATGGTTACTCCCTAATTGGAACGTATTCGTTCTGCGCACGACCCTAGGCAAGCTGTCCGGAAAAGAAAAGTCCTAACGAAAAAGTGCTTTTGTGGGCCATAACTCTATTTGTTTTGATGGGTTTGCCCGATGATGGCGGCGAACATCCGGTATTGGAGAGCAACGATGATCAGAGTTTGCGCGATTCTAGTTCTGCTGGTGATATCCGGAGGTATCAGGGCTGATGTACTTCAAACTTCAGCCGGTTCTGTTCGTGTAACAGAAATGCTGGGTGGCTTGGATACGCCATGGGCCATAGGCATTCTGCCAGACGAGAGCTTTCTGGTCACCGAGCGGGAAGGCGAATTACTATATGTGAAGGATGGTAAGTCTCAGCGAGTGTCAGGTGTGCCGAAAGTTGCAGCATCTGGGCAGGGCGGATTGCTGGATGTCACGATCGCCCGGGATTTTTCGAATAGTCGGGAGGTCTTCCTGACCTATTCCAAGCGTCAGAGTAGTGGCGCCGGAACTGCTGTTGCCGTGGCGCGATTGTCTGAAAATGGAAAGAGGCTTACCAACCTGCGCGTGATCTTCGAAGCAGTGCCAGGCGGGTCTGGGGGTCGTCATTTCGGTTCGCGTGTCGTGGAAGCTAATGACGGGTCGCTGTTCATCACGCTGGGTGAACGCGGAGACCGACCAGCTGCGCAGGACAAATCAAATCATATGGGCACCGTCATCAGGATCAATCGGGACGGAACAATCCCGTCTGACAATCCATTTGTTGGCGACCCCAGCGCGCGACCAGAAATCTGGTCATACGGGCACCGAAACCCTCAGGGCGCGGGACTTGATGCGCGGGGCAGGCTGTGGGTCTCAGAACATGGCGCGCAGGGTGGGGATGAGGTCAATCTTGTGCAGCCTGGTCTCAACTATGGCTGGCCGGTCATTTCATATGGCAAACACTATTCTGGCCAAAAGATTGGCGAGGGCACATCCAAACCGGGGATGGAACAACCCGAATTCTATTGGGATCCCTCCATCGCTCCATCAGGCTTGTTGGTGTATTCAGGCAAACTCTGGCCGCAGTGGAAAGGCGATATTTTCGTGGGATCTCTGAAATTCGACTACATTTCCCGTCTGGCTGGCAACCCACCGCGCGAAGTCGAGCAGATCAAAGGAGCTGAGACGGAACGCGTGCGCGATATCGTCGAAGCGCCTGATGGATCGATCTGGTTTATTTCTGTGGGGCAGGGTGCTGTTTACCGACTGACACCCGGATAGTTCGCGACAAAGTCAGACAGACAAGCGCCCGCCCTGAGTTCCACGCTCACGATACGGAGTAGTATTGTAGTGCGCGCGGTAGCATTTCGAAAAATGCGACGGGCTTGCGAAGCCACAAGCCAATGCGACGTTGATAACGCTCATGTCGGTTTGCATCAGCAGGTTCCGAGCTTTGTGCAGGCGAAGTTCCATGTAATAGCGCTTGGGTGAGCGGCTGAGATAACGGCGGAAAAGACGTTCCAGCTGGCGCGTGGACATACCGACATCTTTGGCAAGAATCGAAGGCGATATCGGCTCCTCGATGTTCTTTTCCATCATCAGGATAACCTGACTGAGTTTCGGATGGCGTACACCAATCCGCGTCGGTGTCGACAGGCGCTGCGTGTCCTGATCGGTGCGGATCGACGAATAGATCATCTGATCCGCAACCGCGTTTGCCAGATCTTCGCCGTAGTCATTGGCAATCAATTTGAGCATCAGGTCGATCGATGATGTTCCGCCCGCGGTGGTCATCCGGTTGCCATCAATCTGAAAGACCGATTTAGTCAGTTCGACGGTGTCAAATTCCTCTGAGAAACTATCGGAGTTCTCCCAGTGAATTGTCGCTTTCTTGCCCTCCAGAAGTCCGGCCTTTGCCAGTGTGTAGGCAGCTGTACATAGACCACCAATCTTAATCCCCTTGCGGGCCTCTCGACGTAGCCAGTTCAGAATTTTCTTGGTCGTGGCCGCCTGCACATCGACCCCGCCGCAGACCAGGATGACATCATCGCGCTGAAGTTCGGACAGGTCCGTGTCGAGCTTGAAAGTGGTTCCGGCAGAACAATGAACGACGTCTCCGCCTTCTCCGGCCAAGGTCCATGTATAGATCGGGCGATCGGACATACGATTTGCAATGCGCAAGCTGTCCAAAGCTGACGCGAATGACAAAAGCGAAAACTTGTCCAGCAGGACAAAGACGAAATTAAGCGGCTTTGCCGCGCTGCTGTCCACAGTGACAACTTGGCGTTGCTCTTGCATGGCGAACTGTCCTTGATTCGGCGACCGCTGCTCTTTAGCTGCGACGGATTTGCCAGACAACATGCTCAAAGCTTGTTTGCCCAGTCAAGAGGCGCAAATGAGATATGGTCACTCTGTAATGCATTTTGTATAGAGGCACCCTGAAATACCTCAGCGGAGATCAAAGCTATGACCGAGTGGCAAAAATCGAACTGGCGCAACAAGCCCCGAGTTCAGATGCCCGATTATACCGACGCGGCCGCACTGGCCAAAGTCGAGGCTCAGCTTTCGCAGTATCCCCCGCTGGTCTTTGCTGGCGAAGCGCGGCGCCTGAAGCAACATCTGGGTGCCGCTGGTCGCGGCGAGGCCTTCCTGCTGCAGGGTGGGGATTGTGCTGAAAGCTTTGAACAGTTCAGCGCAGACGCAATCCGCGACACCTTTAAGGTGATGCTGCAGATGGCGATGGTTCTGACCTATGGCGCCAAGGTGCCTGTGGTTAAAGTCGGCCGTATGGCAGGGCAGTTCGCCAAGCCGCGCAGCGCACCGACCGAGGTCGTGGATGGTGTAGAGCTGCCCAGCTACCGTGGTGATATCATCAACGAACTGGCCTTTACACCCGAGGCGCGCATTCCGAACCCGGGCAAAATGTTACAGGCCTACACGCAGGCTGCTGCAACACTGAACCTGTTGCGCGCATTCTCGACCGGTGGTTTCGCGGATATGAGCCGTGTTCATTCATGGACGCTTGGCTTTACCGATGAACAAGATGTTCAGAAGTATTCCGAGATCGCTGACCGGATCCAGGACACGATCGATTTCATGGGTGCGGCTGGCATCACGGCGGACACGACTCATGAGTTTTCAACCGTAGAATTCTACACCAGCCATGAAAGCCTTCTGCTGGAATACGAAGAAGCACTGACCCGTCTTGATTCGACCTCCGGCAACTGGCTGGCAGGTTCGGGCCATATGATCTGGATCGGTGACCGTACTCGTCAGCCAGATGGTGCACATGTCGAGTTCTGCCGTGGCGTTCTGAACCCAATTGGTCTGAAATGTGGTCCTACAACCACTGCTGAAGATCTCAAAGTTCTGATGTCCAAACTGAACCCGGAGAACGAAGAGGGTCGTCTGACTCTGATCGCACGTTTCGGCGCCGGCAAAGCGGGTGAGCATCTGCCGCGCCTGATTAAGGCCGTTAAGGAAGAGGGTGCGAAAGTTACCTGGGTCTGTGATCCAATGCATGGCAACACCATCAAGTCGGCCACCGGTTACAAGACGCGGCCCTTCGACTCAGTGCTGCGTGAAGTGCGTGACTTCTTTGGTGTGCATCAGGCCGAGGGGACAATCCCAGGCGGCGTGCATTTCGAGATGACCGGTCTGGACGTGACTGAGTGCACCGGCGGTGTACGTGCTGTTACCGAAGAAGATCTGTCGGATCGTTACCACACTGCCTGCGATCCGCGCCTCAACGCGACACAGTCGCTCGAACTGGCCTTCTTGGTCGCCGAAGAGCTGACCAATCTGCGGCGAGATCGCAGCAAGCGTGCTGCAAGCTGATCTAATTAGCAAAATCTTTAAACGGCGGGACCTGTGCCCGCCGTTTTTTCTTGCCTAGTCGTCCCGCGAAACAACAAGGCGAAGGTGGTTGGCAGGTCTGGCGAACTCAGCCTTTTCCTCCGCAAAGCCTGCCGGCTCTGCGGGCCTGGGTTTTGCTGGAGTGTGAAGATCTGCCACGGGTTTCGTCCGGATGTCTTCGATTATGAAACGTCGTGGTGTCGCTCCGATCGCGCCATCGCTGATCATGACGCCCAATACTCGGCTCACATCCCCCAGATCGCTTTTCAACGGCAACAGTATCATACGGGCCTGCAGTCGCGTACGGCCAAGTTTTCCCGATGAGTTCAATCCCAGTTCTGCGATAGCTGGGGACGCGAAAACCTGTTCCAGCGCGTCTTTGACGTCCGAGCGGGCGCTTGGTTCGAAAAATGCCGTCAGGGGCATGCCGCGCACCTCCATGCCAGCAAGCTGGTTCAGATGACTGCCTGCCAACCGAAAGCGCGCGAGGCCGGGTGCTATCCTTTCCAGAATGAAGGTGTATTGCAGAATGTTCTCCAGCCCACGCGGGTCAATCTGCGAACGCATCGGCACGCCATCGCCTGTCAGCAATGCCGTCCAATACGCTTCGACCTGTCGGATGGGTGACAGGCTGCGACCACTGTCAAAGCGATCCATTGCAACGATCTTTCCAAATTTCGACCCGGAACCATTCCCGAAAAAGGTTTTCATTTTGCCACCCTCATGTCGATTGACCACCATTTTCATAAAATGCTCCGCATTGGGCGGAGAGGCAGCCAACCCGTCATCGTGACCGACAGATTGACACGGGTTTATTCAAAATTGGAGCAAATCTTTAATGAATGGTTAACTTCTGGTGATGAATTGCAGCGACAGTGAGTCTTGCCCTATCGCCCCGGATGGCATTAGGTGCGGCAAGCAAGCGGGTCGCAGGCAAAAAAGGAAAGGGCAGTCATGATCAGATCCATGACCGGGTTTGCCTCGGGCAAAGGAGAGTTCGGACCTCACAGTTGGACCTGGGAACTGCGCAGTGTGAACGGCAAGGGGCTGGACATGCGGTTGCGTGTCCCTGAATGGCTGACCGGGCTTGAGACAGCGTTGCGGGCGGAGATGTCAAAATCGCTGAGCCGGGGTAACGTGACTTTGTCCCTGCGGCTGAGCAGAGAAGAAACAGCGACAGAGCTTAAACTCAACGAAGCAGCGATGACTGCAGCTTTAAGGGCGTTGGTGCAGACGCAAGTAATGGCTGAAGAACATAGCGTGGAATTGAGCCAACCCTCGGCGGCTGAACTGATTACCATCAAAGGTATGTTGGACTCGGGCGGTGAACTGGATGACCCAGCACCGTTGGTTCAGGAGTTGAAGTCAGAGTTTGGTGGTCTGCTGGTAGCTTTTCTGGATATGCGTCAAACCGAAGGTGAGGCGTTGTCTACTGTTCTGAACGGACAACTGGATCTCATTTCCGAACTGACCAGCCAAGCCGCCGCGCTGGCCGAAAAGCGCAAAGACCTGATGGCAGAAACGCTGCGCGACAACCTTGCGCGCGTGCTGGAAAACGCGCAGGGCGTTGATCCGGATCGTATTGCACAGGAACTGGCCCTGATCGCGGTCAAGGCTGACATCACCGAAGAAATTGATCGTCTGGCGACGCATGTAACCGCGGCACGCGCTTTGCTGTCGCAAGAGGGGCCGGTTGGGCGAAAGCTGGATTTCCTGATGCAGGAGTTCAATCGGGAGGCCAACACCTTGTGTTCCAAATCTCAGAATGCCGAACTGACTGCGGTGGGGTTGGAACTCAAAGCGGTCATAGATCAGTTGCGCGAGCAAGTGCAGAACGTTGAATAAATACGGGAAAGACTAACGATGGCGGATCGCCGAGGCCTACTTATCATTCTGTCTTCACCCTCGGGCGCTGGGAAATCCACCCTGGCCAAAAGGTTGATGAAATGGGACCCTGAGCTTGAGTTCTCGGTTTCGGCCACCACCCGGGCTCCGCGTCCGGGAGAGGAACACGGTCGCGAGTACTATTTCCTGAGTGAGGATGAGTTCAAACAGCAGGTTGCTGACGGACAGATGCTGGAACACGCCCATGTGTTCGGCAATTTTTACGGCTCACCAGCCGGTCCCGTGCGCTCATCAATCACCAACGGCAGGGACGTATTGTTCGATGTCGATTGGCAAGGTGAGGTCCAAATCCGCAATTCGGAGCTTGGCAAACATGCTTTGTCGATCTTCATCCTGCCTCCATCGATCCGAGAGCTTCGCCGTCGGCTGGAAACGCGCGGACAAGACAGCGAAGATGTGATTTCAAAGCGTATGCTCAAAAGTTGGGATGAGATCAGTCACTGGGGCTACTATGACTACGTACTGATCAATGATGATCTGGATGCTACCGAAGCCAAACTAAAGACCATCGTGAGTGCTGAGCGGATGCGCCGGATTCAACAACCGGATCTGCAAAATCACGTTCGTGCACTGCAAAATGAGTTCGAGGCCCTGTCATGACTGTTTATGCGCTTGGTGGGCATGCCCCTCAAATCCACGAAGATACTTGGGTCGCGCCAGATGCGAACCTTGTCGGCAAAGTCGTGATGGAGCAGGGGGCTTCGGTCTGGTTTGGCTGCACGATCCGCGCTGATCATGAGGAAATTCGTGTCGGGGAAGGCAGTAACGTTCAGGAAAACTGCGTGATGCATATCGATGCCGGGTTTCCGTTGTCCATCGGTAAGAACTGCACCATCGGGCATAAGGTCATGCTGCATGGTTGCACGATTGGCGACAATACTCTGATCGGTATGGGGGCTATCGTACTGAACGGCGCAAAGATCGGTAAGAACTGCCTGATCGGGGCCGGGGCTCTGATAACAGAAGGTAAGGAAATCCCTGACAACTCTTTGGTCATGGGGTCGCCGGGTAAGGTCGTCAGGCAGCTTGATGAGGCCGCTGCCCAGCGCATTACGTTCAGTGCGCTGCACTATCAGGACAACATGCGCAAGTTTCGGGACACCCTCAAACCCGTCACATGAGCAAGCCATCTCAGAGGATTGATCCATGACCGGCGATCTGTTGAACGAAGTCGTCTCGGCCATTCCGATGCCTGCTCTGATGGTTGATCAGACTGAACGGATTATTGCGGCCAACACTGATTCAAGGACACTGCTGGGCCAGAATATCGTTGGCCGTCATTTTGCGACAATTCTTCGCCAACCTCAGGTAATCGAAGCAATTGAGCAGAGCCTGCGCTCTAAAGGCACTGCCAAAGCGCGGCATCTGTCGAATGATGGTGCGCAGGACACAACGTTTGAGATTCAGTGCCGGTATATGAAAGGGGTTGGTGCCGTCGAAGGTGGTGCGGTGTTGGCGACGTTTCAAGACGTCACACATCTGGAACAGGCAAGCCAGATGCGGCGGGATTTTGTCGCAAATGTCAGCCATGAGTTGCGTACTCCTCTGACCGCATTGATGGGCTTTATCGAAACTCTGCGTGGCCCTGCCCGAGAGGATGTAAACGCCCGTGATCGATTTCTTCAGATCATGAACGACGAAGCCAACCGAATGAACAGGCTGGTGGGTGATTTGCTGTCATTGAACCGTGTCGAAAGCGAAGAGCGGGTTCGACCGAAAGAGCAGCTGGAACTTACAGGTCTGCTGGAATCGACTCTCAATTCACTGCGCCCTCTGGCCGATGATGCCGGAGTGGTCTTGAAGTTGAACGCGCCGGATGCGCCGATTTCACTGGTTGGTGACAGCGATCAGCTGCGTCAGGTTTTTACCAATTTGATTGAGAATGCGATCAAGTATGGCGGTAGCGGCGGCAGTGTTGATGTGTTGGTGACCATTTCTGAACGCGATGCTGCAATGCGCGGACCTGCTGTTCGGGTCCAGATTGTGGACAAGGGACCGGGCATCGATGCGGTGCATCTGCCCAGATTGACCGAGCGATTCTACCGTGCCGACAGTCACAGATCCCGAGAACTGGGTGGGACCGGGCTTGGGCTGGCGATCGTGAAGCATATTGTGAATCGTCACCGCGGGCGACTTCGCGTGGAAAGCGATCTTGGTAAAGGTTCAGTCTTTACAGTGATTTTGCCGCGCTGAGGAACGGGTTTTGATCCGTTCGCCGATGACCTTACCCATCGTCAAGTTAAGAAAACCTAAGAAATTCGTGAGTTGTCATAAAACCGTTACGTATGTGTCACAAAAGGCTTACGCGCGGTACTTAGGGGTGCCGACAAGATCATCATGGGGGTGATCAATGTATATCATTACCAAGGAGACTGAGATGTCCTTTGTGAAACTGTCGGCTTCGGCGCTTGCTATCGCTGCCGTATCGGCCACTGCTGCTGCTGCTCGTGACCAAGTACAGGTTGCTGGTTCTTCGACCGTTCTGCCTTACGCGTCGATCGTTGCTGAAGCCTTCGGTGAGAACTTTGACTTCCCGACACCGGTTGTTGAATCGGGTGGTTCTTCGGCAGGCCTGAAGCGCTTCTGCGAAGGTGTTGGCGAAAACACCATCGACGTTGCAAATGCCTCGCGCGCCATCCGTGAAAAAGAAATCAAAGCTTGTGCCGAAAACGGCGTAACCGACATCATCGAAGTTCAGATCGGTTATGACGGCATCGTTTTCGCATCCGACATCAATGGCAACTCGTTCGAGTTCACCCCGGAAGACTGGTACAAAGCTCTGTCCGCTCAGATCGTTGTTGACGGCCAGCTGGTCGACAACCCGAATAAAACATGGGCCGACGTGAACCCTGCGTTCCCGACGCAGCCGATTGCTGCCTTTATCCCCGGCACCAAGCACGGCACCCGTGAAGTGTTCGAAGACAAAGTGATCCTGGCTGGCTGTGAGCATCTGGGAGACTTCGACGCTTATCTGGCCGCTGCAGAAGGCGACAGCGACAAAGCCAAGAAGAAAGCGGCTGAGAAAGCCTGTATCGCTCTGCGCACCGACGGCGTTTCGGTCGACATTGACGGCGACTACACCGAAACTCTGGCGCGTATCGACAGCAACAAAGACGGCATCGGCGTCTTTGGTCTGGCATTCTACGAGAACAACACCGACAAGCTCCAGGTTGCGACCATGTCGGACGTTGTTCCTTCGACCGAATCCATTGCTTCGGGCGAATACCCGGTTTCGCGCCCGCTGTTCTTCTACGTGAAGAAAGCCCACATCGGCGTGATCCCCGGCCTGAAAGAATATGCCGAGTTCTTCGTCGCTGACGAGATCGCTGGCCCCGACGGCCCACTGGCAGAATACGGCCTGGTATCTGACCCTGAGCTGGTCAAGGTCCAGGAAGCTGTTGCCAACGAAACCGTTCTGGGCGGCGGTTCCTAATCACCCTTGCTAACGGAACCGGGGCGATTTATGCGCGCCCCGGTTCTTTTTGACTCCAAGTCTGCCATTCCTACGGAGTTCTCATGGCGTTATCCTGGCTGTTGCTTATCCTGCTTGCGCTGGCAGTGATTGGATACTTTGCGGGTCGATCCCGCGCTCTGGCAAGTGTGGGAGGTGACACCCGCGATTTGCACTCTCTGCCATCCTACTATGGCTACAACGTTGCGCTAACAGCACTGGTTCCGGCCTTGGGCGTGTTGATTATCTGGCTCTTGGTGCAGCCGATGATCGTGAACAGCACAGTATCCGGCCTTATTCCTGATCAAGCGATCCCCGAAGGTTCAGATCGCGGCTTGGTCATGAGCGAGGTGCGCCGTGTAGCTTATGGTCTGGAAGGTGCCGTCGCGAGCGGTGCAATGACCGAAACACAGGCGCAGGACGGCAGCGCAGATATCGAGACCCTGACCAAAACGCTGAAAGATGCAGGACAGGTTCTGACACAGGATATTACGCAGCCCATTTTGGTGGCGGCGCAAAAGTTCCGTAGCATGACATCAACCGGCAAGGTTGCGATGCAAGTCGTCGTACTCGCTCTGGCGCTGCTTGGTGCTGCCTTCGCCTATGTGCGCACGCACAAGGAGTTCCGGGCCCGCAATGTGGTCGAGCAGGGCGTTCTGGCGCTGTTGCTGCTGGCCGCGTCAATCGCGATCCTGACCACGGTCGGCATTGTTCTGTCGATGTTGTTCGAGACAATGAACTTCTTCCAACTGCATTCTTGGAAGGATTTCTTCTTCGGCAGCACCTGGGCCCCGAACTTCCGCGGAGGTAGTGAGTTATCGATCCTGCCGCTGCTGTGGGGGACACTATATATCTCGGTAATCGCATTGCTGGTGGCCGTGCCGATCGGCCTCTTTGCCGCGATTTACCTTTCCGAATATGCATCGGGCGCGACACGGTCTATCGCCAAGCCCTTGCTTGAAATTCTCGCAGGTATCCCGACTATCGTTTATGGTCTCTTCGCGTTGCTGACCGTTGGTCCGGCACTCGTGTCGATGTTTGGCCAAGGCGGCACGCTGGGCGTCGGCTGGATGGCCAGTTCCAACGCAGTTCTGACCGCCGGGCTGGTGATGGGGATCATGCTGATCCCGTTTGTGTCATCGCTGTCGGATGATATCATCAATGCCGTGCCACAATCCATGCGCGATGGTTCGCTGGGTCTTGGCGCAACCCATTCCGAAACTGTGCGCAGTGTAATTCTGCCTGCAGCGCTGCCGGGTATCGTCGGAGCAGTTCTGCTGGCCGCCAGCCGCGCCATCGGTGAAACGATGATCGTTGTTATGGCTGCTGGAGCAATTGCCAAGTTCTCGGGCAACCCGTTCGAGGCTATGACCACAATCACGACGCGGATCGTGAGCCAGTTGACCGGGGACACTGACTTTGCCAGCCCCGAAACGCTGGTCGCGTTTGCGCTGGGTCTGACCCTGTTCATCATCACGCTGGGGCTGAACATCTTCGCCCTCTACATCGTACGCAAATACCGGGAGCAGTACGAATGACCGATATTTCCCAAACACCTGGCGCTGCTCCGACCGCTAAACCTAAGAGTGGTTCGCTGTTCGAAAAGGACGCGCGCACTAAGCGGCGTAACGCGGCTGAAAGCCGG
Source organism: Ruegeria sp. CE12 (assembly GCF_056537525.1). Lineage (NCBI taxonomy): Bacteria > Pseudomonadati > Pseudomonadota > Alphaproteobacteria > Rhodobacterales > Roseobacteraceae > Ruegeria > Ruegeria sp. CE12. The sequence goes on along the minus strand of NZ_JBQFRS010000002.1, from coordinate 731,325 downwards.
TTCAAGATGTACGGTATCGCCGCCATCGGTATCGGGCTGCTGATGCTGATCGTGCTGGTGACGAACATCGTGACCGCTGGCACCGGGGCCTTTCAGCAAACCTATCTTGAACTGGATGTCGACCTGAAAGCCGACAAGCTGGACAAGAAGGGCAATCGCAACATCGAGGATATCAAGAAGGTTTCGACCTTCGGTTATGCGCCTCTGATTGCTTCTGCCTTGGAAGCTGAAGTTGCAAAACTTGGTATTCAGACTGATTTGTCGGCCAAGGACATGGGCAAAATCCTGTCCAAAGCAGCCCAAGCTGAGTTGCGGAACTACGTGATCGCCAACCCTGATGAGATCGGCAAGACGGTCAGCTTCCGTTTTCTGACCAACAGCCGCGTTGATGGCTACATGAAAGGCCGCGTAACTCGCGAGTCGATCGCGAACGACAAGAGTATCTCGGTCGAACAGCTTGATTTCGTTGACCAGTTGCGGGATGCCGGAGTTCTGTACAAAGCGTTCAACCCGGACTTCATCCTTGGTGCTGATGCGTCCGACCAACGGCCCGAGGCTGCGGGGATCGGTGTGTCCATGCTGGGTTCGCTGTTCATGATGTTTGTGGTTCTGGCGCTGGCGTTGCCGATTGGTGTTGCGGCCTCGATCTACCTTGAGGAATTTGCACCCCAGAACCGGCTGACGGACATCATCGAGGTCAACATCTCGAACCTGGCTGCTGTGCCGTCCATCGTGTTTGGTATTCTGGGTCTGGCTGTGTTCATCAACTACATGCACCTGCCGACGTCCGCTCCTCTGGTGGGTGGTCTGGTGCTGACGCTGATGACCTTGCCGACGATCATCATTTCGACCCGCGCGTCGTTGAAGGCGGTTCCGCCGTCGATTCGGGATGCGGCTCTTGGGGTAGGGGCCTCGAAAATGCAGGCCGTGTTCCATCATGTACTGCCGCTGGCCGCGCCCGGCATCCTGACCGGTACCATCATTGGTCTCGCGCAGGCGCTGGGGGAAACTGCTCCGCTGCTGCTGATCGGGATGGTAGGCTTTATCGCCTCGAACCCGCCCGACGGTATCGTTGCCGGCTTCCTGTCCCCGAACTCGGCCATGCCGGCGCAGATCTACGAATGGTCCAAGCGTGCCGACCCGGCCTTTTATGAACGCGCATGGGGGGGCATCATCATTTTGTTGATCTTCCTCGTCACAATGAACACGATTGCGGTCATCCTGCGCCGCCGCTTCGAACGCCGCTGGTAAGTGGAGGCTAAAATGAACGACATGTCACGAGTGGAGAGAACTGTGGACTCCAAAGATATCAAGATCGCCGCGAAGAACGTTCAGGTCTACTATGGCGATACTCACGCCATCAAAGACGTAGACGTGGAAATCGAAGACAAGACGGTTACCGCCTTCATCGGTCCTTCGGGCTGCGGCAAGTCAACGTTCCTGCGTTGTCTGAACCGGATGAATGACACCATCGATATCTGCCGTGTCAAAGGGGATATCCTGCTGGATGGTGAGGATATCTATGACAAGCGAGTCGACCCGGTTCAGTTGCGGGCAAAGGTTGGCATGGTATTCCAAAAACCAAACCCGTTTCCGAAATCGATCTACGATAACGTAGCCTACGGCCCGCGCATTCATGGCCTTGCTAAGAACAAGGCGGAACTGGATGAGATCGTTGAAAAATCTCTGCGCCGTGGTGCAATCTGGGATGAGGTAAAGGATCGCCTCGACGCTCCGGGAACCGGATTGTCCGGTGGTCAACAGCAACGTCTTTGCATCGCACGCGCCGTGGCAACCGCACCCGAAGTTCTGCTCATGGACGAGCCATGCTCAGCGCTTGATCCGATCGCAACCGCTCAGGTCGAAGAACTGATTGATGAACTGCGCGAACGCTACTCGGTGGTGATCGTGACCCACTCGATGCAGCAGGCCGCGCGCGTCAGCCAAAAAACCGCGTTCTTCCACTTGGGCAATCTGGTCGAGTTTGGCGAAACTGGTCAGATCTTCACAAATCCGGTCGATCCTCGCACGGAAAGCTACATTACAGGCCGTATCGGCTGAACACAGGTATTCAGATATGACCGAACAACATATTGCATCCGCATTCGACCGGGATCTCGAAGCCATTCAGGCACACATCATGAAAATGGGTGGTCTGGTCGAGGCTGCGATTATGGGCGCTGCGCGCTCACTGGAAACACGTGACGAAGAACTGGCGCAAGAAGTACGTCAGGGCGACAAGGCCATTGACGCGTTGGAAGACGTTATCAACGAAGAAACCGCGCGCCTGATCGCATTGCGGGCCCCCACAGCGGGTGACTTGCGGTTGGTTCTTTCGGTGTTGAAGGTTTCGGCCAACCTGGAACGTATCGGCGACTATTCCAAAAACATCGCCAAGCGGACTACGGTTCTGGTCAATGCCGGCGAGATCAACGGCAGCGCTGCCGCCTTGCGCCGCATGGCACGAGAGGTTGAGGTTATGCTGCGTGACGCTCTGGATGCGTACATCCAGCGTGATGCCGAGCTGGCCACCGACGTGATCGAGCGCGATGAAGAAGTCGACCAGATGTACAATGGTCTGTTCCGCGAGTTCCTGACCTTTATGGCGGAAGATCCTCGCAACATCTCTTCGTGTATGCACCTGCATTTCATCGCCAAGAACATCGAGCGCATGGGCGACCATGTCACGGCAATTGCCGAGCAGGTCGTGTACCTCGTGACAGGTGAGCGCCCGACCGAGGCGCGGCCCAAAGCCGATACCACGTCGCAAACCGCCTAGGAGACAAGACAATGTCCGCTGATCAGCCAACAGTTCTGGTTGTAGAGGATGAATTGGCGCAGCGCGAAGTGCTGGCCTACAATCTTGAGGCCGAAGGCTTCCGCGTTTCCAAAGCGGCCAGCGGCGACGAAGCCATGCTGCTTGTGGATGAAGACAGCCCAGACATCATTGTTCTGGACTGGATGATGCCCAATCTCAGCGGAATCGAGGTTTGCCGGCGCCTGAAAACGCGCCCGGATACACGTTCGATCCCTATAATCATGCTGTCAGCCCGCAGTGAAGAGGTGGACAAGGTTCGCGGCTTGGAAACCGGCGCAGACGACTATGTGGTCAAGCCGTATTCGGTAGTCGAACTTATGGCTCGCGTCCGGACCCAGTTGCGCCGGGTACGTCCGGCGACGGTTGGTATCCGGCTGGAGTTCGATGACATCATCCTAGACTCGGAAACCCATAAGGTCAGCCGTGGCAACAAGCCTCTGAAACTTGGTCCCACAGAGTTTCGGCTGCTGAGTACGTTCATGGAAAAACCGGGCCGGGTCTGGAGCCGAGAGCAACTGCTGGATCGGGTGTGGGGCAGGGACATCTATGTTGATACCCGCACCGTGGATGTCCACATCGGGCGACTGCGGAAAGCACTCACACAGCACGGTGGCGAGGATCCTGTGCGCACAGTTCGAGGCGCTGGATATGCCTTGGGCTGAAGCCTATCGCGGCAGCGTTTCCTCGGTCTGTGCCTGAGAAGCAAGCCAGTGCCGGAACTCTCGCAAAGACGGGTCATTGGATTTGGATTTAGGCCAGACCAGATAATATGCGCCCATGGTTTCCACGGCATCTGGAAAGACAGCAATCAGTTTGCCTGTCGCCAGATCCTGCTCGATCAAATAGTTCGGTAGCAGCGCGACACCAAGGCCATGCAACGCAGCCTGATTGATGGTTGTAAACTGATCATGAACTGTGCCGGGCAGGGCATCCGGATGATGAACGCCCATTTGGCGAAACCATTCCTGCCAGGCTGCCGGGCGGGTCTGTATGTGCAACAATGGCAGTTTCAGAAGATCAGCGGGTGAACGAAGTCGCCCGGTCGGTAGCAAGGAAGGCGAGCAAACCGGTAGGACGCGTTCGACACTAAGCAGAAGGCGCTCTGTTCCCGGCCAGTCAGGTTCACCAAAATGTAGTGCTGCATCAAATGGTTCTGCGGTAAAGTTAAATGGCCGCAGGCGCGTTGACATGTTGATTGTGATATCAGGATGCAAGCGCGCAAAGTCAGGTAAGCGTGGAACAAGCCAACGCATACCGAAAGTAGGTAGGATGGCCAGGTTCAGGGTACCCCCAACGGGCGCAACGTGAAGTTTCAGCGAAGCCTGTGCAATGTGGTTCAATCCCTGCCGAATTTCGGCGACGTATTCCTGTGCAGCCGGCGTCAGTGATAGGCGTTTTCTGTCCCGGCTGATCAGTTCCACACCCAATTGATTTTCCAGTGTTTGCAACTGGCGGCTGACTGCACTTTGAGTAAGCGCAAGTTCGTCAGCCGCCGCAGAAGCTGATCCAAGGCGGTCCAGTGCTTCAAGCGCACGGAGCGAAGAGATTGACGGGAAAAGGCGTCGGGTGGTTTCCATATATGCGATATACTCATGGAAACATGCAAATGTCTCGCTGTTTTTTGCGGTTTTGTCAGGGTAGGGTTCGGCAAACAGATTTAAGGAGCTGTAAGATGAACGCCCCAGAAACTAAACCTGTCCTTCGCGCAAAAGATGCTCCGGACCTTGGTAACTTTACTTGGGACGATCCATTCCGTTTGTCCGATCAGTTGAATGAGGACGAACGCCTGATCGCCGATAGTGCACGTGCGTATGCGCAAGAGAAGCTACAGCCGCGCGTTACCAAGGCGTTTGAGAATGAGGAAACTGATCCCGGAATTTTCCGCGAAATGGGCGAAATGGGCCTGTTAGGGACTACTATTCCCGAGGAATACGGTGGGATTGGCGCGGGCTATGTAACCTATGGGCTGGTTGCTCGTGAAGTTGAGCGCGTGGATTCTGGTTATCGTTCGATGATGTCAGTTCAAAGCTCATTGGTGATGTATCCGATCTATGCCTACGGCAGTGAGGAACAGCGCAGGAAGTATCTTCCAAAGCTCGCAAGTGGCGAATGGATCGGCTGTTTTGGTCTGACTGAGCCTGACGCCGGATCTGATCCCGCCGGCATGAAGACACGCGCAGAAAAGATTGATGGCGGTTACCGTTTGACCGGTAGCAAGATGTGGATTTCCAACTCACCGATTGCGGATGTGTTCGTGGTCTGGGCGAAATCTGACGCACATGACGGTAAAATCCGAGGCTTTGTGCTGGAGAAAGGCATGAAAGGCCTCAGTACGCCAAAGATTCAGAACAAGCTGAGCCTGCGCGCATCGATCACCGGTGAAATCGTGATGGATGGCGTTGAGGTAGACGAGGGCGCCTTGCTGCCGCACGTTCAGGGCCTCAAAGGACCATTTGGTTGCCTCAACCGTGCGCGTTATGGGATCAGTTGGGGTGTGATGGGATCAGCTGAGTGCTGCTGGCATGCAGCTCGTCAATACGGTTTGGACCGGAAGCAGTTCAATCGTCCTTTGGCGCAAACGCAGCTGTTCCAGCGCAAACTGGCTGATATGCAGACCGAGATAGCGCTGGGTCTTCAGGCCAGCTTGCGTGTTGGCCGTCTGTTAGATCAGGCCGAAGCAGCACCAGAGATGATTTCGATCGTAAAGCGCAACAATTGCGGCAAGGCACTGGATATCGCTCGGATGGCGCGTGACATGCATGGTGGCAACGGAATTTCGCTGGAATTCCAGGTCGTGCGGCACATGATCAATCTGGAAACTGTAAACACCTATGAAGGGACGCATGACGTTCATGCGTTGATACTAGGGCGGGCACAAACCGGGCTGCAGGCGTTCTACTGAACCATATGACAGATATCGTGTAATCGGTATTATGTAATTTATAGTATATATGAGCACCGCCAATGTTCGCATTGGCGGTGTTTTTACAAGATGTTACGCTGTGATTTGAAACAGATACAGCGGGCCCCCAGATGGAACTTAAAGACAAAGTAATTGTCATTACCGGAGCTGCCGGTGGTATTGGCAAAGGACTGGCTGAGCGGTTCGCCCGCGAAGGTGCACGTATCGTCTGTGCAGACTTGAATTTTCCCGAAGCTCAAGCAGTCGCTGATGCGATCAACGGCAAAGCCGTCAAATGCGATGTTTCCAGTGAAGATGACATCCAGGCGTTGATCGAAACCGTCGAAAGTACACTAGGGCCAATCGACCTCTTTTGTGCCAATGCAGGAATTCTGACTCTTGGCGGACTTGAGGTGCCGAATGAAGATTGGGACCGAATCTGGAAAATCAATGTCATGTCGCATGTGTGGGTCGCACGTCATCTGGTGCCAAGGATGGTTGAGCGTGGTCACGGCTACATCATGACAACTGCATCAGCTGCTGGCTTGTTGAACCAACCTGGCGCTGCTCCATATGGGGTCACCAAACACGCAGCCGTTGGTTTTGCCGAGTGGCTTTCTCTGACTTACGGCAATCAAGGTATACGCGTTTCGGTACTGTGTCCGCAGGCTGTTCGATCCGAGATGACGCGCGGACACGAAAATTCGGTTGCCGCAATCGATGGAATGCTTGAGCCCGAAGATGTGGCGCAGGCCTGTGTAGAAGCAATCGCTAAAGAGCGGTTCCTTGTTTTGCCGCATCCGCAGGTACTCGATTATATGCGTTTGAAAACAGCTGACTATGATCGATGGCTGGGCGGAATGCGGAAGCTAAATCAACAGTTTGCCGGTGAAACCTAAGATCTTTTTTGTGGTTTGCGCAACAGCCCTTCCTGTGCCACCGACGCGACAAGAGTGCCATCCTGGGAATAGATTGACCCGCGGTTAAAGCTACGTCCCTGCCCCGTCCATGGCGACTCCATAGAATACAAATGCCAGTCCTGAAACTGAACTGGCGCGTGGAACCACATCGCGTGATCGAGGCTTGCGCCATTGATTTCACCGGTAAACCAGCTGAGCCCATGCGGGCGCATGCCCGAGCTCAACAGGCTCATATCCGATGCATATGCCAACAAAAGGTGTTGCGTCACCTGGCTTGCTTGATCGGCGGCCTGCATCCGGAACCATATATGGTTATGATCATCTGCTTTCTCTGGCTGAAACAGGTCCAGCGGCTCAATTTCTCGCACGTCAATCGGACGTTCACGTAGGAATTCCGTGCGTAGCCTTTCAGGGACGCGAGGCAGATATCTTTGCCTTAACTCATCCCGCGTGGCGTGCTTTTCCGGCGGTTCCACGTCCGGCATTTTATGCTGGTGATCCCAGCCGTCATCCTGAATGTGAAAAGATGCCGACATGTTCAGGATTTGCTTTCCGTGTTGAATGGCAACAACGCGACGGGTTGTAAATGAACCTCCATCTCGTGCCCGATCAACTTGATATATAACCGGAATCTCTGGATCGCCGGGCCTTATGAAATAAGCATGTAGCGAGTGACACAAACGATCCTCAACGGTCCGATACGCTGCCGCCAATGCCTGTGCGATCACCTGTCCGCCAAATATGCGCATTGGCGTCTCACCGCCCGATCCGGTGCCGCGGAACAGATCGACCTCAAGGCGCTCAATGTTCAACAGGTCCAGCAGAATGCGTTCGGCTTCAGTCATATCCGACTCTCCGGTTTGGTTTTGCCATCGGGTAGCAGCCCTACGGCCCTCATTCAATCAATGCCCCAAGGACAAGCCCCTTGAGTTCTGATCGCGACGGGTAGGAGCTGGACGGCGAAAGTTGGGTGAAGAACACACAAGTGAAATCATTCTCACGGTCAATCCAGAAGAAAGTTGAGGCCATTCCACCCCAACTAAAGTCGCCAACAGAGCCCGGCGTGCGGGCACGTGCCGGATCGAGAACGACGGCGCCGGCCAAACCAAAGCCCATGCCTTCCATAGGTTGTTCAGCAAAGCTATGCGGCCCCATTGATGCGATGTCACCGGGTAAGTGATTGCGCATCATGAAGTCGACGGTCTTTGAACCCAGTAGTCTGTTGCCGTTGAATGCTCCCTTGTTTCGTAGCATCTCTGCAAATCTGGCATAGTCGTCGATCGTTCCGACCAATCCTCCGCCACCGGAAAATGTTGAGGCATTCTCGAACGGTGAATGACCGGGCTGATCCGTCAGACGCAAAGTTTCCCCACCGCTATTAGCCGCATTCAAGGCCATCGCGTCACCTTCTAGCGGGGTGTAGAGCGAGGCAAATCGATCCCCTGCCCCTGAGGGTACGGAAAAGGCAGTCTCCTGCATCCCCAATGGCGCAAATATTTGTTCTGCGAAGAACTGATCCAGCGTTTGTCCCGATACGATTTCGATCACACGCCCGATTACATCAATCCCGACCGAATATTCCCATTGAGTTCCCGGTTTAAATGCGAGCGGGAGTTGCGCCAACTCTTTGACTTTGTCTGCCAAGTGCCCTTGGTTTGGCCCAAAAATCAGGTCCAGCTCATCCATTGCCGCTGGCAAAATGCCGGGGTTGAATGGATAGCTTAAACCGCTGGTATGGGTGAGTAACTGGTGCAGTGTGGGTGTCGGAGCATCTTCGGTTTGATCAATGCGCTCAGCATTTGGGACCAAGGCCTGCATGTTCCGAAATTTTGGGATGAACTCTGAAACGGGTGCTGCCAGATGGAAAAATCCGCGCTCTGCCAGCATCATCAATGCGACAGATGTTATTGGTTTGGTCATCGAGTATATTCGGACCAGGGTATCCCGTTTGAATGGTAGATTGTTCTCGACGCTGCGCTGCCCACAGGTGTGAAAAAATGCTTCTCGTCCACGTTGGTGCAGCAATATTGAACTGCCTGCGTATTTTCTTTGGTCTACATAGCCTTGCATCCAATCACGAATGCGATCCAATCGTGCTGTATCAAAATTTGCTGTCACGATCCCTACCCGCTCAATACCCTTATCTGAGGTGATCTTGCCGCCTTGTCCAATGAAACGACAGACAAAAATGAAAGAGTTTGCCTGAAAGGCTAAAGCAGTATCGGCGCATGCACAGTGACGCTGCTAAACTGAAACAGGTAAAGATTCGCAGTTTTTTGTTTTTCCCCGCATCAAAGTTCTATTTCGGAGTAAGATCATGCCGCATAGTGTTGATTTTATGTATGATTTTAGTAGTCCCAATGCGTTTCTTGCGCACAAGGTGCTACCGGATCTGATCAGTCGCCGCTCGGCCGATCTGCGGAATGTTCCGATACTACTAAGTATTGTTTTTAAGGCGACGAATAACCAGAGTCCCTTTCAGGCATTTGCGGAGAACAGACAAAAATCGGCTTACCTGACGCATGATCTACACCGTTTCGCGCGACGTCGCGGAATTAGCTTTCACATGAGCCCGCATTTCCCGCTGAACACAAAATTCGCGATGCGAGGTGCCGTGTTTGCGATGGGTAAACCATGGGAAAACAAATACATAGACGCCATTTTTGACGCAATTTGGGTGCATGGCCAAAAGATCGATGACCTTAACGTTTTGTCTGATGTTCTTCAGGAAAATGGTCTTCCTATAAGAAAGATCCGTGAAGCGATCTCGAGCGCCGACATCAAACAGAAGTTGAAAGATCAAACCAAGGCAGCGGTGAGGAGTGGTGTGTTTGGCGTACCCAGCATGTTCGTCGGGCCCGAGATGTTCTTTGGAAAGAACAGCCTGGGAAATCTGGACCTTGAGCTTTCGCTGGACAAGTAGGCTCTAAGGCCGCATCCCCAATTCGTGCGCTGCAGACTTCAATCTTTCAGCGTGTTCATTTTCCAGTTCTTCCGGTGTGACATAGAAACTAGGCCCACCGATATTCAGGCCGAAGAACCGGTCATCTTGCGGTGAAGGAACTGGAACAGAGATGGCATGAACATCGTCGCGCCAGAGTGAGTATCCGGTGCAATACCCATGCCTATCATATTCATCTTGCGCAGTTTTTATCGAATCTTGCAGCTGAACCCTACCCAAGCCGAGATCTTGTTTTGCGGCTTCGATTGCTGCCTCTTGGCGGTCTTGGGACATTCCAACCAGAATGGAGCGGCCCATTGCCGAGGTGAACAATGGCAGGCGTGATCCGACATGCATGGTTAGCGCAACATTCTCGGTCGATCTATTTACCGCCACATAGATCACTTCGGCGCGGTGGGCTTCACCCAGTGCGACTGTAAGATAGGGGTTCGCTCCGCTTCTTAGATCGCGCAACACGTCCGTAGCACGCTCACAAATATCTGTTCCGGCCAAGACGCTGAAACCCAGCCTCAGAACCCCTGCCCCAAGCCTGTATGAGCCCCCGGGATGATCCTGAACCAAATAGCCAAGTTGGCAGAGTGTGTGGGTCAATCGAGAAATCGTGGGTTTCGGTAAACCTGTTCGATCAGAGAAATCGGTGTTGGTTAAAGCTGCCTCACCATGGCGATAACAACGCAGAATTTGCAGGCCACGCGCCAGCGAAGTGACAAAGTTCCTGTCTTTTTCCCCTTGACCGGGTTCGGCTAGATCATCTGTGGCCATACGCGTTTCCGATCACTTCAATGCTGACAACCCATGTTGTGCAAAAACAGGAACATAGGCGCCAAAGGCCTGCGCGCGTGCAGGATCAGATGCATTCCCATCGAGTGCGCGCTTGTAGACCCCTTGCAGGATGCCCGCCATACGAAAGAAGTTGAAAGCAAGGTAAAAGCCGAAGTTTTCTATACCGGATATCCCGCGACGCTCGCAATATCTGGCGATAAAGGCTTGGTCCGATGGTAGGCCAAGGCTATCGCGATCGATATCAGCAAGCCCCCGTCCCTCTCTACCCGGCGGCATTTGCCATTGCATGATGACAGCAGCCAAATCGGCATATGGATGGCCGATCGTTGACAGTTCCCAGTCCAGAACCCCGATACAACGGCTGCCGTCACGCTCGAACATCAGGTTGTCGATCCTGTAGTCACCATGCACCAGAGTTCTCTGACCATCATCTTCCGGAATCGAGGCTTCCAACGCAGAAATCAGGGCGTCCATATCTGCAATCTCGTTGGTTTCCGAAGCCCGGTACTGTTTGGTCCAACGCGCAATCTGACGTTCAAAGTAGTTTCCCGTCGGTCCATAGTCAGACAATCCAACCGCATCGATATCGACCATATGAAGCTCGGCCAGAACCCGGTTCATTTCGTCCAGTATTGCAGTTCGGGTTTCGTTGGATTCGCCTTTCATCGTCGGCTCTAGAAAGGTTCGCCCCTGCAAATGTTCCATTACATAGAAGGCTGATCCAATGATGTCGTCATCTTCGCATAGCAGATACATCTTGGGCACCGGCACCTTGCTGCCTGCAAGAGCGCTCTGCACACGAAACTCACGGTCAACAGCATGAGCCGATTTCAGTAAGACACCAGGAGGTTTTCGCCTTAAAACAAAGCTTTTATCTGGAGTTCTTAACTCAAAGGTGGGGTTGGATTGCCCCACTGCAAACTTTTTAGCCTCCAGCGGGCCACGATAACCGTCCAGGTGATTTGCCAAATAGGCGTCGACAGCATCAATATCCAACGTATCGGTGCTCATAGCGCATCGGCAAAAATATTGCCGCCTGTTACCACGTTGATACCGCCAGAGACCGGGACCACCGAACCGGTCACATAGCTGCCACCGCGGCCGCAAAGGAACAACAAGCAGCCCGCGATGTCTTCGTCGCGGCCTACTCTGCCCAGCGGCACGGATTTGCCTACCTTCTCTCTCTTTTCTTCGTCTGCTGTCGCGAAGGCCGTCATCCGCGAGACAAATGGTCCGGGGGCCAGAGCATTAACCGTAACGTTGTACGGGGCAAGTTCCTTGGCCATGATCCTTGTAAGGTGAATGACTGCCGCCTTTGAAGCCGAATAGCTGTAGGCCCCGTCTCCCATAGGAACTTCACCCATAACTGACGCAACATTAACCACACGCGCAGGATCGTCACCGGACCCTGATTTCATCAAGAGAGGCAGCAGCTTTTGCGTCAGGTCAAAGATACCGGCGACATTGACCGACATGACCTTTTCCCAAGCATGATAGGGAAACTGACCCAGCGGGGCACCCCAACTGATACCCGCATTATTCATCAGAATATCAAGGTGTTCCGTCCGGTTTTTAATTTCCGATACCAGTGCGTCAATGCCTTCTTCTGTACTGATGTCACCTGAAAAACCCTCTGCAGATCCCTCGGCATCGAGTGCGTTCAATTCTGCCGCCACAGCCTCACAGGAGTCTCCCTTTCGCGACGCGATCAACACTCTAGCGCCTGCCCGCACCAGCGCCTCGGCGGCCATGCGCCCGATACCTGTTGCACCGCCGGTGACCAGTGCAGTCTTACCCTGCAGGGAAAAGAGTTGTTCAGGGGTCATAGGGTGTCCTTTTCTAATCGACTGCTCTGTGTTGCCCGTTCTTACACAAATACACCCTCTCAAACCGAGGCTGTTTCGCTGTGCAGAATTACATTTCGCTAAATTCTTGACAACACATGCACGTGGTTCAACTTTCTGTGCTTAACAGAGGCAATTACGAGAGACTCAAATGCAAGCATTACTCAGCGTCGCGCCAGGAGGCCCCGAGACTCTTGAATTGACCACAATGTCCGATCCGGAGCCGAAAAAGAACGAGTTGTTGATCAGAGTGCGGGCAGCAGGCGTCAATTTCCCGGATACACTGATTATTCAAGACCTTTATCAGATGAAGCCACCTCGCCCGTTTGCGCCAGGTGGTGAGGTTTCGGGTGAGGTCATCGCAACCGGATCTGGGGTTGAAGGTTTCCGGGTGGGTGATCGCGTTCTGGCGCTAACCGGCCATGGCGGATTTTCAACGCATCTGTGCATCAATGCATCTTCGGCGATCAAGTTTCCCGAGACGATGCCGTTTGAAGATGCTGCCTGCTTTATCTTCACGTACGGCACCTCCTACCACGCCCTGAAAGACCGGGCGGCGTTGAAACCCGGAGAAACGCTGTTGGTACTCGGGGCCGCCGGTGGCGTTGGGTCTGCAGCGATTGAGCTTGGGAAAACCATGGGCGCACATGTAATCGCTGCGGTCTCTTCGGAGGACAAGGCCAAGTTCTGTCGCGAAATTGGCGCTGATGAAACGATCATCTATCCGCGAAAGCTCGACAGGGACGCACAGAAGGCTTTGTCAGCGGAGATCAAGCGGCTTTCCGGTGGTGAAGGTGTCGACGTGATCTATGATGCCGTAGGGGGTGAGTATGCTGAACCAGCGCTGCGCAGCATGGCGTGGAATGGTCGGTATCTGGTGGTTGGTTTTCCCGCAGGCATTCCCAGCATCCCCCTGAATTTGCCTCTGCTTAAAGGTTGTCAGATCGTTGGGGTCTTTTGGGGAGCTGCAGTGTTTCGCGACCCTCAGGGCCACGCCGAAAATATAGGCGAGCTGTTTCAGATGTACCTGAACGAAAAGATAAAGCCTCGGATCAGCGCAAGTTATCCGCTGGATAAGGCGGCTGAGGCGTTAGACTTGCTGACGCAGCGATCTGTTCTCGGAAAGGTTGTTGTCACAATGGACGATTGACCAACAATCTTTCAGCTCTCCCGACAAGACTGGCCACAGAGATTCACCAATGCTCGCCTCATAAGAGCAATGCTGGTGGACAGCCCCACCTTTTCGCGTTTAAGAGAAAGTATGGGGATAGTGAGATAATGCACAACGTTCTGGTTTTGAATGGCCCGAATCTCAACCTGCTAGGAACGCGGCAGCCTGAGGTTTATGGCCACACGACACTCAAGATGATCGAAGACCTGTGCGTTTCGCACGGCAACTCGATTGGGCTGACTGTATCGCATATGCAGTCAAATCACGAAGGCGCATTGATCGATGCGATACATGCCGCTCGTGGTGTGCAGGCCGGGATCGTGCTGAATGCCGGAGCTTTCACGCATACATCTGTGGCGCTGATGGATGCTATTTCTTCAGCCGAAGTGCCGGTTGTTGAAGTTCATCTTTCCAACATCCACGCGCGCGAAGCATTTCGCCACAAATCCTACATCGCACCAGTAGCCATCGGACAGATCTGCGGCTTTGGGGCCAAGGGGTATGTGCTGGCCCTTGATGCGTTGGCAGCTCATCTAAGTGATGGGGGCAGCGGATGAACCTTCATGAATATCTGAACTTCGTAAGTTATTCCACGACGCTTGAAGAGCTTTGGGATGGGCATTGTCGTCAGATGGCGGGATACGGTTTCGACCGCCTGCTCTACGGCTATACACAGTACCGGACAGAAACGTCGCTGGGTGATCCCGAAGACTTTGTGATACTGACCAATCATGGCGAAGGGTATCTGGAGGGTTTCCTGAAAGATGGCCTATACTTTAACGCTCCGATGTTGAAATGGGCGTTGAACCACGAAGGTGCTGCCAGCTGGAGCATGATCCATGAGATGATGTCCAGCGGTGTAATGACACCAGCAGAACGCAAAGTTTTTGATTACAACAAGTCCAAAGGCGTTACAGTCGGCTATACCGTCAGCTTCAACTCGGTCTCGGTACGTTCAAAGGGTGCGATCTCACTGTCGGACAGTAGTGGCCGAACGCAGGATGACCTAGATGCGCTCTGGGAGGAGCATGGTGACGACATTCTGCTTATGAACAATGTTGTGCATCTCAAGATTCTGACCCTGCCCTATAACGCGCCCAATCGCGCTTTGACAAAACGTCAGAAAGAAGCACTGCAATGGGTTGGTGATGGTAAGACCACGCAGGATATCGCCCTGTTGATGGGGCTCACATCGGCCACAGTTGAAAAGCACCTTCGACTCGCGCGTGAGGCTCTGTCAGTCGAAACAACGGCTCAGGCTGTGCTGAAGGCATCGCTTCAGAACCAGATATTCGTCATGGAAGCCTGAGAGTAAAATCGGCGCTAATCCGCGTCAATTTACCTTAGGTAAGGAAATCATGACTTTTCGAATCTGGGCGTAAAATTGCAAAGTGATACTGTTCCGTGAGTGGTGGCTTTAGCCAGGGAACATTTGGTCGGATCTTTGCAATTCCAGAGCTCTCCGATCGCTCTGACAAAGGGGCGCCTATTCGTCCGCGTACCTGTGTCGGAAATTTTGGGGGGCCTCGACCATCCCCATCATGCGGGGCCCCTCAATCCAAATTATGATTGTTCTCAAGCTGCGCCTTCTGGGCGCTTTTTTTGTTCAGGCTTTTCCCTCGACATTAAAAAGCCGGCTACGCCTTGGGCGTAACCGGCTCTTTTTCGATCACGGTCGCCCGTGAAATCGCGGGCTTAGCCCTGAGCTGCCTTGGCAACTTCGGCTGCGAAGTCTTCTTTTTCGACTACGATGCCTTCGCCAACTTCCAGACGGACGAAACCGGTGATGGTTGCGCCTGCTTCTTTGGCCGCTGCTTCAACGGTCAGGTCAGGGTTCACAACAAACGCCTGGTTCAGCAGTGTCGATTCCGCGACGAATTTCTTCATACGGCCTTCGATCATCTTTTCGATCACCTGCTCCGGCTTGCCGGATTCGCGGGCGATGTCCATCTGAACCTGCTTTTCTTTCTCGACAACAGCCGGATCCATGTCCGCTTCGGACAGAGCGGCAGGGTTCACAGCTGCGATGTGCATCGCAACCTGCTTGCCGATGGTTTCGTCACCACCCGACAGAGCAACCAGAACGCCGATTTTACCCATGCCATTGGTGGCTGCGTTGTGGACGTAGGAAACAACGGTGTCGCCCGACAGTTTGGCCATGCGGCGAACCGACATGTTTTCACCGATGGTCGCGATTTTGTCGGTCAGGGTGTCAGCAACGCTCTTGCCGCCCAGATCGGCCGCCAGCAGAGCTTCGACATTGTCGACGCCTTCAGCTGCGTATGCGATCTTGCCGACCATTTCCTGGAACTCAGCGTTTTTCGCGACGAAGTCGGTTTCCGAGTTCACTTCAACAGCAACACCGTTGCCACCGTCGACGTGGACTGCAACCAGACCTTCAGCTGCGGTACGGCCCGATTTTTTAGCCGCTTTGGCCAGACCTTTGGTGCGCAGCCAATCAACGGCTTCGTCCATATTGCCGCCGGATTCGGTCAGCGCTTTTTTTGCGTCCATCATGCCTGCGCCGGTCGAGTCGCGCAGTTCTTTAACCATTGCTGCTGTGATTGCCATCTTTTGGCTCTCCTCAATTCAAACGGAATTGGGGCAGGTCTACCCTGCCCCATATGTCATTTACGTGACGGGCAGCTTACGCTTCGGCAGGAGTTTCTGCTTCTGCGGGGGCTTCTTCTTCTGCAACGGCTTCTTCGACCGGTGCTTCTTCGAAGGCACCCAGGTCAACGCCTGCAGCGCCCATCTGAGCGGTCATACCGTCCAGAGCGGCACGTGCGGCCAGGTCACAATACAGCGAGATTGCGCGAGCTGCGTCGTCGTTGCCGGGGATGATGTAGTCAACGCCGTCGGGCGAGCAGTTGGTGTCGACAACAGCCACAACCGGGATACCCAGCTTGTTGGCTTCGGCGATGGCCAGCGCTTCTTTTTTGACGTCGATGACGAACAGCAGGTCAGGAACGCCGCCCATTTCGCGGATACCGCCCAGCGAAGCCTGCAGTTTGCCCTGGTCACGCTCCATGCCCAGACGCTCTTTCTTGGTCAGGCCTTCGGCGCCCGATTCCATGGCTTCGTCGATCTGGTTCAGACGGTTGATCGACTGGGAAACGGTTTTCCAGTTGGTCAGCGTGCCGCCCAGCCAGCGGTGGTTCATGTAGTACTGAGCCGACTTTTCAGCCGCTTCAGCGATCGGACCAGCGGCCTGACGCTTGGTACCAACGAACAGAACGCGACCACCTTTAGCGACGGTGTCACGAACGGCCTGCAGAGCCTGATCCAGCATCGGAACGGTCTGGGTCAGGTCCATGATGTGGATGCCATTGCGCGAGCCGTAAATGAACGGGCCCATGCGGGGATTCCAACGCTGTGTCTGGTGACCAAAGTGAACGCCAGCTTCCAGCAGCTGACGCATGGAGAACTCGGGAAGAGCCATGCTATATTTTCCTTTTCCGGTTTACGCCTGGGCGGGGGTGAAAGAAGCAGATGCTCCAACCGGCGGTCTTGATGAGGATGTCTCCCTCAAAAAGCCCAAACCCCGCCTGCGGGTTTGAATGGCGCGCGTATACGGCAGCTTTGGATATAGCGCAAGGGCCAATCGCCCTTATTTTTCAAGCCGCGCCAAGCTGTGCGCGTGGCGTACGGCCTCTTCACAGTGCGCAGCCAGTGCCTTGCGATTATCAAAGTCGCAAACCCGGGCCGGAGAGTGATAGATCAGTTCGACAGTACCTTGCCGCCGCGCGCCGAGCGTCTTGAGCAAATGAGGTCCAAAATCCATGTCGCCCCACCAGCCATAGAAGCGATCTGGTTGTCCGGTTGGCGCGTGAAACACTACCGATACTGGCTGTACGAACATAAAATCGCGCAACTCGTCTGAGAAGAACGCAGCAAAAAGCGTTGTTTTAAAAGGTAAAACCCGCAAGCCATCGGTCGATGTGCCTTCGGGAAAGAACAACAACTTGTGTCCTGCAGTAAGGCGTTCTTCGAAAATCTGCGTTTGCTCACGCGCTTTTTTGCGATCTCGTTCTATGAAAACGGTACCCGTAGCGCGTGCCAGCCAACCGATGACTGGCCATTTCGCCACCTCTGCTTTGGAGACAAAGTAGACGCGCTTGCGTGCGTTCAAAGCGAAAATGTCCAACCACGAAGTGTGGTTTGCCACGACCGCACCTCGTTCCCTCATCAATTCGCCTGAACTCTGAAAACCGATTCCGAGAATTCGGAAGGCATTGCGGCAAACAAATTGGGTGACAAACGGCGTTATCGGGCGCTTCACCCCAAACAGAGGCAGTTCAACAAGGCGGATGGTCAGCAGCACGATCAGGCCACCAAATACGAGCAGCGCCAGCGGCACACCGCGCAGGATCACAAGCAGCCAGCCCAGAAAACCCAGTTCGATTGAATCGGGGGCGTCTTCGCTGTTCCAGAGTGGATCGTTCACCTGTTTAGGCTCCGCCGTAGATGCGTTTTTGGCGTTCATTCATGCGAGCTGTATCCAGGATCAGGCACACATCCGTGGTATTGAAGGCGTGATCAATGAAAGCCCCCTCGCCCACAAAGCCACCAAGCCTAAGATAGGCTTTGATCAGCGCGGGAACCTGAACCATTGCCGCGCGTCGGTCCAGCGCTTTGGGAGCGACAAGATCCATAGTTTGAAACACATTCGGCTGAGCCCGCACCCTCAGATCTGGCGGCGCCAGATGGTTGTGGTGCAACATCGAAAGTGGTTGCTCTAATTTCTGAACGTCCGTTCCGTGAAAACTGGCAACTCCGAAAAGAACCTCAATTTCTCGTTCGGCAACGTAGCCAGCAAGACCGTTCCAGAGGTGATACATGGCCGTTCCACCCCGATAGTCCGGATGCAGGCAAGACCGACCTAGTTCCAACAGTTTACGACCACTTTGCTTGAGTATGGTCAGATCATATTCATCTTCGGAGTAGAATTGCCCAAGCTCGGCAGCGCGATCGCCCGGCAACAGCCTGTAGACGCCGACCACCTCGCCCTTTGCATCATCATAGGCCAGCATGTGATCGAAATAGGGGTCGAAACGGTCCTGCTCCAGCCCAGCCTCATGGTCGACCATCTCACCGCCGCCACCTAGTTCACGAACAAAAACGTCATAGCGTAACCGCTGCGCAGCGCGCATTTCTTCTTCGGTTTCAGCCAGTTTGATCGTGAATGAGGGGCCAGCGTCCGGCATGTCAGGCGTATGGGTCCTTTGTTGCTACGGCGGCTGATACCCCAGTTCTTCGACCGAAGGCAACAAGTGCGCGACTGGCTATTCCCGTTAACTTTTCTTAAACCAGTTTCACGGATCAAAGACCGGCATCAGAGCGATGCGTGTTCCGTCAATCACCACCTTCCCCTGCTCGCGGAAATTCACGGTGATTTTGCCCGCGATGTTGGACTGAACCTGTCCAACACCCCAGTCGGGGAAATCCGGGTGGCGGACATACATGCCCGGTGCAAGAATGGCATTCAGATCTGTCATGCAGAGGCTCCGGTCCGGCAATAGGCAGATGTATCAGGAGGTACGCATGGGCGACACCAACGTCAACCTGGCCGAGCTAATCGGCTCTCGGATCTGTCACGATCTGATCAGCCCCATCGGGGCGATCACCAATGGGTTGGAGCTGTTGGATATGGTCGGTGCCGTACAGGGCCCCGAGATGGAACTGATATCAGGCAGCGTTGGTAGCGCAGGCGCGCGGATTCGGTTCTTTCGGGTGGCCTTTGGCTCGGCCAGCGATCACCCATTGGGACGTGCTGAAATCGCCGAATTGCTCAAGGATATCGAACGCGCTGGCCGGGTGCGCGTTCATTGGGCACCAAGCGAAGCCATCCCGCGCAATCAGGTAAAGCTGGCCTTTCTCGCAATGATGTGCTGCGAAAGTGCAATGCCTATGGGCGGAGAGGTTGAAATCACCGTCCAAGGCGACCAGTGGCAGGTAATGGGTACTGGCGACAAGCTGAATATTGATGGTGATCTATGGAAGAATGTCACAACCGGCCGCTTTCCAAACAAGATCACCCCGGCTCAGGTGCAATTCGCGCTGCTGCCTGAAACAGCCGGGATTCTGGGGCGGCGGGTCGCGGTAGAAACCACCTCAACCCGCGTCGCGATCAAGTTCTAGCTACGGGTCGTTCCGTTTCCGCGAACCAGATACTTGAAGCTGGTCAGCTGAGCTGCGCCAACTGGGCCACGGGCATGCATCTTGCCAGTGGCAATCCCGATTTCAGCCCCCATGCCGAACTCGCCACCATCGGCGAATTGGGTCGAGGCGTTGTGCATCAGAATGGCACTGTCGAGACGTTCAAAGAACCGCGCGGCCGCCTCGGCGTCTTCGGTCATGATACAGTCCGTGTGGTTCGAGCCAAATTCGCGAATATGCGAGATCGCTTCGTCGATATCAGCAACTGGTTTTGCAGAAATGATGCTGTCGAGAAACTCTTTGCCCCAATCTTCGCCCGAGGCTGCGACGGTACCATCAATCGCCAAAGCGCCTTCTGCGTGAACTTCCACACCCGCTGCCAGAAGTGCTGCTATGACGTCTCTGCCAAGCGTCTCTGCAACGTCCTGATGGATCAGCAGACATTCGGCTGCGCCACAGATGCCTGTGCGACGGGTCTTGGCGTTAAGTACAACGTCCAGAGTTTTCTGAGGATCAGCAGCTTTGTCGATATAGATGTGCACAATGCCCTCGAGGTGGGCAAATACTGGCACCCGAGCCTCACGCTGTACTAACCCAACCAGCCCTTTACCACCACGCGGTACAATGACGTCCACATAGTCAGTCATGGTCAGCAATTCCTGTACGGCAGCGCGGTCTCGCGTGGGTACCAATTGAATTGCATCTTCAGGCAGGTTTGCGGCTGTCAGCCCCTCGACCAGACAGGCATGGATAGCGGTTGAGGAATGGAAGCTCTCAGATCCGCCCCGCAAGATCACAGCATTTCCTGATTTCAGACAAAGCGCGCCTGCATCAGCGGTCACGTTCGGACGGCTTTCGTAAATCACTCCGATAACGCCCAACGGTGTGCGAACGCGCTGGATGTTCAGACCGGTCGGCATATCCCATTCCGAAAGAACTTCACCCACCGGATCAGTCTGCTCGGCAACGGTACGCAAGCCATCAACCATGCCCTGAATACGGGCCTCGTCCAGCATCAGGCGATCCATCATCGCCGGGCTCAAACCCTTTTCGCGGCCAAATTCCAGATCCTTCTGATTGGCTTCGATAATCTTCGCGCGGTTCTTCCAGACTGCGTCCGCTGCCGCGATCAGGGCAGCGTGTTTGCGTTCTGCGGTGGCAAAACCAAGGTCTTTGGACGCCTCTTTCGCACGTTTTCCAAGATCGGCCATCAGGGCGGGGATGTTGTCGAAATCCTTCATTTTATGTGCCTTTCAGGTCGGAGTATTCTGATTAGTAGTTCGCGTTTTTAAAGAGCCAGATCGTCACGATGAACCAAAGCAGCCCTGCCCGGATAACCCAATGTGGCCTCGATTTCCGAGGATTTGCGCCCCTTGATGGCATCGGCTTCTTGCGCAGTATAGCGGCTGAGACCTTGTGCCAGCCGCCGTGCATCAGGATCTAATATCGCTACCGGATCACCGCGCCCGAAATCGCCGGTCACTTCGACGATACCAGCGGGCAGCAAGCTCTTACCATTCGCAAGTGCCCGCGCAGCACCTTCATCTACGGTGATTTCTCCACGTGGCTTCATAGCAGAAATCCAGCGCTTGCGGGCCGCGTGCGGATCAAGCGTAGCGGTAAACCAGGTGCAGTTCGCACCATTTTCAAGCGTTTTCAGAGGGTTCAGCGGGGATCCTTCAGTGATCGCCATATCGCAACCGGCGGCAATAGCCATCTTACCAGCCAGCAATTTGGTTTTCATGCCACCTTTGGACAATCCAGAACCGGCATCACCGGCCATCGCTTCGATCTCGGGCGTGATCTGGTCAATCACTTCGTAGCGCGTGGCGGTGGGATCTTCGTTAGGATTGCCAGAATAGAACCCATCCACATCCGACAGAAGGATCAATTGATCAGCACCCACTGTCACCGCAATCTGTGCCGCCAGACGATCATTATCGCCATATCGGATCTCATCCGTCGCAACTGTGTCGTTTTCATTAACGATCGGCACAACGCCAAGGCTTAGCAGAGTTTCCAAAGTGGCACGAGAGTTCAGGTATCGCCTCCGGTCCGCACTGTCCTCAAGCGTTACCAATACCTGAGCCGTTTTGATCTCATGCGGGGCAAGCGCCTCTTCATAGGCACGCGCCAGCTTGATCTGGCCTACAGCGGCGGCGGCCTGAGACTGCTCCAGCGGTAGATTTGCCAAAGGCAATCCAAGAACCCCACGCCCAAGAGCGATTGAGCCTGACGAAACTAGAATAACATCCGTCCCCTGCCCCTTGAGCCAAGCAACGTCCTGCGCCAGTGAATGCAACCAGTCTGAGCGCAGCAATCCCGTTTCGCGGTCTACAAGCAGTGCAGACCCGATTTTGACAACCAGGCGTTTGGCAGTGCTTAGGGTTGCCAAGACTGCGCCTCCTCAGTGGGCTTTTGCCGCAGGCGATTTTCATCAATTTGCGCGCGTAGAGCACGCAACACATCTGTGACGCCCAGATGAGCTACGCCAGACATCGTCATGACGGGGCCACCGACAGCTTCTTCCAGCTCAGTCTTGGCGAGTTCGAGCTCTTCTTCATCCAAAGCATCAACTTTGTTCAATACTGTGATCCGCGGCTTTTCCGCCAACTCACCACCATAAGCTTCCAGCTCATGAATGATTGTTCGATAGTCTTCAGCCACGGTTTCAGAGGTGCCATCAACCAGATGCAGCAGAACGGCGCAGCGTTCGACATGCCCCAGGAACCGGTCGCCAATGCCGCGCCCTTCGTGTGCACCTTCGATCAAGCCGGGAATGTCGGCCACCACAAATTCGACGTTATCGACACCTACAACACCCAAGTTTGGGTGCAGAGTTGTAAACGGATAATCGGCAATCTTCGGACGCGCGTTGGAAGTTGCGGCGAGGAAGGTTGATTTGCCGGCATTTGGCATACCCAGCAGACCCACATCGGCAATCAGCTTAAGTCGCAGCCAGATGGTGCGATCGATGCCGCCCTGTCCGGGATTGGCACGGCGTGGCGCTTGATTGGTGGCGGATTTGAAATGAAGGTTTCCGAAGCCGCCATTTCCGCCCTTGGCCAGCAGAACACGTTGACCGACCTCGGTCAGGTCACAAATGACGGTTTCCTCGTCCTCATCAAGGATTTCGGTGCCGACGGGTACACGCAGGACGATGTCATCACCATCCTTGCCAGTACGTTGCTGGCCACGACCGGGTTGGCCATTCTTGGCAAAGAAGTGTTGCTGATAACGGAAGTCGATCAGGGTGTTCAGCCCATCCACAACTTCGGCCCAGACGGACCCGCCCTTACCGCCGTCGCCGCCGTCGGGACCGCCGTATTCAATGTACTTTTCGCGCCGAAAGCTGACGCACCCGCCACCGCCGGCCCCGGACCGGATGTAGACCTTTGCAAGATCGAGAAATTTCATGACTGTCCCCTAATGCAAAGGCCCCATCGGCCACAAGTCAGAGTTTTTTACTGTACGTCCAGGTGGGCACATTTGCATCGCGCGCCACCGAATAGCTTTCCGCATCACCAAGGTATTCAAACCCGCAGTGAGTCAGCACCCGGGCCGACGCCGGATTGTCCTGAAACACGCTGGCGAACATGTTCGAGTTTTCCAGCGGGTTGGCCAGAACTAACGCTTCGACCGCCAGTGAAGCGATACCGGTATTCCAATAGAGCGGAGCAACCCAATAGCCCACTTCGGACTGATTGCGGTCGAGACCCTGAAGCGAGATCAGGCCAATCAGCTCTGGTCCACCATCCTTGGTGGCATCCATGGCCCAAACGTCCTCTTCCCGCTCTTCCGACATCGCACGCGTTACAAAAGCCTCGGTCGAACCGGGCGGTAACGGATGCGGAATGGTTGTGGTCATGCGTGCAACACGCTCATCGCCTGCATAATGCTCGATGAGACCCATATCCGAACGGCGCAATGGGCGCAGATCGAACCGCTCGGTTTCTATGACCGGCTGATTTATTATTGTCTCAAGTTTCATGAGTGCGTTCCTCCTCCGAACAACACAAAAAGTACGGACGCAACAGTGAGACTCGCTAACGTCCACATCAGATATTTTTCCGCGGGTCTACCTTCAACCACGTGGGCAATTCTATCTCCGGCAAATGTCCAGATCGGGTGTAAAATCACCTGACAAAACAATAAACAGAGAGCGATCGTGAACGTTGCGTTAAAGGTGGGCGTGCCAGCCGCAACGAACCCGGTAAACCCGGCAATGATCATGGCCCAAGCCTTTGGATTAAGGGGATGAACAATCAAACCCGCCCAAAAACCGGGCACTTCTCCGGTAGTCTCACTGCGTGAAAGGCGCAGATTGGCGATCTTCCAGGCCAGCCAGCAGATATACGCCGCTGAGGCGTATTTCAGGACCGTAAAGACCATCGGCGCCTGATCCGCGAGCTGAAGCAGACCAAAACCTACCGGCCAGATGATCAGCTGTTTGCCCAAGATGACACCAGCCACAAACGGCAGCGCGGCTTGGAACCCATACCGCGCACCCGTGCCCAGTAAAACCATGTTGGCAGGACCTGGCGTGCCGACCTGACTTGCAGCGAAAATCAGGAAACTGGTTGTGGCGACTGTCATTGCTGCGCCTCCCAATCCCTGCGTGTCAAAAGCACGTCCTGAATGGTCACATCTTCGTTGGTAGATCGTACTGTTGCTGCGTGTTGGCCGTCAGGTTTGAACCCAAGCTTCGTCAGAACGGACTTGGATCGCTCATTGCCCAGGTGATAACCAGACGTGAGCTCGGACCGATCGGACCGAAAGAACCGTGCAATCATCGCGCGGCAGGCCTCGGTGACGAAGCCCCGCCCCCACGATCCTTTCTCGACCCAATAGCCCAACTGGGAACCGGTTGAGATGCAGCCGACCAAAGCGTCGTCTTTAGTAATGGCAAAGGCATCGTGTTCATTGGCCATGGTGTCGATGAATTCGGCCGAATGCGTATCCTCATAGGGGTGCGGTACTACTGTCAGCCACCGCGCCACCTCGAGGTCGTTCAGAAGTGTGACCAGACGCGACGAATCCTCACGCCGGAACCGACGCAGGACAAGACGCTCTGTTTTAATCACTTCGGTCATAAGACCACTCCTGAAAACGAGAAAGGGGACCGGCACTTTGTGCCGGTCCCCCATGAAATTTTCTTAAACCTTCTGGGTTTCGGCTTACTCTGCGGCCTCCGCCACTGGCAGGACCGAAATAAAGGTGCGGTTTTTGAGTCCCTTGTGGAACTTCACGGCGCCATCGACAGTTGCAAAGATGGTGTGGTCTTTGCCGATGCCTACGCCTTCGCCCGGCCAGAACTTGGTGCCGCGCTGACGTACGATGATGTTGCCTGCGATGGCAGCCTGGCCACCGTACAGTTTCACGCCAAGGCGGCGACCCGCTGAGTCGCGACCGTTACGGGAGGAACCGCCAGCTTTTTTATGTGCCATTCTCTCTCTCCTTAGCCTTTGGCCAGCTCTTTGGCCTGCTCAACCCACTCGGGTTTCACTTTGACCGTTTCGATAGCAGCAATCTGCTCGTCCGACAAGGCGGCCAGAGCAGCAAAGCTCTCGATACCGGCTTCGGCCAGCTTCTTGGCAGCGGCAGGGCCGACACCGTTCAGCTTGGTCAGATCATCAGCGGCAGCAGTTGCAGCGGGTGCTTCTGCTTTGGCTTCAGCTTTCTTGGCAGGCTTTTTCGCTGCAGGAGCAGCTTCGCCAGCCGGAGCCGAACCGGTTGCAGCTTTGATGCCCGACTTGTCAGCGCCCGACGACAGGATGTCGGTGATTTTGACCAGAGTCAGTTTCTGACGGTGGCCAACGGTACGCTTCGAGCTGTGCTTACGACGGCGCTTGACGAATTTGATGACCTTGTCACCTTTGATCTGTTCGATCACTTCGGCCTGTACGCCTGCGCCTTCGACGAAAGGTGCACCAACAACCGGAGCATCACCGCCCAGCATCAGAACGTCGTTGAATTGAACAGTTTCACCTGCGTCGGCAGCCAGTTTTTCAACGCGGAGGATATCACCCGCCTGAACCTTGTACTGCTTGCCGCCAGTCTTGAGGACCGCAAACATGCGTCTTTCCTTTTCATACCCGCGTTCTGTGGTCCCCAATCGGGTGTTTTGGCCTAGGCCACCTCGAACAGCGCGCCCTTTTCGGGCTGTGTGACGACCCCGGAGCGAACCCCATAGGTCAAATAATAACGAGACCCGGCGCGGAGATTCCGGCCGGGATGCGCGCTTATCTAAATATTCGGGTGGAAAGTCAACCCAGAACCTGCATCACAATTCGGATGCCCCGACAACACGCCCAACAGCCATTCCAAGCTGGTATGAAGTCTCGTTGAACATCTCGTCAAGACCAATGAACAGGGCGTCGTTCAATGCCCGCCCTGCATCGGTTCTGGAAAAAGCGATGTTTTCACGCATCTGGGCTTCGTTCAGTGGCCGATACGCCAGTAACAAGAACGAATACAACCAATTGCGGGTCACAGTTTCGGTCTCGTCTTTCTGCGCAAGAAGCTCGGCCAGCATCTCGCCATCATCACCAACGATCCCCTGCCCGTCCATGATACCGCGGAAGAACCTGTAATCGGAACTGAAAGAACCCTGTACGTTGCGTTCGATCAGATCGTTGATCTCGATATATTCTTCAATCAGCCGAAAGAACTCGGACTCTCTGTCCATATCTTCGTATGAAGACTGAGCCATTTCCTCGACCGTCTCATCCGAAAAGGCACGGCGTGCCGAATTTTCCAATGCGACGATGGTCTTGCCGAGATCGCTTTCGAAGAAGATCGCTGCTTGTTCCAGCTGCTTGTCATTCATCCTTGCGCCAAGAGCATCGGTTATCTTCGATCGCATCCAGGTTGAGTCAAATGTATCATCAACCTGCGCATGAAAGAATGTCCCGCCGGCCCCGCTTAGAAGCATCTCATCCAGCTCGCGTCCCTGAACCAGCCCCTCTTCGCGGAAAATCTCAACGACCTGATCCAACTGCATCGCTATGGCCAGTCGTTCGACATTTTCACTGGCCGAAACGGGCGCGACCCATAGCAGGATGACAGAGGCGAAGGTTGCGATCAGACGCATCATATATCTTGTGCCGGACGCAGTTCCGCCATTCTGGCTGCAAGAACCTCGAACCGCATCGCCATGATTTCGTACTGAATGGCATTCAGAAGTTCATAAACTTCCTGCATCAATGGCTGTTCAAGCGCAGCAGCATAGGTGTCAATATCCGTGTCCGAGAAGTCCTGATAGGTGTAAGCTGCGCCGGCCAAAGCTGAAAGCTGGATCGACTGACGCATCTGAGCCTCGTTCCTTCGCAACACCTCACGAAGTTCATCCCCGCTGAATTGCAGATCTATGACACCCGAAGCACTTGCGGCCAGAAGGAACCTCAGTTGAATTTCCTGTAACGCGCGCAGCGACGTATCGCTTGAATCGATTGCGCGGTTCATCCTCTTCAGGCCTTCGACGCGATCTGATCCTGATCTGACGAGATCCGAGATGATTTCCTGCCCTTCAAGCTGTTTCGCGTCATCATCTTCGACCATATGCGAGGCATTTTCCGCCTCGACCAATCGTTGTCCAAGATCTGAGGCGTAAAACTCGACGGCATGGTTTAGCGCTTCGTCGCGAAGCGTCTGCTCGAGAATCGATACAGCAGTTTCATGCATCTCCTCGGTATCGAAAACTTCTTCGGTTAAGCGCGTCCAATCGGCCCCGAAACCATCAGGGTCGATGCCCAGCATTTGCGGAGCCGAGGCAGAAGCGAGCGCAATACTCTCGAGGGCGACATCAAACCCTGTCGTAGTCAAAAAGGCCTCAATTCGGTCCCGGCTTGCAGCCTCAACCGGCATTGGGTTTGAAACGAGTGCCACCATCGGCACAACCAGGCAGAAAATCATGTAGCGGATGCTGTATGTCATAGGCTTCAGCCTAGGCCTTTTCCGAGGACAGGCAATGGAAAATCCATCGATTGCGAATTTCAGGAATTTTCTGCTTGCACCCCTGCGCGTTCATCACTAAATCCCCCCCTCACAGACCCCCGCGGAGAGGTGCCGGAGTGGTCGAACGGGGCGGTCTCGAAAACCGTTGTCGGTGCAAGCCGACCCAGGGTTCGAATCCCTGTCTCTCCGCCATAAGCTTACCTTGGCATGTCAATTCAAGTGTTGGAAATCACTGCATTTCAACTCGCTATTTTGGCGAGTGGCGTGATGTTGCCACCATCATACAGCCTGATCAGCGTCGCATAGCTCAAATCCCGGATATGAAAAGGTTTCCGGGGTTTTCCCCTTTGAAGTCACATAGCTTTATTCCATCTCAGCGGCACATATTCCAAAGGAGATCGTCATGTCCCGCCTAATCCTTATTGTCGTCATCGCCGTGATCGGCATCGGCGCTTACTATTATGTAAACCAACCAGAACAAACACCGGCCGAGAAAATTCAATCAGCTGCCGAAGATGCAAGCGATGCGGTCGGTGAAGCTGCATCTGCAGCGCAGGAAGCAGCCAGTGATGCGCTCAATTCAGCGACTGAACAAGCAAGCGAAGCTGCGTCCAGCATCGCCGATCAAGCAAATGCAGCCGCTGAACAGGCCGGTCAAGCCGCAACAGATCTGGCAAATCAAGCAAGCGATACTGCCACAGATCTGGCCAATCAGGCCACGGATACAGCAACCGACCTTGCCAATCAGGCAGGCGATCAGGTTGCGGCCCTAACTAGCCAAGGACAGGAGCTTTTCAACTCTTGGATTCAGGACGGCATGTTGACTGCGCAGCAGTTTGACTATGAAAAGATGGTCGCGTCTGTGCAGGAAAGCTCGCTGACGCAAGAAATTAAAACGCAGGCCATCAAGATTCTGGATGATATCAAAGCAGCACCCGACACTGTGGTCGAGAAAATTCAGGAACTTCGCAATTTGCTGACTCAGCAATAACTTTTTCGGGCCGGTGTGATCCGCCGGCCCGAACTCTTCTGTCATTCGGGGCCGTTCCGCTACGTTATGGGACAGAATAATTGACGCAGAGCGGCGCATTTGTTTGGCTCGGATCAATTCTGCCGCGAAAATATCTGGGGATGGGTGCGATCATATTTGCATCGACACGGGCGACCAGCCTTTTTCCTCCCTGTCGCGCGGCAACAACTGCAAAGCCGAGGATGCACTCATGTCCCCTATCCCCTCATCAATGTCCGCGGTTATTCAAAAATTTGAAGGCTATTCGAATACGGCCACGGGGCCTGTGATTGAAGACGCCGCTGATTGGCTGGAAGCCGCGCAAATCCCGGTGCCAAAGCCCGGCCCCGGACAAGTTCTCATCCGTTTGCGTACGGCGTCGGTTAACCCATCCGATATTCATTTCATCAAAGGCGAATACGGCCAGCCGCGCATCAAGGGAATGCCAGCAGGATTTGAAGGCTGCGGTGATGTGGTCGCCACCGGAACCGGTGCCGAAGCATTGCAGGACCAGCGGGTTGCGTTTGTGGCCGCAGGATCTGGGGCATGGGCCGAATACATCGTGACGCAAGCTCAGATGTGTATCCCTTTGCGCCCGGAAATTTCGGACGAGGACGGGGCGGCGCAAATCGTGAACCCCCTGACCGCGATGGCAATGGTCGATATCGCCCAAGGCGCTGGCAATGCCTTCGTTCTGTCCGCAGCAACCAGCCAGTTGGGTAAGCTGATGTGCAGCTTGGGACGGGATTTGGGATTGCATCCCATCGCGCTGGTTCGCCGTGCTGAGACGGCAGAGACGCTCAGGGAATTGGGCGCGGCAGAGGTCCTGGCCACGACCGATCCTGACATGGTGTCAAAGTTTGCCAAACTCAGCGCAGAACTGAAGCCACGCGTTTTTCTGGACGCCGTCGCTGATCAGATATCCGAGCAGGTGTTTTGCGCCATGCCGAACGGTGCGCGCTGGGTGTGCTACGGAAAGCTAAGCACCGAGCTGCCGAAGCTGACACAAATGGGTCAGTTGATTTTCATGAACAAACGCATCGAAGGGTTCTGGCTGACGCAATGGATGATGTCGACCCCGCCTGCGGATCAAATGCGCGTGGTAGGAGAAGTTCAGGCCAGATTTGCCGACGGGCGTTGGAAAACTGATGTTTCTGAACGCCTTGCACTCAAGGATGTCGTACCAAATCTTGTGACAGCACTAAAAAAGAGTGACGGAAAGGTGATTATCACGCCATAGTAGAAAAGTGTCCCGGCTTTTTGGAGGAGAACCGGGGCGCAAATGACGCCGGACGTACCGGTATAGGGAGGAGAGCTTGGATAATGCGCAGCTGTTGATCAGCGGGCTGGCGAATGGCTGTGTTTATGGCCTTATCGCACTGGGATTTGTACTGATCTACAAGGCGACCGAGGCAGTGAACTTCGCGCAGGGCGATTTCATGATGCTGGGTGCCTTCGTGACGATCGGACTGACAAACACCGAATATATGGGTCTGCCGTTCTGGCTGGCTTTACCAATTTCACTGGGGATCATGGGTGCATTAGGCTATCTGCTTGATCGCCTGATCATCCGCCGCCTCTTTGGCGAGAGCCAGACAGCCGTTGTCATTCTGACTATCGCTTTGGGCTTTGTTATTCGTTTTGTCGCCGGATTGATCTGGGGCCACGAACCCCAAACACTGCAAAATCCACTTGCCGGAAAAGAAGTGCGATTTGGTGGCCTTGTCCTCGGGATGGAGGATGTCGCGGTCATCGTGGTCACGGTTCTTCTGACCTGGGGTCTTTACGTTTTCTTCAGCAAAACAAAGCTGGGCCTTGCAATGCAGGGAGCGTCGCAAAACCAGCTTGCCGCCTACTATATGGGCATCCCGGTCAAGCGGGTTCAGGGGTTCATTTGGGCCTTGGCCGGGGTGGTTGCTGGTATAGCAGGCATTCTGTTTGCGGCTAAAGGCTCTGTTGACCCAACCACCGGTCTTTTGGGTATCAAGGCATTTGCCGCTGCGGTAATCGGCGGGTTCGGCAGTCTTCCCGGTGCACTTGCCGGCGGATTGATTGTTGGTGTGATTGAGCCCTTCGCCAGCCGCTATATCGCCGCCGGCTACAGCCAGATCGCCCCTTACGCGCTATTGCTGGCTGTCCTGATCTTCCGTCCCCACGGATTGTTCAGTCAGGTTCGGGTCAAAAAGGTCTAGATACATGCGCATAGTATTCAAGACCAATTACATGCAGGATATCCGTCCCTGGAAGGACGGGTATCAGCTGAGCCTCTACCTGCTCTTGCTGGCTGTGGTTGCGGCCGCTCCTTGGTGGCTGGACGAGTTCTATCTGGGCGAGCTGACTAACGTACTGATCTGGGCGATTGCCGGGCTGGGACTTATGGTCCTGACCGGGCATACCGGACAAGTCAGCCTTGGGCACGCTGCCTTTCTGGCCTTCGGTTGCTATGCGAATGTCATCCTGATCGAGGCTGGTGTTCCGTTTCTTATCGCCTTTCCTTTGGCCGGTATATTGACCGGAATAGCCGGCGTTACAGTCGCCATCCCTGCCCTGCGCTTGCATGGAATCTACCTTGCTATCTTTACGCTTGCTCTATCCATACTCATGGATGACGTAATCGTTTTGGCTGAGCCCATTACAGGTGGAGTTGCTGGTAAGTATCTCGGTGGCGTTGAGATATTCGGTCATCTGGTTGATCGCTGGGCGACCCCGGATCAGTTCTTCTGGCTGGTTCTGTCGATCACTGTTCTTGTCACTCTTGGGTACATCAATCTGCTGAGGGCACCGCTAGGGCGCAGCTTCATCGCCGTCCGCGACTCCGAAGTGTCTGCTCAGGCAATGGGCGTAGACATTTCGCGGACCAAGATGATCTCATTCGCACTGTCCTGCGCGGTCACAGGTTGGGCTGGCGCTTTGATGGGTCTATACGCCGGCGCATTCAACAACGAGACGTTCAGCGTCGTCATCTCGATCCAGCTGCTTATGATGATTGTGATCGGCGGATTGGGTTCGATCCACGGTGCTTTCCTTGGGGCCATCGTCATTGGGTTCCTGCCGCAGTTTCTTTCAATCTCCAAAGAATATGTCGGTGCCATTGTTGGTGGAGGCACAGTCGCCATTCCGGGGTTGGAGTTCGGCATTTTCGGCATGATCCTGATCGGCTTCATCCTGTTCGAACCGATGGGTATCTACGGTCGTTGGCTCAAGATCCGTACTTGGTTTGAACTGTTCCCCTTCTATCGCAAAGACATGTTCCGGCGGCAGAAGTCGTATCTGAAGACGGAGCGTCTGAGGTGAGTCTGCTGGAGTTTGAAAACGTCACTCTGAAATTCGGTGGCCTGACGGCAGTGAACGATCTGTCTTTTGAGGTTGAAGAAGGCGAGGTGTTCGCCATCGTCGGGCCGAACGGTGCGGGCAAATCTACTGTCTTCAACCTGATCTCGCGGTTCTATGATCCTTTTGCGGGATCCATCAGATATGATGGGCACGATCTTCTGGCGGTCAAACCCTCGGGTGTTGCGGCCTATGGAGTTGCGCGTACGTTCCAGAATATCGAGTTGTTCGAACACGCCACGGTTTTACAGAACCTTCTGGTCGGACGTCATCGCCATCGCAAGACCAACCTAATCTCTGAAATTCTGTTTGCACCATCGGTTCGTCGGCAGGAGATAGAGAACAGAGAAAAGGTTGAGGAAATCATCGACTTTCTCGACCTACAGGCCTTCCGGGACAAGATGATCTCAGGCCTGCCCTACGGGGTCCGCAAGGTTGTGGAAGTCGCACGTGCGCTGGCCACTGACCCCAAGCTTTTGTTGCTTGATGAACCCGCCTCGGGTCTGTCGGTCGAAGAAACCACGGATATGCGTTGGTGGATCGACGATATCCGGCGACAGATGGGGATCACCGTCCTGATGGTCGAGCATGACATGGGGTTGGTTTCAGGGGTTTCAGACCGGGTTCTTGCCATGGCCGACGGTGCCAAGTTGGCTCTGGGAACGCCTGCCGAAGTTCAATCCCATCCGGCCGTTGTAGAAGCCTATCTGGGTAAAGCATCATGAGCGAACCCATTCTGAAAATCCGCAATATCGAAAGCTTCTATGGCCCCATCATGGCCATACGCGGGGTTTCGCTGGACGTGCATGATGGGCAAATCGTGTCGATCCTTGGGGCAAATGGCGCTGGCAAGACAACGCTGATGAAAACGGTGTCCGGCGTAATGGATCCTGAAAAAGGTACCATCAACTTTGATGGTGAGGACATTCAGGGATCAGAACCGCACAAAGTTGTTCAAAAAGGCATCGTACATGTTCCAGAAGGTCGCGAGGTCTTTCCCCTGCTGACCGTGGACGAGAACCTGAGCCTTGGTGCGTACACGTCATCAGACAAAGGCCAGATCGAACACGATCGGGATTTGGTCTTCAGCTATTTCCCCATCCTCAAAGAACGCCGCCATCAAGAGGCCGGAACACTGTCAGGTGGACAGCAACAGATGCTGGCCATTGGTCGCGGCCTGATGGCAAACCCACGGATCATGTTGCTGGACGAACCATCGCTTGGTTTGTCCCCCCTGCTGGTGCAGGAAATTTTCGGCATTCTCAGTCGCCTGAATCATGAGCAAAACATGACGATGATGCTTGTTGAACAGAATGCAAATGCAGCACTGGCACTGGCACATCATGGCTATGTGATGGAGGTCGGTCGCATCGTCATGGATGGTGCTGCGGATATCTTGATGCAGTCCGAAGACATCCAAAACTTTTATCTCGGCGTTCAAGAAAAAGGCTCGAGAGAAAACCGCCGCTGGAAGCGAAAAAAGACGTGGAGGTGAGCACAATGAACATGGCAGCCCTGCCCGCCCAAACCGTCATCAATGGTGTTGAATTCAATGCCACGCCGGGTCAACGACCGCTGCACGTTGACGGCTGCACAACGATCAGTGGTCTGTTTCAAAAACGCTGCGCTGAACTTGGTGATCGTACCGCCCATCGTGAGAAAGACTTCGGTATTTGGAAATCCTACTCCTGGGCCGACTATTGGCATCATGCCAAGTGGATCGGGCTTGCGTTGAGAAAAATGGGATTGCAGCGCGGGGAAGTCGTCTCGATCCTTTCCGAAGATCGCAAGGAATGGGCCTGGTTTGATATGGGCATTCAATGCGTCGGCGGGATCGCATCGGGTGTCTACACGACTGATTCAGCCAATCAGCTTCAGTATCTGATCAATGACAGCGACAGCCGGTTTCTGATCGTTGAAGACGAAGAGCAACTGGACAAGTTTCTTGAGATTGAAAACGAGGTCCCTGACCTTATCAAGGTGATCATTCTCGAAGATGAAGGTCTGCATGACCTTGATCATCCCCGCTGCATGATGATCAACGATCTCTATGCTCTTGGCCAGCAGGCAGAAGCCGAACAGTCCGGGCTATTTGAAGCTGAAATAGCGCTGGCGTCGCCACAGGATACTGCGCTGCTGATTTACACATCAGGTACAACTGGCAAGCCCAAAGGCGCGATGCTGAGCAATGAGAACATCATGGCCGCAATCGAAGCGGGCGCACATTGCCTGGCAACATACGCCTCTGATGAGCAGCTTTGCTTCCTGCCGCTGTGTCATATCCTTGAGCGTGATGTCTCAATCTACTTTCCGCTCGCTGCCAGATGCACAGTGAATTTCGCAGAAAGCCCTGAGACGGTCTTTACCAATCTGCAAGAGGTTTCCCCTTCAACATTCACCGCTGTGCCGAGGGTCTGGGAAAAGATCTATTCACAGGTATTGATCCTGGCGCAAGAAGCCACTCCGGCAGGTCGTGCAGCGTTTGGAATGGCGCTCAAGGCTGGTATGAAACGTGCGGAGTATATTCTGGAAAACAAACCCGTTCCCGCCACCGTTTCAGCCCAATACTGGCTCTGGGATCGGTTAGTTCTTCGCAATCTAAGGCGGATGCTGGGAATGGATAAACTGCGCCGCGGCGGGACTGGCGCAGCTCCGATCTCACCTGAATTGCTGAAATGGTACTGGGCGATTGGTGTTCCATTGATCGAAGGTTTCGGGATGACAGAAACCGCTGGGATCGCAACAATTAACACCACCGAAAACAACAAGATTGGCACAATTGGCAGACCTGTGGTTGGCAACGACCTGCGTATTTCTGACGAGGGTGAAATTCAGGTCAAAGGCCTGAATGTGTTTCAAGGCTATTGGCGCAACAACGCCAAGACAGCGGAGACATTTACCGCAGATGGATGGTTGCGAACCGGAGATATGGGGCACGTCGATGACGATGGATTCGTCACGATCACCGGACGGTTGAAAGACATCATCATCACAGCTGGTGGTAAGAACATCACGCCTGCCGAAATCGAAAGCCGACTGAAATTCAGTCACTACATCTCAGATGCAGTCATCATAGGTGATCGTCGTAAGTACCTTACCGCATTGATTATGATCGATCAGGAAAACGTCGAAAAATTTGCTCAGGACCGAAAGGTCCCCTTCTCCAACTTTGCTTCTTTGTGTGCCGCGCAGGAGATCAAAAACCTTGTAGAGCAAGAAGTTAAGGCCGTGAACAAAGAGTTCGCTCGGGTCGAGCAGATCAAGGACTTCCGTCTGATCGATGTATTGCTGACGGCAGAAGATGACGAGCTAACCGCGACCATGAAACTGAAACGCAGCTTCGTTGAAAAGAAGCACGGACATCTCATCGAGGAGATGTACAACTAGATAAGGGATGACCTAAAGGGAGGAATAACATGAAGAACGTCTTCAAAAGACTGGCGACTGCGACCGCTTTGACCGCAACAGCAGGGCTAGCAATGGCCGAAACCCAAGGCGTCACCGACGATGAAATCGTCATCGGTTCCGTCAATGATCTGAGTGGTATTTTCGCTGCGGTCGGTGTTCCGGCAATCAAGGGCGCGAATG
Organism: Ruegeria sp. CE12; assembly: GCF_056537525.1. Taxonomy (NCBI): domain Bacteria; kingdom Pseudomonadati; phylum Pseudomonadota; class Alphaproteobacteria; order Rhodobacterales; family Roseobacteraceae; genus Ruegeria; species Ruegeria sp. CE12. The sequence continues at coordinate 695,883 of NZ_JBQFRS010000002.1, read as the reverse complement.
TCGTTTTCGATCGGGTCAATGCTGAAGGCGGCGTACACGGTCGCACGATCCGCTATGTGGTTGAAGACAATGGCTATCAGATGCCGCGCGCGATGCAGGGCTATAACAAGCTTCTGAATCGCGACAAGGTTTTCGCCATGTTGCAATCGCTTGGAACTCCGATGAATCTGGCCGGCTTCAAGCTGTTGGATCCAAAAGGTATTCCTAATGTCGCTCCTCTCTCTGCGGCGCGTCAGATGCTGCAGGAACCGATGGATAACAAGTTTACGTCGTTCTCCAGCTACTACGACCAAGCCCGTGTCGGGGTGAAGTATCTCGCTGCCGAATTCGGCGGCCAAAATGTATGTACCATGTATCTGCCGACCGATTTTGGAAAAGAGATTTTGGAAGGTAGTCATGCAGGTGCCGAAGAGGCCGGAATTACCTTTGCGGCAGAGACGACCCACAAACCGGACGAGACCGATTTTGTCGGCTCTCTTAGTAAGCTTAAAGAAGAAGGCTGCAATATCGTTACAATAGCCCTTGGTGTTCGTCAGGCGATTACAGTCGTCGGAACCGCCAAGAAGATGGGACTGGAAGACATGAAGTTCCTCGGAACTTCCGCCAGCTTCCTGACTGTTGTGGCGCAAGTTCCCGGGGGTGTCACGGACGGCTTCTATGCTGCCGCCTCGTGGCAGGATCTCTGGGCGCGTGCGGATGAACCCGCCCCGGCAGCGTTTATCGAAGAATACAAAGCGGCGACCGGAGAAGACCCTGTTGGTTTCTCGATGCTCGGATATGCGGCCGCTGAAATGATGGTCAAAGCCCTAGAGGCTGCTGGACCGGATCTGACGCAAGAGAGCTTTATCGCCGCAATGGAAACATTGGACTATCAGGATGATCTGGTCGGAAACCACATGACATTCGGTCCAGACGACCATCAGGGGGCTGATTCAGTCTATGTAAGCGTCGTGGAAAACGGTGCTTGGAAGATGGTTTACGAAGAGTGAGCTTTTCTGAGTGCCCTGTTTATCCTGCAGGGCGCTCATCCTCCGCGTTTTTATTCGGCGGGTAAGCATCCTACGCACTTGACGAGGCGTCGCTCACGCCCCAAGAATCTCTACAGGAGCATACAGTTCACGCTTCACCCGATGAACTCGGGCAAGTGATACAAAGTGTGTCCGTAGATATGATAAAGTCAAAGTCCTGTTGTTTTTTCCAGGTTGCGAGTTCAAATGGTTAAGTTTTTGAAGAACACCGTCTTGGTGCTGATTTTTTCCGCGGTTCTATTCGCTCTTATTGAGGTGATTGTCCGCCAGTTCTTTCCACAAACGGTCAGAACCACCTATCTGGTAGGTGAAACTCTGGGCATCAAAGACCCCGTTACAGGCCACCTGAACCGGCCGAACACTCATGCCGCAGTTACCGCCCCTGAATTCAGTGTGGAATATATCGTGGACGAACGTGGTTTCAGAAATGCGTCTTTAGACAGTCGACCGAACTCAGAAGCCACTGCAACCAAAGTACTTTTAGTCGGGGACTCCTTTGTTTTTGGGGCAGCAAATCACTTCGACGACATATGGCCAGAGCTGCTTGCAAACCGTTTCAAACAGGAAGGCTTGGACGTCGAGGTGATCAATGCTGGCGTGCCGGGATTCGATACATCTCAACAGGTCCTGTATCTGGAGCGCCTGTTTGAGACCTATCAACCAGATATCGTCCTACTCACATTCCTGCCAAATGACTTGTTTGCTAATCGACCTATTCAGAATGTCGATGGTCAGGATCAGGCGCGTGGTGATGCCCGTGCTGTCGTCCAGACCGGCGGTAGTAAGAAGTCTTCTTTCCAATCCGTCACTTTGTTGAAGCGGATGATGATGGGGACCGACGCTGCCTATCGACGTCTCTACCTTATGACTCCGAGAAAGGCATTCTTTGAGAATCCGCCTTCGGAGAAAATGGAGACAAAAGCGGACACAACCAAAGATATACTCATGAGAGCGAAACAATTCACCTCGCAACACGGTGCTGATTTTGTTGTGCTGTCTGTGCCGCAATTGTTTCAGGTCTTGCAGAAGGCAAGTGGTGAAGTTGTTCCAGATGTAAATCCAGATCTGCCCGATCAGATGTTCGAAGAATTTTCATCGGAGAATGAGATCGATTGGATTGCTACCCTGCCTGTGCTTGCGCAAAACTATGCGGAGAACAAGGCCGAGCTCTATTACAGATTTGATGGGCATCTGAATGCAGAAGGCAATCGCGTCGTCGCCGATATAGCCTATGATGCGCTGGAGCCATTGGTTTCGAACTACTCGAACTAGAGGCGAGCGCTTTCCGAAACATTCAACAAAAAAAGCGGCCGCACCATTGCGCGACCGCCAATGTAAATTTGTTTCGGAGCGAATTAACGCTTCGAGAACTGGAACGAACGACGCGCTTTGCGCTTACCGTATTTCTTACGTTCAACAACACGGCTGTCGCGTGTCAGGAAGCCAGCGGCTTTCAGTGCGCCACGCAGCGACGGATCGTACAGCTGCAGTGCTTTCGAGATGCCGTGCTTGACCGCACCGGCCTGACCGGTCAGGCCACCGCCTTTGACGGTTGCAACAACGTCGAATTCGCCTTCAACACCAGCAACCTGGAACGGCTGGCGCAGGATCAGCTGCAGAACGGGACGAGCGAAGTACTTGTCCTGGTCTTTGCCGTTCACGGTTACCTTGCCGGAACCCGGCTTGATCCAAACGCGGGCAACAGCGTCTTTACGCTTGCCGGTGGCATACGAACGACCCAGTTCGTCACGTACGGGTTCACGTACGATGACTTCTTCGGCCACGGTTTCAACGCCTGCGACGGCGCTCAGCTCTTCGAGAGTATTGATCTGATCAGCCATCGGTCATTAGCTCCGGGTGTTTTTCTTGTTCATGGACTTAACGTCCAGAACTTCGGGGGCCTGGGCTTCGTGCGGGTGCTCGGCACCGGCGTAAACGCGCAGGTTGGTCATCTGCTGACGCGCCAGACGGTTGCCTGGCAGCATGCGCTTGACCGCCTGGGTCACAACGCGCTCGGGGTGTGCACCCTCGAGGATCTGCTGCTTGGTGCGCGACTTGATACCGCCCGGGTGGCCAGTGTGCCAGTAGAAGTTCTCTTCGCGCTTCTTGCCGGTCATCTGGATTTTGTCAGCGTTGATCACGATGACGTTGTCGCCCATGTCCATGTTCGGGGTGAACGACGCTTTGTGCTTGCCACGCAGGCGCATGGCGACGATCGAAGCAAGACGGCCCAGAACAACGCCTTCGGCGTCGATCAGGATCCATTTCTTGTCGATGTCTGCAGGTGTTGCAGAAAAGGTTTTCATGGCAGGATAGTCCTGTTTGATGTGAAAGACCGGCCTGAATGCAGACCGGTCCGAATTCGATGGAGCGTATTTAGAGTGTGCCGCTGCGCACGTCAAGCGCATCAATATTGATATTATTAAGCATAAACAGTCACTTACAAATTAGGTATTATAGTACCCCACATTCAAACGCTGATTTGCTCAGGTGGATTATCCAACAGGGCACGCAAGCGAAGCATTGCATCTTCAAATTGATCCAGAGTGACGTGACCATTCATTGCGATGCGCACGGCATTTGGGGCACGACCGTCACGCAAAGCAAACTCATCCGCTGATCTAAGTTGAATGCCCTCTCTCTCTGCTGCCCGGCTAAATGCTGCTGACCTCCAGCCCGATGGTAAGTTGAGCCAGACAAAGGGTATTTCGGAATCCCAGTTCAGATCAAAGCCGCCCAAAGCATTAACTGTGACTCGGACATACTCGCCCATTTTTGTACGGACATCCTGAGCAAGCTGCCTAGCCCGAGGATCACTGAGTAACAGCCGGGTCAATTCAGCTAATGGCTGTGCCAGTCCGAAATAGCCATATTCCGCTGAGCGACGCAGATCCCCGCTTCGCTCTTTTGGCGCAATCGCGAACCCGACACGTAGGGCAGGTGTAAGTGTTTTTGAGATTGACGAGACATGCCAACCCCTTTCCGGAGCAAGCGCCCGATAACTTGGAGCCCGCGCATCACCCATACGATAACAGTCGTCTTCAATGATCTGCACATCATGGCGCCGCGCAACTTCGATCACTTCTTTCCGACGTTCCAGCGGAGTGTGACCGCCAGTGGGATTCTGCACTTCAGGTGAGACACATATTGCCTGTGCTGGGGTCTGGCGAAGTACATGGTCCAGCGCCTCGGCACTGATGCCCCACTTGTCCATTCTGACGCCGACGACCTCTGCCCTCATTAACTCCCCTGCCCGCCGGAATCCTGCGTAAGACAGATCTTCGACCAGTACGATGGGTTTCGGCCCCTTCAGGACTGTTTGGAAAACGACGCAGATACCGCTTTGTCCCCCGTGTGTCAGAACAATGTCATCAGCGGTCACCACCCCCAAAGGCAAATCAGACAGCCAGTCGGCTACGACCTGCCGAACGGGCTGATACGCATCTCGCGTCGGGTAGTTCATGAACATGCGCGGATCGCCCTGCGCAACTTTAGCCATGCACTCTCGGATCAGAGACACCTGCCCTGCATCAGGCAATCGAGGGCTGAACAAGCTAACATTCGCATCATACTTGTCATCGCGCAGATGCAATTGGCGTGACCACACATCATCCAGGATCGGGGATTTTGGTGGCGCCACAAATGTACCACGCCCGACCTCGGCTTGTAGCAAACCCTCGTCTGTCAGAATCGTATAGGCCCGCGCGACTGTCCCGGGAGTTATCTTCAATCGATACGCAAGCTCCCGTACCGGAGGTAGCTTAACCCCTACCCCCAGTGTTTTGTTTTCGATAGCTTTTCGTATCGTATCTGCAACCAAAGTGTACTTTGGACCCTTTGCTTTGGGTAACGCCTCGGGCCAAATTGTATCCATTACAATTCTTCCTTTGATTTCGACACAATTCCGAATGTATCAAGCATATGTACCGAGCATTTATACTTTGTGTCAATACAATTTGAAAGGACTATGACATGACACGCGCAATGCACAACCCCGCCCTCATGCTGCTGAACGACAGTCCCCGGCTGCCGATTATCGCCGCACTGGCCGTGCGGTTTGCGGCGACTGTCACACAATGGGAACGCCGGCGCCGCAGCCGCGTAAACCTTGGCCAACTGGACGACAGGCTGCTGCGTGACGTCGGACTGACACGTTATCAGGCCGACCGCGAGAAGCGCCGTTACTTTTGGCTATCTTGATTAATCCCCAGTCCCATTTCGGGACCTCTTCCTGGGCCGGGGCTTGTCCCCGGCCATTTTTATCCGAACGCTGCTGCCGCTGATCCTGCAGGTGGAAGTGAGTAGGTCATGGTCGCCCTTGCGACTGGCTTGTCTGACCCATCTGAATACATCAGCACGTCTCCCACAGCCAGAGTTCGGCCGAGCTTCAGCAATCTGCATTTGGCGATCATATCAACGCCCCCATCTGGTTTTCTCAGGAAATCCAAAGAGCTATTGGTCGTTACTGCCAGCGACTGACGACCCATTCGGGCAAGAACCATGGCATAGACGCTTACATCAGCCAGCGAGAATGTCGAAGGGCCTGATACGGTGCCACCGGGACGCAAATGGCGTTCTTGCACCACTAGCCGAATTGTAATTGTGTCGTCGGTCAGCTCTTCGACAACAAAGTCTTCGCGCACCTGCGGAAAAACCTGCGCAAGATATTCCGACAATTCCTGTTTGTTCATCGCCAACGACATGCTTTCCCTCATCGATTTGCCGACCTAGAGTTGGCCCGACAGCCAGCGGGAGGGCAAGATGGCAATTCTGGAACGTAACGACACAGGCGCGGTCGCTCAGCTAAAAATGAACACTCCGGAGCGCCTGAATGCCCTGAGTGACGAAATGCTTGCAGCACTTCAAAGCGAATTCGACACATTGCGGGACGACCCATCGATCCGAGCAGTAATCCTTTCGGGTGAGGGCAAGGCCTTTTGTGCCGGTCATGATCTCAAGCAAATGACTGCGGGACGCCAGAGTGAAGATGGTGGGCTTGCCTACTTTCAGGACCTTTTCAGCCGCTGCGCAAAAATGATGATGTCCATACAGTCCCTGCCCCAGCCTGTGATTGCTCAGGTTCATGGCATCGCCACAGCCGCTGGATGCCAATTGGTTGCGACCTGTGATCTGGCGGTGGCTGCCGAAGGTACGCGATTTGGCGTAAATGGCGTAAACATCGGATTGTTTTGCTCAACGCCAATGGTCGCGCTGAGCCGCAACATTCCACGTAAACAAGCATTTGAGATGCTGACGACAGGCGATTTTATCTCAGCCGAACGTGCAGCCGAATTGGGTCTAATCAATCGCGTCGTGCCCGAAATGCTGCTGGAACATGAAACGGTCTCGTTGGCAGAACAGCTAGCGACGAAATTGGGGTCGGCCGTCAAGGTCGGAAAACAAGCGTTTTATCAGCAACTTCGGATGCCAATAGATCAGGCTTATGCCTATACCGGAGACGTAATGGCCGAGAATATGCTGCATCGGGATACCGAAGAAGGAATTTCTGCATTTATTGAGAAACGATCACCAAATTGGTCTCAATTGCGAAAAGATGATACATAATTTTATCAAGTGTTCGCATTTTTGCACTTTTCAAAAGGGCGACACTGTGGCAATGCTGAGACAGGGCTGAGGCTCTGAAACACTTTTGGGTCGCCGTGGGCGGAAGGTCCCTCCAGGCTGGTCTCTCTCACCGGCACAGACATCCCCGCAGCGGCGACCCCAAGATTTCATGACAAATATGGTTCTTGCACTGCGTCATTGCGCATGCCTGCACTCTGCCCTATGTGGCAGCTTATGACACAGAAATTGCATATCGTGGGCGGCGGCATGGCCGGGTCCGAGGCTGCTTGGCAAGCCGCAGAAATGGGCGTGGATGTCGTCATCCATGAAATGCGGCCTAAGGTTGAGACATTCGCACACCAAACGGGAAACCTGGCCGAGATGGTGTGTTCGAACTCCTTCCGTTCAGATGATGACGAGCAAAACGCCGTCGGGCTGCTGCACTGGGAGATGCGTGCAGCCAATGGTCTGATCATGACTACCGCAGATGCGCATCGTCTGCCTGCTGGCGGGGCATTGGCGGTTGACCGTGATCCATTTGCTGAGACAGTGACAGCCAAACTACATGATCACCCCCGGGTCAGTGTCACGAATGAGGAAGTCGATGCGCTTCCCGGTGAAGGTCACTGGATTTTTGCCACCGGTCCGCTGACCTCCCCCTCTTTGGGTGAAGCCATCCGAACCGAAACCGGCGCTGAGTCACTGGCATTCTTCGATGCAATTGCACCCATTGTGTATGCCGAGAGCATCGACATGAGTCAGGCGTGGATGCAATCGCGATACGACAAGGGCGAAACCGAAGAAGAGCGAACGGCTTATCTGAATTGCCCCATGGACCGTGATCAGTACGAAGCGTTCATAGATGCCTTGCTTGCAGCAGACAAAACCGAGTTTCATGAAGGCGAAACTGCTGGTTACTTTGATGGCTGCCTGCCAATCGAAGTCATGGCAGAGCGAGGCAGGGAAACCCTTCGCCACGGCCCGATGAAGCCTGTAGGTCTGACCAATCCGCATCAGCCCGATGTCAAACCGTATGCGGTTGTTCAATTGCGGCGCGATAATGCCCTGGGCACCTTGTTCAATATCGTCGGCTTCCAGACCAAGATGAAATACGGGGCGCAGACCGAAGTGTTCCGCATGATTCCGGGGCTGGAAAACGCAAGCTTTGCCCGGTTAGGTGGTATTCACCGCAATACGTTCATCAACTCACCGACCTTGCTGGACGCTGAAATGCGGCTGAAATCCAAGCCAAACATTCGCTTTGCCGGTCAGATTACTGGTGTTGAAGGATATGTGGAAAGTGCTGCGATGGGGCTTTTGGCTGGCCGGATGGCAGCAGCGGAAATACTGGGGCACACCCTGCCTTCGGTTCCGCAGAACAGCGCAATGGGCGCTTTGATCCATCACATAACCGGTGGGGCCGAAGCGAAGACCTTTCAGCCTATGAACGTGAACTTCGGACTGTTCCAACCTGTTGATGGCCTGAAAGGTGGGCGTCGCGGCCGCAAGGATCGCTATAAGGCATACACAGATCGCGCCAAAGCCGCATGGACCGACTGGCTGGCGCATTGCTGACTGGACGAGGCCAGCGGCGAACGCCTAACATAGCTGTATGAGCGAGAAGTTTCTGAAAGACACCTATAACCTGAACACGCCTCAGGAAACCTGCGAACACTATCAGAAATGGGCAGGTTCCTACGACGACGAGGTTGGCGAGCATGGCTATGCCACGCCGGGCCGCGTCGCCGAAGCATTATGGTTAAAAATGCCTGAGGCGCAGACGCCAATCCTAGATTATGGCTGTGGAACCGGGCTTTCAGGTGTTGCGCTGAACGCCGCAGGTTTCCAGATCATCGACGGTGTGGATCCTACCTCGCAAATGCTTAAGGGTGCCGCGGCCAAGGGTGTCTATCGAAACCTTTCCACTTTTGAGATCACAGATCCTGACCCGCTTCAGCAGGATGCATATAAGGCGATAACAGCGATCGGAGTGATTGGGGTCGGAGCCGCACCGCCAGAGACATTCGATTTGTTGATGAATGCATTGCCCAAAGGCGGCCTTTTGGCATTTTCTTTCAACGATCATGCCCTTGCTGATCGCGCTTACTCTGGTCGCCTGAACGACTGGCTGGATATGGGTTCCGCCCGGCTGCTGTTTCGGGAATATGGCCCCCACCTACCCGGGCTTGACCTTAAATCTGACGTATATGTTGTTGAGAAGACGTGACCTTTATCACTCGCTTTGCGCCATCACCAACCGGGCCGCTGCATCTGGGACATGCCTATTCGGCAATATTGGCCCACGATATCGCAACCGCTCAGGGTGGCGAGTTTTTGCTGCGGATAGAAGATATCGACCAGTCTCGCTCGCGCACGCACTGGGAAGATCAGATCTATGATGACCTCAATTGGTTAGGCCTCAATTGGCCTGAACCGGTTATGCGTCAGTCAGTGCGATTGGATGTATATGAAAGGGCCCTTGATCGGCTTTGGGAACAAGGTCTGCTCTACCCCTGTTCATGTAATCGGAAAGACATTGCAGCCGCCGCAAGCGCACCACAAGAAGGTTCCCCGCTTCATGGTCCTGACGGGATCATCTATCCGGGAACTTGCCGACAAAACTGGGCGACCACTGATCTGCCCGAACGGCCAAAAGAGGTTCCCTTAAGGCTCAACATGGCTGAGGCAACGCGTCAGGCAGCGAACTTGTTCCGATCCCGCGCGACGTTCACCGAACTTGGACTAGGCCCGAATGGCGAAACCGGATTGATCGAATTCACTCCCGACGAGTTGGAAAAGACCATCGGCGATGTGGTTCTTTCGCGGCGCGGGATGGGAACGTCCTACCATCTTTCAGTCGTTTTGGATGATGCTGAGCAAGGTATCACGCGGGTTATTCGCGGGCAGGATCTGTTCGAGGCGACCCGGATTCATGTTTTGTTGCAAAGCCTTCTGGGCCTGCCTGCACCTGAATACTATCATCATAGCCTGATCCGTGATGATGCAGGTAAACGACTTGCGAAACGCGACGATGCGCGTGCCATTTCGAAGTATCGTCAGGAAGGCGCGACACCACAGGACATCCGACGTATGGTCGAATTAGACGCTGCCCTAGTGTAATTAGGGCGACGTCTTCCGGTCATTCCATCGGTGACATCAGCTCAACTTCTTCACCATCGCGTATTGCAGTGTAAAAACAACTGCGCCGATTGGTGTGACAAGCCGGGCCTGTCTGGTTGACTACGACCAGCAGGCAATCCCGGTCACAATCGACGCGGAAATCCACCAGTTCCTGAACATGGCCCGAGCTTTCGCCCTTGATCCAGAATGCCTGTCGAGACCTCGACCAATACGTGACCCGTCCCGTTTCCAACGTCTGGGCGATGGATTCGGCATTCATCCATGCCATCATCAGCACCTCGCCCGTATGATCATCCTGAGCAATCGCAGGGACCAAACCGGCCTCGTTGAATTTCAGGGTCGATGGGTCAAACAAGACGGTGTGTGACATGGTAAAAACCTTTTGCATCCCGGGTCATGGCCACTATGTATGAGGAACAGCAAACGAGGGAAAGCCATGTCGGGCGAAACCGATCTGATCAAGCTCTATTCCGGTCGAATTCTGGCCCTTGCTGCGGACATTCCGCATCTCGACCGGCTTGAAAACCCCGATGCCAGCGTCAAGAAGCGCTCGCCCCTTTGCGGGTCGACCGTAACCGTTGATGTCAAACTGAATGACGGTCAAATCTCTGAATTTGGCCAGGATGTCAAAGCCTGCGCTCTGGGACAGGCCTCAGCTGCGGTCGTCGGTGCAGCCATTCTTGGCGCAACCCGCGCTCAGGTCGAAGCTGCACGGGATCAGCTCTCTGATATGCTTAAGAAGGATGGCCCGGCACCGGATGCGCCGTTCGACGGTCTCGAAGTTCTAATGCCAGCTCGTGATTATAAAAACCGCCATGCGTCAATCCTGTTGGCTCTGGACGCTACGGCAGAAGCTATGGCTCAGGCCGAGCAAGCTAATTGCGCGTAAACATGGTATTTGCGGTTAAACGCGTCTAGTCTCACGACAATTTTAGGGGAGAGATGCGTTGAACAATTTACTGGAACACTTTGTAACCCTTTGGGTAGTTATCGATCCCATCGGTACAATCCCTGTCTTCATCGCAGTAACTGCAGGTCTTGGAACGGCTGCGCGCCGTCGCACAGCACTGATGGCCGCGCTGATCAGCGCAGGTATCCTGCTCTTCTTCCTTGTTTTTGGACAGCTTCTGATCGAAGCGCTGGATATCGGGTTGAACTCATTCCAGGTCGCAGGCGGTATCATCCTATTCCTTTTCGCCCTGACAATGATTTTCGGTGAAAGCAAACAGGATATCGAACAACGACAAGCCGAAGAAGATAAAGAAGACACGATACATCAGCACAATCCTGCCATCTTTCCGCTGGCGGTTCCATCTCTGGCCTCACCCGGTGCTATGCTGGCGATCGTCATTCTGACCGACAATCATCGCTACAGCGCTGCGGATCAGGGGATCACCGCTCTGGTAATGTTGTCGGTTCTTGCCATTGCCTTTGTGCTCATGCTGCTTGCAGAGCCCATCATTCGGCTGATTGGCCATTCCGGTGCGGCCATCATCAGCCGCGTCATGGGCATGATCCTTGCTTCGGTCGCGGTAAACTCGGTTCTCTCTGCAATGCTCGAAATATTGAAAACCGGTCAGCTATAAAAAAAACCGCCGCACCTTCCGGGCGGAAAGGGCGGCGGCAAGATATGCGTTTCTCATGTGGGGTCCGGATAGCCACGCGGGGCCGAGGCTGGCCCCTTCAAGGGAATTGGGACAGGCAGGTCACCCTTGATCGCTATGGGGATGACAGCGCGGTTTGATCGGCACGAGATCGCAGGCAGAAAGGCTCAGAACCCTACCGGCAGGTGAAGGGCAACGACCAGCATAACCACCAATGACATCACACCCGCAGCATCTTGCAGAATGGTAGCCTGCGAACGGCTGAAAGCGGTCTTGATCTGGGTCAGCATGGTCTCACCTCCGGTCAGAGCTTTAATCCTTTGTTGACCTTTTGTTCTCATATTTTCGCGAGTCGGTAAAGAACTTTTTGAGAACATTTGCGAACTTACCGGAACATGCTGCTTAACCCACTGAAATCAAACGAATTGCCTGATCCTGTTTCATGAGCCACAAAAGAACGCGTGCCGCCTGCCCGCGTTCTGAGGTTAGTTTTGGGTCTGCATTCAGCAATGCGCGCGCATCAGATTGCGCCACCGCCATCAGACCCGCCTGCCGCTCAAGATCAGCTATCCGAAATTTCGGCAGTCCTGATTGCGCGGTTCCAATGAGGTCTCCCGCGCCTCGCATCTGCAGATCTGTCTCGGCTATCCGGAAACCATCTTCGGTTTCTCGCAGCACTTCCAACCTTTTGCGCCCACCTTCGCTGAGCGGTGGCTGATACATCAGTAAACATGTTGAAGCATCTTCGCCCCGCCCTACGCGGCCACGCAACTGGTGCAGCTGCGCCAGCCCAAAGATTTCGGCGCGTTCGATCACCATGATCGTGGCGTTGGGAACATTTACCCCGACTTCGATCACAGTCGTCGCGACAAGAACCTTGGTTTGGCCCGATTGGAACGCGGCCATGGCCGAGTCCTTATCCATTGGTGGCATCTGACCGTGGACCAGGCCTACCGTTTCGTCGCCCAGCAAAGCACGCAGTCGTTTGAATCGCTCCTCCGCAGCTGTCAGATCGGAAACCTCGGACTCATCGACCAGTGGGCAGACCCAATAGCATTGCTTGCCCTCATCGATTGCGCGACGCAGGTGCGACACGACTTCATCCATGCGCTTCGTGCTTACAATGGCCGTTTTGATCGGCTTTCGCCCGGGCGGTTTTTCGTCCAATACAGAAACGTCCATGTCTCCGTATTGCGCAAGGGCGAGACTGCGAGGGATCGGGGTCGCAGTCATAACCAGCACATCTGCAACCTGCCCTTTCTCTGACAGTTCCATCCGTTGGCGTACGCCGAACCGGTGCTGTTCGTCCACGATCGCAAGGCGCAGGTCGCGAAACTCAACGTCGCTTTGGAACACCGCATGTGTGCCGACAAGGATTTGAATATCGCCCTTTTTCAAAGCCGCCAGTTTTGCCCGCCGCTCGGCACCTTTGTCGCGTCCCGTCAAAATTTCCAGAACCACGCCGGCTTCTTCGGCCAAAGGCCGCAGCCCTTCAAGGTGTTGGCGTGCCAAGATTTCTGTTGGGGCCATCATGACACCCTGTGCACCCGCCTCGACGGCAATCAACAACGACATGAAAGCAACCAGTGTCTTCCCTGCACCCACATCCCCCTGAAGCAACCGGTTCATCCGCGCATCTGATCCCATATCAGCAGCAATCTCATCGATTGCACGGGACTGCGCATTGGTCGGTCGATACGGAAGACTGGCCAGTACCTTGGTCTGAAGCTTGCCTGTACCCTTGCTAACAATCCCGCGCGCCTTTTTTTCACGTTGTCGGGCCAGCGCCAAAGTCAGCTGGTGTGCAAGAAGCTCATCATATGCCAAGCGTTCTCTTGCTGGCGCGAATGCAGCGACATCATCCGCCCCCTGTGGATGGTGTGCCGCCTCGATCGCCATGCTCCAGGACGGCCATTGCTTTTGTTCAACCTGTACAGGGTCTATCCATTCAGCAAGATCCGGAGACTTTAATAACGCGCTTTGGGCTGCCTTGTACGCAGTCTTTTGCGTGACGCCTTGTGTCAGATGGTAGACGGGTTCGAACTCTGGAATATCATTCGCTTCCTGGGGGGCGGCGATGTGGTCCGGGTGGACCATCTGGGCCATCCCATCAAACAGTTCCAACTTTCCGGACACAACACGGCGCGAACCTTCAGGCAGGACTTTCTTTAAATAGTCCCCTCGTGCATGGAAAAAGACCAACTGGAAATCAGCTTGAGTATCCTCGACATGAATACGATAGGCGCCACCTTTGTTACGGGGTGGCCTGTGCGCTCCGACAGTGACTTCAACAGTAAGGGTTGTTGGAAGATCAGCGCCCTGAATAGTGTCGCGTCGCCTGCGGTCTATGACAGCATATGGCAGACCAAACAACACATCACGAGGTGACTCGACTCCAATCTGAGACAGCAATTGCGCCGTTTTAGGCCCCACCCCATCAAGGGTCTCAAGCTTTGAAAACAGCGGGAAAAGTAGTTCGGGACGGCCGCTCATGCATCCCCGATCAGCTGCAGCCAGCCGTCTTCATCCAGTGTCTCGATCCCAAGATCCGCCGCTTTCTTGGCCTTAGATCCGGCTCCGGGCCCCGCGACCAACAGGTCAGTTTTGGCACTTACCGAACCGGAAACCTTTGCCCCAAGCGCCTCGGCTCTGGCTTTCGCTTCTGCTCTCGTCATCTTTTCCAAGGTTCCGGTAAAGACGACGGTTTTGCCTGCCACAGGGCTATCCGAACTTGGGGCATCTGGTGGTGTGATCTCCAGATGTGCACGCAAATCGTCGAAAGCCTTGCGCTCATCTTTGTTCTCAAATGCATCTGACAGGGACAGTCCAAGCGTTGCCCCAATTCCATCAATGCTGATCAAATCAGACCACGCCGTTGCAGCTTCGGTGGGTACATCATGCGAGGCAATGGCGGCATCACGGACATCTTTGAGCCTTGCCCGTCGCCCTCCAGCCTGCGCTGCAATACGTTCGGCCTCTTCTGCTTCATCCGCTGCGCGTTGCGCCAGCGCAGCAGGGCGCGCCAAATCTACGGCTCGCGCCATTGCATCCCAGTCTCGGTAGTAAAGCGCCAGATCCCTCGCGCCAACCTCACCCACATGACGAATGCCAAGTGCAAAGAGCAGGCGAACCAAAGGAATGGTCCGCTTTTCCTGTATTGCCGCGAACAAATTGTTGGCAGAGGTATCGCCCCACCCGTCCCGGTTTTTCAGTCGGGAAACACTTCCGGCGTCTCGGTCCTGCAGGGTAAAAATATCTGCCGGAGTTTTAATTGGTAAAACCGGATCATCGTAGAACATCTCGATCTGTTTTGCCCCAAGACCTTCGATGTCAAAGGCTTTGCGCGAAACAAAGTGTTTGAGCTTCTCAACAGCCTGCGCCGGGCAGATCAAACCACCGGTGCAGCGCCGTACAGCATCACCATCATCACGGATCGCATCGCTATCGCATTCCGGACATTTAGTGGGAAACTCGTAAGGCACTGCGTCCTCCGGGCGCTTCGACAAGTCCACGTCTGCAAGCTTTGGGATCACATCCCCTGCCCGATAAACCTGAACCCAATCCCCAATGCGGAAATCCTTACCACCACGAATTTCACCACCTTTGGCATCCCGACCGGCAATGTAGTCTTCGTTATGCAGCGTCGCATTCGATACGACTACACCGCCAACCGTCACCGGATGCAGACGTGCCACGGGGCTCAGCGCGCCTGTGCGCCCGACCTGGATGTCGATTGCCTCTAATCGTGTCCATGCCAGCTCAGCAGGAAACTTATGGGCAATTGCCCATCTCGGCGTCGTCGACCGAAACCCAAGCCTCGACTGCAACGCCAGATCATCCACCTTGTAGACCACGCCATCGATGTCATAGCCCAGTGTCGAACGCTGGGCTTCGATATCACGGTAATGGTCCAGCATCTGCGAGGTCGTTTCGCAAAGGCGTGTTAACTCATTGGTTTGAAATCCAAAGGCTTTCAGACGTTGGGTCGCGCCCATCTGGGTTTCTGCCAGCGGCTCCGACAACTCTCCCCAGGCATAAGCAAAGAATCTGAGAGGTCGCGCCCGGGTAATTTCGGAATCCAGTTGCCGCAAGGAACCAGCAGCCGCATTTCGTGGATTGGCAAACTTTTTGCCTTCGGCCTCGACCTGTCGTTCATTCAGCTTGTCGAAATCCTCGTGCGACATGTAAACTTCGCCGCGAACCTCCAAAATCTCGGGAGCATTTTTGATCCGTCTGGGAATGTCAGCGACTGTAAGCGCATTCGCTGTTACGTTCTCGCCCACCTCGCCGTCACCGCGAGTTGCAGCCTGAACCAATTCGCCATTTTCGTAACGTAGTGAGAGCGAAAGGCCATCGATCTTCGGCTCGGCGGTAAAGGCCAGTGGTGCCTCATTTGAAAGGCCCAGATACTTGCGGATCGACCGGTCAAAATCGGCCACATCCTCATCATCGAACGCATTGCCCAGCGACATCATCCGAACGGCATGAGAGACTTTCGCAAACCCATCGGCCGGGCGTGCACCTACATGTTCGGACGGGCTGTCATCACGCTTGAGCTTGGGGAATCGCGCCTCAATCTCAATATTTCGTCGCTTCAGGGAATCGTATTCGGCATCCGAAATCTCTGGTGCGTCTTTGGTGTGATAAAGATCGTTTGCCCGCAGCAACAATGTGGCAAGGCGCGCCAGTTCTTCCCGCGCCTGATCCTCAGTCAGCTCTTGTACCGAAATTGTGTTGCTCATGCCCACGTCCTGTCACGAATTCTTGGAACCAGTGATAAGACGGGGGCATGGTCAGGTCCAGTGGCGTACTGCGCCGTGAGTGTGGGAACTGCCATCCCGAACCATTAATGGCAGCCCCCTGTTCAAGTCAGGCGCCGACCGCCATTCTGGTCTCATCGACCGTATTGTTCTGAGGATCGCGCAGGACGTAACCCCGGCCCCATACCGTCTCGATATAGTTGTCGCCGCCTGTTGCATTACTGAGTTTCTTTCTCAGTTTGCAGATAAACACATCGATGATTTTCAGTTCAGGCTCATCCATGCCGCCGTACAGGTGGTTCAGGAACATTTCCTTAGTCAAAGTGGTACCCTTGCGAAGGCTCAGGAGCTCTAGCATCTGATATTCCTTACCGGTCAGATGAACGGTTTTACCCTCCACCTCAACGGTTTTGGCATCCAGATTCACTGCCACCCGACCTGTCTGAATGATCGATTGAGAATGTCCCTTGGACCGGCGAATGATAGCGTGAATCCGCGCAACAAGTTCTTCGCGATGGAATGGCTTGGTCAGATAGTCATCCGCCCCAAATCCGAAGCCCTTGATCTTGCTTTCCGTGTCATCCGCCCCGGACAGGATCAGGATTGGTGTTTCGACACGAGAGATCCTGAGTTGGCGCAGAACCTCATGACCGTTCATGTCAGGCAGGTTGAGATCTAAAAGGATGAGGTCATAGTCATAGAGTTTGGCCAGATCTATGCCTTCTTCACCGAGGTCCGTCGCATAAACGTTCAGGTTGGCATGCGTCAGCATCAGCTCGATGCTTTTCGACGTGGTCGGATCATCCTCGACAAGAAGTATGCGCATAATCACTGCTCCAATTCGGGTCAAATATTCCAGTTCAAATTGAACCTGAACAAAAATGGTTAATCTGACGTTACCGTTGAATCAGTTATTCACTTTCTACCTTAGGTTGTCGATATTTTTTTATCGCTGTCACTTTGAGCGCGTCCACACCATGTTCTGCCACGGCGGAAACCCAGGAATTAAACTCCTCTTCGCTGATGCCGTATCGCTTTTTGGCATCGGACAGCGTTATTAACCCATACAAAACACCGCGTACGACCACCACTTTTCGCGAGGCAACCCAGCGTCGCGTGTCTGCAGGTGGCAGATCAGCACGCGTTAAAATCGTTCCATCAGGCAGGGTTACCGACCGTGGTCCTTCAACTTTGTGCAAATACATCTTCTCGACCCTTTTCTTGCTGCGACAAAGCTGAACCCAGCCTACTTAATGCTGAGTGAAACCGCCCCTTGAGAGTGTGTAGAATTTTCCTATATTCTGCCGGTCTTTCTTAACCCTGACTGGAACCGCCATGGCCCTCGATACCGAGACCCCGCTGAACTCACTTGGCTTTGCCAAACCGCCTTCGGAAACGCGGGTGGTTGTTGCCATGTCCGGTGGCGTGGACAGTTCGGTCGTTGCGGCCTACCTCGCGGATCAGGGGTATGACGTCGTGGGTGTAACTCTGCAGCTTTATGATCACGGCGCTGCATTGGCCAAAAAAGGTGCGTGCTGCGCAGGGATCGATATTCACGATGCACGTCGCGTCGCCGAAGAGCGCGGGTTCCCGCACTACGTTCTGGACTATGAGAACATCTTTAAAGATGCGGTCATTGATGAATTCGCAGACAGCTATCTGGCTGGCGCGACTCCGGTACCGTGTATCCGCTGCAATGAGCGTGTGAAGTTCAAGGATCTGCTGGAAACGGCAAAGGACCTGGATGCCGACTGCATGGCAACCGGCCACTACATTCAGCGCAAGATGGGAGAGAACGGGCCCGAGCTGCACAGCGCAGAGGATGCGAACAGGGATCAATCCTATTTCCTGTTCTCAACCACGCCAGAGCAGTTGGACTTCCTTCGCTTTCCGCTTGGCCACCTGCCCTCAAAGGACGCAACGCGTGAAATGGCTGCACAGTATGGATTGGCGGTCGCAGATAAGCCTGACAGCCAGGACATCTGTTTTGTACCGAACGGCAATTATGCCAGCGTGATTGAAAAATTGCGTCCAGGTGCAGCAGAACCGGGTGAGATCGTTCACGCGGATGGTCGGGTTCTGGCGCAACATAACGGTGTTATTCACTACACGATTGGTCAGCGTCGCGGTCTTGGCATCGGCGGGCTGAGCGAGCCTTTGTATGTGGTCAAGCTCGACGTCGACAAAAAGCAGGTTGTGGTTGGTCCGAAAGAGATGTTGGCCACCCGCACGGTTCCTGTCCGTGAGATTAACTGGCTGGGCGATGCGCCATTCATGTCTCAGAAAGAATGGCATGTCTCGGTCAAGGTGCGTTCGACCCGGCCGCCACGCGAGGCAATCATTCGACCACTGTCGGACACTACTGCCGAAGTGGAGCTGTTTACGGCAGAAGAAGGCATTTCGCCCGGTCAGGCCTGTGTATTCTATGAATCAGAGGGCAGCCGCATCTTTGGCGGCGGTTGGATCTGGCGCGGTTACTAGATCGCGTCAGTCCATGAGTTGCTGAGGATATAGATCCCGGCGCAGATCATCACATAGGGCACCAGTTTCTCCAGCCGGCGGGCCAATCCGCCGGTCATGACCGGTGTTCGCGCGCCCAGAAAGCCCAAAAAAGCCAATCCTAAAGCAGCCAAGGACGCGCCAATCACGCCCGCTATCCGGAAACTCGGGGCGGAATCGGCGAGCAAAGGCGCAAGAACGGCGAATGTATCCATCGATAAGCTAATGAAAAGCATCATAGTCACCAACGTTGATGCGCTGGGTGATATGTGCGGGTCGGTTTCGGAACCAGTGCCCCTGTACTGCCGCACTACTCCAAACAGCCCGAGGGTCAGAGGAAACACGCCCAGATATCCGGCCCAGTGAGGCACGACATCATCTACGCCCAATGCAAGCAGCAATGCGGCGCTGATCACGATCATCTGTGCCAGAAGAAATCCCGTTACAGCCCGACGCGGCCCGGATACCAACATCAGGGCGAGCAAGGCCGCCAGATTGTCCAGATTGGTCAATATCTGAGCCATGAAAGCGGATGCAGCAAAGACCACGTGATCCAGCATCAGGCCCTCATTCGCTCAAGAACCGCGCGGGCTGCCCGCAGACCCGGGGCCTCCCCGCCTCTTCCCAAGCGCTCCATTGTGACTGACATGGCATCGTATTGCTCGGTCGGGTTCTCAGAAACGTGTTTCAATGCCGATGCGATCTTATCGGGTTGGCAATCATCCAGCAGACATTCCGGAACCGCACGTGTGTCTGATACGAGGTTGACCAGTGTCACGGTATCCAACTTGACCATGCGCTCGGCCATTTTTTGTGTCAGCCAGTTCAGCTTGTATGCAATCACCATTGGTGTGTTCTGTGCTGCCAATTCCAACGAAACTGTGCCCGACGCTGCAAGTGCCAAATCAGCCGCGCCGAAGGCCGCCCGTTTATCGGCCGTAGCCTGCGACGCGCTTACTTTTCGAGGGTCCAATACCAGCGGGTTTCCAGGCCAGTTTGGCACGATCGAATTGATCAGATCTGTGGCTGGCCCGACAGTTGGAACAACAACACGAAAATCTGGTCGCTCGGCGAGGAAAAGCTGCAGCGCCTCGCCGAAACACGGGGCCAGCCTTTCAATCTCGCCTTTACGAGAGCCCGGCAAGGCCAGCAATATAGGCGCATCCCCCAAGTCAAATGTCCGACGGAAAGCCAAAATGTCCTGAGGGGTCGCTATTGGTTCGCTGGCGACGGGGTGACCAACAAAGTCGCATTCCATCCCAGCGCGTTCCATATAGGGCGGTTCAAACGGCAGCAGCGCCAGAACGTGATCAATGACTTTCGCCATTTTGTCCGCTCGTCCGGGCCGCCATGCCCAAACACTGGGCGCCACATAATGAACTGTGCGGATATCACTGCCAGCCTTGACGATTTTGGCCACGCGCAGTGAAAAATCAGGGCTATCGATCGTAATCAGTACATCTGGTTTCGTGTCCAATACCGCCTGTGCTGTCTCGGAAATGCGCCGTTTCAGGTGAAAAAACTTCGGCAACACCTCAACCAGTCCCATGACGCTGAGTTCTGACATGGGAAACCGGCTGACCAGTCCTTGCTCCTGCATCAGAGGGCCGCCAATGCCGTCAAACTGAACTTCAGGGACGAGGGTTTTCAAACCCTGCATCAATGCGCCACCTAACCGATCGCCTGAAGGTTCTCCGGCGACCAGAAAAACACGCATCAGACCGCTCGCTCGCGGACGAACAGGAACAGTCCCAGCCGGTCACATTCCTCGATGACACGCTCGCGTTCGAGAACAATGACGCCGCCCTTTTCGATGACGATACCTGTCAGGCCAGCCGTTACGGCTGCCGCCACGGTGTCTGGCCCAATCGCGGGCAGATCAGCACGTCTGTCCTGGTCCGGCTTTGGGCCTTTGAACAGGATCCCTCCGCCCGCATCTGGTCGCTGGGTCAAAGACTGCAGCATCCACGCAGTGCCAAAGATACCTTCAACGGCCAGCGCCTGCCCTTTGAGAACAGCACAGGCCTGTCCGATGTCAGCAGCGCCCATATTGCGAAGAATACCGGCACCCCGATCGGCATCTGCAAGATCAGCGTCCGATGGCTGCGCCTGTGTCAGGCACCCGAGCGGAGGCAGGATGTCCGGTGCAATCTCGTGGGCTGCGCGCACGTTCATGCCAGCATCCTCAAATATGCCGATCACTGCGCGCAATGCACCATCATCCCCTGACATCATGGCTTTCTGCAATATTGGAACCAATGGCATCGTAGCAGCATCGATACGCTTTGGATCAATTGCAGGGCGTCGCACTGCGCCTGCCATGCAGATTTCAGTCACACCTCGGCTCTTCAGCTCTGAAACGAAACTGCCCAACTGCTCGAGAGGAAATTCAATCTCAGGAGCCAGATTGTCGGGCAAAAACCCTTCCATGGAACAGATCAATGGGCGCTCGGCCAACCGAGCAATCAGTTCATCCGGCAACGCACCTGTTCCCGCGATCAGAGCCAGCATTTGCTTACTTCCTTGGTGTCAGGAAAGATCGGTCGGATTCGCCGGTCACAAAATCGACGATCTTCCGAACATATTCGCTGTCAGAATCGCCCAGTCGCTTGGCCCGGTCCATGAATGTACCATCGCCTTCTGACAACTCACGAAAGGCTGCACGCAGGGCCGAGATATCTTCTCGGGAAACACCGCGTCGTTTCAGCCCTACAAGGTTCAGACCATCAAGCTCACCACGAGGGGCCTGTACCAGGCCGTAGGGAATGACGTCATTGGCGACCATCGTCAGTGCACCAATGATCGCGCCACGACCAACACGAACCCATTGATGCAGACCTGAAATGCCGCCGACGATCACGTCGTCTTCAACGACGCAATGCCCCGCTGCGCCGGCATGGTTCACCATGATGACCCGATTGCCGATCTGTACATCATGCGCAACGTGAACACCCGCCATTAGCAGGCAGTCATCGCCAATACGGGTTACACCACCACCACCTTCGGTACCGGTGTTGATCGTCACATGTTCGCGGATGCGGTTTCGTTTGCCGATCTCAAGACGTGTATCTTCGCCGCCAAACTTCAAATCCTGGGGGATCTCTCCAATGACCGAGAAGTTAAAGATCACAGTATCTTCACCGACCGAAGTGTCTCCGGTGACAACCACATGTGACTTCAACTCGACCCGGTCACCCAGACTAACCTGCGCACCGACATAGCAAAACGGCCCGATTACACAGTCCTGACCGATCCGCGCGCCGTCTTCGATGATTGCGCTGGGATGAATACCGCTCATGTCGTCTTTTCCATGTCCCAGTCTACGTAGGCTGAGAACTCGGCCTCGGCCGCCACTTCACCATCAACGGTCGCCCGGCCACTGAATTTGAAGATCTTGCCGCCGATTTTACCACGAACGGTTTCCACATGCATTTCAAGTATGTCGCCAGGCACAACCTTGCGACGGAACTTACACTTGTCGATGTTCATGAAGTAGATCAGCAACTCGCTGTCGATGACATCCATGCCGACACCAAGCATGACACCTGCGGTCTGAGCCATTGCCTCGACAATGGTGACACCCGGCATGATTGGTGTGCCCGGAAAATGACCCTGAAAATGGGGTTCATTCATGGTGACGTTCTTAATGCCGACCGCAGATTTGTAGCCCGAGATATCCACCACCTTGTCGACCAGCAGAAACGGGTAGCGATGCGGCAGAATGCGCTGAATCAACTGAATGTCGGCACTCTTGGTTTCTGTGGTCATTGTGCAGATTTCCTGTTCTGGATTTCTCGTTTTCGAGTGGTTAGCAATACCGCTGGGTAAGAGCAAGACAGCCTATTGGCTGTCATTGTCTTCCAAACCGGTCCCGTCACCAATCGCGCTATTTATCCTAGCGATAGCGGCATCTGTTATATCAGAAGCATCTGAGCTGAGAAAAACATTGGAACGTTCAATGATCATCGACGCACCGTATTCACGCAGAAGATCAATGAGAACCGGCTGGACCAACTCAAAAAATCTGCCACGCGCTTCCTCGCTGCGTCGGGCCAATGCGTCCAGTTTTGCGCGCTGGCTATCTCTATGTTGTTGCACTTTCCGGTCGAATGCTTCGGCCAATGGGCGGAACTCAGACGCTTCAATTTGTGCCCTTTTTTCGGTGAGTTCTTTTTCCTCATTGCTAAGTTCAGATACGATCCGTTCGTTTTCGGCAGCAAGTGATGCGCTTTCGGCTTCGATTTCTCCGAATACACGCTGTCCGAATGCGGATTCGGCGAACAGCCTTTCGCTAGAGATCGTCAGTACCCCGGATTCAGGAACACCCAATTGCTGAGCGAATGCCGGATTAGCAATGAACATCAGAAAAAAGACAAACAGGGCTCTAAGCGAGCCCTGTAGTATTTCCATCGGAACTTTGATCATGGAAATCAGAACTGTGCCTGAATGGTCAGGTCAAAGTTCTGCTCCTTGTCGAAATCTTCCTTCTTGAGAGCTTTGGAAAAGTTGAACCGCAAGGGTCCAAACGGTGTTTCCCAGAGTACCGATACCCCTACTACGTGTCGTATGGATCCGTTGGCACCAACAATCGTAGCACCAGCTGTGTTCACGTTGTCGATGTTATAGAGGTTACCAACATCATAGAATACGCCACCACGCAGACCCAGCTCTTCGGGCAGACCCAATGGGAAATCTGTCTCGAACCTTGCAACCCAGTAGTAGTTACCGCCAATCGCGTCATCCTGCCCGTTGGACAAATCTCGCGGACCAAGACCAGCTGGCTCAAAACCACGGAACGTACTGGGACCAAGCACGTAACGATCAATTGTCCGGCTGAAGTCATTTCCTCTCCAGTGCAATGCGCCTAGTTCTAGGCTTGCACGTAAGGTCATTTCTTCATTCAAAACTCTGGTCTGTGCTATCGTTCGTGCGGATGTCTTGAAGTACTGGTTGTCACCTCCAAGTCCTGCGGCATCCACGCCGACTTCAAACAGAACACCCGCATTTGGATTCAGACCACCCAAGCGGCTGTCATATACGTAGGTAAGCCCCAACGAACTGCTTACACGTTCACCTTGTGCAATTTCAGAGGTAATCACCGCTCCGTTTACTTCACCACTTTGCTGGGACATCTCACTTCGATCCCAGCCATAGCGAAGTCTCAATGCGGACAACTCGCCAATTGCATAGCTAAGCTGCGGCCTGAAGAATACCGATTTAGTATCATAGCTGGCGAAGCTTGAGTTGGTGCTGGTCAATCCCAGTCCCAAATCAAAGCGCAGCTTACGACCCAGCAGATATGGTTCGGTGAAGTTCAGGCTATACTCTTCAGCATCCTGTGCGGTCGAAAGATTGATACCAAGCGTTTGACCACGACCCAAGAAGTTAGATTCCTGCAATCCAATCGCAATACCAAACCCATCCGAGACCGAATAGCTACCGCCAAGGCTCAATGAGCCGGTTGGCTGTTCTTCGACATCGACATCGACGATGACCTGACTCGGTGTTGTGCCTTCGCGTGGTTCCACATCAGCGACCGCAAAGAAACCCAATGCCCGAATGCGTTCAGCACTCTGTCGTATCTCACGAGGATTGAATGGGTCACCTTCAACCGTATCGAACTGGCGTCGAATTACACGATCGAGTGTGGTTGTGTTGCCTTCAATATCAATGCGCTCAACAAAGATACGAGGGCCCTTGGTAAGAACGAATTGGACATCCAGCGTAAGATCGCGTTCGTTGCGTGTCACCCGGGGCTCGACGCGAAGAAAATCCACGCCTTGCTTGATTGCCAAACGTTCTTGCCGCGCGATTGAGTTCTCAACCAGGGTTGGAGAATAGGTTACACCCGGCTTGATCTTGAGCGCCGCTTGATATGCCGCAGCGTCCACGCCCGGGATTTCACTGACAGTACTGATTTTGCCGAACTTGAATTTCTGCCCTTCCGTGATGTTCATAACCAGGAAGAAAGCATCACGCTCACGTGTGAACTCGACATTCGCGCTGTTCACTCGGAAGTCGACATAGCCACGAGACAAGTAGAAATCACGCAAGACCTGCTTATCAAACTCGATCCTATCCGCAATGAAGGTATCACCGCGCAAAAAGGTTCGAAGAATGTTTGCCTGCTTGGTCTCAAGTACGCGGCGCAGACGACGGTCAGAATAAGCACGGTTTCCAACAAAACTGACGCGCTCAATCTCGATAGTGGTACCTTCGGAAACTTCGAATACGAGGTCGACGCGGTTTTCGCTGCGCCGAATGATCCGCGGTATCACGGTGGCCGAAACACGGCCTTGGGCCGAGTAGATTTCAGCGATAAGGTCAGCATCTGTTTCCGCAACCTGAGGCGTAAAGACACGCCTTGGTTCGGAGGATATGGCATCAAGCAGCAAATCGTCCTTTACGCGACGGTTACCTTCGATGCTGATCTGGTTGATTGTTGGGTACTCCTGCACATTGATAACCAATGTGCTCCCACGAGGTGTCAGCTCGACTGTTTCAAAAACGCCACTGTCAAGCAAACGCTGGTAAGCGTCGTTCAACTGGCCCGCTGTTACAGATTGACCAGGTGCGATTCCCGTTCTGGCAATGATTGTCGAACTTTCGATCCGCTGATTTCCATCAACCTGAAATGAACTGAAGCTATAGTTTTGCGCCTGTGCGGCTTGTGGCAAAACCAGTAAACTCATTGCTGCAAAGAGGAAAAAAATCGTTAGTGTCTGCCACAAAATGTTGCCTTGCGGCTTTTGCATACCGCAGGATGTGCCCGCGCCTCTCCTGTAAGCCATATTTTTCTCTACCTAGAATTTTCGGACTTTAGAAGTTGAGTAACGGCATTGGAGCGCGTTGTCAAAAGACCAAACACAAACGCGACCCAATGGGCCGCGTGATGTAAATTTTCGATAGCGTGAGAAGAATCAGAAACCCAGAACGATTGCGACCGTGGCAAGATATGCGCCAACCGTCAGAGCGAGTGCAGTGACCCCAAAGCTAAGTAAAACATCCCAGTTCAGGACAAATAGGAAACGAAATCCCTGATAAGATTTTTGCAGTGCCTTGGTCATGATGCCGGTTCCGGACATAGAAAAATTGCCCCAATTTTATGAACTCGAATTAGGGCAATTTTACGGCTTTAAGGTGCCGCAGGTGTCACATTTAGCAGAACAGATCGTTGCTGACCGCAAATAGCATCAACGACAGAATCAGGGTGATGCCTACAGTCATCAGCACCCGTAACGCCTTGTCGCTCGGCGGCTTACCCGCCACGGCCTCATAGGCGTAAAATACCAGATGACCTCCATCAAGCGCTGGGATTGGAAACAGGTTCAACAACCCGACCGCCGTAGACAGGACAGCAATGAAAAAGATGAAGTTCTGCGCGCCCTGGCTTGCCATTGCGCCCGATGTTTCGGCGATACCGATTGGTCCAGACATGTTGCACGTGCTGATAGCACCGGTGACCATGTGCCAGATACCCGACAATGACCCCTCGATAATGCGAACAGTCTGACGGACCCCCCCGGACAAGGAATCGACAATACCGGCCGGTTCCGTCGCAGGCTCCAGCATCATGCCGCCAACGATGCCGATACGCCAATGCGTAACAAAGCCACCATCCGTTTGCGGTTCATCCGTTCTTCGTGGGGCAAGTGCGAACTCAAGCTCTGCCCCATCACGCCAGACATCCAGCAACAGAACCTTACCATCAGAGCTTTCCACGTGCTCTTTCAACTGTGAAAAGGCAAAGATCGGATCACCATTGACTGCAGTGATGACATCGCCCTGTTCAAGCTGGATGTCCATCGCCGCACTGCGCGGCGCAACCTGCTGAATCAGCGGAGGGAAAAGCCATGGCGCAGTCACATCGAACGTCTCGCCATCGCGAATGATCGTGTAATCAAGCGCCGGCTCCACCGGCAACGAGCGGGTAAAATTGCGCCACCCGCCTTCTTCATCAAAATCGGGTACTGGTATGCCTGCGATGGCTACGATTTCATCACCATCCTGCAATTCCTGAGCCGTTCCCGGCAGTGGGTGCAGTGATCCGACTGTCAACGGCTCTCGGGATACTCCATCCGACCAGAAAATCAGACCAAACACCAGGATCGACATTACGAAGTTGAATATCGGACCTGCTGCCACAGTTGCAGCACGAGCCCATAAGGGCGCGCCGTGCATCGTGCGACGCAGCTCTTCAGGGCTTTGTTCGACGATTTCGGCCATCGCCTCTTCATCCTTGCCCGAAGCAGCGTTGGCGTCCCCCAGAAACTTGACGTAGCCACCAAAGGGCAGCAATGCGATCTGCCACTTCGTTCCCCGCTTGTCTACGCGGCTCCATAGAACCGGACCGAATCCGATTGAGAACACCTCAGCATGGATGCCCGACCAGCGT
This sequence comes from Ruegeria sp. CE12, assembly GCF_056537525.1. Lineage (NCBI taxonomy): Bacteria > Pseudomonadati > Pseudomonadota > Alphaproteobacteria > Rhodobacterales > Roseobacteraceae > Ruegeria > Ruegeria sp. CE12. The sequence goes on along the minus strand of NZ_JBQFRS010000002.1, from coordinate 668,891 downwards.
CCTACGATGTAGTGACCATATTCATGCACCGCGACGATGACTGACAGCGCGATGACAAAAGCCAGTATAGTATAGAGCAAATTGCCGAATTGAGGGATCAGAGAAAGTATATCCAAAGTTTTTATCCTGCTCTTTGCAAAACGGCGTCATCCACCCATTGCCGTGCCAGATGGTCCGTTCGATGCACGTTATCAAGGGTCAACGTGGCATCAAGAAGATGGGACTCGCTTTCAAACCGATCCAGAACTGCAGCCACCGCATCGGCCATGTCCAGAAACCGGATACGTCGATCTATGAAAAGATCGAGTGCCCGTTCTTTTGCGGCGTTGAATACAGCGCCGGACAAACCGCCCCGCTCCATCACCTCACGCGCAAGGCGCAATGCCGGATAGCGAGCTTCGTCAGGTTCCTGAAAGCGCAATTGCCCGAGTTTCGCCAGATCCAGCCGGTTTACCGGCAGTTCGCGCCGATCAGGCCAGTGCAGCGCATAGCCGATTGCATGCCGCATATCTGGCGCTCCAAGATGGGCCATCACCGCGCCATCGTTAAACCCAACCAGCGAATGAACAATCGATTCCGGATGAACCAAAACTTCGATCTTTGTCGGATCGATTCCAAAGAACTCTTTGGTTTCAATCAACTCGAGCGCTTTGTTGAACATCGATGCGCTGTCGATAGTGATCCGCTGCCCCATGTCCCAGTTGGGATGGCTCGAGGCTTGTTCGACAGTTGCATTTGCAAGATCACCAATAGGCCAGTCGCGAAAAGCCCCACCGCTTGCGGTGATAATGATGCGTTCAACAGCCGCCATATCTTCACCAACAAGCGCCTGAAACACAGCCGAATGTTCGCTATCTACCGGCAATAGCCGCGCATCATGTTGTTGCGCGGTCTCAAGGACCAATTGTCCAGCGCAGACCAGCGTCTCTTTATTTGCAAGTGCGAGCGTTGCGCCCTGCTTCAACGCCTCAATTCCCGGCGCAAGACCTGCTGATCCGACGATTGCTGACATCACCCAATCGGCGGGACGTGCGGCTGCTTCTTTGATTGCGGCCTGACCAGCCGCGGCTTCCACACCACTGCCGGACAGTGCTGCCCGCAAGTCATCCAAACGATCATCATAAGCCGTTACAGCCAAATCTGCGCCCAGCCGAATTGCGTCATCGGCAAGTTGTTTGGTATTTGCACCACCGGTCAATGCGACAACATCATATGCATCGCGATCGCGCGCAATCAGATCAATCGTATTTTGTCCGACTGATCCGGTCGCACCCAGGATTGTTACCTTGCGCATTACATGCCTCCGGGCGCGTAGAATAACCCAGCGATCAGCACAAACAGCGATGCTCCCATCATCCCGTCAAAGCGATCCAGAAATCCTCCGTGCCCGGGGATCAGGTTTGAACTGTCTTTCACGCCAAATTTCCGTTTTGTTGCGCTTTCCACGATGTCGCCTGCCTGACTGGCCATCGAAGCCAGCACTGAAATCAACACGAACATGATGCCGAAACCGGCCTGCATTGCGAAGATGCCGCCAACGATTGCTGCGGCAGCCCAACCACCGGCAGTTCCCGACCAGGTTTTTTTGGGGCTCACCTTTGGCCAGAATTTAGGGCCACCGATGGTTTTGCCCACAAAATACCCGGCAACGTCGGTGGCAACGACCACCGAGATCAACCAAACCATCCAGCCAAAACCCATATTCTCGCGGATCGAAATGAACCCCAGGCCCGAAGCCGCGATCCAGATCGCAAACAAAGCGTAAATACCACGCGCCTTTTTTACCTGCCCGGCACCGACAAGTGCCGGAGCCAACAGGAAGGGAAGCTTGTAGAGCGGTGGGAGATGATAGCTAAGAACAACAGCAAATCCAGTCAGGATACCCAGCTGGATTGCAACACCGCTCCGCTCTGGATCAACCATTCGGACCAATTCCCAGGTCATCAGACCGCAGGCAGCTGCAATGAAAGCCTCAAACCACAGACCGCCAAGCCAAACTTCGATTGCACCGATTGCAATCAAAACAACTGCGGACAATATGCGGGCAGTCAGATCAGACCATCGGCCATCACTCATGCCAGAACCGCTCCAAAGCGCCGTTCCCGGGAACCAAAGCTCTTGCAAAGGCGTTCCAACTCGGCCGCAGTAAAGTCAGGCCAAAGTGTATCGATAAATTCGTATTCGGAATACGCCGATTGCCAGAGCAGGAAATTTGAAATCCGTGCTTCGCCGCTGGTACGGATCACCAGATCCGGATCCGGTAGTACCCTAGTGTCTAGATATCTGGGCAGCGTTTCTTGGTCGACATCGTCAGGCAACAGTTTGCCGTCAGCCACATCCCGTGCCAACCGCTGGGTTGCACGCGCGACTTCGTCCCGACCGCCATAGTTCAACGCAACGGTCAGGTGGACAAGGTCATTGTCCTGCGTTTCCCGCTCAAGTGTATCCATCAAATCGGTCAGCTTTGAATCCAGCCTCACTCGATCACCGATAAATCTCACGCGGATACCGTTCTCTTTCAGCGTCCGCGTCTCTTTCACGATGTAGCGTCGAAACAGGCTCATGAGTCCAGCGACTTCGACCTGAGTTCGTTTCCAGTTCTCGGTCGAAAATGCGAACACTGTCAGATACTTGATTCCCAGTCCCGGGCATGCCTCAACAACTTCGCGCACGCGACGTGCACCGGCATGATGACCAAACAGACGTGGCCTTCCCCTCGCCTGAGCCCAGCGGCCATTTCCGTCCATAATGATGGCAACATGGCGCGGCCCCTGGACCGGCGGTGTTTGGGGATCCTTGGGCATGATCGTGGCTCAGACCTGCATGATCTCGGCTTGTTTGGTTTCAAGAGCGGTATCGACCGCTTTGATCATCTCGTCGGTCAGATCCTGAACTTCGGCTTCCCAAAGTTTCTGATCATCTTCGGACATGCCATCGGCCTTGGCCTTCTTGATCTGATCCATACCATCACGACGGACGTTGCGGATCGACACGCGTGCGTGTTCTGCGTACTGGCCTGCAACTTTACCCAGTTCGCGACGGCGCTCTTCGTTCAGTTCCGGGATGGGCAGCATGATGATCGTGCCGTTCAACTGTGGATTAATACCCAGTCCACTTTCACGGATTGCCTTTTCGACCTTACCAACAAGACCTTTGTCCCAGACATTTACCGTAACCATACGAGGCTCGGGTACGTTGACGGTACCGACCTGGTTAATCGGGGTCATTGAACCGTAGGCATCCACCATCACAGGCTCGAGCATCGAAGCAGAAGCGCGCCCCGTGCGCAGCGAGGCAAATTCGGTTTTCAGGTTGGACATTGCGCCGTCCATGCGGCGTTTAAGATCATCGGTGTCCAGAATAAAATCATCAGACATGCTGCTCACTCCCCGTATTCAGGTGCTGTTCGGATGGGTCTTAAGCCATCGCAAATGGGATGTATAGCAATCATGATCAGGAATTGTACCAATGACCAGAGTTGTTTCTGCCATTTTGTACCATTTTCCAGAATAGAAGACCGGCCAGCACGATGACTGACCGGTCAACCGAGTTCCGGTAAAGGTCAGCTGTTTACATCAACAACGACGCGACCCTTTACCTGTCCCTGAAGGATATCAGCGCCCAATTGCGGCAGATCGGACAGTGTCGCGGGATGTACCATGGCTTCCAGCTTGTCCATTGGCAGATCGGTCGCGACGCGCTGCCAGGCCCTCACACGGTTATCATAAGGCTGCATTACGCTGTCGATACCCAGCAGGTTCACGCCACGCAAAAGAAATGGGATCACGGAAGCAGGCAGAGCAGCACCACCTGCCAGACCAACAGCGGCAACGGAACAGCCATACTTCATCTGCCCCAGCACGCGGGCAAGCATTGCGCCACCAACGGCGTCAACGCACCCTGCCCACATCTCGCTTTCCAATGGGCGTTTGGTTGTCTCATTGAGCTCATCCCGCGGCACAATCGTCGTCGCGCCCAGAGACTTAAGGTAGTCTTCGGTCTCAGGACGGCCTGTCACTGCCGCAACTTCATATCCCAAATTGGCCAGAATTGCCGTGGCGACCGACCCTACGCCACCCGCTGCACCAGTGACCAATACCGGGCCATGATCAGGTGTCAGCCCATGATCTTCCAATGCCATTACTGCAAGCATTGCGGTAAAACCTGCCGTCCCGACAGCCATCGCCTGACGTGCGTTCAAGCCTTCGGGCAGAGGGACAAGCCAATCGGCTAGAGCATTTGCTTTTTGGGAATACCCGCCCCAATGCGCCTCGCCCACGCGCCAACCAGTCAGTACGACCTTGTCGCCAGGCTTGTAACGATCATCCGAAGATGCCTCGACCGTGCCCGCATAGTCGACGCCGGGAATATGTGGATAGCTGCGCACAAGGCCGCCGCCCTTAGGCGACATACACAGTCCATCTTTATAGTTGACGGTCGAATACTCAACGGCAACTGTCACTTCTCCGTGCGGCAGCATATCCTCGGATACCTGCTTGACCGACGCGCTTGCCAGTCCACTTTCTTCATCTTTTTCAACGAGTAACGCATTAAACATCATCTTGCTCCTAACGACGGGTCTGTTGACCCCTGTATTTTTAGTCTGGCTTGATCAGCGCCAGAATTTCTCCTGCACTTCTGCCCAACGCATTCCATGCTCTGTCATGAGCTCGATCCGAGTTCCCGGGCCCCAATGGGATCTGTCGACCATACCGATTGCGACATTCACCCCAAACTCGGGCGAGAAAACCGCCGACGCCACCTGCCCGACTTGCCCGCCTTCGGCCATCAACGGCCACGCTTCCGTGCAGGGTCCGATCTCACCTTCAATGATCAGCGGTCGAATTTGGCGCGGAGGGCCGTTTTCCGCCTGATCGGCCAAAGCTGTCTTGCCGATGTAGTCCTCTGGTGAATTGCAAAACCGTCCCAGCCCACATTCATAAGGCGTATTTTCGCGCCGCATATCCGAGCCAAAGCTCAGCAAACCGCTTTCGATCCGCTCGATATTGTTCGGACACCCCGCCCGCACATGCAGGTCACGACCTTGGGCAAACAGCGCATTCCACAATGGCATACCGTAGTCGGAGCCTTCGACATAGATCTCGAACCCGCCCTGTTTCGACCAGCCAGAGCGAGCCACAACAAACTCGGTGTCCTCAAATGCCAGACGTTTGTAGCGGAAGAATTTGATATTACGGACTTCTTCGCCAAAAACGCGCGCCATCAAATCGTCTGCTTTTGGTCCCTGAACCGCCAGTGGCGAGACATCCGGTTCGGTGATTTGAACATCCAGATTCAGCGCAACGGCTATCCCCAGTGCAAATTGCCAAAAATCCCCATCAGCCACCGACAGCCAATAGTGATCATCGGCAAGCTTGATTGCTACCGGATCATTCAGCATGCCTCCATTCTGGTCGACAACGGGAACATAGTAGCACTGATCAGCCTGCATCCGGTCCATGTCGCGAGGGCTGAGCATCTTCATCAGACGCAGCGCGTCTGGCCCTTTGATCTGAACCTGACGCTCACAGGAGACATCCCAGACCTGCACATGTTGCTTGAGATGCGCCGCATCCGCTTCGACGCTTTCAAAAAAAGTTGGCAACAGCATATGGTTATACACTGTGTAGCCGCTCACGCCTTCGGCTTCGACACCAGGTGAAAACGGTGTTTTTCTAACGCGGCGGCTGGGTGTGATGACTGCCATCTCAAAAATCCTCGGGCAGAAAAACAAGGTCGCTGACCGGAGCGTTTGAGCCTGCTTCGGTCAACATTTTATGCAGCTGACCCCTATGGTGGGTCTGATGATTGAACATGTGGATCACGCATTGTGCGTAAGGCTTTGTAACATCCGCCTTTTTCGCAGCTGAGAACCATGTGAAGGACCCCTCGATCGGATCATCCCCTAGGGTCCGGGCCCAGTCAGTGATACGCGCGTCAATGGTTTCGCGCAGTGGCAGCCACTCCGCCAGATCAGCACAAATTGACGTGCTTTCCGGAATACCACCATCAGGGGCAGCGCCTTTGTCAAAGCGTGACATCCAGATCCAGTCGCCCCATAGAAGATGGTTTGCTGTACCCATGATAGATCCGAAAAAGGCTCCACGATCACGGGTCAGATCGGCAGGTGAAAGCTCCTGAAGAAAAGCAGCCAGCTGACTGTTTTCCCATTGATTATATCGGGCCATTTCCCGGGCAAACGCTCCGGTAATCATCACTTGGGCCCGTGCCAGTCGATTGGGCAAATCTCGGCTGATTTGCCACCGAAATCCCAAACCCGGCCATAGTCACGCACCTTGGACTTGGTGCCGCGAGCAACGATAATGTCCGGGCCCATCCAATATTTTGAGTTGGACACCATGACAGGATGCTCGGGGTCTTTGCCAGCCAGCATCTCAATCTCACCCTGAATTTTCCGGCCGATTACGATCCGGCGCTTGTTGCCATCGCGTTCGATCTGAACAGGCGCACGCTCAGCACCGATGATTTCGCTAACCAACATGGTGAACAAACCGGTGGTTCCACCTGCCTGACCACTGAATATCTGCAGCAATCCATTATAGGCCTTACCGCTTGCTCGCTCATCCATGTAAGCGGCGACTTTCCATTGCCCTTCGCCCATGCGCCCAGGAATGTCTACCAACAGGCCCACATTCAGGCCCGAGAGGTCCTCGCCCTCGTAATGTCCTTCGTCGATGATCACGCCCATCCAAGCGTGACAATGCCCTTCGGTCGGAGGATGCGCGCCCAGCGAAACCACGCAAGGACAGAACACGTCGCAGGAACAGTTCAGGATCAATTCGCCCTTGATGGCCCATTCAGTCGGGCTCATCTCGCGACGTTTTGGGTTTGGCATACGGCTGTCGATGCGTTGACTGATCGGTAGCCTGTCGGATTCCGGTTTTCTGTTCTTTGCCATAGACTTATCCTCCGAATGCAACTGGATAGATGAGCAGAGCCAAGCCGCCCGCGATCAATAGGAACCCCATTGGACGGGTCAGGACGTGCCCGATCTGGGGGAGTTTCTCCAAAACCATGAACAGCGTCGCGAGACCCATCCACAAGAGGCTCATTACGCCACCGACGAAGCCAAGCGCCATGAAACCCCAACAACAACCAACGCAGAACGCGCCGAGACCAAGGCCCATTCGCAGACCGCCGGTAAAACCCGTTTTCCAATGGCCCAGGAAATACGTCATCGGTGCATGACAGACTCCATGGCAGACTTCTTTGACGCGGGTAAACTGAAACGCACCGACTGCGATAAGCAAACCACCGGCCACCAGATGCGATTTAGCAATCCCGAGCATATCCACGACCCCGCCAAACAGCAGGGCCAGCTGCACGCTGGTAATCAGCGCTGCAAACCCAACCCAAACGACGAAATATCCAGCCAACACTCCGATCCATCCTGAGCGGGTGCCGTTTGCGCTGCGGATCAGGTCTTCATAGCTGCGCAGTGTCGGTATCAGCGTCGGCAGCATCATCGCGGCCATCATGATGGCCCACATCCAGAACAGCGGCCCGAACTCGGCCATGGGCATGTACATGTCCATCCGGGGGTCCATGGCCCTCATGGCTTCGCCCATTGGTCCGGGGCGCCCGATCCAATCGAGATCCATGTCACGGCTCATCGAGTACATCATCCACCACGACCACAGGATCATGATGTAGAAACCCAGCCATAACCCGCTGCGTATTAATGCGCGATGCAAGTGTCCCTCCCGACTCATCCCTTGCTTTTCAAATGTCAGACTTTTAAATGTCAGACAAATAAAAATTTACATTGGCCGCCAGAACATGAAACTCAAACCTTCGAAAGCTACGGATCTGTCGGCACATATCGCTCAGGCTATTCGCGATGCGATTGTATCAGGCGAACTGATCGTAGACGAACGTTTGCCTTCGGAAGCCGAACTTTCGGATCAGTTTCAGGTATCGCGCCCCACTGTTCGCGAGGCTTTGAAAAGACTGGCAGCTCAATCGCTTATCCGGACACAGCGTGGCGCATCTGGTGGGGCTTTTGTTAACAAACTGAGCTTCGAGGACGCTTATTCACAGCAAGTCACGACCTCGACGTTGTTGTTGTCAATGAACGCCGTAAGCTTCGATACAGCCTGTGAGGCGCGTTATTCTCTGGAACGAGCCTGTGCGGCTCTGTCGGCCGAAAGACGCACGGCCGATCAGCTGGCCACGATGCGGGCCGAGATTTTTCGGCAGTCACAACCCGGACTTACGGATGAGGCGTTTTGTGCATCAGATGTTTCGTTCCACCGGGCGTTGGTGGATGGTGCTGCCAATCCGGTTCTGTCCTATCAGTTGGCCGGTGCGGTCGAGGCGATGCAGCCTCTGATGAACATGATCACCTTCACCGCGCGATCCCGGGAAGAGATCATCGCCCTTCACAGCCGGATTGCAGACGCGCTTGAGGCCCGCGATGCCAAAGCGGTAGATCAGGCGTTGCTTGAGCTTGAAGCCTATACCCGCCAATTGGCGCGCGATGTCGCCGAGAAACGACGTAAACCGGATTGAGATCCGATCAGATAGAACTTGACGCAAGACACAGACGAAAAGGACACTCGAGCAGGCACCATGACACCCGGCATCAAGACCGGAACTCTCAATAAAAGTTGAATTACAATTACTTACGGGAGGACGTTATGAACCAAAGACCGGACCCAACCTTTTATCCATCAGCCAAGCTTGCGATGGAGGGGCCTACTGAAACTCTGGCTTTTACGCTGATGCTCAGTCCTGATTTTTCTCAACCGGATGGATTGGCTGTTGTGAACGTCGATCCAACTTCGGATGAATTCGGGAAAATCGTTCATCAGGTGATCATGCCAGAAAAAGGCGACGAGTTTCACCATTTTGGATGGAATGCTTGCTCTTCATCCTTATCACCGCTCAGTGGTCATGCGTTTCTGGAACGTCGCTATCTGATTATCCCGGGCATTCGATCCAGCCGGATCTACATCATTGACGTAAAAAGCCCGCTGGAAGCCAAGATCCACAAGATCATTGAACCCGAAGAAGTCTTCGCAAAGACTGGGTATTCCCGCCCTCACACGATCCATTGCGGACCGGAGGGCATCTATGTCAGCACGCTTGGCGGCGGTGGCAAAGATGGCACTGATGGCCCTCCGGGTATCTTCATCATGGATTGCGAGAGTTTTGAGATCATTGGCCGTTATGAGATCGAGCGCGGTGTGCAAGACAAGCATTATGATTTCTGGTGGAACCTACCACGGGATTACATGGTCAGTTCTGAATGGGGTCTGCCTCCGCAATTCGAAAACGGGATTGTCGCCGAGGATCTGCTGTCTAACAAATACGGTCATCGCATCCATTTCTGGAACCTGCGTAATCGGACCAACATCCAGACCATCGATCTGGGTGAGAACCACCAGATGGCATTGGAAATTCGCCCCGCCCATGATCCGGTCAAACAGCACGGTTTCTGCGGTGTCGTGGTCGATACGACTAACCTGCAAGGTGCGATATTCACGTGGTGGCGCAATGATGACGGAACGTTTGAGGCCAAAAAGACCATAACCATCGATCCGCAGCCCGCTGATCCAGACGATCTGCCAGAGTTGCTAAAGGGCTTTTCTGCCGTACCACCACTGGTCACGGATATCGATCTGAGCCTGGACGACAAGTACCTCTATGTCTCCTGCTGGGGAACCGGAGAGATGCATCAGTATGACGTATCAGATCCAATGAACCCAAAACTGGCCGGTAAGGTGGAAATCGGCGGTATCGTCAAAAAGACCAAGCATCCCAACGGGCAAGAATTTGGTTATGGCCCGCAGATGGTCGAAATCAGTCGAGACGGTAAGCGTGTCTACTGGACCAACTCACTGTACTCGACCTGGGACGATCAGTTTTATCCCGGCAATCGGGGTGCGGCGATGGTCAAAGCTGATGTTGGTGAAAACGGTGGTCTGACGCTGGATCCGAATTTCTGGGTCGACTTCCCAGATGGTTATCGCAGCCACCAAATCCGATTGGAGGGCGGCGACTGTTCGACGGACAGCTTCTGCTACCCCTCCGTCTGATTTGGAATCTCTGTTGACATCAACGGCCGGCCTCTGGCTGGCCGTTGTTCTGAGCGGCGCCTATCACGGCTTAAATCCCGGTATGGGATGGCCGCTAGCCGTATCAGCAGCACTGATGGAACAGCGTCAGTCCGCGCTTTGGCGGGCTTTGGCCGCTCTGGCCGGTGGGCATTTTCTGGCCATGCTAGGGGTGCTGTTGCCCTTTGCGCTTATGGCGGTTTTGGTGGATTACCAGCGCGAAATCCGAATTGGTGCAGCGCTGATCGTCATCGCGATGGGACTTTACATCGCCATTGTTCGAAGACATCCCCGCGCCCTGTCCCGCATCCCGCCAGGCAGATTGGCTTTGTGGTCGTTTCTTGTGGCCCTCGCGCATGGCGCGGCTTTGATGTTGGTGCCAATCTATCTGGGCCTGTGCGGTTTGGACGAATTGGACACAGGCCATCGCGCGGTTTCTGAAATTATGACCACCAACGGCCTTTTGGTTTTAATCGTTGCTGCCGTTCATACCATCGCGATGGTACTTGGAGGCGGAGTTCTTGCGTATGCGGTATACCGATGGCTTGGCCTGCAATTTCTCTCACGCAGCTGGTTCAATCTCGAGCTTATTTGGGCACTAAGCCTGATCCTGGTTGGCGTGCTTGGGCTCTGGTCAGCGATTTAGGTGCTTTTCTTTGCTTTCAGTCGGATTACTCTTTCCGGTCAGATACTAAGAACACATGAGGCTAAAATGATAACGACCGTCAATGTGATTGCCGCATTGCTTACAATTGGCTTTGGGCTGTTCGGGTTTCTGGCACCCGCATGGACCGCTACCTCGCTAGACCTGGCCCCAACCAACAGCAATATGGGGCTGAGCGAGATGCGCGCGTCGGTCGGAGGTCTGTTTGTCGTGACCGGGATCGCAGTCCTTTGGCTCAACAACCCCATGGCCTACGCTATGCTGGGTGTTGTCTATGCCGGTGCGGCATTGGGCCGGTTTGTATCACTTGCGCTGGATAATCCGCCACTTGTCAAAGCAGCGACCTTTGGTGGAATCGAACTGGCGCTCGCGGCCTGGCTGATTTTCGCAAACATCAGCAAAACCTCATAACCACTTGATAATGCTTGTATCAGGGTAACCCATTCTGGATTTGCATCCGAACGGAACGTCACCTATATAGAGATTGTCCTTCGGGACTATGGACATAAACGCGCTCGTAATAAGCGGATCGGACCCGGGGGCGGTACCCGGCGGCTCCACCAACATCCTTCGTTTGAGGATCATGGGGCCGAAATAGGATCGACGAACGTCTAAAGGGGTTAGCTTTGTCTCGGCTGTCTGCCACCGTTACCGGCGAAAATAGTACAATTGCAAACGACAATCGTGCTCCGGTTGCAGTTGCTGCGTAAGCAGTAACAAGACCGAAACTTAAGCCCTTGCGCCTAGCCGCGTAAGGCGGGGTTCGCAGGTACCTGGCAACAGAAACCTGCATTTAGTTACATAATGTCTGAGTTTTTTGCCTCTGAATTCCATTCCGGTTCAGAGTTTATTCACTCTTGTTCTTCAATCTCCGCTCAAAAGACAGGAGATCCGGGATGACGAATTCAGAGAGATTACGGGCGTGGTATTCCGAAGTCTGGGAAAAAGGAAATACCGACGCGATTGATCAGTTCTTTTCACCTGACACCATGGCCGAAGGGTTGATTCCCGAAATGCAGGTCGGCGCAGATGATTTTCGTGATCTTGTCACGGCCTTCCGGCACATTCTTGGTGAAATAACGGTAGATCTGCCCAAGATCATTGAGGATCGTGATTGGGTCTCGGGCGTGTTGCACGTCAGAACATTCAGGGCAGACAACGGGGCTCCGCTGGAGGTTACTGGGCAGGTCATGGCGCGGTTTAAGGGTGACAAGATGGTTGAAGCCTACAACCAGTTCGACTTTATCTCGCTCTTTGAACAGTTGGGCCAGTTTCCCCTCGATACGCTCCCTGTTTGCATGACCGGGCAAAGGCTCGACTGGGCATAGCCACAAACCACGCAATCTTGACCCTATCTGCGGTTACGCTGTAGCAAGACCCCATGGGGTCAGCTTGCGAACACCCCGTGAGGCGGCAGCCCAAGTTTCGCATGTATCGGAAATGACCGAGGAAACATGCTATGGCTGCCCCAAACGCGATTACGCCCCGACAACTCATGCGACTGATCGGAACACCGCAAGTTCCGGTGTTGGTCGACATCCGAACCGATCCGGACTTTGAGGATGACCCCCGCCTTATTCCCGGCTCTGTCCGTCACCCCTACTCAGACATCGAAGGCATCATAGAACTGGTTGGCGATAACCCATGCGTCATCATTTGCCAAAAGGGTAAGAAACTCAGCCAGGGCCTTGTGTCCTGGTTGATGAGTGAGGACCACGCAGCGGAGTATCTGGAAGGCGGTATGTTTGCCTGGAGGGAAACCCCGGATGCGCTGTCGGTTCCGGTTTCCGCAGTACCCGCCCCCGTCGGTGAGAATACACTTTGGGTGACACGGCATCGGCCGAAAATCGACCGTATCGCCTGCCCTTGGCTGATCCGTCGTTTCATCGATCCAAAAGCCAAATTCTTGTTTGTGTCTCCAACCGAAGTTCAGGGCGTCGTAGATCAGTTCGGGGCAACCCCGTTTGATATGGAAGGTGTGTTTTGGAGCCACCGGGGCGAATACTGCACCTTTGATACGATGCTGGATGAGTTTGACCTGCGTTCACCCGCATTGGATCGACTATCAACCGTCGTTCGCGCTGCAGACACCAATCGACATGAATTGTCAGCTGAAGCTGCTGGCTTGCTTGCCATCTCGGTCGGGTTATCTCGCCAATATCGGAACGACCATCAGCAATTGGAAGCCGGTTTGGCGCTCTATGATGCGCTTTACCGATGGGCGCGTGATGGTTTCGAGGAAAGCCACGACTGGCCTACGGATCGCAAAAAATGACCCCGACCACCAAAGAGCTTGTTCAGGTGTTTGGCCGCATCGGGCTTTTGTCCTTTGGCGGCCCGGCGGCACAGATTTCATTGATGCATCAGGAGCTGGTGGAACGGCGCCCCTGGCTGGATGAGCAGACTTATTTGCGCGCTCTGTCGCTGTGTATGCTGCTACCGGGGCCAGAAGCAATGCAACTGGCCACCTACGCGGGCTGGCGATTGCGAGGGGTTGCAGGGGGATTGATCGCCGGCAGCCTGTTTGTCCTGCCCGGTGCTTTGATCATCGCGATATTGGTAGGGCTTTATGCGGCCTATGGTGATCTACCATTGGTTCAGGCGGCGTTTCTGGGCGTCAAAGCCACTGTCATCGTTATCGTCGTGCAAGCGCTAAGAAATCTCTCACGCAAGGCGCTGACCGATACCGAACATCGTGTAATTGCAATCTTGGGTTTTGTGGCAATTTTTGCGGTGAATCTGCCGTTCCCCTTGATCATTCTGGCGGCTGCGATCTGGGGCTATGTCACGTCTGGAAATTCAGCTGCCGAGGCCACATCATCCCCCTCCCCGGCACTCACCAGTCCCATTCGCACAGCTGCGATCTGGCTGACCCTTTGGCTGGGGCCGCTAATACTACTCACTTTGACCGGGCAAACACTTCTAAGCGATCTGGGTTGGTTCTTTGCCCGATTGGCGGTGGTCACATTCGGCGGCGCCTATGCGGTTCTCGCGTATATGACCCAAACCGTTGTTGATACCTACCAGTGGATCAGTACCGATCAAATGATTGACGCGCTGGGCCTGGCTGAAACAACCCCAGGCCCGCTTATTCTGGTCACCCAGTTTGTGGCTATGCTGAGCGGTCAGATCGCCGGAGGCGCCTCGCTGGCTATTGCAGCGGGAGTCGTAGCTCTTTGGGCGACGTTCATACCGTGCTTTTTGTGGATCTTCCTTGCAGCCCCATATCTGGACCGGATTGCCACACGCCCGCGGCTGGCAAACGCAATGCGCGGCATCACAGCTGCGGTGGTCGGAGTGATTCTCAACCTCTCGGTGTGGTTCGGATTAAATGTGCTGTTCGGATCAGCCCCGGACTTAACATGGGGTCCGATCTCCCTGCCCGTTCCTGAGCTTGCTACGTTGGATGTTTCGGCCCTTGTCCTGACAGTCGCCGCTGCAGTGTTGATTTTCCGGCTGAAATCCGGTTTAGCCACCACTTTGATCGTAATGGTTCTGTCCGGAATAGCTCTGCATCTAATCTGAACAATCAGGCACAACCCGGTCTTTCGTTTCCGTCCAAATCCCTTATGCTGAAGATAACCACTTTCGAGGATGACACATGTCGCAAGACATTGATTATGGGAACTTGATGCACACGGCCATGCGTGGCCTGATCAAGACTGTTCTGAGCAGCGTTGCAGAAACCGGCCTGCCCGGTGCGCACCATTTCTTCATTACTTTCGACACCCGGCAGGAGGGCGTTGATATCGCGGATTGGCTGCGGCAGCGCTATCCGGACGAGATGACCATCGTTATGCAGCACTGGTTTGAGAACCTCGAGGTTGGCGATGACGGTTTTTCGATCACGCTGAATTTCGGTGATGCGCCTGAGCCGCTCTATATTCCGTACTCTGCGATCAAGACATTCGTAGACCCTTCGGTAGAATTCGGCCTGCGCTTTGAGAGCCCGGACGATACGGAAGAAGATGAAGAACTGGATCACATCGTCGAGCAAACGATTGAGGTGATGCCTGACGAGCCGGAAGAGCATCACGACGCAGATGTCGTATCGCTGGATAGCTTCCGCAAGTAGTTGACTGATTAAGTCGTCTGTAAGCCCCGCCCTGTGCGGGGTTTATTGTTTTTGAAGGAACGTATCAACCGACCGCGATTTCACACCGTTGCGGAACCGTGTGAAAGACAGATCAAGGCCACCATCAGCCAGTGTACGGTCAAACTGCTGCAGTTCGTATCCGCCATCCTCGTCGATAAACAATGAGAACACGGTCAAAGTATCCCCTACGATGCGGCCCCAGACGAAGGGTTCGCCTTTCATCGGATCCAGGGGAACTTCGTGGCCAAAAACATTTCGCTTCATCGCCGCCGAATAAACATCCGGCCGATCCGAAGGGCGAAAATCCACCGAGAATTTTTGCTCTTTCACCCGCCCGTCATGCTTGTAGGTCGTCGTATGCCAGCTGACATTGAAGCCGCTGCTGGTTTCATGGATCGAAACGCTCATATCACGGGGTGTAGTCGTACCATCTACATCAACGACATTGGCTGAACCAACATAGTCTCCGATAAACGGCCCAATACCGGTTGCATGTGCCTGTCCGACAAACAGCGTCGCCCAAAGCGCGAACATCGCCGCCAGGGCGGTCAAAAACGAAGGACGGGTCCTAACTGAAACGCGCATGTAACCTCCACCACGGCGATATGTTTATTGTAGCTCAGCAGTCAGCGCGCACAATGGTGCTGTTTCCGATGTTAACAAGAAAAATGACGCTTCCGCCTGCCTATACCTTTGGTCCCCTTGGGTTTATGGTGCGCGCAACTGGCCGATTGCGCCTTGGCTCTGCTATGGCTAAACGGCATACGACTGCATACCAGACGGAGTGACCGATGTCTCAGACCCGCACCGAATCCGACAGCTTTGGCCCGCTTGAGGTTCCCGCCGACAAATATTGGGGCGCGCAAACACAGCGTTCGATCATGAACTTTCCCATCGGCTGGGAAAAGCAGCCCGTCGCCATTGTGCGTGCGCTGGGCGTAATCAAGAAAGCCTGTGCCATGCAAAACAAGGCAACAGGCAAGCTGGACACAAAAATCGCCGATGCGATCATTGAGGCTGCTGGTGAAGTTATTGAGGGCAAGTTCGACGACAACTTCCCTCTGGTCGTTTGGCAGACCGGTTCCGGCACCCAATCAAATATGAACTCGAACGAAGTTATCGCCAATCGCGCGATCGAGATTCTGGGCGGCGTAATCGGTTCCAAAAAACCAGTCCACCCAAACGATCACTGCAACATGGGACAATCGTCCAACGACACGTTCCCAACTGCAATGCACATTGCTGCGGCCATGAGTGTTCGGGATGTTCTGATGCCCGGGCTGGAAAAGCTGGCTTCGGGTCTGGAACAGAAATCGGAAGAATTCAAAGACATCATCAAAATCGGTCGTACTCATACACAGGATGCGACGCCTTTGACTCTGGGTCAGGAATTCAGCGGCTATGCACATCAGATTCGTCAGGGAATCGCGCGTGTAGAAGCTGCAATGCCTGCAATCTATGAACTGGCTCAGGGCGGCACCGCCGTTGGCACCGGTCTGAACACTCAAAAAGGCTGGGGTGAAGCTGTTGCTGCAAACATGGCCGACATCACCGGCCTGCCCTTTGTCACGGCTCCCAACAAGTTCGAAGCACTGGCCGCCCATGACGCCATGGTGTTCCTGTCGGGTGCCTTGGCGACCGTTGCTGGCTCCTGCTACAAAATCGCCAACGACATTCGATTTCTGGGTTCGGGCCCGCGCTCGGGACTGGGGGAACTGATCCTGCCCGAGAATGAGCCCGGATCGTCGATCATGCCGGGCAAAGTGAACCCGACACAGGCTGAGGCACTGACCCAAGTGGCAGCTCATGTGATGGGCAACGACGCCGCGATCAAGTTCGCGGGCAGCCAGGGGCATTTTGAGCTGAACGTCTACAACCCGATGATGTCCTACAATCTGCTGCAGTCGATCCAGTTGTTGGGCGATGCAACCGACAGCTTCACCGAACGGATGCTGATGGGCACCAAAGCCAACGAACCGCGCATCGAAAAGCTGATGAAGGAATCACTGATGCTGGTTACTGCCCTGGCACCGACCATCGGCTATGACAACGCCACCCAGGTAGCCAAAACAGCGCATAAAAACGGCACCACTCTGAAAGAAGAGGCCATCGCGCTCGGTTTTGTCGATGAAGAAACCTTTGATGCTGTTGTACGTCCCGAACAAATGATTGGTCCCAAGTGATCCGTCTGCGTAACGCTCTGCCGGTGTGCCTGATCCTGTCGGGCACTCCGGCTTTGGCGGACGCCCAGCTTTTTGGGCTGATTGACGAGCGGTTGGAGTGGATGCGCGACGTTGCCGCCTTCAAATACGCAAATGACAAACCCGTCGAAGATATCGAGCGCGAAAAGGTCGTGTTGGCTAAGACCGTCGAAGAAGCTCAAGGCGCAGGTATTGATCCCGTCAGCGCCCGTAAGTTCTTTGAGGCGCAAATTGAAGCAGCCAAAGAGATCCAGACCTGCTGGATAGCGCGCTGGACGGATGGAGAGGCAGAGGCTCCGACGGAGTTTCGCGACCTTGCTGACGAAGTACGCCCCGCCTTGATCAGCCTTGGCGGTGAAATCATCCAGCAGATATCCCAACACACGCCAGTCCCCGAAACATCAGGCCCTGAATTTGATGCGCAGGTACAGGTCGATTGCCTGTCGGATGCCACGCGTGGTGAGCTGTTTGTGCAGTTACAAAACATACCGCCCCGAAAATGAGTAAGCTGATCAACCTCAACCAAGTTCGCAAGCAAAGGGCCAAGGCCCAAAAAAAGAAACGCGCGGATGAAAATGCGGTACGTTTCGGTCGGAGCAAAGCTGAAAAAGATCTTGATCGAACACATCAACAAAAATCTGACCGCAATCTGGACGGCCACGAGATCGAAGAATGAGCGGCCGTCCTGTCAAACGCTCTCTGACCCTGAAAGGTCATCGGACTTCCGTCTCTCTGGAGGATGAGTTCTGGCAGGCATTTCGCGAGATTGCGAAAACCAAAGAAATTCCAATCAATGTGTTAGCGGCTGAAATTGATGTTTCTCGTGATCCTGAAACCGGTCTCGCCTCAGCCATTCGTGTTTTCATTCTGAACTGGTATCAGCAACAGAATTGAACCCTTGCCGATCTTCCTTTTTCCTGACTAAACTGACGGGAACAAAAAGGGTACATTATGAGCAAAACAGTTATCGGCCCAGATGGTGAACAGCGCTGCGCGTGGTGTCAGGCAGCACCTGAGTTCTTTGAGTATCACGACAATGAATGGGGATATCCGGTCGCAGATGATCAGCGCCTGTTTGAAAAGCTCTGCCTCGAGAGTTTTCAGTCCGGGCTGAGCTGGCGCACAATTCTGGCCAAGCGAGAGAACTTTCGCAAAGCATTTTGTGGATTTGATTTCAATAAAGTAGCAGGTTTTTCTGATGCTGATATCGAACGGCTTTTGCAGGACGAAGGCATTGTGCGCCATCGCGGAAAGATCGAAGCGGTCATCAACAACGCACAGCGTGCTCAGGAACTGATCGCCTCTGAGGGATCAATCGCGGGGTATGTCTGGCGGTACGAGGCCGAAAACCCGCCAGAACCGCAAACCGCATCCACATCACCTGAATCAGTCGCCATGTCGAAAGATCTCAAAAAACGTGGATGGAAGTTCGTCGGCCCCACAACCGTTTTTGCATTTATGCAGGCCATGGGGTTGATCAATGACCACGCAACAGGCTGCGCACAAAGAGAAAAAGCGACGCAGTTGCGACGCTCCTTCCAAAAACCAACGTAATAAGGCTCCCCTTGAGGGGGCTTTATTAGACTGAAGCGCGGTAGATCTTATCGATGTTACCACCCAGCGCGGTATTGAATTCGCTGTCCGACTGCTGCTTGGACAGACCTTCAGTCAGTGCGCGCGAGAATGACGCAATCATTTTACCATTCTGATTCAGCAGATCGCATGCTTCTTCGGTTGTGTATCCACCAGACAGCGCGACAACGCGCAGAACACGCGGGTGATCTGCCAGTGCATCATAGAGGTTTGCTTTGTTTGGAATGGTCAGTTTCAGCATCACATCCTGACCATCGGCCAACTGATCGAGGTTCTTCAGGATTTCTGCTTTCAGAATATCCTCAGCCTCAGCCTTGGTCTCGGAATGGATGTTCACCTCGGGCTCAACGATCGGAACCATACCTGCGCCGATAACCTCGCGCGCCACATCGAATTGCTGGGCGACAACAGCAGCGATACCCTCCGCATTCGCCTCGTGAATCACCGAGCGTTCCTTGGTACCAAACACACCCTCAGCCTTCGCCAGCGTTTCCGCCAGTCCCGGGATCGGTTTCATCATCTGAACACCGTTAGCCTGCTCTTCCAGGCCTTTGTCGATTTTCAGAAACGGTACGATGTTCTTTACCGACCACAGATAGTCGGCAACACCGCGACCGTCGATTGTTTCGCCCAGAGTACGTTCGAACAGGATCGCGCCGATCACTTTGTCCTTGGTGAAATCGTCCGCCAGAATGATACGCGCGCGCATTTTTTGGATTTCGCCAAACATCTCTTCGTCATTGTTGTAGTCGGATGCTTCAACCCCATACAGCGCAAGCGCCTTAGGGGTCGAACCGCCGCTTTGATCCAAGGCCGCAATGAAACCTGCACCGTTGGACATTTGCTCGCGCTGTTCTGCCTTGGACATAACTCTTTTCCCGTTCAATAATGATTCCGCTTTTTTCAACCGCATACAGCAAGGCGTTGGACGATGGTAGTTTGTTAGCGCTCAACCAGCCGTAACCAAATTCCGTCTTTCGAACGCACAGTCAGATGTGCGACTGGAACCGGTGTCCGACCTTCGATCAACTCGAACCGAAAGTGGCGCAAGAGCATGGAGAGGATCAGAGGCCCCTCCACCATCGCAAAGCTAGCACCTGTGCAGACACGTGGCCCCGCCGAAAAGGGGATGTAGGCCTCTCTCTGACATTTCTTGCCATTCTCGGTTCCCCATCTGGTCGGGTCGAACTCATCCGGCTTGTCCCACAGGCGTTCCTGACGGTGCAGGTGCCACGGGCTCAGGACAATCTGCGAGCCCTGGGGCACATCCCGGTCTCGAAAGCGTTCGGGACAAGTTGTTTCACGCACCATCATGGGAACCGGAGGATACAGTCTCAGCGCCTCGCGAAAGACATCCCGGCTGAGTTTGAGTTTTGAGACAGTGGCAAATGAAGGTTCCTCTAGTATCTGCGCCTCGGCCGCCAGTTTCTCCTGCCACTCCGGATAAAGCGCCATCAGATACAGTGTCCACGCCAGAGCAGACGCACTGGTTTCGTGACCTGCCAGAAAGAATATGGCCACCTGATCGATCATTTCGTCCGTATTGAAACGGTGTCCGGTATGCGGATCCGGGGTTGTCATGATCTTGGTGGCAAGATCATCCGGTGCCTGACCCGCCGATATGGCGGTTGCCCTTTCGGTCGTTAGACGTCCAATGAGTGTTCGGATTTCTTTGGCGTTCCTGCGGGTTTTAGCCGAATGAAACCGTGGCACCCAACGCGGCAGAGGTATGAACGCTGCGAGGTTCAGAAGCGGTTGTTCCCTCTGGTATGCGCGAAACTTCTCAAAAACCTGTGCTGCAATCTCATGCTCAATCGGAACCGAAAACAGTGTGCGAAAGATGACATCTGCGGCGGCATGGCTTGTGACTTCCTCACATTCGATCTCACTGCCGCTTTGCGTGCGCAGACGATCGACGCAAGCCTTTGCCGCAGCCAGCATGGCCGGGAACGTGTCCTTCAAGCGACCGCCTTCAAACGCGGGATCTATGATCCGGCGCTGGCGCTTCCAGGTATCGCCATTGGTCAAAAAAACCGATTCACCAAGTAGCGGACGCAACCCTTCACTGATGCGGTTTGATTTGGGAAAGTCGTCTGGTCGCTGCTTCAGTACCGTGTTGATTAGTTCAGGCTGGTTGATCATGTATGACCGAAAAAACGGCGTACGAAACTCGGCCATCCAAGCCCGATACAGACGCTGAGGTTGCGCGGAAAGCAAATCCTGACGAAAGAGCTTCAAGTAGCGCCAGAGCGATACCTTATCTGGGCGAGCCTGAGGCTTTGGGGGCGTCATGCAGCCACCGAAGTGTATTTGGACACAGAGACATCGATGCGTGACTTGGAGGGCGCCCTGCCGTCGAACCTCTCAGACAGGGTTTCAGGGCCAGCGGTTATCCGAAAGTAATCATAGTCGCCCGGTCGATCGAACGCGCAGAGATACTGGAAATGGAGCCGAAAGAACCTCCACCGCAGTTCCTGCCAGCGTTCAGGAGACAGGGTTTGGGTGAAAGCAGCGGACAACACCAGCGGCCAACGCTTTTCAGGACCAGCAACGCCACTGACCGACACAGGATCACATAAAGCGAAGGCACACCCATCACCGGGTGCTGATACATCAATCCAGGTCAGGTCTGTGCGCTTGGACAGAAAGCTCAAGTCAGATCGCAACTGATCGGCTTTGGGCAGGAACGAAACCATCGGCACCACCTGCCCCAGTGTAAGGAATGACAGTGTCGGGCCCTTCACCTTGTATTTCTGATCACGTAGCAAATCCGCCAACACGGAAACACCCAGATGTGCACCAGAGCTATGACCGACAACCAGCACTTCATCTGCACCAGAGCTCAGGGCTTGCGCGATCAGAGATTTAAACTCGGCCAGGCGCGCACACATCTCGGGAGACGTTTCCCCCCAATGGCGCGCAGAATGGGCATAGTCATGCATCAGGTAGTAGGCAAACAAGCGATTATCTATTTTGCGAAACCAGTTCAGTAGGGCGTAGGCTGCAATCAGTGCAGGTAATAAGGCGATCCAACCAGCAATCATTGTCAGAACCGCGAAAACACCCCAAGCGGCGAAGACTGCGATCAAAAGCTGGAACAAGAGCATTCCAACAGGATAAAGCGCGGCAATGACAGGACCCTTGCGCAGTCTCATCAAGCGCCACAAAACACCAGTTGAGATATAAATCCAGGCGGTTTGAGCCAGTTGCAGATATGTGGCCCCAATGGAACGCGCCATACTGTCCCGCACGATATCCGACCAGACCAGAACCTCGACATCCGTCTCTGTATCAACGCCGTCCTGCCGCGATGTCACGTGCCAACCATACGGCCCATCGCCGGATCTGGCAGAAACTGCAATCTCGTATCCTGTGATTTTAGACTGCAGATGCCCTTCTTTGCGGTAAAGCTCGCGATAGCGGCGAGGATGAATCGGGTCATAGCCAGGTATGTAAAATACCCTGCGTTTGCGCACCTTTTGCTGCGTTTTCTGACTGCTCATTGCTTTGACCTCTGCCGCGCAGATTAGCCTAGCAATGCGGCCAAGGTAAGACCCGCATATCGTCCTGTTTCAGGATGTTAGCCCAAGGTTGCAAGCGCCGGGAATGTCTCGAGTAGCCACCAGCTGAACTCGGTGAACAGGCCCGTGATCAGCATGATACCGACGAACAGCAACAGCGCGCCCATAACCTTTTCGATGGTGCCCATATAGGGCTTGATGCGGTTCATTACGGCCATGGAGCGGTTCAGGAACATCGCAGCAAGCAGGAACGGGATACCAAGCCCTGCCGCATAGACACCGAGCAAAAGCGTTCCACGGGCAACCGACGCCTCTGACGCAGCCAATGACAGGATCGCACCCAGCTGAGGTCCAATGCAGGGTGTCCAGCCAAATGCAAAGGCCAGCCCCAGAATATAGGCGCCAAAGACTGATCCACCGGAATCTCCGGTCTCTACCCGGGCTTCTCGATCCAGTAGCGGAATGCGGAATACGTTCAGAAAGTGCAGGCCAAACACGATGACCACAGCGCCGGAAAGCTTAGCGAAAAGCACCTGATTTTGCAGGACAAATGCCCCAAACGCCGAAGCTGTGAACCCAAGCAAGAGGAATACGGTCGACAATCCAAGCACGAAAAACAACGCCGACAAAGTCGCCTTACGCCGTGCGCGCGCCTCGTCCTGCATCTCGTTGATCGTGACCCCGCTCATATACGCCAGATAAGGTGGCACAATGGGCAACACGCATGGCGACAGAAAGCTGATCAGCCCCCCGATCATCGCAATGAACATGGCGGGTAGCAGCCCCGCGTCGATGATATCAATTCCGAACATGTTTCAGCACATATGGTATCGCACCGCCAACGTCACGGGGCCAATAGGTCACATCCTCGTGGTTGCATGCTGGACACCATCCTAAAGTGGAAATATCTGACTCGCATGACAAGTGATATTGAAACACTGGATGCATTGGGCCTGCTGTGTCCGCTGCCCGTCCTGAAGGCCCGGAAACGGCTAAAAACCATGCCTGTTGGCGGCTTGCTACGCATCCTGGCGGATGACCCGGCTGCAGTGATCGACGTTCCACATTATTGCACCGAGTCTGGTAACAAGCTGATTAGTCAGGAAGATACGGGCAATCATCAGATCTATGTGATCCAAAAGAGCTGACTGATAAAACTGACGTATCAGAAAGAAAAAGGCGGGCCTGTTAGCCCGCCTTCTTTGATTACTGACCCAGAGACCACCATCCCCGCCGCTTGGGTTTGGCAGGAGCTGGTTCTTCTGGCACCGGCTCTTCTGCCACAACCTCCAAGACAGGCTCTGGCGTTTCAGGTGCGACCTGCTCAGGTTCTGGCTCAGACGCTTGTTCTTCTGCCGCTGCAACCTCTTCTTCAACGGGCGCCGCAGTTTCCTTTGCAGGCTCTTCCGTCGCAGCAGATGCTTCTACTTCAGTCTCTACAACTTCAGCTTCCACTTCGATCTGCTCAGAGACCGCCATTTCGACGACCTCTGCCTTGGCCGCGATCATAACGCCTTCCTCCGCAGGTGCCTCCTCAGCGTTCTGCTCAGCTTCGGCATTCGCGACCTCTGCAGGTTCCTCGGATTTCTCAGCGTCTGCATCTTTTTTGCGGCGGCGTGGTGCACGACGCTTCTTTGGCTTGGCAGGTTTCTCTGCCTCTGGCGCTTCTTCCGCAGGTGTAGCATCGGCTTCTACGGCATCTGCTGCGTCAGTCTTCCCTTCAGTGGCAGCATCACCACCTTCGGCGTCTTCGGCCTCGGTCGGCTTCTCGCCTTCTTCTGACGCGGCCTCGGACCCTTCTCCGTTTCCGCCGCCCTTCTTCCGGCGACGACGACGACGCTTGCGCTTGGGCTTGGTCTCTTCTTCGGCCTGAACGGTTTCTTCTTCTTCCTCGTCCTCCGAAGCATCCACCAGATCCATCAGCGATGCGTCTACGGATACCACGGGCGCAGTGGCCTCTGGCACTATCCGGCTGGCGGTCTTGAATTTCTCCATCGAGAAATCGGGGCTGACCAGATGGATATCGCCTTCAATGCGCACTGAAAGGCCATAGCGCCCTTCGATCTGAGCAATATGCTCGCGCTTCTGGTTCATCAGGAAGTTGGCAATGCTGACCGGGCAGCGCACCAGAACCTCGCGAGAGCGGCGACGTGTGCCTTCCTCTTCGATCTGACGCAAGATCGACAGTGCCATGTTGTCGTCCGAGCGGATCAGACCGGTGCCGTGGCAGGCCGGGCAAGGCTGCGTTGTCGCCTCGATCATACCGGGGCGCAGACGCTGGCGGCTCATCTCCAGCAGACCAAAGCCAGAAATACGACCGACCTGAATACGGGCACGATCCGTTTTCAATTTGTCTTTAAGGCGCTTTTCGACGGCAGAGTTATTCTTGCGCTCGTCCATATCGATGAAGTCGATTACGATCAGACCTGCGAGGTCGCGCAGACGCAGCTGGCGCGCCACTTCGTCGGCGGCCTCAAGGTTGGTCTTGAGCGCGGTTTCCTCGATCGAGCCTTCTTTGGTGGCCCGGCCAGAGTTCACGTCGATCGCAACCAGCGCTTCGGTCACACCGATCACGATGTAGCCGCCTGATTTCAACTGAACTGTCGGGTTGAACATTCCCGCCAGATAGCTTTCGACCTGATAGCGCGCGAACAGAGGCAGCGCATCTTCATACCGCTTCACGTTCTTGGCGTGAGACGGCATGATCATCTTCATGAAGTCTTTGGCGATGCGGTAGCCGCCCTCGCCCTCGACCAGAACTTCGTCGATGTCGCGATTATAGAGATCACGGATCGAGCGTTTGATCAGGTCACCTTCTTCATAAATCTTGGAGGGTGCGATGGATTCCAGTGTCAGCGCCCGGATTTGTTCCCAGAGACGCTGCAGGTATTCATAATCGCGTTTGATCTCGGATTTGGTACGCTTCGCCCCGGCAGTCCGGATGATCAAACCCGCACCGGTCGGCACATCGATATCCGAGGCAATGTCTTTGAGCTTTTTACGGTCGGCGGCGTTAGTGATCTTACGGCTGATACCACCACCGCGGGCAGTGTTCGGCATCAGAACGCAATAGCGACCCGCCAGCGACAGATAGGTCGTCAACGCAGCACCCTTGTTGCCACGCTCTTCTTTTACGACTTGCACCAGCAGAACCTGGCGCACTTTGATGACTTCTTGAATCTTGTAACGGCGCGGGCGCGGTTTGCGCGGCGGGCGAATATCTTCGCTGTCATCTTCATCAGCGACAGACTCAATTGTCTCATCTTTGTCCGTTGCTTCTGAACGCGCTTCGACCTGATCAGCTTCCGACTCAGCGGCTTCGTCACCTTCGGCCTCTTCAGCAGCAGCTTCTAACTGCTCTGCTACGGTAGTTTCAGGCTGATCAGATTCCTCGGCTTTTTCACCGGACTCAGATTCACCATCTTCTTCTGTGCTTTCGGCTTCCGCCTCAGCATTGGCTTCGACTTCTTCTTCAGCAGTCTCAGCTACCGGCTCGGCTTCTTGCTCGGCAGCATCATCTTCCTGCGGTTCACCAGATTCGGCCTGACCTTCGGTTTCAGTGACCTCTTCGGGCTCCTCAACCGGAGTTTCCGCCACCAATTCTACGGGCGATGTGCCCTCAGGAATTGAGACTTCGGCGTTTTCTTCACCTTCATCCAGATCAATAGTTTCCATCCCGGAAGGTTCCGAGGACGGATCCATGGTTTCGACCGGATCGTCGGATTTAACACCCTCTGCCTTAGTGCGTGAACGCGAACGACGCTTTTTGGGCTTCGCCTCTTCAGCTTCGTCACGTGCCTTCATCGCTTCGGCATAGGCGCGTTCTTCTTCCATCAGGGCTTCGCGGTCTGCGACCGGAATCTGATAGTAGTCGGGGTGAATTTCCGAAAAGGCGAGGAAACCATGCCGGTTGCCGCCGTAATCAACAAATGCCGCCTGCAGAGACGGTTCGACCCGTGTTACCTTTGCGAGGTAGATGTTTCCTGCAAGCTGACGCTTGTTTTCGGATTCAAAGTCAAACTCCTCGACCTTGTTTCCATCGACCACCACGACGCGGGTTTCCTCCGCGTGGGTGGCATCGATAAGCATTTTCTTAGCCATGTGTCCTTGGTGCACCGCGCCAAACGCGTTGTCCTTACCCGTCCGGGCGGACAGGCGCTTTTGGGGTGGTGTCTTGTCAGGGCGATATTGGACGGCGCGCGGCAGGGTCTGGCGCTCTGGCCCCCTGCCCGTTCACTCAATCGTTGCGCGCGCGTCATCGCGGTTCTTCTCCGACAGGCGCGATCCATGCCGCAGCCCGCCCATTTATTCCTTTCGCCCGTATTCCGGGCTCAGGTGCTCCAATACCCCGTGAGGGGCACAATCGGTCTGCCTGGCCTTGTGGGAATGATCACCATCTGCGGCAAAGCAGCGAAACTCAAAGATTCGGGACTTCTGGGCGCAAAATTAGCCCGGCCCGTCCCGTCACAATAAAAGCAGTCCTGTGGAAAAGACAATGGGCAAACTGCACGATCAGCATCTGCCGATAGGCAACAAAATCAGCAAAAAGCCGTCAAAGAGCTAATTTTCAGAGGTGTTTGGCCTAAAAAATATCCGGAGAGGGTGTCCCCTCTCCGGATTTGTTGGTCAGAGGTAATCGGAACGTTGAAGGCCATATTTGGCCATTTTTTCGTTCAAGGTCCGGCGTGGCAGACACAGCTCGTCCATCACCGAAGCAATCGAGCCTTTGTGACGACGCATCGTATTATCGATCAACATCCGCTCAAACGCTTCGACGTATTCCTTGAGCGGCTTGCCTTCGGTTGTCATGACCGGCTGCATCTCTTCGTGATCCGACATCAGCAACGATGCGATGGTACCCGAACCCCGTCGAGACTGCAGAACAGCCCGCTCTGCAATATTGATCAGCTGGCGTACATTTCCGGGCCAAGGTGCCTGCAGCAGTTGCGCAGCTTCCTGAGCGCTAACCTGAGGTGCCTCGCAGCCGTATTCCTCTGCAAACTGCTCACTGAGACGAGTGAACAGTGTCAGTATATCCTCACCGCGCTGACGCAGCGGCGGCATGGTGATCCGCAGCGCGGCCAGACGATAGAACAGGTCAGGACGCAAAACGTCTTCGCTGGTTTTCCCGGCTTCCTGCAGATTCGAGATGGCAACGATCCGGGTTTCTGCCGGTGTGCCCTGCTCATTCATTACGCTCAACAGTCGAGCCTGGAGCGTGTCGCTGAGCGCCTCCACATCCTCGAGCACCAGTGTACCACCGCGTGCCTCTTCGATCGCTGGTAGCTGAGCATCTTCGGGCATCATCGGACCAAACAGCCGCTTCGACAGCGCCTCTTCTTCCAGAGCTGCACATGACACCAGAACAAATTTCTTACCCGCACGACTGCCGACAGCATGAAGCGCATGTGCGACGAGTGTCTTCCCGGTTCCGGTTTCGCCATCGATCAATACATGACCATCGGCTTGCCCCAGATCCAGAATATCTTCGCGCAGACGTTCCATTACCGGGCTGGCGCCAATCAGCTTGTTCATGATCTGGGTGCCGCCGGACAGTTCGCGACGCAGCGCGCGGTTATCCAATGTCAGACGTCGTGCGTTGCTGGCACGCTTCGCCAATTCGGACATACGGTCCGGGTTGAATGGTTTCTCAAGAAAATCGAACGCACCGACGCGCATCGCCTCGACAGCCATAGGCACATCACCGTGGCCCGTGATCATGATCACAGGAAGCGTGCTGTCAGCGCCCATCAGTTTCTTCAGCAGCTGAATACCGTCCATACCCGGCATCTTGATGTCAGAGATCACAATGCCTGGATACTCCGGCCCCAACACCTTGAGCGCATCTTCAGCGCTGGAAAAGGTCTCAGTGTCGTATCCCGACAATGCCAGCCATTGGCTGATCGACTGGCGCATGTCCTGTTCGTCATCAACAATGGCTATCTTCATGGCCTGTGCCATAGTACTTCCTCGTTATTCAGCGGCCTCAAGGCCGTCGCTTCCCAGTATCGGCAGTTGCATTTCGAATACCGCGCCACCGTTTTGTCCGTTGCGCGCAGTCAGCCGACCCCCATGGTCGTTCACGATCCCGGATGAGATGGCAAGACCCAGGCCAACGCCATCCCCGGGACGCTTGGTTGTATAAAACGGCTCGAACAGGTTCTCGATATCCTCGATACCGTGGCCGTTATCGCGGACCGTCAACACGGCCGTGTCGCCCGCCGCCAGAATGATCTCCACATCCGGCTCAATAACAGATTTGGTGGCGTCCAGCGCGTTGCGCAAGAGGTTCACCATCACCTGCTCGATCCGCATCCGGTCCCCCATCACTATAACAGGTTCTTCGGGCAGGATCTGAGTAATCTTCACGTGCCGCTGGCGCAGCTGCGGTTCCATCATAGACAGGCTAGAGGCCAGTGCCTCACCAAGATTTACTGGTGAAAACGCATCCGCACCCTTCCGAGCGTACGACTTGAGCTGACGTGTGATTGCACCCATCCGTTCGATCAGACCATCGATCCGACCGAAGCTGGCCAGCGCCTCTTCGGGACGATTACGCCGCAGCAAAAGACGCGCACCGGCGAGGTAGGTTTTCATCGCAGCGAGCGGCTGGTTCAACTCGTGACTGACGGCTGCAGACATCTCACCCAAGGCGGCAAGTTTGGAACTCTGGGCCAGGGTTTGCTCGGCCACTTCCAGCGTCTTTTCAACCCGTTCGCGTTCAGCAATTTCCCGCTGCAGCCTTGTATTCAATGCGCGAAGCTCCGCCGACTCACGCTGGAACAAAGCGGCGCGCAAAGCGGTGCGTCGGCTAAGTGCATAAAACGCCAGCGCCAGAAGAATCGCGAAGCCCATGATTTCGAGGGCCAGCACACTATTCACCTTCTCGCGGATCGACGAATAGGTGGTGAAAGACGTCATCTGCCAGCCTCGGAAAGGAATACGGGTTTCCATCCGCATCACAGCCTCGCCCTGCAGGTAGGCGTCGGGTGGCAGAGCCGTCCAATCCGTCGTTGCACGAATGGCGCGCTGAATAGCGCCCTGAGGCGGCTGGCGCAGCATTGCAGCGCCTTCATTCAGGCCACGCCATTGCGGCTCGGTCGACAAAATGATTGTGCCGGTACTGTCTGTCACCATCACGGCATCAGAAATCCCCGCCCAGGCGCGCTCGAACTTCTGCAGATCGACCTCAACAACGATTACACCCAGAATTTCAGAGCCAGCTTCAAGCCGCCGGGAGTAGACAAAACTATAGCCGCCGGATTCACGCGGGATCACCGAAAATATCGTCGAGTTTGCGCGAATAGCATCGATAAAATAGGCGGCACTACGATGCGCCTCACCCAACCGGTTACGGTCGGTTGCGGCAACGGTGCGGCCGTCGCTATCCAGCAGCATGAGTGAAGCCGCACCAATCTCTTCAACAAACGAGATCAGGCGTTGCGTAGACAACGAGAAATCGCTGGATTGTAGTGCAGCGATGAGCGTCGGGTCGCGCGCAAGCAATTGCGGCACGATGGCATTTCTACGTAGTTCGCTCAGAAGGTTACCGGAATACAGCGCTAGGCGCAGTTCGGCACGGTTTCGCGTCGATTCAGTAAACCGGTTCGTCAGCAGGCTGTTGGTTATCCAGACAGTGGCAACCGTCGCAATCAGCAGTACAATAATCGCCAATCGCAATCGCCAGCCCAGCGGCGCACCGCGGAACCGGCTCATGAAATTTGCCCAGCCTGATTGTACTTCGGAACTCATCCCCCGAAGCTAAGCCCCAGCGGCCACGACCTCAAGTCACGCAGGTGTCAAAACACCTGACAATGCGCGGAAGAGCGCCGTTCCATCGGTGCCGCCATGGCCTTCATCCGCCGCCCGTTCCGGATGCGGCATCATCCCAAGCACGCGACGGTTGTGCGACAGGATGCCGGCGATATCGCCGCGGGAACCATTTGGGTTCTCGGTGTAGGTGAACGCGATGCGATCTTCATCACGAAGTCTTGCCAAAGTCTCATCATCGGCAAAGTAGTTGCCATCGTGGTGCGCAATCGGAATCCCGATGACGTCACCCGCATTGTAGCCTTCAGTGAATGCGCTGTCGCTTGTTTCCACCTTCAATCCGACAGTGCGGCAGATGTATTTTAGTCCCGCGTTACGCAGAAGCGCACCCGGCAGGATACCGGTTTCCGTCAGGATCTGGAAACCATTGCAAACACCAAGGGCATAGCCACCACGCTCGGTGTGTTCGACAACTGCCTTGCAGATCGGCGACTGCGCTGCAATCGCGCCACAACGCAGATAATCGCCATAAGAAAAGCCACCCGGTACGCCGACGATGTCGATGCCTTCTGGCAGTTTGGCGTCCTTATGCCAGACCATATCGACCTGAAAGCCCGCCTGCTCAAAGGCGACCGCAAGATCTCGGTCACAGTTGGAACCGGGGAAAACGACGACGGCTGCGCGCATGACAAGCACTCCTTGGTCACAAATCAGTGGTTTGGTCGCGTCACGACCGAAAAAATCAGACCAGTTCGATCTCGTAGCGTTCGATGACCGTGTTGGCCAACAGCTTCTCGCACATCTCGGTCACGTCAGCCTCGGTCGCGCCTTCAGCCAGTTCCAGGTCGATCACCTTGCCCTGACGCACGCCTTCGACCTTGTCGAAACCCATGGCGCCCAATGCGTGACGAACCGCCTCGCCCTGCGGGTCCAGCACCCCGTTCTTGAGCATCACATGCACCCGTGCCTTCATTTTCGCAACTCCACCTGCGGCCCACGCCCCCGGGGCCAATTCCGTTGCGCGGGGAGATACCCTGCTTATGGTATTTGGACAACCCTCGATAAGACGGACGGATTACCGCAGCCAAGGCAACCCATCAGTTGATCAGCCGTCAGCACCTGAGGTCAGACCCGGGTAATGCGCATCAATGGCGTTGAAAGTGCCTGTCAGAACCATCTCGACCGCTACTGCAACCAGTAGAATCGCCATGATCCGGGTCAGCACATTGATCATGGTTTCCCCAAGCAACCGGGAAATCTGGTCCGCAAACAGCAATCCCAGTCCAACAATTGCGCAAGCAATCAGCACGGCAGAGCCCAGAGTTACCATTTCAGCACCATCCGAAAGCTGATGTGAGAAAACGATGGTGATGGCAATGGTTCCCGGACCAATGGTCAGAGGTATCGCCAGCGGAACCACGGCAAAGTTGAGTTTCCGCTCCTGCCCTTCGGCGAGTGCGGCCTGATCACCTGCGGGACGGTCTTCGGCATTCAACATCGACATGCCGATCCCGAAGATGATGATCCCTCCGGCGATGCGGAAAGAAGGAACATCAATCCCGAAAATCGCCAGAACCTCTTCTCCAATCCCCACGGCGATCAAAGCGATCAAAGTGACCGAAATCATCACGATCAGAGCCACCCTACGCCGCTCGGGCTTGGTACACTGACTCGTCATGCTCAGGAAAATCGGAATATTGTAGAGCGGGTTGAATATGGCCAGAACAGCCGCGAGAAATTTCAAGAACACAGCGTGGTCGAACAGTTCGCTCATACCGAGTGTCACCTTGTTAGTAAGCCGGATTAGTCGTCAGCACTGAACATGCTGCATGACAGTCAAATCTGTCAAATACTTATACAAAATACGAAAAGTGCCGCCTGATGAGTGGCGGCACCTTAATAATTGCAAGTTTGCACTTGCGGATCAGTTGATCAGTGTGGGTTTCGCGACATTGCTTTTGGGCAAAACGCCCAATCGACGCGCCACCTCGGAATAGGCATCCGTCAGATTGCCCAAATCGCGGCGGAAGACGTCCTTGTCCAGTTTCTGACCGGTTTCAATGTCCCACAAACGGCAACTGTCGGGGCTGATTTCATCGGCGATGATCAGACGTTGGAAATCGCCTTCATATACGCGACCGATCTCGATCTTGAAATCGACCAGACGAATGCCGACAGCCAGCATCATACCACTCATGAAATCATTCACGCGGAGTGCGAGGCTCAGGATGTCGTCCATGTCCTGCTGGCTGGCCCAGCCAAAAGCAGCAATGTGCTCTTCGGTAACCAGCGGATCACCAAGAGCGTCGTCCTTATAGCAATATTCGACAATCGGCCGCGGCAATTGCGTGCCTTCGGCAATACCCAGACGTTTGGACATCGAACCAGCGGCGTAATTGCGCACAATCACTTCCAAAGGCACGATTTCACAGCTGCGAACCAGTTGCTCGCGCATGTTCAGGCGACGAATGAAATGGGTCGGCACGCCGATCTGGCTCAGACCAGTCATGAAGAACTCGCTCAGACGATTGTTCAGAACGCCTTTGCCGTCGATGACATCCTTCTTTTCGGCGTTGAACGCAGTGGCATCGTCCTTGAAATACTGCACAATCGTGCCCGGCTCGGGGCCTTCATACAGAATCTTGGCCTTGCCTTCGTAGATCTTTTTGCGACGCGCCATAAGCGAACCTTCCAGTCTGGGGTGTGGGAATGAGTCCCTCTCCTTTGGCGCCCTCATAGTCCAAGCCCCACTTTCTCGCAAGTTCGCAGGCCCGAGGGGCTTTGACGCAGCGCAAATCTCTTGCACCCGGCCTCACGTATAGTCATATCATCAGGAAAGAAATCGTTATCCAAGGGGTCCCTAACCAATGACCACGTTCGACGAACGCGAAAATGCCTTTGAAGCCAAGTTTGCTCATGATGAAGAGATGCAGTTCAAGGCGCAGGCCCGCTGCAACAAACTGCTCGGCCTTTGGGCTGCAGGAAAGTTGGGCAAATCCGGCGCGGACGCCGAAGAATATGCAAAAACCGTAGTGTTGTCCGATTTCGAAGAAGCCGGACACGAGGATGTTGTGCGCAAGGTGGCCGGCGATCTCGGCAGCCTGGCATCGGATGATGAGATCCGAGCCAAGATGGCCGAACTTCTGCCTGAAGCAAAATCGCAGGTTCTCAGCGAAGTTGACTAAGGCATTGCTGCCTTCCTCATGATCTTCATGAGTTTTATGAATTTGATTTGACGCCCCGGTCGTGAGACATGGGGCGTCTCTAAATTTGATCGGCCATGGCGCCCTCTTTTTCGGAATACTCCAATGACAAACGCGCTGAGCAAACTTCTGGAATCCACAGATGCCATCCTTGCGGATGGGGCCACTGGGACCAACCTTTTCAATATGGGTCTTCAATCAGGTGACGCACCTGAGCTCTGGAATGTGGACGATCCGGATAAAATCCGCGCGCTCTACCAGGGTTCGGTTGATGCGGGCAGCGACCTGTTTCTGACCAATACCTTTGGTGGCACCTCGGCACGGCTGAAGCTGCATGATGCGCAAAACCGAGTTGCGGAACTCAACCGCGCCGGAGCTGAACTTGGCCGTGAGGTTGCAGACAAGGCCGGACGCACGATTATCGTCGCGGGGTCAGTTGGTCCGACCGGAGAAATCATGGAACCTGTTGGCAGCTTGTCGCACAGCGAGGCCGTCGAGATGTTCCATGAACAGGCCGAAGCGCTCAAAGCCGGTGGCGTTGATGTTCTTTGGGTCGAAACCATCAGTGCACCTGAGGAATTCCGCGCCGCAGCCGAAGCATTCGCACTGGTCGACATGCCTTGGTGTGGCACCATGAGTTTTGACACTGCGGGACGCACAATGATGGGTGTGACCTCTGCAGATCTGGCACAGTTGGTAGAAACCCTGCCCAACCCACCGATCGCCTTTGGTGCAAACTGCGGCACCGGTGCGTCCGACATTCTGCGGACGGTTCTGGGCTTTGGCGCTCAGGGAACTGAACGTCCTATCATTTCGAAGGGTAATGCGGGCATTCCCAAGTATGTGGATGGGCATATCCACTATGATGGCACGCCAGAGCTTATGGGTGACTATGCCGCTATGGCCCGTGATGCAGGTGCGACAATCATCGGTGGTTGCTGTGGCACCATGCCAACCCACCTGCGCAAGATGCGTGAAGCACTCGATACCCGCCCACGTAGTGAACGCCCGACCCTGGATCAGATCACGGATGCGCTTGGGCCGTTCTCGTCGGCATCAGACGGTACGGGCGACGATGCGGCGGCGCCAGAGCGCCGCACACGTAAGCGCCGTCGCGCTTAAAGTTTACTGGATTAACGCCCCTCGAATTTCGCGGGGCGTTTTTCCAAGAATGCTACAACACCTTCCGCAAAATCACGTGTCCGGCCGCAATCGCCCTGCAAATGCGCCTCGGTCGCCAATTGCTGTGGCAGCGTTTTGTCGTATGTGCCACGGATCGCCTTTTTGATCGCACCAAACCCAGCGGTTGGTCCATTGGCCAGGTACTCTGCGCGCTTGCGCCAATGGGTGGCGAAATCTGCGTCAGCAACCGCTTCCCAGATCAAACCCCAGTCATCCGCCTGCCGTGCGCTGATCTTTTCCGCAAACAGTGCGGCCCCCATCGCCTTGGCAAAACCCATCTGACGCGGCATGAACCATGTACCGCCAGCATCAGGCAAAAGGCCAATGCGGGCGAAGGCCTGAAGGAAGTATGCACTCTCAGTCGCAATCACGACATCGGCACATAATGCAAGGTTGGCCCCTGCCCCTGCTGCCGGACCATTCACCGCTGCAATGGTGGGAACAGGGCAATCGTACACGGCTTCGAGCATGGGCTCGTACTCATCACGCAAAGCACGCTCAAGATCGATCTTCCCGGTGCTGGATGCGTCACCCAGATCCTGCCCCGAACAGAACGCGGGCCCTGCGCCGGTTAGCACAATTGCACGTGCATGCCGTGCTGCATGTTTCATCGCATGCGTAATCTCGGCGCGCATCTGAGTTGTCAGTGCATTCATCTTGTCGGGCCGATTCAATGTCAGCACCGCCAATCCATCAGTGATATCCAGAAGGATCGCTTCGTATTCCATAAAAAACCTCATCTGCGCAGAGCTTTGTCAGACCCTGACGCAGTTACCATGGAAGGGAAAGTGGAACCACGCGTCAGTCTTCGAGAATTTGGCGCAGGCGCTCTTTTTCGTCATCGCTCAATGCGTCGACGTTCCCGGAAACCTGTTTGGCTGAGCGCGAACGCAGAAAGCTCCACCCTACAACAGCCGCAATCAACAGCATGATCGGACCGGCCAGCCATAACAGAAGGTTGGAGCCAGACCTTGTGGGTTTCAGCAGAACGTACTCACCATAGCGATCGACGATGAATTCGATCGCCTCTTCATCCGTATCGCCTGCGACCAGACGTTCCCGAACAAGCAAACGCAGATCGCGCGCCAGATCGGCATTGCTTTCATCGATGCTTTCGTTCCGACAGACCAGACAGCGCAGCCCCGTGCTCAGATCACGCGCCCGCTCCTCAAGTACGGGGTCATCAAGTACTTCGTCAGGCTGAACCGCCAGCAGTGGCGTGGCGGCAATCATCAATATCAGGACAAGACGTTTCATTCCGCCGGCACTCCTGAGGCGGTTGACTTACGAGCCCCCGCCGCAACCCTGAACCGACGGTCAGACAGGCTGAGCACGCCGCCGAGGGCCATCAGAATACATCCACCCCAGATCCAGTTCGCCAGTGGTTTGATGTAGGTACGTACAACCCAACCGCCATCAGCCTGCTGATCACCGATCACGACATAGAGATCTCGCAGGAACCGGTAGTCAATTGCAGCCTCAGTCGTAGGCATCCGTGCCACCGGGTAGTCCCGCTTTTCAGGATGCAATGTGGCGATCGGGCGACCATCTTTTTCTGCCACTATGTCGGCCATGGTCGAAAAATAATTTGGCCCCTGAACGCGTTTTACGTCCTGCAGGGTCAAAGTGTATTGCCCTACCTCAAACGGTTGTCCCGGTTGGACGACGCGAATGTCCTCTACTTCCCATGCAGTCAGACCTGCGATTGCGAACATGGTGACACCCAGCCCGGTATGTGCCACGGCCTTGCCCCAGTCAGCACCTGGCAGGCGCAGCAAGCGCTTGAAACTGCCATTGCGGCCCGTGCGGCTCCACAGATCAACAATGGCACCAAAGGTAATCCATGCCCCAAGGAACAACCCGATCGGACCCATCGCGCTGCGCCCTGTCTGCATAACCCAAACCAGCAGCGCCAGCGCAACAGCCAGAATGAACGCATATCGCAGCGACCAGGCAGCACGTCCCAGTTTTCCACGCTTCCAAGGCAGGATCGCGCCAATCGGCAAGGCAATCCCCAATGCAATCATGAACGGTGTAAATGCCGAATTGAAGAATGGTGCACCAACCGACAATTTCCGGTCAAAAGCCATCTCGGCAACCATCGGCCACATCGTACCGACGAACACAACAAAACAGCTTACAGCCAGCAGGATATTGTTCAAAATCAGTGCGCTTTCCCTGCTGACCATGCCAAACACACCTTTGGCCTCCATCGCCTGAGCGCGCGCAGCAAACAGGGTCAGCGCGCCACCGATCAAGATCACGAGAATGAACAGAATGAACACACCCCGTTCAGGATCGTTTGCGAACGCGTGCACCGAAGTCAGCAAACCGGACCGGACAATGAACGTACCGATCAGCGAAAAACCGAACGCAATGATCGCCAGCAGGATGGTCCAGCTTTTTAGAGCCTCCCGCTTTTCAACCACGATCGCCGAATGCAGAAGCGCCGCCGCCAGCAACCATGGCATGAAAGAGGCGTTCTCGACCGGATCCCAGAACCAGAAACCGCCCCAACCCAGCTCGTAATAGGCCCACCACGACCCCAATGCGATACCGATCGTCAGGAAGATCCAGGCAGCAAGCGTCCAAGGACGTACCCAACGCCCCCACGCGGCATCAATGCGGCCTTCGATCAACGCAGCAACTGCAAAGCTGAACGCCATACTCAAGCCAACGTAGCCCAGATAGAGGAATGGCGGATGGAAGGCCAAACCCGGATCCTGCAACAGAGGGTTCAGATCCCGCCCGTCAAAGGGTGCTACTACCAGTCGGTCGAACGGGTTCGACGTAAACAGGATAAACGCGAAAAACGCCACTCCGATCGCAGCCTGAACCGACAGAACACGTGCCTTCAAGGTTGGCGGCAAGCCCCCTCCAAATATAGCGGCCATGGCGCCAAATAGCGCGACGATCAACACCCACAGCAGCATGGAACCTTCGTGGTTCCCCCATGTGCCGCTGATCTTGTACAGCATCGGCTTTGCCGAATGGCTGTTTTCGACGACGATACGTAGCGAAAAGTCGGATGTGACGAACGCCCAGACCAGTGCGCCGAAAGCAAAGGCTGTCAGGATGAACTGGGATATTGCCGCAGGTTCAGCAAAAACCATCCAGCCAGTCCAACGTTTTGCCGCCCCGATCAGGGGGACTACGCTTTGGACGATGGCTACAAAAAAGGCTAGGATCAGTGCGAAGTGGCCGAGCTCTGTAATCATGGCCAAGGGTATAATCCTGTCTCCGGGCAAGCGCCAATCACTTTCGCCCGGAAACAGCGCACATAGTGTCGCGGCTCAGGGTCGCCTTAACTGTCTCCAGTCCTCGAGTGCACGGTTCGCATCCGGTTGCGCTACATTGATTTTTAGCTGAGCGTCGTGACCCGGATCCGCAGCACCCGGAGTATCGTTGCGCAATCGATCGAGCGCCTCGAGATTGGCCACCACAGCCGGCGCACGGACCATCGTCGCGGTGATCTCTCGCTGCAAATCCTGAACTTTGGCCTGATGCCGAGCGCCAAAATAGAAAGAGACGATCACCCCCAGCAGCCACCACAGAGGCTCGGGGACTAATGCGATGCCCTGCATCCGCTCAGCAAACCACAATGGATCGACCATGGCTGCCCCGAACAATCCCAGCGTCCCCAAGGCAAGTGCGGGCCGAGGCAATCGGTTCAGGCCGTCCATAAAGCGGTCAAAGCCACTCTTTCCGGACGTATGAAATTCTGCCCCGAATTGCGTCATGGCCTGCACCCGCATGGTCGCGCTTCGCTCTGCCCCAGACTCGGTATTTTCACGAAACACTTCGGCAGTTTCGCGTACGACATTTCGCCCGTTTCCGAACAGAAAACCCAACAAGCCAGAAATCAATCCCATCCTGAAACCCTAATTTGAAACTCTGCGTCGCTAAGGTGGTAAGTCGGCGAAAGAAACTCCTCAGCCCGTTTGATCCATCCGCCTTTGCCGCCAGACCGACTGCGCGCATATTTTCTCGAGGCAGGTCTGCGGTCTGCCAATCTGAAATAGTAGTTCCGCCTTGCAACGCCGTACGCATCCCGCAACGCAATCGGATTTGGATCAGCGGCCGAATGAGATGCCTGAGCGGTCTTGGGGCCCAACGCGCCATCCACGTTCACCTCAAACCCCATTTCTCGGAGAAGCCGTTGCAGTATTTTCACCGCCTGCGCGCCTGCGTTTACATACATGTCAAACAAAGAAGGTTGCAGAGCTTCGGGCAGCAGCTCTATGCGCGGTTTGCGATAATAATGGGTCAGAAAAACATCTACCGCCTGATCGCGTGTCAAAGCACGAACGTCGGCACGGTTCACCACGCCATCGTGATCCAAATCCAAACCCAATCGCCGCATAGTGTGAATGGTCACACCGAATTTGGTCGCCCCACCCGGATCATCGGGATCATCCACAAATCCCCCTTCACGCGCCACAATCCCTTGGGCAATCTGACGAACCGTCTGCATGCAACAACCTCCGCTTGATGCTGCAAACGGTCAGACAACTTCATTAAGACAGCCGAAATAGTAAGGGCGCTGCAGGTCTATCCCTGGCAACGCCCCTTTGGTCATCCATCCATTGATTTCAGATGAAAATCAGCCCTCGTCGGCCTCTTTGTAGACACCCTGTTCTTTCAACGCATCCACGACCTCTTTCGGCATGTAGGTCTCATCGTGTTTTGCAAGGATTTCCGTGGCTTCGAACACACCGTTCACGTAGCTTCCAGTTCCCACCATACCCTGATTTTCAGAGAATAGATCAGGCAGCACCCCGGTAAATGATACCGGGACGCTCTCGCCCCCATCCGTAACAACAAAGCGGACAGTTTCACCTTGCCCGCGGATGATAGAGCCTTCTTCAACCAGACCTCCGATGCGAAACACTTCGGTTGGTTTTGGCGGCTCAGCAACAACCTGGCTGGGTGAGCGGAAGAAATTGATGCCGTCCCGCATGGCATACCCAATCAACGCCGTCGACAAAGCCAAGGCAACAACGGCCAGAACTATGATCTGTACACGACGACGTTTCTTGAGTGTTTTCATACCGTCCTCACGGGAATAGTGGGGCCATCATCAGCCCCTGGGTCTCAGCCTCACCTAACATCAGGTTGGCATTCTGCAAGGCTTGCCCGCTGCTACCTTTTGTCAGGTTATCCAATGTTGCGATCACAATGGCGCGACGCTCGATCCGATCCGCAGCCACACCGATATGACAGAAGTTGGAGCCCCGGACATGGTGGGTCGACGGGGCCTCGCCAAATGGCAACATCTGGATGAATGGTTCATTTTCGTAGGTGGAGCACAGCGTCTCATAAACACTTTGCGGATCACCCTTCACATAGGTCGTCGCCAGAATGCCCCGGTTGGCCGGGATCAGGTGCGGTGTAAACTGCACATGTACAGTCCGCCCGGCCAGCTTGGAGAACTCCTGATCGAATTCACCTAGATGCCGGTGCGATCCTCCGATGGCGTAGGCATTGGCCCCTTCGCTCAACTCTGCATGTAGCAGGTTTTCTTTCAGCGACCGCCCCGCCCCCGAAACAGCGCATTTCAGGTCGAGAATGATGTCATCCAGATCGATAACCCCCGCAGAAATAAGGGGCCGCAAGACATACTGCCCGGTTGCGGCATTACAACCGGTTCCGGCAACAAGCCGGGCATTGCGGATTTCTTCCCGATAGAACTCGGTCAGACCGTACACAGCCTCTTCCTGTTGTTCGAGCGCCGTATGAGGATTGCCGTACCACTTCTCGTATTCCTCAGCATCCTGCAGCCTGAAATCGGCCGAAAGATCGATGATCTTCAGTGTCTTGGGCAAGTCACGGATGACCTCTTGGCTGGTTTTGTGCGGCAACGCGCAGAAACATAGGTCAATCTTGGAAAAGTCGATCTGAGAGATTTTGCACAGCACCGGCAAATCTAGATGCCGCAGATGGGGAAAGACCTGTGCCATAGATTGACCGGCTTTGCGCTCGGCCGCCAAAGCCACGATTTCCATGTTCGGGTGCTCGGCGATCAGCCGCACCAGTTCCGCACCGGTGTAACCGGACGCGCCAAGAATTGCGATTTTATGGGTCATGTCAGACCTCTTTGTATTTGAGTGTCATACGTATCGATCGCCGATGTGACGATCATCGAACTACAGAATCAATGCGGCTGTTTCCTTGACCTAAGTCAGGCCGCCTCAAATGTGATTTGTCGTCGGAGGAATTGTGTTGCGCGATCGCTGACAAAGTCCGGTTTACCGGTTGTCACGAAACCACCCTTGCCGGTTCCCAGCATATTTGGATGGCGCTGCAGATAGTCGGCAAGACTTTGAGCAACCAGATCACCCTGGCTGAAAACCTGTACGTCTGGCCCAAGCGCTTTCTGGAAGGTCTCGGCCATCAGCGGATAGTGGGTGCAGCCCAAAATAGCTGCTTGTGGTTCGGGCATCTTGCGTTTCAGCGCATCGACATGGGACCGGACCAATGCCTCGGCCAGGATCATGTCCCCGTCTTCGATCGCGTCAACGACGCCGCCGCAGGACTGGGCCTCAACATCTACGCCGATTGCACGGAATGCGAGCTCGCGCTGAAAGGCACGGCTCGATACGGTTGCGGGTGTCGCAAACAACGCCACGTGCTTGACCGCCACTTCGCGAGGTGGGCTGTTGTCGCCCCATTGCCGCTCGGTCAGGGCTTCGATCAGTGGTACGAACACGCCCAAAACGCGCTTGCCTTCTGGTACACCTTCTTCCTGCATCCGACGCAGCGCGGCGGCGCTCGCTGTGTTGCAGGCGAGAATCACCAGATCACACCCACGCGACCACAGATCGGACACTGCCTTGCGGGTGAGTTGATAGATATCTTCTGCATCACGCACGCCATAAGGCGCATGTGCGCTGTCCGCAAAATACAGAAAATCAACGTCCGACAGACGTTTCTGAGCTGCGTCCAGGACGGTCAGACCGCCCAACCCGGAATCAAAGATACCTACTGCCATTTGCCCCTTCAGGCGCGATGCCGTTCCTCAAATTCATAACCGTAGTCATACGACTTCAACGGCTTTGGAGACAGCTCATACGTGGCTTTGCGCAGGAAATCCATCATCTTGCGCGTATCCTTGGCCAGCGGGTCCAATACGTCGCGGCCAATGGGCTCTCCGATCACGACTTTTACAGGTGTATCGACACGCTTTTTGAACTCTTTGATCAGCAAACCCATGCGAAGGGTGTAATGAAGATGGCTTGCGATCTGGAACAGGCGTGACGTGTGACCATCGAAGAAAACCGGCACAACAGTAGCATTGGATTTTGCCACCATACGTGCGGTGAAACCACGCCAACCCGGATCCATTGGGTGTGAGAATGGCTTCGCTGCCGTGCTGACTGTCCCGCCAGGAAATATTCCGATGGCCCCACCCTCGCCCAGATAATTCAGCGCGTTTTTGCGGGTTTCCAGGTTCAGCTTCATGGCCTCCTTCGTTTCGTCAAACGAGATCGGCAAGATAATTCGGTTCAGATCTTCGGCCTTGCGAAACACGTGGTTCGCCAGAATGCGAAAATCGCCACGAGCCTGAGACAGAATGTGCCCCATCATCAGCCCATCAAGAATCCCGTAGGGATGGTTCGCGATCAGGATCAGTGGCCTGTCCTTTGGTATGTTCGTCAGCGATCCCCCGACCACATCCAGCGACAGTCCATAACGTTCGACCATAACGGACCAGAAGTCGCGACCGTTGGCCACCTCTTGCTCATATCCGTCCGCACGCTTGATCAGGCGCAGACGGCCCGTTGTGTTTTCCATAAGCTTGATGACCATTCTGCCGCCTTTGGTTTCGGCAGAATAGGCATAAGAAATGTCACGAGCGACGTGGCGGCGCGAGGGCATAAAGGTCTCCGGTTTGCTGCCTGCTACATAGGTTGTCGCAACAGTTTTGCCTAGCTTGCATGACAGTCCTGTGACGATCTACTCGGCCGCCTCCTTGAGCTTTTCGCCACCTTGCCGAATTGCCGCAAGCAATTCCTCGCGCCGTTTGGCAGCCTTGGTCTCATTGGCAATCAAAACCGGGCCAAACCCACGAATATCCAAGGGAAGCCGACCAAGAGCTGCAATAGCGTCTTTTGTCTCGGGCGAAAGCTTCGGCAATACCTCTTTCATGTCCTTTTCGTACTGCCGGATCAGCGCGCGTTCCATGCGCCGTTCAGCACTGTATCCAAAGATATCGAGCGGCGTCCCACGCAAACCCTTCATTTTGGCCATCAGCTTAAGCGGCCCTGACAGCCATTCACCAAAGGCGCGTTTACGAGGGCGACCATCAGACCCCTTACCACCCAGAATAGGCGGCGCGAGATGGAAGGTCATCTTGAAGTCACCATCAAATTCAGCCGCAGCCTTTTCTCGGCTGCTCAGCAACAAACGCGCGACTTCGTATTCATCCTTGTAGGACAACAGCTTGTGATATCCTTTGACGACCGCTTCTTTGACCTCACGGTCTTCAATGGCGTCAACAAGCTTGCGATAGCGCTTGGCAAGTCGGTTCCCTTGATAAGCCGTCAAATGCTCCACACGCAGATCAATCTTCTGATCCAGTGTTTTCGGCAGTTCGGTCACGCCAGGTTTCAGGATTTTGGCTACTTCATCTGGGTGCAAAACGGCCCAGCGACCAACCTCGAAGGCACGTTTGTTCCGTTCGACTGCGGCACCGTTCAGTTCTATAGCCTGCAAAATGGCCTCATGGCTGACCGGAAGCAGTCCACGTTGCCAGGCTGCACCAAAGACCATCATGTTGGAATAGATCGAGTCACCCATCACCGCACGTGCCAGATCGGTGGCATCGAACAGATCCAGGCCATCTTTCAGGCGGGCCTCGAGGGCCAGTTCCAAGCGGTCGCTTGGAATATTGAATTCGGTATCCCGTGTAAAATCGCCGGTGATGATTTCGTGGTTATTGACCACTGCGCCTGTCTGGCCGGTTTGCGTCAGACCTAACGTCTTGGCCCCGGCCGACACTACGAGATCACCACCGATTAACGCGTGCGCCTCTCCGGTTGCCACACGGATGGCGCTGATATCTTCGGGTTTGTTGGCTAGTCTGCAGTGGATATGAACCGCACCGCCCTTTTGGGCGAGGCCAGCCATCTCCATCATACCAGCGCCCTTACCGTCGATCTGGGCCGCCTGAGCCAAAACCGCGCCGATGGTAACAACACCGGTCCCGCCAACGCCCGTGATGACCACGTTATGCGTTCCCTTGATCACCGGCAGAGACGGATCTGGCAAGTCTGGCAGGTCCAGATCAGTTGTAGCCTCCTTGCGGATTTTTGCACCTTCGAGCGTCACGAACGATGGGCAGAACCCACTGAGACAAGAGAAGTCCTTGTTACAGCTTGACTGATCAATCGCACGCTTTCGGCCTAGTTCAGTCTCTTTTGGAACAATCGAAACACAGTTGGACTGAACGCCGCAATCACCGCAGCCTTCGCAGATATCGGTGTTGATGAATACCCGTTTGTCCGGATCAGGAAAGCTGCCCCGCTTGCGGCGGCGACGTTTTTCAGCGGCACATGTCTGAATATACACGAGGACAGACACGCCCTCTATCTCGCGGAATTTTTCCTGAACGCTCATCAGGTCAGCGCGTTCAAATGTTTCCACGTCTGACGGCAACGCCTTGAAGTTCACATCTTCCTTCTCGTCGTAGAC
The DNA here is from genome assembly GCF_056537525.1 of Ruegeria sp. CE12. Classification (NCBI taxonomy): domain Bacteria; kingdom Pseudomonadati; phylum Pseudomonadota; class Alphaproteobacteria; order Rhodobacterales; family Roseobacteraceae; genus Ruegeria; species Ruegeria sp. CE12. The sequence goes on along the minus strand of NZ_JBQFRS010000002.1, from coordinate 624,889 downwards.
CACCGCCACATGGCGCACGCCCATCGCTTTGACCTCACGAACGATCCGCTCGGCCGTCAGATCACCTTCGTTATCCTGCCCGCCGGTCATAGCAACGGCATCATTGAACAGGATTTTGAAGGTAATGTTGGTTCCTGCAGACAAAGCTGCGCGAATGGCCTGAACACCCGAGTGGTTGTAGGTACCGTCGCCAAGGTTCTGGAACACATGCTTTGTGGTCGAGAAAGGCTCCTCACCGATCCAGTTGGCACCCTCACCACCCATCTGGGTGAAGCCGGTCGTATTCCGGTCCATCCACTGCACCATGTAGTGGCACCCGATCCCAGCATAGGCACGGCTGCCATCTGGTACTTTGGTCGAACTGTTATGCGGGCAGCCCGAACAGAAATAGGGCAGACGGGTCGCAATCTCTTGCGCGTTGTCAGCCCGGCGCGCCTCGTTCAACTGGTCCAGACCGGCACGGACACCATCGGTATCACGCCCCTCCTCAATCAGGATTTCACCCAATTTTTCCGCAATCATGATCGGGTCGAGCGCGCCTCGGGTCGGGAACAGCTCCTCACGATGCAATGTGCCTGCTCCACCCTTGTACCAACCGTACACCCGACGCCCGCGACGGTCGTCGAAAATGGCTTCCTTAACTTGCACCTCAATCAGCTTGCGCTTTTCTTCGACGATAATGATCAGGTCCAGCCCTTCGGCCCAGTCGTGGAACCCCTTCATATCAAGCGGGAAAGTCTGCCCGATCTTGTAGGTGGTAATCCCAAGTCTTTCGGCCTCATTCTCGTCGATGTTCAGCAGTGACATGGCATGGACAAGATCCAGCCAGTTCTTACCTGCAGCGGCGATACCGATCTTGGCCCCGGATTTACCCCAGACCCGGCGATCCAGCCTATTGGCATGTGAAAAAGTCTCAGCCGCAAAGCGCTTGTAATCAATGACCCGCGTTTCCTGCAGATGTGGCGTATCACCCAATCTGATATTCAAACCACCCTCAGGCATGTCGAACTCGGGCGTGACAAGCCGCATACGATCCGGGCGACCATCGACAACCGAGGTTACTTCGATCGTATCCTTCATGGTCTTCAAACCAACCCAGACGCCTGCAAACCGGCTGAGCGCGAAACCATAGATGCCGTAATCAAGGATTTCCTGCACGCCCGCCGGGCTGACCACCGGCATGTACATGTCGACCAATGACCATTCGGATTGATGCAACACAGTCGAGCTTTCACCCGTATGGTCGTCGCCCATGGCCATCAGGACACCGCCATACTTGCCGGTTCCCGCCATGTTCGCGTGACGCATCACGTCGCCAGAACGGTCAACCCCTGGTCCTTTGCCGTACCAAAGACCAAAGACGCCGTCGAACTTGCCGTCTCCGCGCAACCCGGCTTGCTGGCTTCCCCACAAAGCGGTCGCCGCCAGATCCTCATTCAATCCAAACTGAAAAGTGACGTCATTCTCGGCAAGCTGCTTTTGCGCCCGCGACATTTGCAGGTCTACAGCGCCCAAAGGGGATCCCCGGTACCCAGTGACCAGACCGGCGGTATTCAACCCGGCATCACGGTCACGCGCCTTTTGCATCATCATGAGGCGAACAAGCGCTTGCGTCCCGTTCAGAAGAACAGGGCTTTTGGATAGATCGAAACGGTCGTTGAGCGATATTTTCGGCTGACTCATCTGACGTCTCCCCTCGTCGGATTAGTGTGCTGCATTTGTAAACATTTTAGGTCATAAAAGCTGACCCGTATAGTGATTTTCCCCTATTGCGTAACGATTTCGCCGTTTGAATGTGGAATTTGTTACCTCTTTCATATAGGGCTGCGTGAGGATAACGAAAGTTGCGGTTATGGATTGGGACAAGCTTAGAATATTTCACGCAGTAGCTGACGCGGGCAGTCTGACTCATGCGGGAGACAAGCTTAATCTGTCCCAATCTGCAGTCAGTCGGCAAATTCGCGCACTGGAAGAATCACTGGATGCCACCCTTTTTCACCGTCATGCACGCGGCCTGATTCTGACCGAACAGGGTGAGCTTCTGTTCGACGCCACTTCTGCCATGTCCAAACGATTGGATGCAGCTGCTGCGCGCATCCGGGACAGCGAAGATGAAGTGTTCGGCGTTCTTCGCGTAACGACCACCTTCGGGTTTGGAACCCTTTGGCTGGCCCCGCGCCTTCCGAAGCTTTATGAGCAATACCCTGATCTCAACATCGACCTGATGCTGGAAGAACGTGTTTTGGACCTTCCGATGCGCGAGGCCGACGTTGCGATCCGCATGAAAGAACCCAGCCAGGCAGATCTGGTGCGCAAACGGCTGATGACGGTTCAAATGCTGCTTTATGCGACCCGCGATTATCTGGACACCCATGGTGGCGCGCCTCAGACACTCGAAGATATCGCCAAGCATCGTTTGATCTGCCAGACCCCGTCAGCACCTCAGGTTGGCGCTGGCGCTTCGATGGTGCGGCATCTCATGACCTGTAACCCAAGTTCGTTGCTGACCGTGAACAACTATTTTGGTGTATTGCAGGGAGTACTGCACAATCTGGGTATTGGTGTGCTGCCTGACTATGTGACCGAAGATTTTCCTGATCTGGTCCCGATACTATCAGACATTGAAAGCGCCGATGTACCTGTCTATCTCGCCTATCCCGAAGAATTAAGACATTCTAAACGTGTCGCCGCCTTCCGGGATTTCGTTCAGGATGAGATCATCGCGCACCGCAAACATCTGAGGCAATTGGGAAAACTCTAGCTATGCGCCTATGACATAGCGGACATGTACCAATGTTTGTGAAAAAATCTTGAACGTACATACAGTGATAACTAAATGAGCACTCGAAGGCGGTGATGCTGAAACGCTCATCATCTTCATACCTCCCTGTTGGACTACGGCCGAGCTTAGTGCTCGGCCTTTTTTTTCGTACTTTGTAGTTTCGAAGGTCGCACCATCCCAATTTCACTGGGAATTTCCCCCCGATATGGCTATGATGCGGGAAAATAAACAAATTTTCTGCCTTCGAGGGAAAGCAAATGTTCCACCCACTACGCCTTGTGCTGGCGTTGCTTGCCGCGATTTGTTTCGCGGTACCAGCGTTCGCACAGGTGCCATCAACCAGCACCTCCTCTTCTGCACCCGCTCCGGTCACCATTCCAGATGATCTGACGCCCGATCAGGTGGACGATCTCGTCGCCCGTATGTCTGACGATCAGGTCCGCTCGATACTGCTTGAACGGCTTGATGCTGTTGCGGCCAAACAGGCTCAGGCACCTGCAAAGAAGGGTCTGGTAACGCGCGTCACCGAAACAGCCACAGCAATGGCTGCATCCTGGGTGGATGTAATCAGAAAGTTGCCGTCCCTTGTAACTTTGCAGATCGAAGCAATTACCAATTTTGGCAAGGCTTTTGGCTCAAGCGGCTTAATGACCTTGTTCGGCTTTACCTTCCTGGCGCTGGCCATAGGTTTTGCCGCTGAAAAGATCGTTGGTATTTGGACACGTCGTTGGATCAAAGCCGTTCCGGGAGATGCCGAACACGATTTGCGCGGAGCAGTCATGTTCCTGATCAAACGTTTTTGCCGGGAACTGCTGGGCCTAGTGGTCTTTTACTACACGCTCGTCTTTGTTGGTCGTCAACTGCTGAACCCCGAGCAAATCGCACAGGTTGCTCCATTCGTATTTTTCCTGATCTGGTTCCCAAGGCTTGGCGCTGCAATTTCCCGTTTCGTGCTCGCCCCCGAAAGGTCCGAACTTCGACTGGTTAACATCGACGATCATTGGGCCAAATACCTGCATCGCAACCTGATCGGTCTGTTCCTGCTGATCGGGTTCACCATGTTCATCATCCGCTTCAACACCCTCAACGGTGTCGAAATGGGCGAGACCCGACTGGGTTTCTGGCTGAACACATCGATCCATATCTATATCGGCCTGATTGCCTGGACCGCTCGCAAAGGTCTGAGCGACATGATGCGCGGCACCGATCCCGACCGGACCGAGTTTGATGAATGGGTAGCCGAATTCTATCCCTATTTCGCAATCGGCGTGTCCTTCGTCATGTGGTTCGTGGTTGAATATCTTGCAGCCACCAAAGACCCGCAGCTGGTCGCGATGGCCGCCGAAGGTGCACACTTTGCGACAATGTTCTGGTTGCTGATCTTGCCAGCGCTCGACACGCTGATCAGAGGATTGGTTCGACACCTGCAACCGCCCATCATGGGACATGGTGCAATCGCTGAACGTGCCTACAAATCCACGAAACGCAGCTACATTCGTATCGGTCGTGTTCTGGCCGGTATCTTCATCGTTCTGATGATCGCAAATGCCTGGGATCTGGACCTGCAGGAAATCGCGGGCGCCGGAACCGATGCTGGCGGACGTGTGATCCAATTCTTCATCCTCGTTGCCTTCGGCTACATCCTGAATGAGGTCGTCTCGCTCTGGATCAACCGCCGACTGGCGAAAGAAGAGACCGAAGGTCAAAGCCCCGATGAGGAAGCGGGCGAAGGCGGCGGTACAGGCGGTTCACGTCTGGCAACCGTCCTGCCACTGCTGCGCGTTACGGCACAGGTCGCAATTGCGGTTATCTTCGGCCTGCTCGCGCTGGGCGCTCTGGGAATGGATATTACGCCACTGCTGGCCGGTGCTGGTATCCTTGGTCTGGCCATTGGTTTTGGTGCACAGAAACTGGTTTCGGACATCGTAGGCGGTATTTTCTTCCTGATCGACGATGCCTTCCGTGTTGGCGAATACGTTGATGTCGGCGGAACCACGGGTACGGTCGAGAAAATCTCGATCCGCTCGATGCAATTGCGTCACCACCGCGGTCCGGTTCACACCATTCCTTATGGTGAGATTCAGAAGCTGACTAACTACAGCCGTGACTGGGTCATCATGAAACTGAAATTCACTGTTCCTTTCGACACGGATCCGAACAAAGTGAAGAAGATCTTCAAAAAGATCGGTGCCGAGATGATGGAGGACGAAACCCACAAGGATGGCTTCCTCCAGCCGTTCAAGTCACAGGGCGTGTTCGACTTTGACGATGTCGGCATGATCATCCGCGGTAAGTTCATGGCCAAACCCGGTAAGCAGTTCACGCTGCGCAAGGAAATCTTCAACCGAGTCAAAGCGGCCTTCAAGGAAAACGGAATCGACTTTGCCCGTCGCGAAGTGCGCGTCGCGATACCGGGACTCGAAGAAGCGGAAAACCTGTCCGACCAGCAAAAGGCCGCAATTGGCGCGGCCGCAAGTGATGCGGTCAACAAGGAACAGGGACCAGCCTGACCTAACCAACATGCAGGGGCAGCGGAGATATCTTCGCTGCCCCTTTTTCATTTCGAATAAGGTAAAGTGCATGCGACCTCATGCCATTACTCTATCTCTGCCAATTCTTGCCTGCAGCGCGTCTGTCACCATCGCCGGTTCGATCACGCTTGAGCCCAATGTCGATACTTTCGATGACGCACAGGAAGAAGAAACCGTAGGGTTTGGGAATGGCTCGGTCATTGTGGTACCCATTCCATTTTCAGATCCGACGATTGGTTCCGGGCTTACCCTTGCAGCAGGATATCTGTTCACAATTGATGAAGGTTCAAAACCTTCGCTGATTGGCCTAGCAGCTCTGAGGTCCAGCAATGGCAGCGAAGCTTATGGTGGCGCTGCAAATTTCGCCTTCGACAACAATCGCTGGCTGATCAAATCGCTCTATGCAAAGGCCAATATCAACTACGATCTCTTCACCCCCATCGGGCGTCTGCCGATCACCCAGGAAGGTGACCTTGGTCGGCTCGAACTGTCATACGGTTTCACACCGGATATTTCAGCAGGGATTGCGGTTCGTTATCTGAACACATCGATCAGCCCCGATGGTCTAGGCTTGCCACCTATACCGCCGCCATTCGATCGGTTTCTCAACATGGAAATTGTCACCCCCGCCTTGGTGGCCAACTGGGATACCCGCGACGACACCATCTATCCGACAAAAGGGTTCAATCTCAACTTTGAGGCGTCACATAGTTACACGCTCGAAGGTATCACTGGTGATTACTCCAAGTCGTTCGTGAACTTTACCAAGTACTTCAACCCTACTCCCAATGGCGTTATCGCAGCTCGAGTATCAACGTGCGCGGCATCGCAAGAGACTCCGTTCTTTGATCAATGTTCGTTAGGTGGGACAGACGCCTTTCGCGGGTTCCCGGTGACCCAGTTCCTCGACTTTCGCTCAGCCTCGCTGCAGGTAGAGTATCGCCATCAATTCACCAAACGTATCGGCGCTGTTGCGTTTGGTGGTGTCGGTCAAACCGGCGACAGCTTTTCCGATCTCTCAGGTGGTGGAACGCATTCCGCCTTTGGTTTAGGTGCGCGTTATCGCGTGTCCAAGAAGTTCCCGGTTGATTTTACGGTGGACTGGGCACGTAACAATCTGGATAAAGATCAGCTTTATATCTATGTCGGACAGCGCTTCTGAAGGGGCTGCGCGCTCTTGACCCTTCCCACCGGCGCGCCCTTGCCCTAAAAGGCGCCCAAACTCGGCCACCTTGAAAACAGGACAGACCATGCAAGAGCCCGCCATCACACCGGATCTGATTGCTGCACACGGGTTGAAACCCGAAGAATACGATATGATCCTTGAGATCATTGGGCGCGAGCCGAGCTTTACAGAACTGGGTATTTTCTCGGCGATGTGGAACGAACATTGTTCCTACAAATCCTCCAAGAAATGGCTTCGTACATTGCCAACTTCAGGCCCTCAGGTCATCTGCGGTCCCGGTGAGAATGCTGGTGTTGTCGATATCGGCGACGGTCAGGCCGTGGTCTTCAAGATGGAAAGCCACAACCACCCGTCTTACATCGAACCCTATCAGGGTGCGGCGACCGGCGTGGGTGGCATCCTGCGCGACGTTTTCACCATGGGTGCACGTCCGATTGCTTCGATGAACGCCCTGTCCTTTGGTGAGCCGGGTCATCACAAGACCCGCCAGTTGGTAAACGGCGTGGTTGAAGGCATTGGCGGTTATGGCAACTGCTTCGGCGTCCCTTGTGTCGGTGGCGAAGTTCGCTTCCACCCTGCATACAATGGCAACTGCCTCGTAAACGCATTTGCTGCGGGTCTGGCGGACAGCGACAAGATTTTCTACTCGGCAGCTTCGGGCGTTGGTATGCCCGTCGTCTACCTTGGCGCAAAGACAGGCCGTGACGGGGTTGGTGGTGCAACAATGGCCTCTGCCGAGTTCGACGACACGATCGAAGAAAAACGTCCCACCGTTCAGGTTGGCGACCCGTTCACAGAAAAACGCCTGATGGAAGCGACACTGGAGCTGATGCAGACCGGTGCTGTAATCTCGATTCAGGATATGGGTGCGGCGGGCCTGACCTGCTCGGCCGTTGAGATGGGCGACAAAGGCGGTCTGGGCGTACGCCTCGATCTGGAAACAGTACCGCAGCGCGAAGAGAACATGACAGCCTATGAAATGATGCTGTCCGAGTCTCAGGAACGCATGCTCATGGTTCTCAAGCCCGAGCTTGAGGCCGAGGCCCGCGCGGTATTCGTAAAGTGGGATCTGGACTTCGCCATCGTTGGCGAAACAATTGCCGAAGACCGTTTTCTGATCATGCACAACGGCGAAGTCAAAGCGGACCTGCCTTTGTCCAAACTCGCCTCGACCGCTCCGGAGTATGATCGCCCGTGGGTGGCGACACCCCAGGCTGAAGAACTGGCAGAAGTACCTCAGATCGATCCAATCGATGGTCTGCGCGCCCTGCTCTCTTCACCAAACTATGCCGGCAAACAATGGGTCTACGAACAGTATGACACTATGGTTATGGCCGACACAGCCCGCACGCCGGGTCTGGGCGCGGGCATGATCCGTGTACATGGAACCGACAAGGTACTGGCATTCACGTCGGACGTGACGCCGCGCTATGTCCGGGCCAACCCTGAAGAAGGTGGCAAACAGGCTGTAGCCGAAGCGTATCGCAACCTGACAGCAGTTGGCGCCAAGCCGCTGGCGACAACTGACAACCTGAACTTTGGCAACCCGGAAAAACCCGAGATCATGGGTCAGTTCGTTGGCGCGATACAGGGTATCGGCGCTGCGGTAGCTGCTCTGGACATGCCAATCGTGTCAGGCAATGTCTCGCTTTATAACGAGACAGATGGACAAGCGATCCTGCCTACTCCGACCATTGGTGCGGTTGGTCTGCTGTCTCACACCGATGAAATCATTGGCAATGAAGTGCGTGAAGGTCACGTTGCGATGGTGATTGGGGAAACCAATGGCCATCTGGGTCAGTCCGCTCTGCTGGCCGAAGTCTTCAATCGTGAAGACGGCGATGCGCCGCATGTTGACCTTGAGGCCGAGCAGCGCAACGGCGAATTTATCCGCGCGAACCGCGACATGATCAAAGCCTGCACCGATCTGGGTGACGGAGGCCTTGCTCTGGCAGCGTTTGAACTGGCCGAGGCCGCCAAAGTCGGCATTCACCTGGATGACGCATCAACCGAATTCCTGTTCGGTGAAGATCAGGCGCGTTATCTGGTTGCCTGCAATTTTGATCAGGCCGAAGCGCTGATGATCGCCGCAGGTCAGGCAGGTGTTCCATTGGTATCTGTGGGTCGCTTCACCGGTGACAGCGTCAAGATCGGCGCATCCGAGGCACCTTTGGAAGAGTTAACAGCAACCTTCCGGTCCAGCTTTGCCGAGGCCGTGGCCTGACCGCTGGCATCAGATAGCGAAAACTCAAAATCCTGCGCCTGATATACGGCGCAGGATTTGCTATTTCTGAGAGCGCTGCACACCCTTGCACGGGCTCCTGCATCGCTCTACATCTTGATAAAGACCTTCAGGAGAAACCTACATGCCGATGAGCGCCCACGAAATTGAACACCTGCTGCGAGAAGCCTTTCCCGATGCGGAAATTCAGGTCGGCGGGCATGATGGTGTTCATATGTCTGCAATGGTTGTGGACGAGAGCTTTCGCGGGAAAAACCGGGTTCAGCAGCAACGTGCGGTTTATGCAGCACTAAAGGGCAAGATGGACGGCCCCGATGGTGAGCTTCATGCGCTGGCATTGACAACGAAAGTGCCGGAGTGATGCAAACAGCGATGGTCATTGCTGGAATTCTAGCAGCTGTGATCCTCGTGGCCCTATTGGCACGCAGCAGAGCCAAATCAGATCCCAAACCGGAGCGTGGAATAGAACCCGGGCAAGGCGAGCAGCTTGTAAATGCGAGCTATGACTCCGGCGGAGGTGGTGGACACGGAATTGTGGTTCGTGTTCCCAAAGACCCTCAGGAGTATGCCAAAATCATGACTCCAAAGAAATGAGTAACTGGATCATCTGGATTGGAGGAGCAATCTTGGCGCTCGTGGTTGCCGCTGCCTTGATCGAGGCCTATCTGAAGCGCAACACCAAACGCCGGTTATCAGACATGCGTCCGGACCCCGAGGCTTTGAAACGCCGACCTTGGGAGCCTGACGGGGTGACGAAAGTTGCCGATATCGACAAGGTTCACGAAGCGAACCAGAAAATAGAAGAACGGAGTTCGCGGCAAAGCCGCCAATCCCTCTGACGAAATGACAGCCCGCGCATACGGGTAAGATTAAGGAAACGCGAAATGAGCGACGTTAAGACCCAAATCGACGAAACCGTCAAAGCCAACGATGTGGTGCTGTATATGAAAGGCACCAAGGAAATGCCGCAATGCGGGTTCTCTTCACGCGTGGCTGGTGTTCTGAACTATATGGGCGTGGACTACACTGACGTGAACGTTCTGGCCGATGAGGAAGTCCGCCAGGGCATCAAGGATTATTCCGACTGGCCAACCGTTCCGCAGCTTTACGTCAAAGGCGAGTTTGTCGGTGGCTGCGATATCATCACCGAGATGACGCTGTCTGGTGAGCTGGATACTCTGTTTGACGACAACGGTGTCGGCTACAACAAAGAAGCAGCCGACAAAATCCGTGAGGCTAACGCCTGATCAGGCATTACCGGCTGGTACATTCCTGATAAATCACCTGCTCATTGGCGGCAGATCCTGCCGCCTGATAGCTGATCGTAGCATTCCAGCCCTTGGAGCGAAGGATATAGGTTCCGTCGCTCCCTACCGACTCGTACCGAATGCCCGAGCCGCTAGGCACCTGACGCATTGCCACCAGGCTGTTATCCACAATCAAGGCTGCTGCACCGGACCCGTCTGAGGCGTTGAAATAGCTAACAGGCACCGGCACGTTGTTTTCACAGGTAAAGGTAACCGACAGGATATCAATCTCGGCCAGCGCTGCGGTGGCGGGCACCATCATCAGTGCTCCGCAGGCGATTGCGCGCAGTTTGTTCATTTTGCAGATTTCTCCTCGACAACCGATGCCAGCGCCTCTGCCCTTGCGGCCAATTCAGCCAGTGTATCGGTGACCGATGGCGGTACTACGGCAACTTCTACACGCTCGGGTTCGGGCGCAGGCGCGTTCTTCAGGTTTGTCAGTTCAGCTTCGACTTCGGCCAGTTTGGATTCGACGGATTTGATACGATCCTCGCTGGCTGCTGCTTTGTCAGCCAGCATCAGACCCGCCATCAGCAGCATCCGTGATTCCGGCATGCGCCCGATCTGGTCCGACAAGACCTGTGCTTCGTCGTCCAACATCTTGGCAGCAGATTGCAAGAACACCTCTTCGCCTTCCTGACAAGAGACTTCAAAGCCGCGTCCACCGATATGAATGGTTACTTCGGGCATTATTCCACCTCTCCTTCAGCCAGATTGGCATGGGTCAACAATGGCTCCAGCCGCGCCAGAACAGCGTGGGCTTCGGCTGCGTCCGTTGCTCGTGCAGCCCGGGTCGCCTCAAGCTCGGCAACGGTTGCGCGGTTCAGCAATTCAGCATCCGGCACACCATCTTCGGCTGCGGCACGCAGTTCCTCAACCGCTTCGCGCAACTGATCGTTTGCCTTGCGCAGTCGCTGAAGATCGTCATCAAGGCGAGACATCGCCGCGCCGTGGCTTGCGCGTTCGGCCCGCAGCATATCCAGCTCTGCGCTTAGTTCCGCGACCCTTTCGCTGTCGGCAAGCTCAGACCGAAGCTTTGCAATTTCGGTTTCCAGCTCCTGTGCCTTACCCGCAATTGGCTTGAGTTGTTCCAACTCTGCCCGTAGCGGTGCCGGATCTTCGACGTTTTCTTGTTCGGCGCGCAGCGATTCAATTTCGGCTTTGAGCGCCGTAACTTCATCACGATCTTCCAGAGCTGCTTTAGCTTCGGCCAGTTCGGCCCGTGCAGCCTCAACTGCGGCCAGCTTCTCGGCGGCTTCAGCAAGCTGTTGACGCAAGCCATCGGCCTCGGCGCTATCTACCGGTTGCGCCCGCAGCGTTTCGATGTCGGCGCGCATCGCGTCGATTTCCTGATCGTGTCTTTCTTTCAGGGATTTGAGGCGTTCTTCTAACTGAGCATTCGCGACCCGCTCTTCATCAAGTGCTGCGCGCAGTTCCTGATCCTGATTTCCGCCAGCGGGGGCCGCCTCACCCAATGCCTCGACGCCCGAACCGATCCGCTCCATGGCGGCTACTATACGGCGCTGTAGTTCCTCGATCTGACTCATGCCCCTGTCACCTCTTTACCAAGGTTCATTCTGTTGCTCGGTTGGCCGAATCGAATCCAGCCCCGCTCGTCCCTAGTCTAACGGAATGTTCCGGAAAATACCCACTCTTTGCTTTCAAGTACTTGAGCACCACTGTTGAACCAAGGACGGCGTGTCACGCCCGGTTCTGCTTGCACTTTGAGGGTTGGATGGTATTGAGCGCGCAATCTGCCTGTAATCCAAAGGAACAACACCCGTGGACCTGACTGCGCTGCGTACTGCCAACCCCGAACACTGGGACAAGGCTGCGGCTATCCGCACCCTGACCCTTGATGCTGTTGCCGCTGCCAATTCCGGCCATTCCGGCATGCCGATGGGCATGGCCGATGTTGCGACCGTGCTATTCGAAAAGCACCTGAAGTTTGACGCATCGGCCCCGAACTGGCCTGACCGGGACCGCTTTATCCTGTCGGCTGGCCATGGTTCGATGCTGGTCTATTCACTGTTGTATCTCACGGGCCACGGCGATGTTACGCTGGAAGAAATCAAAAACTTCCGTCAGTTGGGCGCCAAAACTGCAGGCCACCCCGAGAACTTCCTGGTGGATGGCATCGAAACCACGACTGGCCCACTGGGTCAGGGCATTTCCAACGCCGTTGGCTTTGCCATGGCCGAGGAAATTCAGCGCGCGCATTACGGCAAGAAGGTCGTTGACCACTATACTTACGTGATTGCAGGCGACGGCTGCCTGATGGAAGGCGTCAGCCAAGAGGCAATCACCCTCGCCGGTCGCCACGAGCTGAGCAAACTGATCGTCTTCTGGGACAACAACAACATCACCATCGATGGAACAGTTGATATCGCCGATCGTACGGACCAGGTTCGTCGATTTGCAGCATCAGGCTGGCATGTCATCGAAATTGATGGTCACGACCCCAAGGCGATTGATGCGGCGATCATCCAGGCTAAGAAATCCAACAAACCGACAATGATCGCATGCGAGAGCCACATTGCTCTTGGTCATGCTGCGCAGGATACGTCGAAAGGCCACGGTGCGCTGACTGATCAGGACCAGTTGAAAGCTGCCAAAGACGGTTATGGCTGGCCGCATGACGCGTTTGAAGTTCCAGCCAACGTGAAATCCGCATGGGAAGCTATCGGAGCCCGTGGTGCGTCTGAACGCGCTGCCTGGGAAGAGCGTTTCGCGCAGCTATCCGAGCGCAAGCAGGCCGAGTTCAACCGCGCTTATGCGTTTGAAGCTCCCAAGAAACTGGCAGGTGTCATCCGCTCGTTCAAAAAGCAGATGTCGGAAGATCAACCGAAACTGGCCACCCGCGCATCGTCTGAGAAGGTTCTGAACGTCGTGAACCCGATCATGACGGAAACCGTAGGCGGTTCGGCTGACCTGACCGGTTCGAACAACACCAAATCTTCGGATATGAGCGTGTTCCTGCCCGAAAACCGCAAGGGTCGCTATATCCACTACGGTATCCGCGAACATGGCATGGCAGCCGCGATGAACGGCATGGCGCTGCATGGCGGCATCCGCCCCTATGGCGGTACGTTCATGGCCTTCACCGACTATGCGCGCCCGTCTATGCGTCTGGCAGCACTGATGAAGGTACCGTCTGTCTTCGTCATGACCCATGACTCGATTGGTCTGGGTGAAGACGGCCCAACCCACCAGCCAGTCGAGCATCTGGCGATCTCGCGCGCAACGCCGAACACCTATGTGTTCCGCCCAGCAGACACCGTTGAGACCGCCGAAGCATGGGAACTGGCGTTGACCTTCAAGGACAGCCCTTCCGTCCTGTCACTGACCCGTCAGGGTGTGCCGACCGTACGCACCCAACACAAAGCCAAGAACCTGACCGCACAGGGTGCCTATGTTCTGGCAGAGGCCGAAGGTAAGCGTCAGGCAATCCTTATTGCCACCGGTTCCGAGGTGTCCTTGGCGATGGAAGCCAAGGCTAAGCTCGAAGCTGAAGGCATCGGAACCCGCGTTGTTTCCTTGCCCTGCATGGAATTGTTCGCACAGCAGGACGAAAGCTATCGCAAGCGCGTTTTGCCCGGTGGTCCGGTCCGCGTCGGCATCGAGGCCGCCGTCCGCGCCGGAGGCTGGGATCGCTGGCTTCTGGGTGAACGCGGCCGCGAAACCAAGGCTGGTTTCATTGGCATGTCGAGCTTTGGTGCATCCGCCCCCGCTGGCGAGTTGTACAAGCACTTTGGCATCACAGCCGAGGCGACTGTTGCCAAGGTTAAGGAACTGCTAGGCTAAACCCGCGTTTCGCAGGCAAACTAGGCTATAGAAAGCCCCGGTCACGACCGGGGCTTTTTTAATGGATGCATTACTTGTCAGACAAAGATGATGACGGATTGCATCCCGTCTACCACAAGCTCTCCATCCGTATTCCACATCCGCATCACTTGCGAGCTATAGCCATCTCGACCAGCAGTCAGTTGGTTTTCCATCAGCCACCAGCCGTCGTCGGTTTGAACCGTCTCGGACAACAGGTTCACCATCCAGTTCATCGACGAATTCGCGCCCGGCTTTGTCAACAGCGAGAAAATACTCGGCGGCAGCACATCGGCCAGCGCTATCAACCCTTCGATTCGATCCCGCATTCGTTCATCCCTGTGACGAGCCCAGACCCGTACATACCCGCTGTCTGAACCGGTGAACGGTAGCGCCCCCTCGATAAGCCGAACATCAAAGTTGTTAAAAAACGGGATGGGTCCTTTGGTGACGCCGGGCGGCAGATAACCGGGGGTATCCTCTGGTGCCGGGCTGGGTATGGGCGGACACGCAACCGAGACCAGGCTTTGTTGTGCCGCACCGAACGAGAAGGTTCCCATCGCCGCAGTCGTTCCGCCGATGTTGGCCCGAGCGCTCAGCGTGGTGACATTGCGACCTTGTCTCAACATCTCGGTTTCGATGGACGGCCCTTCGCCAATAGGAGCCGTAAAATTGATCAGGGCCGAGCGAAGCGGTGGCAGATCGTGATGCTGTGTACGTGCAGCGTTGAGCAACATAGCGGCCGTAAATCCGCCAAAACTCGTACGTCCCTGCATCCAGTTCGGCGGCAAGGGACATTGGACGCGCCCCTCGCTGCATTCTACAGCATCAAGGGCGTCCGAAAGTGTGCATTCGGTCATGGGACTCTCAATTCTTCAGGTCACGCCGAACATAAGAACACGGCATGACCTGGACATCTGTGACCTTGCGTCAGTGCTTTTGAGAGTCGCCCGATTTGCTGCTCAGGAGCGGTGCGATGAGCTTTGTGGCCACTGGAATCAGAACCATCCCCCAAGCCAGACCAAAAATGCCGTCCATCGTGGCTTTGGACACCCATTCCACAACTGCAGTCCACTGATCCGACACGGAATGCCCGATGGCATAGGCCCAGTCGTGTATGTGGTGGCCCAACCAGCCAAAACCCAGCACTTCCATTCCGTGAATGATGATCGATCCACCAACCCATAGCATCGCAGCGGTGCCGACGATCGAAAGCACTTTCATTACGGCTGGCATCGCCTTGACCAACCCGCGCCCCAAACCGCGTCCTATTGGCGTAGGCGCGTTGTTCGCCAGATACAGCCCGACGTCATCCATTTTTACGATCAACGCAACAGAACCGTACACCGCCAGCGTGACCCCGATTCCGACCACTGCAAGTGTTGCCGCTTGCATCCACAGATTCGGAGCCTCAATGGCCGCCAGCGCAATTGTCATAATTTCCGCTGACAGGATAAAGTCGGTCTTGATGGCCCCCCTGACCTTTTGCTCTTCCAGATGGCCGGGATCGCGCACATTCATGTCGTCTTCGATCACGTGATTGCCATGCGGAAACAGTACGTGAAAGATTTTTTCGGCCCCTTCGAAACATAAGTAGGACCCGCCGATCATAAGCAGAGGCGTTATCAGCCAGGGGGCCAGGTTCGCCAATAGCAAGGCGACCGGAAGCAACAGAATAATCTTGTTGAACAGAGATCCGCGGGCAATGCGCCAGATGATCGGCAGCTCGCGCGCTGGCGCAAATCCCTGAACGTATTTTGGAGTGACGGCTGCGTCGTCAATGATCACACCGGCTGTTTTCGCCCCGGCCTTACCTGCAGCCGCGACCACATCGTCAACGGACGCCGCCGCAACCTTGGCTATCCCTGCTACATCGTCCAACAGGGCCAACAAACCGCTCATGGTGCTTCCTTTCCTTTCACCTGCCGCATTCGGAACCTACCTGATCCAACGCTTAGCGCAAGCGTTAGCGCAACCGGCGCAGGTTTGCGCTAACACCTTAAAAATATGCCACTTTTGCCCTTTTGAGATTGTCAAATCGCGGCTATATGGCCTGCAAAGCAAGCGCATTTGGAGACGTCTGATGACCATCAAGGTCGGTATCAATGGTTTTGGCCGCATCGGCCGCTGTACCCTGTCGCACATCGCGGCATCGGCTCGCAACGACATCGAAGTGATCAAGGTCAATGCAACCGGGCCCTTGGAAACCTCGGCTCATCTGCTGAAATATGACAGCATACATGGTCGTTTCCCGCGTGACGTATCCATCAATGGGAACACCATGGATCTGGGCCGCGGCCCGATGGAGATGTTCTCGACCTACGACATGAACGAGCTGGATTGGGATGGCTGCGACGTCGTTCTGGAATGCACCGGCAAATTCAATGATGGTCAAAAAGCCAAAACTCACCTAGACCGCGGTGCCCAGAAGGTTCTGCTTTCGGCCCCTGGCAAGAATGTAGACAAGACAATCGTCTTTGGTGTGAACCACAATGACCTGACAACCGAAGACAAAATGGTGTCCAACGGTTCGTGCACCACTAACTGCCTTGCCCCGCTTGCCAAGGTATTGGACGAAGGCATCGGTATCGAGCATGGCATTATGACCACGATCCACGCTTACACCGGCGATCAGCCGACCCTGGACCGCCGCCACAGCGATCTGTACCGCGCCCGTGCTGCTGCTATGTCGATGATTCCAACCAGCACCGGCGCTGCCAAGGCACTGGGTGAAGTACTGCCGAACCTGAAAGGCCGCCTCGACGGATCGGCCATCCGGGTCCCTACCCCGAATGTGTCAGCTGTTGACCTGACCTTCCGCGCGTCGCGTGACGTCACCGCAGAAGAGGTGAACGCAATCGTTCAGGATGCAGCACAAGGTCCGATGCAGCGCGTTCTGGGATACGAACCCGCACCACTGGTTTCGACCGATTTCAATCATACCGAAGAAAGCTCGATCTTCGCACCGGATCAGACCCGCGTTGTTGACAATCGCATGGTTCGGGTTCTGGCCTGGTATGACAACGAATGGGGCTTTTCGGTTCGTATGGCCGATGTAGCCGTCGCAATGGGCCGTCTTAACTGACACCTGCTTGATTGCTTGAACAGCATTACCCGCTCAGGTTATCTGGGCGGGCTTTCTTGTTCGGGGCCGTAATGACCAACCAACTCGCCATCTGGCTCGGAATTCTAATTCTTGGCGGGTTCATGCTCGACTACACACTCTATGGGACCGAGCATTTATTGTTCCTTGGAAAGAAGTTGTACGACTTTCTTGACTGGCTGGCTTTCTGGCGCTGACAGAGGTTTTGCTTGACTTTTTCTCTCACCTGATTTTGTTAGCGCTAACTGATTTTGAAACCGAAGCCGGACGGCTATTCAGACGGAGCGCAAAATGACACTGAAACTGGCAATCAATGGCTTTGGACGTATTGGACGAGGCGTACTGCGGGCCGTAATGGAATCCGGGCGTCAAGACGTAGAGATCGTTGCGATCAACGATTTGGCCAAACCTGAAATGAACGCCCACCTCTTTGAATTCGATAGTGTTCATGGACGCTATAAAGATACGGTCACTCTGAGTGACGCTGGGTTGGATGTCGGTCGCGGCCCGATCCGCTTAACCAGCGAACGCAATCCAGAAGACCTGCCTTGGTCAGACGTTGATGTGGTTCTGGAATGCACTGGTGTATTCCGCACGCGTGAGGCAGCGTCGCGTCATTTTCAAAACGGATCAAAAAAGGTGCTGATCTCAGCTCCCGCTCGCGGCGATGGCGCTGTCAAAACTGTAGTGTTCGGTGTGAATGAGCATGAGCTAACTGCCGAGGACTTGGTGGTTTCAAACGCGTCATGCACGACGAATTGCTTGTCACCGGTGGCAGCGGCACTTGATGCAGGATTGGGCATTCGGCACGGAAACATGACAACCGTACACGCCTATACGGCCAGCCAACCCGTTCATGACACGGCTGGAAAAGACCCCTACCTGTCGCGTGCTGCAGCGTTGTCGATGATCCCGACAACGACGGGTGCGGCCTCTGCCGTTGGTCTGGTTCTGCCACAACTTCAGGGCAAACTGACGGGTCAGGCCATCCGCGTACCCACGCCTAACGTTTCCGTGGTCGATTTGGTTGTCGAAGTCTCCCGTCCGACAACTGAAGAAGAAGTGAACGCGTTGTTGATCGAGGCCGCAGAAAAAATCCCCGGCGTATTGGCCGCAGAAAATCGTCCTCTGGTCTCTGTAGATTTCAACCATGACGCCCATAGTTCGACCGTCTCTCTGTCGGAGACCAAAGTCACCGACGAAACACTGGTTCGTGTTCTCGCCTGGTATGACAATGAATGGGGTTTTTCGAACCGGATGCTGGATACTGCAGCAGCGATGGGCGCTTTAGCCTAACCTCTCACGCAATGCAGTGTTGATACGGGGCGTGACAAATTTTGACACGTCCCCACCCAACCTGGCGATCTCTTTTACCAGTTTGGATGCGATTGCCTGATGTCTTGCCTCAGCCATCAGGAATACGGTTTCGATTGAATCATCCAGGGCTCGGTTCATTCCGACCATCTGAAATTCATACTCGAAATCAGCAACAGCACGCAGGCCGCGCACGATGATCTGGGCACCGACATCTCTGGCACAATCGATCAGCAGGTTTTCAAAGGGATGCGCGACAATTTCAGTGCCGGTCTGTTCGGTCAGATAAGCGCATTCCGCCTCTATCATGGCCACACGTTCTTCAAGCGAGAACAAAGGTCCCTTGTCCCGGTTGATCGCAACTCCGATGACCAACTTGTCGACCAGCGCTGCGGCGCGGCGAATAATATCGATATGACCCAGAGTAATCGGGTCAAAGGTGCCGGGATATAATCCAACGCGCATCACTGTCTCCTGCGCAACTTTATTTCTGCGCAAGCAAACACAACTTTGCCGCGGGTGCAAGAGGCGGCATCAGGCTGAAACCCGATCAGTGCCCCATGATCATGCCTTGCAATGCGTCTTTTTCCATGGCCAGTTCGGTCAATTGAGCCTTGACCACATCGCCCAAAGTCACAATTCCAACAAGCTGCCCGTCTTCCAGAACCGGCATATGTCGAAACCGGCCTTCTGTCATTCTGGACATGATATCCTGTACAGTGTCCTGGCGGCTGGCTGTCACCAAATCTCGGGTCATATAGGCGCTGACGGGTTCCGAGAGACACCCGCTGCCACTTGCCGCCAGTTCTCTTACGATGTCACGCTCTGACAGAATACCGGATGCTGTCTGACCACCATCTTCTGATATGACCACCGTACCAATACGTTTTTCAGCCAGAATTTTTGCAGCTTCCGAGACTGTTGCTGACGGTTCGACGGTCACAACCCCGCCCGCCGCTTTGGATTTCAGAATGGCCTGAACAAGCATAAGCGAAAAAACCTCCGGAATAACGTACTGTTTTTTAAAGCGTTGCCGGAATGAAAGACCCTGTCAAGGTTGGGCTTCGGCTTCAAGCCGCGCAACCTCGTCGCGGATACCTTTGGTCAGGGCATCTGCAAAGCGGTTCAACCGCTCGTTGCGGTGATCCCCCTGATGTCGAACGAGGTAGAAACTACGGGTCAAACTGACTTGATCCGTCAGTATTTTACGAAGATGAGGATGGAATGGCAGCGTAAAATCATGAGCGACGCAGACACCACTTCCCAACGAAACCTGCCGAAGTTGCACAGAGACCGAATTTGATGCAAGCGCAACACGGTCAACGCCGATATCGTTGAGATAATCCAACTCACGGTCAAAAATCATATCGGGGATATACCCAATCAGACGATGCCCCCCAAGATCGGCGACAGATTGAATTGGGGCATGACGATCCAGGTATTCCCGGGTCGCGACCAGATGCAATTTGTAATCGCTGACCTTTTGCACCAGCAGCTTCCCTGCCGTAGGCGCACTGACTGTAACCGCCATATCAGCTTCGCGGCGGGACAGGTTAATAATGCGAGGCAGCGCGAGAATCTGAATGTCCAGATCAGGGTTCGCATCACTGATTTTGGCGCAAACCTGCGGCAACAAGTAGTTTGCGCTGCCATCCGGCGCTCCGATCCTTATCTGACCGCTTAGAGATTTTGTTGACCCGGCTACTGCGCCTGCTGCCGCACGCATTGCCTCTTCGGCGTGCAGGCTGTGATCCATTAAGCGCTCACCTGCTGGTGTGAGCAGATAACCCTGCTGAGATTTCGTAAAAAGCGAAGCGTTCAGGGCGGTTTCCAGCCGGGCAATTCGCCGCCCGACAGTTGCCGGATCAATCTTCAGTAATCGGCCTGCGGACGAAAGGCTTTCCTCGCGTGCGACGGCCAGAAAGACCCGCATATCATCCCAATTTGGGTTCATCTCTTTCCTTTTGCATTTTTGCAAAGCTCTTTTGAGACATTGCCTCTGTTCGCGGGATTTCTGCAAGCCTATTCTGCGCGCAAATTTACCGGAGGAGTTTGCAATGCAAGATCTGACCCATTTCATCAACGGCGAGAACGTGGCGGGTACATCCGGCCGTTTCGACGACGTTTTCAACCCTGCAACCGGCGAAGTTCAGTACAAATGCCCGATGGCAAGTGTAGCTGAAACCACAGCGGCGATCGAAGACGCAGCCGCTGCACAGATCGCCTGGGGTGCAACCAACCCGCAAAAGCGCGCCCGTGTCATGATGGCCATGGTCGGCCTGATGAACCGTGATATGGACAAGTTGGCCGAAGCACTGAGCCGCGAGCACGGCAAAACCATCCCCGACGCAAAGGGCGACCTGCAACGTGGTCTCGAAGTGATCGAGTACTGCATTGGCGCACCGCAGATGCTGAAAGGTGAGTTCACCGACAGCGCGGGCCCGGGCATCGATATGTATTCCATGCGTCAGCCACTGGGTGTGGTTGCCGCGATCATGCCCTTCAACTTCCCCGCCATGATGCCTTTGTGGCACGTCGGCCCGGCTCTGGCATGTGGTAACGCCGTTGTCCTGAAACCTTCCGAGCGTGACCCCTCTGTTCCGCTGATGTTGGCAGAACTGTTTGTCGAAGCCGGCCTGCCCAAAGGCGTGTTCCAGGTCGTTAACGGCGACAAAGAGGCGGTAGACACCTTGCTGGACAGCGAGATCATTCAGGGCGTCTCGTTTGTTGGATCAACCCCGATCGCACAGTACATCTATTCGCGTGCAACTGCCAACGGTAAGCGCGCGCAGTGTTTTGGCGGTGCGAAGAACCACATGATCGTCATGCCCGACGCTGACATGGACCAGGCAGCGGATGCGCTGGTCGGTGCAGGTTTCGGTGCGGCTGGCGAACGCTGCATGGCCATTTCAGTCGCTGTTCCTGTTGGTGAGGAAACTGCCGATGCGCTGATCGAAAAGCTGGTCCCGCGTATCGAAAAGCTGAAGGTCGGCCCTTACACCGCAGGCGATGATGTCGACATGGGTCCGGTGGTAACCGGCGCAGCAAAAGAACGCATTCTTGGCCTGATCAATTCAGGCGTGGAACAAGGCGCTAAGCTGGTTGTCGACAACCGCGACTTTAGCCTGCAGGGCTATGAAGACGGCTTCTTTGTCGGACCGCACCTGTTTGACCACGTGACTCCCGAAATGGACATCTACAAGCAGGAGATCTTTGGTCCGGTTCTGTCGACCGTCCGCGCAGGCTCCTATGAAGAAGCGCTGAAGCTGGCGATGGATCATGAATACGGCAACGGTACCGCGATCTTCACCCGCGACGGTGATACGGCGCGTGACTTTGCCAGCCGTGTGAACATCGGCATGGTCGGCATCAACGTTCCGATCCCGGTTCCGCTGGCCTATCACACCTTCGGTGGCTGGAAGAAATCCATGTTCGGCGACCTGAACCAGCACGGCCCGGACAGCTTCAAGTTCTACACCCGCACCAAAACGGTGACCTCGCGCTGGCCGTCGGGCATCAAGGAAGGTGGAGAGTTCAACTTCAAAGCGATGGACTAAAATCCACCCCTTCGAAATACCAAAGGCCGCCCAATCGGGCGGCCTTTTTCAGTTCCTCAGCGAGGTATCAGTTCTGGAGGAACTCGCGCAGCGTAATCTGCCCGTCAAAATCAGCATCAAATTCAGCCATCATCATCCGCAGATCATGTTCGGGGACACAGGCTTTGGCGATGCCTTTGATCTTCCCGTTTTCCACCATTGTCAGGCACTCGGCCGGCAAAGGCTCATCCATTTCGGGATCGGGGAACTCGATGATGTCCTGCACATCAACTGCGACGAGTTCATCTGGTGAAACAACGCCATTTTCATCAGCGTCGTATTCCAAAAACTCTATCGCACGCTCCGCCAGAAACACGGTTTCAAACTCGGAATACTCAACATGGCCATCCGCATTTGCGTCAGCACGGCTGATTTCGTCAGCTGCTATGGCCTCTGGCGTACAGGGTTCAGTGTTGGCGTCACAATCATCGGGCAGAAACAGCACGTCTTCCTGTGTCAGGAATTGCTGGAACTCAGGTTTTGTGATCACTCCGTCCCCATTTCGATCAAGCTCGGTGAAAAACATACGGGCCATGGGGGTAGCCTGCGCAGGTGTCTGGGCCGAACCCCAATACACCCCTGCCAGCAACAAGACAGGTAGCACGTAGAGGGTTTTGGGGGCGAAATTGCTCAATGAGCGAACGGGCATGTCATGTTCTCCAATATTATCAGATGACGGCCCTGCCAGCTCCCGATCGATCACACCGCGTACGAGTTCGCTCATTGACGATCCGCGTTGTTCGCTGAGATCAGCCAGCTTGCTTTTCAACTCATAAGATACGCGAATTTCCAAGGTTTCTGATTTCTTGGTCATATCGTGTGGTCTCCGGAATACTGTGGGCCTGTCTCTTGCAGTTGGAGCAGACATGGTCCGAAAAATAGCCCAACCCGTGTCCGGCAAACAGGCAAATCGTGTCCGGACAGTGGTCACTCTGCTGTCCGGACAGGCGAAAGTTCGCAAGTAAATCTGATATCTCACAGAAAATTTAGGTGACACATCTGGCTCTGGAGTGAACGAATAACTAAATTGCCGAAAAATCTGAGCAGTCTTTCAGGAGGCTTAAGTGTCCAGTTCCCGTATTAATCGTCGCGCTGCCCTGTTGGGCGTAGCATCCGCTATTGCCGCACCAACCCTATTGCGCGCCCAAAGCACCGATGCATTCCCAGAGACTGAAGATGCAATCAGCACCCAATTACCTGTGCGTCGCAATGTTTCTTCGTTCTCACAGCAGAACTGGCAGGACCATTTTGATGAGCTGGGTGTCGGCTGTCTTCTGGCGGATATCACCAGCCGAGCAGTGCACTATTGGGGGGCTGATGGCACCTACAAGCTGTACCCAAGCTCGGTTCCAATGAGCGAAGAGCTGACTAAACGCGGATACACCGAAGTTGTCAGAAAGCGTGAAAACCCAAGCTGGACACCAACCGCATCTATGCGCGAGCGTGATCCATCCTTGCCGATCCGTATGGAGGGTGGCGATCCGGGTAACCCGTTGGGAACCCGCGCGATGTATCTGAGTTGGCCCGCCTATCTGGTGCACGGCACCCATGACACCCGAAAAATCGGTCGTCAGAGCTCATCCGGCTGCATCGGCCTTTACAACCAGCATGTCGAAGAACTCTACCCGCTGGTTAAAGTCGGAACCAAAGTCCGGCTCCTCTGAAACACGAAGCCCCGGCCACAAGGACCGGGGCTTTTTCATTGTGGTGAAGCGGTAACTTACTCCGGCAAAAGAACTGCGTCGATCACATGGATGACGCCGTTGCTGGCTTCGATGTCGGCCTGAACGACTTCGGCTTTATTCACCTTCACGCCATTTTTTGCATTCACGCTCAGACGGTCGCCCTGAACGGTCAGAACCTTGGCGCGCTTGCCTGCAATGTCACCCGACATGACCTTGGCCGGAACAACATGATAGGTAAGGATGGCGACGAGTTGATCCTTATTTTCAGGCAACAGCAACGTTTCAACTGTACCTTCGGGCAAAGCTGCGAATGCCTCATCAGTTGGTGCGAAAACCGTGTAAGGCCCCTTACCTTTCAGCGTGTCGACCAGGTCTGCAGCCTGAACGGCGGCGACCAGTGTATTGAACGAACCTGCCGATACAGCAGTGTCAACGATATCAGCAGCATGCGCCTTAAGCGGCAGGGTCAGTGCGATTGCGGCGGCGGCGCCCATGAAAGTGCGGCGGAACATAACTGTCTTCTCCTCTCCAGCTAGTTATGGAAAGGGGTACGGGCCTTTAGTAAAACCGGATCACTTTATGATCACGCGGGGTTGTACTGAACCCAGATGCTTTGAGCGCGACCATCCTTGAGAAACGGTAGAGCTTCTACCGCATCCGGGCGATCCTGCTGCAGGTAGTATCCCGGCCAAAGCATTGAATATGAAGCAGATTGCAGCAATGCGTGCAGCATGTACTGTTCTCCCCAACCGGGACAGTCATAGAAAAAACGCTTGGGGTATTCATAAGGCAGAAATACATCGTGGACATGGATCACTACGCCCGGCTTAAGGGCTGGTATGATCCGACAGAACAAATGCGCCACATCATTGCTCATCCGCACAACATGACTGGAATCGATGAACAGAACATCCCCGGCCTCGAGCTGTGCAAACAGCTCTGGATCGACTTCTTCAAGCCGTTTCTGTTCGAACTGATCGACTACGTGAGCAATGTCCGCACGGGGATACGGATCGATGGCTGTGATTTTCGTATCCAGCCCGCCATCAATGATCGCCTGCCGGGTCACTCGGGTCGAGTTGCCACAGCCCACCTCGATCACGCGCTTTGGCTGAAAACGGCGGATCATCAGATACAGCGCCTCAGCATCCGGGCTGTCATAGTAACCGTTACCAATGCGATATCCGGTCTTGTTGCGTGAGGGATCTTTCAAGGCTGCCAAGGCATCGGCGTGTTGATGAAACTCATTGGTCAGCTGGGAAATGTCAAAATCGTCCATTCCCGGTGACAGGGCATACGCCGGACGTGCCAATCCCCCTGCCCTTTCAAACGCCTCAAGCCGTGCGCGTTCGTCCCGCTCAGTCACCTTGTCGATCAGTTTGACACCGATCCGATCCAGGACGGCATTGATCCGGGGGAATTTTCTGGGTTTCACGCGGAAGGCTCCGATTTGGCATTGGGCTTTGGACGCTGCATAGCGTTGCATGCATGACCTCTGCAAGAACCACAATCCCAAACCCTTGGCAAAAAGGCCAATTCCGTATTCACTGGTCTGACAAATAGACGAGAGGTCCGCGTATGCAGCAGGAATTCACGCTTGGCATAGAAGAAGAGTATCTGCTGGTCGATCGCGACAGCCTGCATCTTGCCGAAGCGCCTGCTGAACTCATGGAAGCCTGTCAATCTGATTTCGAAGGTCAGGTCAGCCCTGAATTCCTGCAATGTCAGATTGAAGTTGGCACTCGCCCCCACAACACAATCGCTTCAGCACGGGAAGATTTGAAACGACTGCGTTCCTGTGTGTCCAAACGCGCTGCGGAATACAATCTGGCTCCGATAGCGGTTTCGTGCCATCCCTTTGCGGATTGGAAAAACCAAAGTCACACCCGCAAGGAACGATACGACGCATTGCAACATGCTCTTGGTGGTGTGGCACGCAGGATGCTGATCTGTGGCATGCATGTCCACGTAGGAGTTGAAGACCCTGCATTGCGCGCTGATCTGATGCCTCAGCTCTGTTACTTCCTACCGCATCTGCTTGCGCTTTCAACCTCCTCCCCCTTTTGGAATGGCGAGGATACAGGGCTTTCATCATACCGCCTTACTGTCTTTGACAATCTGCCGAGAACAGGCTTGCCTCCGGTCTTTGGCAGTTGGTCCGAATATGAACGGACCACGGGTGTGCTGGTCGAACTGGGCGTGATTGAGGACACCTCGAAAATCTGGTGGGACCTGCGTCCTTCGCATCGGTTCCCCACACTTGAAACCCGCATCATGGATGTCCAACCGAGACTTGAGCATACACTATCGCTTGCCGCGCTGAATCAAGCACTGACGCGGATGCTCTGTCGTCTCAAAGACCGCAACCTGCGTTGGCGTCAATACGACCGCTTTCTGATCGGAGAAAATCGATGGCGGGCGCAACGATATGGCGTTGGTGAGGGTCTGATCGACTTTGGTGACCGGTCAATCAAACCAATGGCTGAACTAATGGGTGAGCTTATGGGTATGCTTGCCGAAGATGCAGAGGCTTTGGGCACCATGAGCGAGCTTGCGCGTTTGCTACAGATCGCAGAAAGCGGCACATCAGCCACTCGTCAGCGGCTTGTTCATGCTGAGGCTGCGGCACAAGGTGAAGATCCAGGCAGAGCTGTCGTTAAACATCTGATCGAAGAATTCCACTCCGATCTTTGATCCGCCAAATCCGATCGTTTCGCGGATTTCTGACTCAAGGTTCGTCACAGCGATTTCAAAGCAGGTACCTGCAAGAATTAGTGCATATTTTGTAGGTAGTCCTACGATTGCTGGCCGTGAAAAATTTCTGTAAGGATTGGGAAATAAACACTCGTTCAATTCACCAATCTGCAGGGGAGGCAGGCCATGGATTTCGCGCTGACCGAGGAACAAACAGCCATCTTCGACATGGCCTGCGCGTTCGGACAGGAGAATATTGCCCCGCACGCACGGCAATGGGAATCGGACGGTACGATCCCAAAGGAGCTTTGGCCGCAAATCGGTGAACTGGGTTTTGGTGGGCTCTACGTTTCCGAAGACAGTGGAGGATCGGGGCTGACACGGTTGGACGCTACGCTTGTGTTTGAAGCGCTCTCAATGGCTTGCCCCTCGGTCGCGGCATTTCTTTCGATCCACAATATGTGCGCCAAGATGCTCGACAGCTTTGGCAGCGATGAACTGAAATCTCGCATCATGCCAGAGGTTCTGAGCCTGAATACCGTACTGAGTTACTGCCTCACCGAACCAGGCTCAGGTTCGGATGCCGCAGCGCTAAAAACTCGGGCTGAACGCACCAATGAGGGTTACACTCTGAATGGCACCAAAGCCTTCATTTCAGGTGGCGGGTACTCCGATGCTTATGTCTGCATGGTCCGCACCGGCGAAGACGGACCGAAAGGCATTTCGACGGTCTATGTCGAGGACGGAACAGCGGGCCTCAGCTTTGGGGCCCTCGAGCAAAAGATGGGATGGAAAAGCCAACCAACGGCACAGGTTCAGTTTGACGATTGCAAGATTCCATCGGGCAATCTTGTGGGAACCGAGGGTGATGGTTTCAAATACGCGATGATGGGACTGGATGGCGGCCGTCTTAACATCGCCTCCTGTTCGTTGGGTGCAGCCCAAGCCGGTTTGGACATGACCTTACAATACATGTCCGAACGCAAGGCGTTTGGGAAATCCATTGATCAGTTCCAGGCGCTTCAATTCCGCCTGGCTGATATGGAAATCGAACTGCAGGCTGCCAGAACCTTCCTGCGTCAGGCAGCATGGAAGCTTGATCAGGGTGCGCCGGATGCCACCAAGTTCTGCGCCATGGCCAAGAAATTCGTAACTGAAACGGGATCGAAAGTGGTCGATCAATGCCTGCAACTGCATGGTGGTTACGGATATCTTGCAGACTATGGCATTGAGAAGCTTGTGCGCGACCTTCGGGTGCATCAGATATTGGAAGGCACCAACGAGATCATGCGTGTGATCGTCGCCCGCCAAATGCTAGCCAATCGCTGAGGAATTCATGTCCGACATCGACATTCGTATATCTGGCCGTGCAGGACGGATTACCCTGACACGGCCACAGGCCCTGAACGCGCTTAGCTATGATATGTGCATGGCAATTGACGTTGCGCTGCGCAACTGGCGCGAAGATGACGCTGTTGATCTGGTCATTCTTGATGCTGAGGGTGAAAAGGCCTTCTGCGCCGGGGGGGACATCGCAGAACTCTATGAGACGGGTACAAAAGGCGATTTTGCCTACGGTCAGACTTTCTGGAAAGATGAGTACCGCCTGAATGCGATGATCTTTGAATACCCTAAACCGGTCGTCAGCTTCCTGCAGGGCTTCACAATGGGTGGTGGTGTTGGCATCGGTTGCCACGGCAGCCACCGAGTTGTCGGAGAATCCTCGAAAATCGCCATGCCGGAATGCTCGATCGGCCTGGTTCCGGATGTCGGTGGCTCACTCATGCTGGCATTGGCGCCAGGGCGTTTGGGAGAGTATCTGGGTACAACCGGTGCACGCATGGGGCCAGCCGATGCGATCTACGCCGGGTTTGCTGATCTCTACATTCCGCAATCACAATGGTCTGACTTGATCGAGATGCTCGAGGCGTCGGGAAATGCCGAACTCTTGTCTGATCACGCCGAGTTTCCGACCAACAGCGAGTTAGAACAGGCACAGAAGGAAATTGATCAGTTTTTCGACGGTGAAACACTGGGCGACATTCTGACAAACCTGCGCAACGGAAAGACAGAGTTTGCAGAAAAAACACTAAAGACGCTGTCACGGACTTCGCCGATTTCGATGGCATGTGCGATCGAGATGCTGCACAGACTGCGGGGCCCTGCCCTGACTATGCGAAAGGCGTTGGAGTTAGAGTATCGTTTTACCCATCGCGCGATGGAACACGGTGATTTTCTGGAAGGCATTCGCGCCCAGATCATCGACAAGGATCGCAATCCGAAATGGCAGTTCCCTGACATGAATGTGCCTGCCGTTTCCGTCTCAAAGATGTTGCAACCATTGGGTGCAGATACACTGAGTTTCGAGGAGGAATAAGAGATGAAGATCGGTTTCATTGGACTGGGCAACATGGGTGCACCCATGGCCACGAACCTGGCCAAAGCAGGCCATCAGGTTCATGGCTTTGACACCGCAGGCGTTTCTGTTGAGGGCGTCAAGCAGGTCGAAACAGCGGCCGCGGCTGCCGAAGCTGCAGATGCTGTGATTACAATGCTGCCAAATGGCACGATTCTTCGTGCAGTCGCCGATCAGATCACTCCTCAGATGCAGCCGGGCGCTGTGCTGATTGATTGTTCAACTGTTGACGTCGACAGTGCCCGCGCCGTTGCTGAACAGGCCCAGGAGGCTGGTTTGTTGTCGGTGGATGCGCCGGTATCAGGCGGTATCGGCGGCGCAGCAGCCGGCACCCTGACATTCATGGCAGGTGGTTCTGACGAAGCCTTTGCTAAAGCCGACCCATTGTTCGATATCATGGGGCAAAAGGCGGTGCATTGTGGTGAAGCTGGTGCAGGTCAGGCAGCGAAAATCTGCAACAACATGATCCTGGGAGTCACCATGATCGCCACCTGCGAGGCCTTTGCATTGGCCGACAAGCTGGGACTGGACCGGCAAAAGATGTTCGATGTTGTCAGCACTTCCTCGGGCTACAGCTGGACCATGAACGCTTACTGCCCTGCACCCGGTGTTGGTCCCCAAAGCCCTGCGGACAACGAATACCAGCCCGGATTCGCTGCCGAGCTGATGCTGAAAGATCTACGTCTTAGCCAGCAGGCCGCAGACAGTGCCGATGCAGATACGCCGATGGGACAGGTTGCCACCGCTCTATATGAACAATTTGTCGAGAACGAAGACGGACTTGGCCGCGACTTCAGCGCAATGTTATCACGATTTGAAAAACGTGGCCGCAGCTGATTAGTCACCGGCAGCAAATCGCGCAGTCATCGTTGACGTGACTGCGCGCACTTATTTTTCCAGTTATGCTCTGACAGACGCCACTGTTGATGGTCATTGGAGTGCTTCGATGAACAAATTTCCCTGTCTTGCCATAGTCGCTGCCATTGCCCTCTCTCCCGCCGTCGTGATCGCCGGAAACGGTAATGGTAAGGGCAAGAATTCTATTCAAGTTCAAAGGGTTTCGCCACAGCAAGGAATTGTCGTTCAGGGAAATGCAGGTCACTGCCCTCCAGGACTAGCAAAAAAAGCCGTCCCCTGCGTACCTCCTGGTCAGGTTAAGAATCGTTACCAGATCGGTGACAGGATCGATCGCGACTACATCTGGATTAATGATCCATACCGCTATGGGCTTAAGAAAAACGGTTACTACGTCCGCGCCGGTGATTATGTCTACGGCATCGACCCCGATACGCATAAGGTTCTAAACCTGATCGGGGCCGTCGCAGACATCCTGAATTAGCGCGTTACTCGGCTGCCACGCGCTCAGGGTTCAGCATAGGAAGCAGATACCGTCCAGTGTGGCTGCGTTCATTTCCGGCTACATCTTCAGGTGTTCCAGCTGCAACGATCTCGCCACCTCCATCGCCCCCTTCCGGACCGATATCGATAATCCAGTCAGCGGTTTTGACCACGTCCAGATTGTGCTCGATCACGACTACCGTGTTGCCCTGATCGACCAGTTCATGCAGCACTTCCAACAACTTGCGAACATCCTCAAAATGAAGACCAGTTGTTGGCTCATCAAGGATATAGAGCGTGCGACCGGTCGATCGTTTGCTCAGTTCCTTTGACAGTTTAACCCGCTGCGCCTCGCCCCCTGACAACGTGGTGGCCTGCTGACCCACCTTGATATAGCCGAGGCCTACACGCGCCAAAGCATCCATCTTGTCGCGGATCGAAGGCACCGCTTTGAAGAATTCCTGCGCATCCTCGACTGTCATATCAAGGACGTCAGCGATGGACTTACCCTTGAACTTGATTTCGAGAGTCTCGCGGTTATAGCGCGCGCCCTTACAGGTCTCGCAGGTCACGTAGACATCGGGGAGGAAGTGCATCTCGATTTTGATGACCCCATCGCCCTGACAGGCCTCACAGCGTCCACCTTTGACGTTAAAGCTGAACCGTCCTGGTTTATAACCACGCGCTTTCGCCTCGGGCAAGCCAGCGAACCAGTCGCGAATCGGGGTAAAGGCACCAGTGTAAGTCGCTGGATTTGAACGCGGAGTCCGCCCGATGGGCCGCTGATCAATATCGATGACCTTATCCAGGTGCTCCAGCCCTTTTATGGTTTCACAGGGCGCAGGCGTCTGCCGCGCGCCGTTCAGCCGCATCGAGGCAGTCTTGAACAGCGTTTCAATGGTCAGCGTCGATTTACCCCCACCGGACACGCCGGTGACACAGACAAACTTACCGAGCGGAAATTCTGCGGTCACATTCTTCAGATTGTTACCCGTTGCTTTGACAACGGTAACTTTCTTCTTGTTGCCTTTGCGTCTTTCGGACGGGACAGCAATCTCGCGAACACCAGAGAGGTACTGGCCCGTGATCGAAGCCGCATCACCAGCAATTTGATCCGGCGCACCATGACTGACGACCTGACCGCCGTGAACACCCGCACCGGGTCCAATATCAAACACGTAATCAGCTTCGCGGATCGCCTCTTCGTCATGCTCGACGACGATGACAGTGTTTCCCTGATCGCGCAGGTTCTTGAGTGTGCCAAGGAGACGATCATTGTCCCGCTGGTGCAAACCAATCGAAGGTTCGTCCAAAACATACAGGACACCGGTCAGGCCCGAACCGATCTGGCTTGCCAAACGAATCCTCTGGCTCTCTCCACCAGACAAGGTTCCACTTGAACGTGAGAGCGTAAGGTACTCCAAACCAACGTTATTCAAGAACCCGAGACGCTCACGGATTTCCTTCAGAATAGCCCGCGCAATTTCATTCTTTTGCGCGCTCAGATGGTTTGGGGCATCCTCAATCCACGCGAGCGCCTCACGGATCGACATTTCAACGACCTGACCCACGTGCTGCCCTGCAATCTTGACCGCAAGCGCTTCGGGACGCAGGCGATAACCTTCACACGTCCCACAGGGCCGGTTGTTCTGGTACCGTTCGAATTCTTCTCGAATCCATGCGCTGTCTGTTTCGCGATAGCGGCGCTCCATATTGGGAATCACACCCTCAAAGCTGCGCGTGACCTGATAAACGCGTCCCCCTTCGTCATACCGGAACTGAATTTCCTCATCCCCGGAGCCGCGAAGAAACACCTGCTGAACCTTAGAAGGCAGATCCTTCCAGGGTGTGTTCTTGTCAAAGTCGTAGTGGCGGGCAATCGCCTCGATTGTCTGCAAGAAGTACGGAGATTTGCCCTTACGCCAGGGCGCGAGTGCCCCGTCATACAGTTTGAGCGTTTGGTCGGGCACTACAAGGCGTTCGTCAAAGAACAACTCGACACCCAGCCCATCGCAATCCGGACACGCCCCGAAAGGTGCGTTAAACGAAAACAACCGCGGTTCGATTTCCGGAATGGTGAAGCCACTGACCGGGCAGGCAAAATTCTCGCTGAACGTGATACGCTCGGGATCACCTTCACGCGGAGCAGTCTCGAGAATCGCGATCCCATCTGCCAGATCCAGCGCTGTTCTCAGGCTGTCGGCCAGGCGGGTCTCCATGCCTTCACGGACAACAAGGCGGTCGACGACAACATCGATGTCGTGCCGAAACTTCTTGTCCAGCACAGGTGGCTCATCCAGTTCATAGAAATCGCCATCCACTTTGACCCGCTGAAACCCCTGCTTCCGAAGCTCGAGGAACTCTTTTTTGTATTCGCCTTTCCGATCCCGCACAATCGGAGCCAGAAGATAGCCACGTGTCCCCTCCTCCATCGTCATGATGCGATCGACCATGTCCTGCACCTGCTGCGCCTCAATGGGCAGACCGGTGGCGGGGCTATAGGGCGTTCCGGCGCGCGCAAACAGCAGCCGCATATAGTCGTATATCTCGGTGACAGTACCGACCGTAGAACGAGGGTTCTTGGATGTTGTTTTCTGCTCGATCGAAATCGCCGGGGAAAGACCACTAATGTGGTCCACGTCCGGCTTCTCCATCATGTCAAGGAACTGACGGGCGTAGGCTGACAGGCTCTCAACATAGCGGCGCTGGCCTTCGGCATAGATAGTGTCAAACGCCAGCGATGACTTACCAGAGCCCGACAAACCGGTAATCACAACCAGCTGGTCGCGCGGAATGTCGACATCGATTCCCTTGAGGTTATGCTCGCGCGCACCGCGCACCTCGATATTTTTCAGCTCAGCCATTAAGGCCCCCAACAAACAAGTGTCCTAGAAATAGGCGAGCAGCGCCGAGTCTCCAACAAAAAAGTTAGAACAAAGTGTGAACCAACGATTTATTGCCGACATCTCCTGACACTAAAACCACAATCCAATCCGTGCCCCCGGTAGGGGTTTATTTATCATCGGCATTGAAAGGAAAATGGCGCGGTTGACGGGGCTCGAACCCGCGACCCCCGGCGTGACAGGCCGGTACTCTAACCAACTGAGCTACAACCGCGCATTTAGGGTCTATGTCTGATCCATTAACCCGGATCAAAGGCTGGCAGCGATGGCGCGGTTGACGGGGCTCGAACCCGCGACCCCCGGCGTGACAGGCCGGTACTCTAACCAACTGAGCTACAACCGCCCGCTGCCCGTTCGTTGCTGAACGTTGGGGTGTATTATGGCTACACCCCGACATCGTCAAGCGGCGTTTTCAAGTTTTTTCAATTAACCTGAAAATTTGTTTGTGAGTTCGGAGATATAGATGCGCCCCTTCCTGAGATCCGGGTGTGCAGGGGTCACCTCGGCGGAAATCATCTGGTTCTCTGATTGTAATCTTGGGCCTAAGCCCGTGATCAAAAGCATCAATAATTCAAAGGTGGAAGATGCCACACCAGGCGCTCAGACGACGTTTGATCTGGCCGAAAAAACGCAGGGTCTGACTATTGTCAGACCCAATTGCGCTTTCAACTTTTTTGAAAGAAGTGGTCGGGGCGGCAGGATTCGAACCTACGACCCCCTGTACCCAAAACAGGTGCGCTACCAGACTGCGCCACGCCCCGGACCGTGCGCCTTCCTAACGATGCCGATCTGATTTGAAAACCCCTAACAAGGCCATTTTGCGGGTCCTTGTGAAAAAATTTCATGCCGCATGACAGTTCCGGGTTTGATTGAATAGCGCGAGGCCAAGCCTGCATTGATTTCCAGCACCGCAAACACGGAATCACCGCCTTCAACAGGTGTCAGATTTCCGGGAATCGCACCTTCGTGAACACGAGTCACCGTCCCGGTTTTGTCGAGAAAAATCATATCCAATGGAATCAGAGTGTTCTTCATCCAGAACGCCACACGCTGAGGAGGATCAAAGACGAACAGCATACCCGAGCGGCGCGGAAGCGATTCCCGAAACATCAAGCCGCGCGACCTCTCTTGAGGCGTCACGGCTAATTCCACATCGAATCGAATCTGGGCCTGATCGTTTTTGAGGTCGACACTATCGGCGCGGCAGGCAGCAAGTGCATTCCCGGACCAGAGCATTGTTACAACTGCAAGTACCGGAAACAACTTCATTGGCTGCCTCAGTCGTCCAACGCTGCTTCCCAGGCCAGTACCTGAGCTGCCATCCGGCCTCGTTTGCCGTTTATGACGCGCATGGCCAATGCCTCACCCGGTTGCAGATCGGCCAGACCCGAGCGGCGTAGAACTTCAATATGCAGAAACACGTCTTCGCTACGACCAAAGACGTTCGCGAAACCAAAGCCTTTGCCTTTGTCGAACCATTTTACCCGAGCAGCCTCCAACGGCGCGTCGGATATCTCTGCCGGGTCCAACTCGGCAAAATCAGCCAACAGCATCGAGTCGGTGCGTTCCGGCGGATCAATACTGACAACCTCGACCGCCTGCACGCCGCGATCGGTGCGGTGTGTCATGATTTCGATACCCGCACCGTCAGCGACGGAACTCTGACCGAAATTGCGCAAGACATTCACGTGCAACAGAATATCCGGCCCACCTTCGTCGGACACAACAAATCCGTATCCCTTTGCGGGATCGAACCATTTAACGTGTCCACGGACGCGGTACATGCTATTCAGATCTTCTGGCACGGTTTTCCCATCACGAAAAAGCTCAAGTCGTTAAGGGTCGGATGTGTATGATATTGAGCCGCAAATTCAAGCTGAAAAAGCCCTGAAATTTCCGGGTGTTGCATTTCACGATACGTGAGTGTCATGGATTCAGCCTCTGCACACGCCATTCGTGACCGGGCATTTCACGATACCAACGGAACCGGTCATGCAACCGGAATGCACCATCAGCCCAGAACTCTATTTCCACGGGGGTCAAACGGTATCCGCCCCAGAACGGTGGACGCGGAGGATTCGATCCCAGCTTTGCCGTGACCTTAGCAACCTCAGCCATCAAAGCGGCCCTGCTCGACAATGGCTGCGACTGCTGCGACGCCCATGCACCCAGACGGCTTTTCAGCGATCGGGACGCATAATATTCATCGGCTTGCGGCCCTTCTTCTTTAGTAATGATACCACGAACACGGATTTGTCGCCGTAACGATTTCCAGTGCATGACAAACGCGGCCTTTCCTGCGCTGTCCAGTTCTCGGGCCTTTGCACTTTCGTAATTCGTATAGAATACGAATGCGTCCTTTTCGATCTCTTTCAAAAGGACCATCCGGGCATTCGGCAAGCCATCAGAATCAACGGTTGCAAGCGCAATCGCATTCGGATCGTTCGGTTCTGTCTCTTCGGCCTCGGCTAACCACCGCCCCGCTATTTCAAACGGATCGGCGCCAGCGAAAATGCCAGTGCGCTCACTCATTTCCATCCCCTGGAACGAATTGTTAACGACCCTACGGCGAGAACCCGCTCCGGCGCAAGAGTGCACGGCCTTGAAGCAGCGCAATCAATGGCATAAACCAACTCAACATATCGCGAAGACAGGCGGAGAACCGAACATGTCAAATCAGTTGATGGCCGGCAAACGCGGCCTCATCATGGGACTGGCCAATGACAAATCAATCGCATGGGGAATCGCCCGCGCCTTGTCCGATGCCGGGGCCGAGTTGGCCTTCTCTTACCAAGGGGATGCTCTGAAGAAGCGTGTTGACCCTCTGGCGGCGCAATTGGGCAGCGAAATCGTACTCCCTTGCGACGTAAGCGACGAAGCGTCGATCGATGGTCTGTTTACATCCCTGTCGGAAAAGTGGGGCAAGCTAGACTTCATCGTGCATGCCATCGGATTTTCCGACAAAAATGAGCTTCGTGGCCGTTACGTGGACACGTCGCGCGCGAACTTCAACCTGACGATGGATGTGTCGGTTTATTCTTTCACAGCTGTCATGCAGCGCGCCGAGAAGTTGATGACCGAAGGTGGCAGCGCGATCACCCTCACCTACTACGGTGCCGAGCAGGTCATGCCGCACTACAACGTTATGGGTGTTGCCAAGGCCGCACTTGAGGCATCGGTAAAGTATCTGGCCGAAGACCTCGGCAAAGATGGCATCCGCGTCAACGCTATCTCGGCTGGCCCGATTAAAACACTGGCTGCCAGCGGCATCGGTGATTTCCGCTACATCATGAAGTGGAACGAATACAACTCGCCGCTGCGCCGCAATGTAACCATCGATGATGTCGGTAATTCAGCACTCTACCTGTTGTCTGACCTGAGCAGCGGCGTGACCGGTGAAAACCTGCACGTGGATTCGGGTTACCATATCGTCGGTATGAAGGCCGTCGATGCGCCGGACGTGGAAAAAGGATAACAGATCATGAGCGCCAAGGACCGCCTGCCCCACGAAAAAGGCTTTCACATCAGCTGGGATCAGATACATCGTGATTCCCGCGCTTTGGCCTGGCGTCTGGATGGACAGGGTCCGGATGACGGCGCATGGCGAGCCGTCGTGGCGATCACGCGTGGCGGGATGGCTCCCGCCATGATCGTAAGCCGAGAACTGGACATCCGAACCGTCGATACCATCAGCGTTCGCTCTTATCATCATCAGGAACAGGGCGAGGCCGAAGTTCTCAAAGCCCCCGATGCTGATCTGATGGGCGATGGCACAGGCGTTCTGATCATCGATGATCTGGTCGACAGCGGGAAAACCCTGGAACTGGTGCGGGATATGTATCCCAACGCTCATTTCGCTACGGTCTATGCGAAGCCCAAAGGGCGCCCGATGGTGGATACCTTCATTACCGAAGTGAGTCAGGACACCTGGATTTTCTTCCCGTGGGATATGGCGCTGCAATATGTCGAGCCCTATCGCGGTACAGACTAACTGGTGAACAAACACCATCCTTTGCCTCAATCAGACCGCGGGGAGTTCCTCGCAATCAGAATCGGATAGCCGATGACACTGACACGTACCGCCTCCACTTTCGCTCCTCCGGTGATGGAGGCGCGCCGGTGGCTGGAAGGGGTTGAGTTCACTGCCGATCGGCCATTGATCAACGTCAGCCAGGCAGCACCCGTGGACCCGCCACCATTGGCATTGCGTCAGGCCATGGCAGAGTTCGCAATTAACGAAGACAGCGCCCACCTGTATGGGCCTGTTCTTGGCAACGATGACCTTCGCTCAGAATTGGCACGTGAAATTAGTGAGCATTATGCTGCTGCAATCACAGCTGATCAGGTTGCGATCACTTCTGGCTGTAATCAGGCCTTCTCGGCCGTAATCTCGGCGATAACGGATCAGGAAGATGAGGTTATCCTGCCAACCCCATGGTATTTTAACCATAAAATGTGGCTGGATATGGCGGGTGTGCGTGCCATTGATCTTCCAACGGGTGACGATCTGTTACCAGCCCCCGACAAAGCCCGTTCGCTGATAACAGATAAAACGCGCGCCATCGCGCTTGTTACTCCAAACAATCCCGGTGGCGTCGAGTATCCTGCTGAACTTGTGTTGGCTTTCTATGACCTGGCGCGCGAGGCAGGCATTCGTTTACTGGTCGATGAGACATATCGCGACTTTGACAGTCGCAATGGTCCTCCGCACGCACTGTTCCAACAGCCCGGTTGGGAAGACACTCTGGTTCATCTGTATTCTTTCTCCAAAGCCTATCGCCTGACAGGCCACCGCGTTGGCGCTGTGTCCAGCAGCGTTTCATTGTTGGCAGAAATGGAGAAGTTTCTGGATACCGTCGCAATTTGCCCCGGGCAAATCGGACAGTTTGCAGCACGCTGGGGGATGCAAAACCTGACCCAATGGCTGGCAGGCGAACGGGCAGAGATCCTTGATCGTCGCGCAGCAATTTCTGAGGGCATGCCGCGTCTCGAATCCAAGGGGTGGCGCTTATTGGGATTGGGCGCATACTTTGCCTATCTAGACCACCCGTTTGACATGCCGTCAGATGAAGTCGCTCGTCGTTTGGTGTCAGAGGCAGGCATTTTGCTCCTTCCCGGAACGATGTTCATGCCGGACCATGATCCTGCCGGAAAGCGACAGGTTCGCATCGCGTTTGCCAATCTCGATCGTCGAGGCATCGAACAATTGTTCGACCGCTTGCAGGCATTGACCTTCTGAGCTTGCCCCTCGCGCACGCGCATCGTATTCAGGGCCGCAACCGACAGGGCAGATACCTGCCGCAAGAAGCAAGAGGGCACCATGGCCGCAGGCATGAAAAACCTATCCAAAACCTTTGTCTGGATTCTCATGGGTCTTTTGATGGTGGGACTCGCCGGATTTGGTGCCGTCAATCTCAGCGGAACCGCACGTTCGGTTGCGCAGGTAGGCAACGAAGACGTTTCTGTTCAGGAATATGTACTTGAGTTGCAGCGTGAGATCCGCGCTGTCGAGGCCCAGACCGGCCAACCGCTGCAGATGTCTCAAGCGCAGCAATTGGGGCTTGATCAGAGGGCTCTGTCACGCCTGATTGCGCTGGCCGCACTGGACAATGAAACCCAAGAGCTCGGCATCTCAATCGGTGATGAAAATCTTCAAAATGAAATCGTACAGATTCCTGCATTCCAGGGCGTGAACGGTACATTTGATCGCGAAGCATATCGTTTCCAGCTGGAACAGGCCGGGATCACAGATTCCCAGTTCGAGGCGGATCTGCGTAAGGAATCTGCGCGCACCATCGTGCAGGGCGCGGTAATGAGCGGCGTCGAAATGCCCGCAACACTGACCGAAACTCTGGCGAACTATGTTCTGGCCCGCCGCAGCTTCACGGTTGCCACGCTCGCAAGTGATGCGCTTGAAACACCTGTCGCAGCGCCGACTGACGAGCAGATCCAAACTTACTACGACGAAAACACCGATTTCTTCACCCTACCCCGCACCAAGCGCCTGACTTATGCGATCCTGTCGCCGGAAATGCTGTTGGACACGGTTGAGATCGATGAAGACTCGCTGCGTCGTCTGTACGACCAACGCGCCGAGCAATATCAACAACCAGAACGCCGCTTGGTAGAACAACTTGTGTTTCCCAGCGAAGAAGCGGCGACCGAAGCCCTGGCGCAATTGGAAGTTGGTGGCAGCAGCTTCGAACAACTGGTTCGTACGCGCGAGCTTGAGCTGAGCGATGTGGATCTTGGCGATGTAACACGCGAAGATCTTGGCGAAGCAGCAGATGCCGTATTTGCGGCTGAACTCGACGATGTTGTTGGTCCGTTGCCATCACAGTTTGGTCCGGCCCTGTTCCGTATCAATGGCTCGCTGGCAGAAAACAATGTACCGTTCGAGGAGGCTGCACCTGAGCTGCGCGAAGAGCTTGCTGCAGATCGCGCGCGACGTCTGATTGAAGCACAGGCCGAAGACATCAATGACATGTTGGCCGGCGGCGCGACGCTCGAAGAGCTGGTGAGCGAAACCGAGATGGAACTGGGTGAAATCGACTGGACAGCCCAGAGCGAAGACGGCGTTGCAGCCTATGAAGGCTTCCGTAGTGTTGCTCAGGCCGTGCAGGAAGGCGATTTTCCAGAGGTTGCGTTCCTTGACGATGGTTCAATCTTTGCCTTGCGCCTGAATGAGGTTTTGCCACCGCGCCCGGAGCCGTTGGACAGTGCGCGTGATCAAGTGATTGCAGCCTGGGTACAGGAAGAGACCGCTAAAGCCCTGCAAGAACAGGCGAACACTGTATTGACCCAACTGGCGACCGATGGTGATTTTACCACGACTGGTCTGCCATTCCGCGTCGAAAACGCTCTTACCCGCACCGCCTTCCTTGAAGATGTGCCTGCGGATTTCATGACAGAGGTTTTCGAGATGGAACTGGGAGAGCTGCGTGTTATTCCGGGCATCGGTTCAGCTCTGATCGTTCGTCTTGATGAAGAGTTGCCCCCTGCGGAAACGGATGAACAACGTCAGATGCAGCAAGCGCTTGCTGCGCAGCTGAACCAAGCCTTGGCCCAGAACATCTTTGACATCTATGTGCGCGACGCTCAGACCCGCGCACGTCCTGTCGTGGATCAGCCTGCCCTGAATGCCGTTCAGGCCAACTTCTAAGAGAGAGCGGAATGGCCCTGACCCCTGAGTTCGACACTTTCGCACGCGCCTATGAAGCGGGCGAAAATCAGGTTGTTTACACCCGGCTGGCGGCGGACCTCGATACACCGGTCTCATTGATGCTCAAGCTGACGGGCGCGCAGAAAGACGCGTTCATGCTGGAATCGGTGACTGGAGGAGAAGTGCGCGGCCGGTACTCGATCATCGGGATGAAACCGGACCTGATCTGGCGGTGCGACGGGGAATCGTCTTCGCTGAACCGGTCTGCCCGATTTGACGGCGAAGCATTCGAGCCGCAAGACGGCAACCCGATGGACAACCTGCGCGCCCTGTTAGCCGAAAGCCGGATCGCCCTGCCCGACGATCTGCCGCAAGCGGCGGCGGGTTTGTTTGGCTATTTGGGTTACGACATGGTTCGGCTGGTTGAGTATCTGCCTGATGTGAACCCGGATCCCATGGGCCTGCCCGACGCAATCATGTTGCGCCCTTCGGTCATCGCAGTCCTGGATGGCGTTAAGGGCGAAGTCACTGTTGTATCCCCAGCATGGGTCAGTGACGGGCAGACTGCCAAGGCGGCTTATGCACAGGCCGCAGAACGCGTGATGGACGCCGTGCGGGATCTTGAGCGCGCCATGCCAGCCGAGACCCGTGATCTGGGTGAAGCGCATGAAGTTGCACCGCCGGTGTCGAACTTCACCAAATCCGGATACATGGAAGCTGTCGAAAAGGCCAAGGAGTACATCCGGGCTGGCGATATCTTTCAGGTCGTCCCGGCGCAGCGTTGGACGCAGGAGTTTCCCCTGCCCCCCTTCACGCTCTATCGCTCGCTTCGACGTACGAACCCGTCGCCGTTCATGTTCTATTTCAACTTCGGCGGATTTCAGGTCGTAGGCGCAAGCCCAGAGATTCTGGTGCGCGTCTTTGGCAGCGAGGTCACAATCCGACCCATCGCGGGCACCCGGCCACGCGGTGCGACCCCGGAAGAAGACAAGGCAAATGAAGTCGATCTTCTGGCCGACAAGAAAGAACTCGCCGAGCATCTGATGCTACTTGATCTTGGCCGCAACGATACCGGGCGGGTCTCCAAAATCGGCACCGTGCGCCCGACCGAAGAGTTCATCATCGAGCGCTACAGCCACGTGATGCATATCGTTTCGAACGTCGTCGGTGAACTTGCCGAAGACAAAGACGCGCTGGATGCGTTCTTTGCTGGTATGCCTGCCGGTACGGTCTCAGGCGCGCCCAAGGTCCGTGCGATGGAGATCATCGACGAACTGGAACCTGAAAAGCGCGGCGTCTATGGCGGAGGTGTCGGGTACTTTAGCGCGGGTGGCGACATGGATATGTGTATCGCGCTACGCACTGCCATCGTGAAAGATCGTAAGCTTTTCATTCAAGCGGGCGGTGGTGTTGTCTACGACAGCGACCCGGAGGCCGAGTATATGGAGACTGTCCATAAATCGAATGCCATCCGACGCGCAGCTGCGGATGCGGCAAGGTTTACCGGCTCAGGAAACTCCTAAGAAATAGGGCGGCAAGTCGAAAGACCGCCGCCCTTTGTTCGATGGGTTTGCTTAAACCCTATTGAACTTCATACTTCATAACAGCAGAAATCGGGGCCATCGCGACGCGGTTGCCCCGATCCTCGAGGCCCCATAGCAGAAGGGCCGAAATCGTTTCAGGCCGCAGCCGACCCAGCATCACAACCGCACCGTCCTGACCCGCACGGAAAGCCGCCTGATCCAGGAAACGCCGCATCACTTTCGGATCTTGGCGCGCACCGTCAAAGTCACGGAAAACAACACTCGACGGAACACCATTCCGAGCTGCCAGCTTCTGCACGGTATTCAATCCATTATCCTGAGTGATGATCCCACGCCCGGTTCCCCCGGCGATCTCGGCGACCTGGTCGGCCAATTTTCGGTTGCCCTGAATACCTGATTCAACGCCTTCCAAAATTCCAACGGTCTCTGGAAGCGTTTCCAGCCATACTGACAACGAGACCTCAGCATCCTGAGCACTGGCCGCCTCTGGCAAATCCGCCAGCGCAAGCACTTCGAAACCCGCTTCGCGGTGGCGTGCCATCTTGCCAGCGGCATCAGGGTCAGACGGGCTTACGGCGAAGCTAAGCGGATATGGGAAATCCTTAAGGGCTTCAGCCCCGAACGCGCCTTCGTCATCGATCAGAATAATCGACATCAACGGCTTGGATTCAGGGTTTTCGAAATCTGCGGCGTAGTCCTCGATCGGCTTTCCGGTCATCGCTGCAGGGTCATCAGAATTTTCGTCCGTCTCTGTCGGCTCAGCATCCCGCTCTGTCAACGGTAGGACCCGCTTGCCCACCAATGTCGCTGCAGTTGCGGGTTCTTCACCGCCGATCTGTGGCAACGATGCAATCCGCGCACGCTTACGCGGCAGAGTGTCTTCGTCACCTTCTACCGCAATTGGATTGTCCTCGAGCGAAATTTCCTCATCAGTACCCTCTTCGGACGGCAGCGAAGTGGTTTCGGGTTCAGGTTCGACCTCTTCCCTAGGCAACTCGGTTTGCTCGGGTGTTTCTTGCTCAGGCGCTTCGCTGTCCTCGGGTACCAGCAAAGCGATTTCTTCTTCTTTCGGCTGCGAAGGCTGAGGCGGCGTTGCATCCACAACGACAGGCTCCACATCTTCCTGAGGCGAAGCAGGAACTGGTGCTGGCGCTGGGGGCGCGGTTGGCGCTTCCGTGCTCACGGTCACCTCAGTCGCCTCGTTGGTGCCAGGATTTTCCAATCCCTGCGTGGCACCGCCTATTTCAGGCCGGGAATCAGCTTCGGGTTCTATACCGTCCAGATCAACCAAATCATCAGACGGGGTATCTATCGCCGCGAGCGCACTGGGTGCGACTTCAACAAGATCAGAATCAGGACCTGAACCATCAACCTCGGCTTCGACCTCAGGGGCATCGATCGCATCGACCGACGGGGCCGAGGTCACCAAAACAGGCTTGCTTGTCAGCGGTGTATTCAACGAAAGCACCGCACCCAAGATCAAAACAACGACCGCCCCGGCGATCATTCCACCGATAAATCCGCCCATCTTATTTCGCCTCTCGCCTTTCTG
Organism: Ruegeria sp. CE12; assembly: GCF_056537525.1. Taxonomy (NCBI): domain Bacteria; kingdom Pseudomonadati; phylum Pseudomonadota; class Alphaproteobacteria; order Rhodobacterales; family Roseobacteraceae; genus Ruegeria; species Ruegeria sp. CE12. Next base: position 581,712 of record NZ_JBQFRS010000002.1, on the reverse strand, counting down.
CCTGCCTCGACAGCCTGTGCACCGTCTGATGCGGTGCTCACCCACACGATAGATCAAGATAGGGATGTACCCTTGACGCTGCCGCGCAAGCCTGAGCATGTATGTCCCGACATTATACCGTGGCCGAGGGCTGTATCGCCAGCCCGAAATGCCAAAGCTGAGATAAGTGCCCAAATGCTGCTGCTGATCGACAACTACGACTCGTTTACCTACAATCTGGTTCACTATCTGGGCGAGTTGGGCGCTGAAATGGTCGTGCGCCGCAACGATGCGCTGGATGTTCAGGAAGCCATGGCAATGAACCCGGCAGGGATACTGCTGAGCCCCGGCCCTTGTGACCCGGATCAGGCTGGCATCTGTCTGGCCCTGACCGAAGCGGCAGCAGAGACCAAAACACCGCTATTGGGTGTATGCCTAGGGCATCAGACCATCGGTCAAAGCTTTGGTGGCAATGTCGTTCGTTGCCATGAGATCGTGCATGGCAAAATGGGTATGATGCATCACACTGGCAAAGGTGTGTTTGCTGGCCTGCCCTCGCCTTTCGAAGCGACCCGCTATCATTCTTTGGTGGTTGAACGTGAAACGCTGCCAGATTGCCTTGAGATCACAGCTGAGCTCGAAGACGGCACCATCATGGGCCTTCAACACAAAGAACTGCCGATCCATGGCGTCCAGTTCCACCCGGAATCCATCGCATCCGAGCATGGCCACGCCCTGCTCAAGAACTTCCTAAACGAAATGAAAGTCCCCGCATGAGCGACGCGCTGAAACCGCTGATCGGAGCAGCTGCCGATCGGCCCCTGACCCGTGCCGAGGCAGAACAGGCCTTTTCGATCCTCTTCGAAGGTGAGGCAACCCCCAGTCAGATTGGCGGCCTGCTGATGGCAATGCGGACGCGCGGCGAGACGGTCGAAGAATACGCGGCCGCCGCAGCAGTTATGCGCGACAAATGCAATAAAGTTGAAGCACCTGCCGGAGCGATCGATATCGTCGGAACCGGTGGCGACGGCAAAGGGACATTGAATATCTCGACCGCGACGGCGTTTGTCGTAGCCGGTGCCGGAGTGACAGTCGCCAAACATGGCAACCGCAATCTCAGTTCGAAGTCAGGCGCTGCGGACGCACTTGGCCAACTGGGCATTAACGTGATGGTTGGCCCGGAAATCGTTGAAACTGCACTCAGACAGGCTGGCATCGGTTTCATGATGGCCCCTATGCATCATCCCGCCATTGCCCACGTCATGCCAACCCGGCAAGAGTTGGGAACACGCACGATTTTCAACATTCTCGGGCCGCTGACCAACCCGGCAGGTGTCAGACGCCAGTTGACCGGAGCATTCAGCAGGGATCTGATCAGGCCGATGGCCGAAACACTCGGCTTATTGGGAGCTGAGCACGCATGGCTGGTGCATGGTTCGGACGGAACCGATGAACTGACAATTACCGGCGTTAGCTGGGTTGCCGCACTGGAAGATGGTGGTGTGAGAGAGGTCGAATTGCATCCGGAAGATGCAGGCCTGCCCGTACATCCCTTTGAAGACATCGTTGGTGGAACTCCCGAAGAGAACGCAATGGCATTCCGGGCATTGCTCGACGGCGCACCATCGGCCTACCGGGACGCGGTATTGCTGAATTCGGCCGCTGCTCTGGTGGTTGCTGATGCTGCACAAGACCTTCGTGAAGGTGTTGAAAAAGCTGCTGAAAGTATCGACAGCGGCAAAGCTAAAGATAAGATCGCTGCACTTGCCCGCATTACACAGGAAGCCGCATGACCGAGACTGTTCTGGATAAAATCAAGGCCTACAAACTCGAGGAAGTCGCGGCAGACAAAGCCCGTAAGCCCTTGGAAGAAATGGAAGCCGCCGCACGCGAAGCATCCGAGGTTCGCGGGTTTGCAAAGGCCCTTCAAGGTGCGACGCGTCAAGGCTATGGCCTGATTGCCGAAGTAAAAAAGGCCAGCCCTTCCAAGGGTCTGATCCGCGCGGATTTTGATCCGCCAGCCCTGGCAAAAGCCTATGAGGACGGCGGCGCTACTTGTTTGTCTGTCCTGACGGATACGCCCAGCTTTCAGGGGGCAAAGGAGTATCTGACTGCCGCTCGCGATGCCTGCTCTCTGCCGGCGCTGCGAAAAGACTTCATGTATGATCCTTATCAGGTGGTCGAGGCACGTGCCCTGGGCGCTGACTGTATCCTCATCATCATGGCGTCGGTTGAAGATAATCTGGCTGCAGAACTGGAGCAAACGGCGTTTGATTGGGGCATGGATGTTCTGATCGAAGTCCATGATGAGGACGAACTTGCGCGTGCCGCTGAGCTCAAAAGCCCTTTGATTGGCATAAACAACCGTAACCTCAAGACGTTCGAGACAACTCTTGATACGACGCGCCGACTGTCCAAACTGGTTCCGGGCGATCGTACAATCGTGTGTGAGAGTGGTCTCAGCACTCCTGCTGATCTGGCCGATATTGCCCGCTATGGCGCCCGGTGCTTTCTGATTGGTGAAAGCCTCATGCGTCAGGATGATGTTGCTGCCGCCACCCATGAACTGCTCGCGAACCCGCTGATCCCCGGAGTAATGTGATGCCGCTGACGCATTTCGATGCCAAAGGTCAGGCCCACATGGTCGATGTCTCTGACAAAGAGGTAACGGACCGTGTCGCAGTGGCTGCCGGTCACATTAAAATGGCACGAGAAACCTTTGATATCATTTCAGAAGGCCGTGCTAAAAAGGGCGATGTTCTTGGAATTGCACGTCTCGCAGGGATTATGGGTGCGAAGAAAACGCCCGACCTGATTCCTTTGTGTCATCCGCTGCCTGTAACCAAGGTTGCCGTCGAGTTGACTTTGGATCCCGACCTTCCCGGCGTTCTTATCGAAGCGACGGTAAAAACTTCGGGACAAACCGGTGTTGAAATGGAAGCTTTGACCGCCGTATCGACCGCAGCGCTCACCGTTTACGACATGACCAAGGCCGTCGACAAAGCGATGGAAATCGGCGCCATCCGAGTGATCTTGAAAGATGGCGGAAAGTCAGGACGTTACGAAGCGGAATGATTACAGTAGAAGAAGCGCGCACCCTTCTTTTTGAACTTGTTTCTGCACTACCGGCCGAAACGATTCCGCTTGCCGAAGCTTCTGGTCGCATTTTGGCGCAGGATGTTGTGGCAACGCGAGACCAGCCTCCATTCGCTGCGTCTTCGATGGATGGATATGCTGTGAAAGCAGCCGAAGTTGAACTACATGCCATGTTCAAAGTCGTCGGCGAGGCAGTTGCAGGAAAACGGTTTGATAAACCTGTTGGTCCCGGCCAGGCTGTTCGCATCTTTACTGGTGCACCGGTTCCGGAAGGCGCGGATTTTATTGTAATTCAGGAAGATGTCGATCGTCGCGGTGATTTGATCACTATAACCGATGATCCAGGTGCAAAAACCAACATTCGCCCTGCGGGTGTGGATTTTACCAAAGGCACGATCATCACTGCCCCACGCCGACTGCGGCCAGAGGATCTTGCGCTGCTGGCGGCTATGAACATCGCGACAGTTCCCGTTGCGCAGAAACCGCAGATTGCCTTGATCTCGACGGGTGATGAACTGGTAATGCCCGGCGAGACACCGGGTCTCGATCAGATCATCGCCTCGAACACATTCGGTCTCAAAGCCTTATTGGAAGAAGCAGGTGCACATGTTCGCATTCTGCCCATCGCAAAAGACACAACATCGTCGCTTGAAACCGCGTTCGGAATGGCTGCTGGCGCCGATCTTGTTGTAACGATTGGTGGTGCGTCGGTCGGGGATTACGACCTTGTGTCTGATGTATCACAGGCGTTGGGGATGGAGCGCTCTTTCTACAAAATCAGGATGCGCCCGGGAAAACCCTTGATGGCGGGACGTTTCGGGGATGCAGCCATGGTCGGCCTGCCCGGAAATCCGGTCAGCGCAATGGTTTGCGGATATTTATTTCTGGTGCCGTTAGTCAGACGGATGTTGGGTTTGGAACATGGTCTCCCAGCATTTCGTCGGGCCAAACTCGGCGAGCCTATCGGTAAAAACGGCCCACGCGAGCACTATATGCGGGCAATCGTTGATGAAAACGGTATCCGAGCTTGCCCCGATCAGGACAGTTCTCTGCTCAGCGTTCTAGCGCAAGCAAACGCTTTGTTGGTAAGAGAACCAAACGACCCCGAACGAGACGCGGGTGAAGAGGTTTTGTACCTTCCAATTTGATCCAAACGGCAAATCCGTTGACACAAAACGTGAACATGCGTAGAACAAAAGAAAACGCATGAGCGACGAGGTGTGAGCAATGCTAACCAAGAAACAGTTGGATTTGCTGGAATTCATCCACAAACGCGTTCAGGCGGACGGTGTTCCGCCCAGCTTTGATGAAATGAAGATCGCGTTGGACCTGAGATCAAAATCCGGGATTCACCGTTTGATTACTGCGCTTGAAGAACGCGGCTTTATCCGACGTCTCGCCCACCGCGCCAGGGCGATTGAAATCGTCAAGCTTCCCGAAAGTCTGGGTGGCGAACCAACAGCCGGCTTCAAACCTCGCGTCATCGAAGGTGATCGACCTACTGGGCCGCGCCCTGCCAATTTTGAACCGGTGACTGTCGATGCGATGGAACTGCCTGTAATGGGTCGGATCGCAGCCGGTGTCCCCATCGAAGCCATCAGCCACGTATCGCATCGCGTAGCGGTTCCGGGGTCGATGGTGTCCGGTCAGGGCGATCACTATGCGCTCGAAGTTCGCGGAGATTCGATGATCGACGCCGGTATTAACGATGGCGATGTCGTTGTGATCCGGGAAACAACCGTTGCTGACAATGGCGACATCGTTGTGGCCTTGGTCGAGGATCAGGAGGCCACGCTGAAAAGGTTCTTCCGGCGTGGACACGCCATCGCGCTGGAAGCAGCAAATCCCGCGTATGAAACCCGTGTCCTTCCCGAAGACAAGGTAAAGGTTCAGGGCCGTTTGGTTGGACTGATCCGAACCTATTGAATTTGGTGCCCGTCCCTTGGGACGGGCGACCACAACCGATGCCCGGTTACCTGAGCGCTTGTGCGTATTTCCCCCTGTGACAATGCAAGGCTTCCGGTTCTCAAAAGCGATTCCGGGTCGAAGATTTTGCAATCTCCGTTCAGTGACACGGGTACTGCCGAAACAACGATCTGATCACTGCTGCACTCGCTAAACTCTTGTGCTGCGCGTTTACCTGTAAGGTGAACCAACTCCTTGTCGTTCAGCAAATATCTCTGAACCTTGTCGATGCCGGATGGCCAACGACTGGCAGCCTTTGACTGATCCGCTCCGTCACCATCATTTTCCAACCAGACCGTCGCAACAAACCCACTCCCTCGTTGCTTGCTCAATGCACGTCCTGTTTCTGTCATTACTCCCACCAGCCCACCGGACTCGGCGATCAAAACTTCAGGCCGGTTTCCCTGCCCCCACAGCAGCAAAGCTCCGATGATGGGCACAGTGCCTACCCATCGAGCGCTTCCGCGCCACAAAATCAGCCATAGCGCCCCCAGTGCCATCACCGGCAGGACGTAGTCTGGCGGGCTGACCACAAATCCCTGGGCACCACTCAGACCTGATATCCAGTCCGCAACTACAATAATCCATCTGAGGCCCAACCCCATCACCCACAGAGCCACCACTTCGAGCCCAAATGGAGCCAGAAGCGCTGCGACCACGGCCGCAGGAACAACGATCGTGCCCATGACCGGTACCGCGAGCATGTTAGCCAGCAATCCATAGTGAGCCATTGTATTGAAATGTGCTGCCCCCACCGGAGCGGTAGCGAGTCCGGCTATGGCAGAAGATAGCAGCACGCCCCCCACTGGTCGGAGCCATTTCGGCCCGGGGATTCGACCAAAATCGCGAAGCCCTCCGAATATCGCAACCAGGGCTGTAGTGGCTGCAAATGACATTTGAAAACCGGGGCTTAGCAATGATTCTGGACGCAGAAAAAGGACGATGATCGCGGCCACCGCTACGGCTCTCAAAGAAATCGCCCTGCGATCAATCAACACTGCGCCAAACATGACAGAGACCATGACATAAGCGCGTTCTGTTGCGACGTTACCACCAGATAGAACCAAGTAGATTGTTGCGGCAATTAACGCACAAACTGCTGCGAGTTTTCGAACCGGCAGCCGTAACGCCAAGACCGGAACTGCAGAAAACCCAATTCGACACGCGACAAACACAAACCCGGTCAACAGCCCCATATGTAGGCCAGAGATTGCGAGCAGGTGCGCAAGATTCGACATTCTAAGAGCGCCCAGAGTGTTCTGCCCCATGCCGCTTCGATCCCCGGTCGTAACCGCAGCCGCGAAACCACCCACCTCGTCAGGTAATATGGATCGAACACGCTGAGAAATTGCCATGCGCCATGCGGTAATCTGAACGCCGCGCTGACCCATGGATGCAGGTGCGACGGTCAGCACCGGAACACGCGTATAGCCAACAGCACCCAGTTTCTGAAACCATGCATGCCGACGGAAATCAAAGCCACCGGGTTCCACCGGCCCTTGTGGTGGCGACAGGTAGGCCGTCGTCATAATTCTCTGCCCCGGCTCCAGCGATGTGGAACCACCATGCAGGGACAACCGGATGCGCTGCGGACGACGGTCTTTGGGTACATCCCCGATCCGCACACTGTCCAGTGTAACCCGCAGCGCATCCGATGCAGAGCGGTCCAGCGCAACGACCCTCCCCTCAACAGGACCGTAGTAGCGCCATTGCAAGACCGGCTCTGCGACCATATGGGCGCGTGTACCGGCCAGTAAGAAACCAGCAGCGACAAGCGCCCCCCCAATTGCCAGCGGAGCCCAGGCAACAGGCAAACGTCGGCAAGCGCAGATCGCGAACAAACCTGAGGCAACAACGCCGTAGTAGAACTGCTGGTCCGGCTCGAATGTAAGGCCGAAATACAGTCCTATGCCGATTGCCAGACAGACCGGAGACCAGGGAAACAGATGTCCGCGCTGGTTCAGCAACGCGACCTCAATCCGTGCCAGAACACGCATGGTTGCCCCCGTCCTTCGGGCTCGTTAGACAGGCGCCAACACTATGCCCGACACGGTTACCAAAAGGTTAATCAACACTATGTCCGATCAGGTCGTCACCCGTTTTGCCCCTTCACCCACTGGCTTTCTGCACATCGGTGGCGCACGTACCGCGCTGTTTAACTGGCTTTATGCACGTGGCCGCGGCGGTAAGTTCCTGTTGCGTATCGAAGACACGGATCGTGAACGTTCAACCCCAGAAGCCACAGCGGCGATCCTGCAGGGTATGGAATGGCTGGGTTTGGATCATGATGGCGAAGTGATCAGTCAGTTCGAAGGCGCTGACCGTCATGCGGAAGTTGCCCATCAACTGCTGGCTGAAGGCAAAGCCTACAAGTGCTTCTCCACTCAGGACGAGATTTCTGCGTTTCGGGAGCAGGCTCGGGAAGAAGGTAAGTCGACCTTGTTCCAAAGCCCATGGCGTGATGCGGACCCCGCCAGCCACCCCGACCTGCCATTTGTCGTTCGGATAAAGGCGCCAAAAGAAGGCTCGACCGTAATTCGTGATCAGGTCCAAGGCGACGTTACGATCCGAAACGATCAGCTAGATGATATGGTTCTGCTACGTTCGGACGGCACGCCCGTCTACATGCTGGCCGTAGTGGTGGACGATCACGATATGGGTGTTACTCACGTCATTCGTGGCGATGATCATCTAAACAACGCTGCGCGTCAGATGACGATCTACGAGGCGATGGGTTGGGATGTCCCAGTCTGGGCCCACATTCCGCTGATTCATGGGTCTGATGGCAAAAAACTGAGCAAGCGCCACGGTGCTTTGGGTGCGCAGGAATATCAGGCTATGGGGTATCCGGCCGCTGGCATGCGCAATTATCTGGCGCGTTTGGGCTGGAGCCACGGAGACGACGAGTTCTTCACGGATGAGCAGGCCAGAGAGTGGTTTGATCTAGATGGAATAGGCAAGAGCCCTGCCCGTTTCGATTTGAAAAAGCTGGAAAACCTGTGTGGACAACACATTGCCATCTCAAACGATGCTGCATTGCAGAAAGAAATTGCTGACTATCTGGCGGCAGCAGATCTTCCTACTTTGACTGAAACACAATCTGGTGATCTGGTGCGTGCGATGTATTGCCTCAAGGATCGCGCCCGAACTTTTCCCGAACTGCTTGAAAAAGCGCATTTTGTGCTAACATCTCGGCCAATTGATCCGGATGAAAAAGCTAAAAAGGCGCTCGACTCTGTATCCGATGGTATACTGAAGGAATTGACGCCGCAGCTGCAAAATGTTAGCTGGACGCGAAGCGAACTGGAGGAAGCCCTGAATTCGTTTGCAGAAGCGAAAGGGCTAAAGTTCGGCAAGTTAGCAGGCCCCCTTCGGGCGGCATTGGCAGGCCGGGCAGTAACACCTTCGGTATTTGACATGATGCTCGTGCTGGGACGTGAAGAAAGCCTGGCGCGACTTTCTGATGCAGCGACATAAACCTGGTCTTCACATTCGGGTAACGCTGCTCCGCTAACACCCGGACTGCGCGCCCGCGCGCAGCCGTTGCCCGCTATGTCGGTCAGCGAACCGACATGCGTAAGATTGAGGAAGGGACAACCATGACCGAGAGCCAACAAAAAGCGACCCTGACTGTCCATGGCAAAACCTACGAATTGCCGGTTCACTCACCAACAGCCGGGCCAGATGTCATCGACATCCGGAAGCTTTATGGTCAGGCTGACGTATTCACCTATGACCCCGGTTTCACATCGACCGCGAGCTGCGACAGCACGATCACTTACATCGACGGCGAAAAAGGTGAGCTTCTGCACCGCGGATATCCGATCGATCAGCTGGCTGAGAAATCGCACTTCCTCGAAGTATGCTATCTGCTGCTGTACGGAGAGCTGCCCGTAGCGAAAGACCTCGAGGAATTCGAAACCACTATCACGCGCCACACCATGCTGCATGAGCAAATGCAGTACTTCTACCGTGGTTTCCGTCGTGACGCGCATCCCATGGCGATCATGGTAGGTGTGGTTGGCGCAATGTCGGCCTTCTATCACGACTCAACCGACGTTTCAGATCCGCATCAGCGTGAAGTTGCGTCGCATCGCCTGATCGCGAAGATGCCGACCATCGCGGCATGGGCTTACAAGTATCACATCGGTCAGCCCTTTGTTTATCCGCGCAATGACCTGGATTATGCCTCGAACTTCCTGCGCATGTGTTTTGCCGTTCCTGCCGAGGATTATGAGGTAAACCCGATTCTGAGCCGCGCAATGGACCGCATCTTTACCCTGCATGCAGACCACGAGCAGAACGCTTCGACCTCGACCGTTCGCCTGGCTTCGTCTTCGGGTGCAAACCCGTTTGCGTGTATCGCTGCAGGTATCGCTTGCCTCTGGGGTCCTGCCCATGGTGGCGCCAACCAGGCATGTCTGGAAATGCTCGAGCAGATCGGAAGTGTCGACAACATCCCTGAATACATCGAGCGCGCCAAAGACAAGAACGACCCGTTCCGTCTGATGGGCTTTGGTCACCGCGTCTATAAGAACTTTGACCCGCGCGCGAAGGTGATGAAGCAATCCGCCGACGAGGTTCTGGATCTGCTCGGTATCGAAAACAATCCCAAACTACAGGTTGCGAAAGCGCTCGAGAAACAGGCGCTGGAAGATCCGTATTTCGTTGAGAAAAAACTGTTCCCGAACGTAGACTTCTATTCGGGCATCATTCTCGAGGCGATGGGCTTCCCAACATCGATGTTCACGCCGATCTTCGCGCTGTCGCGCACCGTTGGCTGGGTCAGCCAGTGGAAAGAAATGATCGCCGATCCACAAAACAAAATCGGTCGTCCGCGCCAGCTGTATCTGGGCGAAACCACACGCGATTACGTCGATATCGAAAATCGCTGATCGGTTACAAACCTGAACAAAAGCCCCGGAAATCTCCGGGGCTTTTTTGTTTAGAAAAGATCGAGTTGATCACCAACCTGCGGTGGTTTCGCAAACAGATCGCATCTCAGTGCCGGTGTCTTGGTTGCCAGCCCCAAACGCTCGACAGTTGTCTTGAAACGTTTGGCTATCATTTCGGCATAAACGCCCTCACCCCGCATCCTGTGACCCCAGCGTGGGTCATAGTCCTTGCCACCATGCATCTCGCGAAGGCGCGCCATGACCTTGGCTGCACGGTTGGGTTCGTGCACTTCAAGCCACTCCTGCCAAAGCTGAGAAACCTCTCGCGGCAACCGCAACATGATCCAACTGGCCGAGTCAGCACCGGCGTCACAACCGGCCTCCAATAGATTCTCCAGTTCGTGATCCGTAAGACCCGGAACAACAGGAGATGTCATGACCCGCACCGGTACCCCAGCCTCCGTCAATCGTCGAATCATACGCAGGCGACGTTTCGGCGAAGGCGCGCGTGGCTCCATTTTTCGGGAAAGATCCGCATCCAGTGTCGTCAGTGAGATTCCAACTCGCGCCAACCCCTGACTTGCCATTGGGGCCAGAATATCCAGATCCCGCTCGATCAGCGCTCCCTTAGTGACAATAGCGATCGGGTGTTGAAAATCCTGCAATACGCTCAGGCAGTCCCTTGTGATTCCGCGCATCTTCTCAATTGGTTGGTACGGATCTGTATTTGTACCCAAGGCAATAGGAGCGACTTTGTACGAACGCGCAGAAAGCTCGCGACGCAGAACACCAGCCGCGTTCGGTCGTGCAATCAATCTTGTTTCGAAATCCAATCCGGCAGACAGGCCAAGATAGGCGTGTGTAGGTCGTGCAAAGCAATATACGCACCCGTGTTCGCAGCCCCGGTAGGGATTGATCGATCGATCGAATGGAAGATCAGGAGAGCGATTGTAGGTGATAAAAGTTCTGGCCATCTCATCACGTACTTCGGTGCACAGCGGGGGCAACTCCTCCTCAATTTCCCAGCCGTCATCTGTAGCTTCGCTGGCATATTGCTCGAACCTACCTGCAGAATTGGACACGGCCCCCCTACCCACAACATTTGTCTGATTGAGCATATGTTCCACCTTTGTTCTCATCAACAGGTGTAAACCCATTAAGGTCCTTCAGCAATAGGAACAGCCATCTGTAGAATGGGGATGTGAGACGCCCGTTCACATTGGCACCGAGAGCGAACGTGAAGCGAATGCAGAATGATCTTGCAAATAATTCTGTCGAGATGCGACAGATTTTGCCTTAAAGGTCGGTCCCAGAACGACCTTGGTCGCAATCGTCACAGTCTAGATGCGGCGAAATGGCCAAAACGGAAAAAATTGCCACCTACGGGCCAAGGGCCCATTTAGCTCAGGGAAATGACCCATGTCCGATGAAGAAGACATCGTCCTGTCCGAACTGAACGACGATGAACTCGTCGAACAGATGTTTGACGACCTTTACGACGGTCTGAAAGAAGAGATCGAAGAAGGCGTGAACATCCTGCTCGAACGTGGTTGGGCGCCGTATGACATCCTGACCAAGGCATTGGTTGGCGGCATGACCATCGTTGGACACGATTTCCGCGACGGCATCCTGTTTGTTCCCGAGGTTCTTCTGGCGGCGAACGCCATGAAGGGCGGTATGACGATCCTCAAGCCCCTGCTGGCTGAAACTGGCGCACCGCGCGTCGGCAAGATGGTCATCGGTACCGTGAAAGGTGACATCCACGACATCGGCAAAAACCTTGTTTCGATGATGATGGAAGGCGCAGGTTTCGAAGTTGTCGACATCGGCATCAACAACCCGGTCGAAAACTATCTCGAAGCTTTGGAAACCGAAGAACCCGACATCCTGGGCATGTCCGCTCTGCTGACCACCACTATGCCTTACATGAAAGTCGTCATCGATACACTGGTCGAGCAAGGCGTTCGTGACGACTATATCGTTCTGGTTGGCGGCGCACCTCTGAACGAGGAATTCGGCAAAGCCATCGGTGCCGACGCATATTGCCGTGATGCGGCAGTCGCCGTTGAAACCGCCAAGGACTTTGTATCGCGCAAGCACAATCAGCTGGCAGGCTGATTAAGCAACAGCGAAAATTCCAAAGGCCGCCCGTTCAGGGCGGCCTTTTCAATTTCCCGAGAGTAAAGATTTCCCCTTAAAAAACATCTTTACAAAATTTCAGGAGATTATTTAGTACAAGACGTTACTTTAGTTTCGAGGTTACCGTGCCCACTACATTTACAGCTATCTCGCTTGGTGTTCTTGCAGATATTGATACCGTTGAAGGCAATAATATTGCCGAAAACGCGTCAGCCTTGGTCGGTCAGACATTTGGTGGACCTGGCAATGCCCTTCTGAATAATGCTGTGACATGGAGCCCAGTCAGCCTCTCTGGGACCGTCTATGAAATGGATAACTCTCCACCGGAGCAGTTTTCGATCGACGGCGGGCCGGCCCAGACCTTTGATGGCACATCGATCTACAATGCAACGATCACCTACATCGATGGGACTACGGCAAACATAACTGCTGTTGTGGCTCAAGATATCAATGGCAATACGTATCTGATGCCTGAATTCTCGGACAATGCCGATCAGGCAACGCTCGAAGCTGGCGGGATCAGATCAATTACCTTCAATAGCCTGAATGGAAACAACTTTTCGGGTCTGACTGGCAGCCGTGAAAGCTGGGACCTGGTGACCTGTTTCACGCTGGGAACCCTGATCGAAACCAATCAGGGGGAAATTCCGGTTCAGAAGTTGCAGGTTGGAGACATGGTCCAGACGCTCGATCATGGCATGCAACCCATACGTTGGATCGGCCGTCGTACCGTACGTGCCAAAGGATCATTCTCTCCTGTTTTGATCAAGAAAGGAACGATGGGTAACCGACGCGATTTGCTGGTATCGCAACAACACCGAATGCTCATCAGCGATTGGCGTGTGGAACTGAACACCGGTTATTCCGAAGCTTTGGCGCCTGCAAAACAGCTGATTGATGGAGAGTCCATCATCCTCAAATCGGGTGGCTTGGTCACTTACTATCACCTCATGTTTGACCAGCATGAAATTGTTTGGGCAGAAGGCTGCCCAAGCGAGAGCTTCCATCCGGGTGTTATGAGTTGGAACAGTCTGGAAAATGACGCTCGACAAGAGATATTGTCTCTATTTCCTGAACTTTCGACACGTGGGCTTGCCTCTTATGGTCCGTCGGCTCGACCATCCCTGAGCGCGTTTGAAACGCGCGCGTCGGTGGCCTGACGCGAGATGTCGGAACGGGGCTTGCCCTAAATCGCCAAAGATCGTCTTCTGGTATAGCCTCGACCGGGAAACGGACCATGCAATCGACCGACCTGCCAGATGATGAGAGCCTGACGACACAAGGCTATGTCAGCGAAGATACGCAGCAGCGTATTTTGCTGATCGCCTGCGGTGCGCTTGCGCGCGAGATTCTTGATCTAAAAGAACGCAATGGTTGGGAACATATAGCGCTGACCTGTTTACCTGCCATTCTGCACGTTTACCCAGAGCGCATTACCCAAGCCGTCGAAGATGCGGTCGCCAAGCACCGGGATGACTATGACAAGATTTTTGTCGTCTATGCGGACTGTGGCACCGGCGGTCTACTGCAGCAGGCTTGCGAACGGCTTGGTGTCGAGATGGTTCAGGGACCTCATTGCTATTCCTTCTTCGAGGGAAATCAGGCGTTTGCGGAGCGTGGCGATGATGAAACCACGGCGTTCTACCTAACTGACTTTCTGGCCCGACAATTCGATGCCTTCGTTTGGAAACCTCTGGGTCTGGATCGGCACCCGGAACTACGCGAAATGTATTTTGGCAATTACACCAAGCTGATCTACCAAGCTCAGGTGGATGACCCGGTGTTAACGCAACGAGCTCAGAAATGTGCTGAACGCATGGGGCTTGAGTTCGAGCATCGCTTTACCGGTTATGGGGATCTGGAAACAACGCTTACAGGCTGGGCCAAGGGCACACGTCCCTCAAGCTGACCCAAAGCGCCCTACGCTCATGGTAGTCAGGCGTTTTCGCGTGCCACGTCCCGGATACGATCAACCATCGCACGCACCCCATTTGATCGTTGCGCAGACAGGTGTTCGTTCAAACCCAGCCGAGCAAGCTCCGCACCTGCATCGACTTTCGGCACGTCTGCCACGGGAAGATCATTATAAAGAGCACGAAGAACCGCTATCAGGCCACGCACGATCAAGGCGTCACTATCGCCATCGAAACGAAATATACCCGCATTAATCATCGGATGCAGCCAGACCTGACTGGCACACCCGTTGACCTTGGTCGCAGGAACTTTCAGCGCATCGTCCAGAGGCTCCATGGCTTTACCCTGCTCGATGACATGGCGGTACCGGTCTTCCCAGTCCTCCAAAAATTCGAAATCATCGACGATTTCTTCAAAGGCAGGCGTTGCCATACTGCGGCACTCCTTAGGTTTTGATCACAGTTCGTGACCTATGTCGCTGATACGCTGCTGTCCAGCCCCAAGCGTGGCTTTTCAAGCCATCGATTTTGCGCTAACCCAATGCACGTAATATTGCTCAAAGCTCTGGGGCCATGCAAAAAACTCTTTCCGTTCTTCTGGTTGCCACGTTAACCCTGTCCGCCTGCAACAGCTGGCGCAACTCGAGGGTAAACCCCACTAACTGGTTTGGCAGCAGCACACCTGCCCCCGTCAACACATCACCTGATGCAGCGGACGCCCTTGTGCCAAAGCAAAGCAGTGGTACTGGACTCTTTGCGAAGAAAGAGGATGAAGATACCAGCATTCTCATCGCAACCATCGATGAACTGCGGATTGATCCGACGCCAACCGGTGCGATCATCTACTCTACTGGAACCGCTGTTCGACAGGGCGCTTATAATGCGCATCTTCGTCTGGTGGATTCTGAAGAGAACCGTAAGAACGGAATTCTCGAATTTATGTTCCGCGTGAATTACCCAAAATACTCGACCCAACAAGGTACGGTGCAATCCCGCATGGTCTCGGATGCAGCCACCGTAAGCCTTCAGGATCTCGAAGGGATTCGCCTCGTCCGTGTTGTCGGCCAGCAGAACGCCTTGGAATCACGACGCCGCTAATTGCGGCGTCACAGCGCCACGACGCGCACGACCTGACCTTTGGCCGCCAGCGCGATTTTGCCTTCGCAAAGTTTCAGGGCGTCTTCACCAAATACCTCAAAGCGCCAACCCGACATCGCCGGGACGTCTCGCTCACCAGCTGCGATCTGATCGAGGTCAGAGCTTGTTGCAATCAGTTTTGCAGCCACGCCTGAGCTTTCGGTTTTGGATTTCAGCAATACGCGCAGCAAATCGGCAAGTGCCGGATTAACCTTCAACTTGTCCCGACTGTTATCCAGCTTAGGCAATTGATCGGCCGGGCACTGGACGCCCTGCTTTACGGCCTTCAGAATACCCTCAGCAATCGCGCCCTTGCGCGCTTCTCGCAGAAGCAATCGGGAACCACCTAAATCAGAAGGCGACTTGGGTTTGGTTGATGCCAGTTCAATCAGAGCATCGTCTTTAAAAACCCTGCTGCGTGGGACATTGTTTTGCTGGGCATAGGCCTCACGAAACTCAGCAAGCTCTTTAACGACAGCCAGAAATTTCGCAGAGTTTGTGCGTGTCTTGACCCGACGCCAGGCTTCCTCGGGGCGCACATCGTAAGTGGCCGAATCCGTCAGAATACAAAGTTCTTCAGCCACCCAATGGTTACGATTGGTTTTTTGCAACTCGGCGGCCAGAAATTCATAGATCCGGCGCAGATGTGTCACGTCTGCCAGCGCATAGGTTTTTTGAGCATCGCTCAGAGGACGGCGCGACCAATCGGTAAAGCGGGAGGTTTTATCCAACCCCTGCTTGCAGATTTTCCGGACCAGTGTCTCGTAACCAACCTGTTCACCAAAGCCGCACACCATTGCGGCAACCTGTGTGTCAAACAGCGGTTTGGGAAACACCCGGGCTTCGACCCAGAATATCTCAAGGTCCTGACGCGCAGCGTGAAAAACCTTTACGACGTTTTCATTTCTGAACAACTTATATAGCGGTTCCAGCGACATATCCTCGGCCAGAGGGTCGACCAGAACTGCGCTATCTTCGTCTTCAGATGGAACCGCAAGCTGAACCAGGCAGAGCTTTGAATAATAGGTGCGTTCGCGCAGGAACTCAGTATCTACTGTGATATAGGGATATTCAGCAGCGGACTTGCAGAATTCAGCCAGCTCTGTCGTCGTCGTCAGGGTTTTCATGCGCCGTACTATTCTTGCTCTTGTTCTTGTATATGCCCGTTAAAATATACTCGTCCCGAGCGATACGGGCGACAATAGGCCGAATAACGGGCGAGTGTAAATCACCCAGAACTTCTTAAGGCAGCAGAACAGGTGTCTTGTCGCCACACACAAAGCGCCGCAAGACAGCAGGATAGAGTTGATGCTCGTAGCCCAGCACTCGGCCAGCCAGGGTTTCAGGTGTATCGCCAACCTCAATTGGCACTCGCGCCTGCCCCAATATCGGGCCATCATCCAGTGCAGCCGTCACCTCATGCACGGTGCATCCGTGTTCGGCATCGCCCGCTTCAATTGCACGCGCGTGGGTGTTCAAACCCTTGTATTTAGGCAACAGCGACGGGTGGATGTTCAGCATCCGCCCCTGAAACTGTGAAACGAAATCGCCGGTAAGAACACGCATGAAACCCGCAAGGCAGACTACATCCGGTTGTACATCAAGGATAGGTTTCAGCAATTCAGCTTCGAATGCGGCGCGGTCTCCTTTGAACGGGCGATGATCCACGATGGCGGTCTGGACACCTCGATCCGCTGCCTTCTGCAATCCGCCCGCGGCCGCATCATTTGCCAGAACCAAACAAGGACGCGCCGGGTGATCACCGATCATGCTGTCGACCAGCGACACCATGTTGGAACCACCCCCTGAAATCAGGATTGCAACGCGCTTGTGGCTCACAACAGCTGGCCCGAATACGCAACGCCTGCTGTTTCTGTTACCGTACCAATTCGGGAAACCGCTTCACCAGCGTCAGACAGCAATGCTGCCAGATCATCGGCCTTATCTGCAGCGCAGACGACGATCATGCCGATGCCGCAGTTGAAGGTCTTGAGCATTTCCGCTTCGACGATTCCGCCAGTTTCGGCCATCCATTTGAAGACCGGCGGCAAATCCCATGCGTTCAGATCAATCTCTGCACCCAGCCCCTCGGGCAGGACACGAGGCAGGTTTTCCGTCAAACCGCCCCCGGTGATATGGGCCAGCGCGTGCACGCCCCCTGCCCGGAACGCTGCAAGCGCAGGTTTGACGTAAAGACGCGTTGGGGTCAGCAGAGCTTCGCCGAGTGATCCGCCACTGAACGGCGAATCTGCGTCCCAGCCAAGACCCGACAGTTCGACCAGTTTGCGGACAAGAGAATACCCGTTCGAATGCACTCCGTTTGAGGCTAGTCCCAGTAGAACATCGCCCGGCTCGACGCCATCTGGGAGAACCGCCCCACGCTCCATCGCGCCAACAGAGAATCCGGCCAGATCGAAGTCACCATCAGGATACATACCGGGCATTTCGGCGGTTTCGCCACCGATCAGAGCACAGCCAGATTGCGCACAGCCTTCGGCGATACCTTCGATGATCCGTGCCGCGGTATCTGTGTCGAGTTTGCCTGTCGCAAAATAGTCCAGAAAGAACAGAGGCTCGGCACCCTGACAAATCAGGTCGTTGACGCACATTGCGACCAGATCAATTCCAACGCCGTCGACGACACCTGTATCGATGGCAATTCGCAGCTTGGTGCCGACGCCATCCGTAGCGCCAACCAGAATCGGATCTTCATATCCTGCAGCTTTGAGATCGAACAGCGCTCCGAAACCGCCCAGCCCGCTCATCACGCCAGGACGGTTCGTCCTCTTTGCCGCAGGCTTGATCCGGTCGACCAAAGCGTTTCCTGCATCGATATCGACGCCCGCATCGGCATATGTGATGCCGTTCTTGCCCGCTGTCATGGCATTTCCCTCATGAGTGCTTTTGCGCGGGTTAGTCGATTGTGCGCTCTGTTGCAACGGTCAGGCTTGACGCGGGCATTCATCGTGGTACCCAAGGCGCTCAGGCGGGCCTGTAGCTCAATTGGTTAGAGCAGAGCGCTCATAACGCTTTGGTTGGGGGTTCGAGTCCCTCCGGGCCTACCAAATCACCGCCCAATGATGATATCTGCACACAATCCGCCCATACGCTCGCTTTTTGCCAAGCGGAGCGTTCCGCCATGTGCACGGGCAATATCTGCAACGATTGCCAGCCCGAGCCCAACGCCGGTTCCCTGATTCTGATTCCGGGCCGGATCAAGGCGTGAAAACGGTTTAACCGCCTCTGTACGCTGCTCAGGCGGGATACCGGGCCCATCGTCTTCCACACGGATTCGCAATGACTTTGGCGTCAGGGACAGGCTAACCTCTGCCCGGTTGCCGTAGCGCACCGCGTTTCCGATCAGATTCTCAAGAGCGCGACGAATCGAAACCGGGCGCAACATTGAAAGCCCCTGCCCTTCGGTCGACACCAGTTCGACATCATAGCCCGCGCGGTTGGCATCACGCACGATCTGAGACACAAGCACTTCGGCATCGACTTCTTCGGGCTCACTCTCAGACGCCCCGCGTGAAAAATCCAGAAATGCATCCAGCAACGACTGCATCTCATTCACGTCTCGCAGCAACGGCGCAGCTTCCTCTTCGGGCATCATCGCCAGTCCCAGCTTTAGCCGCGTCAGTGGCGTTCGCAGATCGTGACTGACCCCGGAAAGCATCCGGGTACGCTGTTCGATCTGTCGTTCAATTCGCGCCCGCATATCCAGAAACGCGCTTCCGGCTGCTCTGACCTCGACTGCTCCGCTAGGTGAATAGGGAACGATCCGCCCACGCCCGAATGCTTGCGCCGCTTTGGCCAGCCGCGTGATCGGCCGAAGCTGGTTTCGCATATAGAGAAATGAGATCGAGGTCATCAGGATCGCAAAAAACAACATCGTAACGATCAACTGATGCGGTGCTGCAGGAGACAGCCTGCGTCGATCAAATGTCAGCTCTAGAACTCCGAGATGAGTCGCAATGAAAAGTTTGGCATCCTGACTGTTGGGCAGAGCTACAGCTTGAATGCCCGGAACCAGTTCATCCAACTCCTTTTCGATCTGAGGTGCGATGAAATCGTACCAGCGGCCATAGCCACTAATCGGCTGCTCATTTGGGCCAAGAAATTGAGCCCTCATTTGCAGGGCCGACAAATCGGGGCGCGCCGCGGCGATTGCTTGCTGCTGACTTTCGGTTCCCCGCATCACATCAAGAATCAAATTCACTTCACGAGAGGCGGTTCGCACCATCTGCCCGGTCACGTCCTCCAGATGTTTTTGCAGAAAGGCAATCGCGACGACCAGTAGGACGACGATCACTGGCAGAGCCAGAATCAGCGCGGCCCGGGCATACAGGCTGCGCGGCATATAGGGTTTGAGCCATCGTGCGGACATGCGCTAAACCTAGCGGGCTGCTCCGGCAAGAGGAAGAGTACAGAATGCAATTGCCCAATGATTTCAATCCGCCTCATGGCCTTGCAGTCGAGTTGCAACCGGGTCTCAGACGTATTGTCGCCCCCAACCCGTCGCCCATGACATTTCGCGGTACCAATACCTACTTGTTGGGTGAACAGGACATCGCGGTCATTGATCCCGGCCCACTGGACGACACGCACATGGACGCGATTCTCAACGCGTTGCAGCCAGGGCAGAAGATAAGCCATATCCTTGTGACCCACAGCCATCTGGACCATTCACCACTTGCAGCTCCTCTGGCTGCTCGTACCGGCGCACCGGTTCTGGCTTTCGGCGGGCCACAAGCAGGTCGTAGCGAAGTCATGACGATACTGGCCGAACAAGGTCTCGCCGGAGGTGGCGAAGGCATTGATACGGACTTTCGGCCTGATATTGAGCTTGCTGACGGAGAAACCGTTGAAGACAACGGTTGGAGACTGGAGGTGATTCACACACCGGGCCATCTGGGCAACCACATCGCGTTAGCTTGGGGTGACACCTGCTTTACCGCCGATCACGTCATGGGGTGGGCAAGTTCTCTGGTTTCACCTCCCGATGGAGATCTGACAGATTTCATGAATGCCTGTCACAGGCTGCGTGCACGCAAATGGTCGGTTTTCCACGCCGGCCACGGAGCTCCCATCTCCGACCCTTCCGGTCGGTTGGATTGGTTGATTCAACACCGGCTTGGTCGTGAAGCACAAATTCTGGAAGCCTTGGGCCAAGCTCAGGGAACTGCACGACAACTGGCCGAGCGGATATATACCGATACGCCTGCTGCACTGCTTCCTGCCGCCGAACGAAATGTATTTGCCCATCTCGTTGATTTGACAGGCAGATCCTTGGTGAGTCCAATTGGAACACTGGCCTCTGACGCGGTTTTCAAACGACTGGCGTGAAGTGGACAAAAAATTTTCAAATCTGCGCGCTTCTCCTCTGGACGCCGAAAATTCGGGTTGTTATATGCCCCCTCAGTTCCGGCGTAGCTCAGCGGTAGAGCAGTTGACTGTTAATCAATTGGTCGTAGGTTCGATCCCTACCGCCGGAGCCAATCTCTGCATATGAAAACACCTTAGTGTTAGCAGCGGCATATCCTGCAAACCGGATGCCTCTAAATTGGGGAACCGTGCTCTGTTTTAGGGCTCAACTTATGTCGAGGCACCGCCTACGAGTACATACGTTGCGTGCCCGCACATCAAGATCAGATCGCGCGTAACATAACGTAGCGTTGGTAGGGATCTTTCAGAGAGCGATCGACCGAAACCACCTCCCACCCAGACACATTGTTGGCTAGCCATTCCATCGAAATCGAAGTGTCGCCATAATTCGGACTCGCCACCTGGTCAGTACAATAATAGGCAAAGCCATTTTCGCGATGATCTTTGATGCACCGCTTCATTTTCTTCGGATCAGAGGTGAGATGGGTATGTCCTGCGATCGCAATGTCCCAGAATTCGATCGGTCGCAGAGTAAGCATGAACAAGGCGTCATCTGCAGCAACGGCCCGTAGCGCCTTCAAACACGCGTGAGTGCTCGATTCGCTGAGATGGGTAAATACCGAAAATGCGAAAATGAACTCAAACGGTCCATCGAACGGAAGGTCATCGGGGACTGCCTCCGAAAGCTTAACCCTGTCGCCAAAGCCCGCAGCCTGGCATTGCTCGATAGACTTATCCCACGGATCCACACCATAGACTTCGTCTGAGAAGTAGGAAAACAACCTGAGAAATCGACCGTATCCGCAGCCAAAATCCAGAATCTTCTGGCCCGCTAAGCCTCGGTTCTGCGCGCTCGCATAGCTTGCGGCACAGGCTCGCACGAAACTCAGACTTTGCTCCAGCAAACGAAAGCCGGATGCACCGGTCCATAAGTTCTGAACATCTTCGGTCGCCATCGTCGGCAGGGCCTCAGAGAGTTTTGGAAATTTCTGATCCGGCATGGCCCAGAGAATTGCCCCAAAATCCTCAAGTCCAAGAGGTCTGATAGCGTCGAAAGCAGCAGGAAGTGAACTCAGATCCCCCGAGTTCTCAACGTTTTGCATATGAGTAGACAAATGTTCAAATGACGAATGTATCTGCATATCTTCTTTCATTCTTGCTAATTTGGGCTTGATAAATGAAGGTTTAATGGACCGCAGTTTCCGGACCTGCTTTTGGAAATGATATCGTGATCGAAAGTATGATGACCGGGAAACCTTATGCCGAGATACTGCGGACACTCCTTTGTTTAGTGCCGAGAGGTTCGATTCTCCGCCAATTGCATCCCGAACGTATCGCAGTCTATTCGCAGCACCAAACATGCGCGAAATTTTCACTCAAAAAACTCGATCCCCCTCTGGACGTGTCAGAACCAGATTGCTATACGGCGCGAACCGTTCCGGCGTAGCTCAGCGGTAGAGCAGTTGACTGTTAATCAATTGGTCGTAGGTTCGATCCCTACCGCCGGAGCCATTCTTCCATATCTCACAGATCAGGATGTCAGAGCATCCGCAAAATCTGCCCGTAGGGTGCGTTTCAGCACCTTCCCCGTTGCGTTCAAAGGTAAGGCATCCACGAAAACCACCTTGTCCGGAACCTGCCATTTGGCAATCTTTCCATCAAAGAATTCAAGCAGTTCCTCTGGCGTTGGATCTTCCCCATCGGCTTTGACTGCAACCAGCAAAGGCCGCTCATCCCATTTTGGATGCGGCACCCCGATGACTGCAGCGGTGGCAAGTTTGGGATGCGCCACGGCAATGTTCTCAAGCTCTACCGAGCTGATCCATTCGCCCCCGGATTTGATGATGTCCTTTGAACGATCCCTGATCGTCATGTAGCCATCCGAATCCAGCGTCGCGACATCCCCGGTGGCAAACCAACCGTCCTGCAGCAGACTCTGATCTTGCAAATGGAAATAGCTGTCCAGCACCCAATGCCCGCGCACCATCAGGTCGCCCTGCGTGACACCGTCATTGGGCAGGTCATTCCCATCATCGTCCACAATCTTCAATTCAACACCAAACGGGGGACGTCCCTGATTCTCACGCAGCCGATGCTGTTCTTCCAACGGAAGATCCCGATGCTTGGCCAAGGGATAGTTTGTTGTACCCAGAGGGCTCATCTCACTCATGCCCCAGGCATGAACGGTATCAACGCCATAAGTCTCGCGGAATGTTTCAATCATCGAAGGTGGGCAAGCCGCGCCACCAATCACCGTACGCTCCAGACTGGCCAGCTTCGTTCCGGATGTGGCGGCATGAGCCAGCAGGCCCTGCCAGATCGTCGGAACGCCCATCGCGAGCGTCACACCATAAGTGTCGATCAGATTGACCAATGCCTCACCGTGCAATCCGGGACCGGGAAGAACCATTCGCGAGCCAGACATGGCGCAGCCATAAGGTGACCCCCATGCGTTGACATGGAACATCGGAACCACCGGCATAACGACATCCATCGCCGAATACCCAATCACGTCTCGTGTATTCGAGGCAAAGCTGTGCAGAACCGTGGACCGATGCGAATACAAAACACCCTTTGGATGCCCTGTGGTGCCCGAAGTGTAACAAAGGCTGGACGCAGTATTTTCATCAAAGCTGGGCCAAACGAAATCAACCTCTCCCGTCTCGATCAGCTCATCATAGAACTGAAGTCCGGGAATTTGCGCAAGCGCCGCTTCGTTGCGCGGCCCCATCAGAACGAAGTGGCGAACCTCGGTAAGTTGATCCGCAATTCCTGCTACCAGCGGAATGAACGTCTCATCAAAGAACAAAACCCGGTCTTCGGCGTGGTTGATGATGTAAACCAATTGCTCAGGGAACAGGCGCGGGTTGATCGTATGACAAACAAAACCGGCGCCTGAAGTGGCAAAGTAAATCTCCAGATGCCGGCGATTGTTCCATGCTAACGTTCCCACCCTGTCCTGAGGCTCCAGGCCCAGCTTGCCGAGCGCTGACGCCATCCGGCGCGCATTTACAGCGATGGTTGCCCAGTTGGTTTGCGTGATGGCCCCATCTGTTTCGACCGAGATAATTTCAGTCTGGCCGTGATATCGTTCGGCATGATCCACCAATGACGAAATCAACATGGGTTGCGTCATCATCTGTCCCAGCATGGGCATCCTCCCTTTGTCAGCACAGCCCCAGACAGGCAGCACCAGTTTATGCCCTAGACCCGCCGCCAAAGGGCGCAGTCTTAACAGGCGTCTCCCACGGACAAGCCTGCCAAGCATTTAATTGTCTGACAATAAGAGAATGCAGCTTGCCGCAAAGGCAAGTTGCAACATTTTGTGGAATTCAACCCCGATGACGCAATGCGTAATCGATCAGGGCAGCCGTCGAACCATCCTTGTCTGCTGCGCTTTCTTCGCCATCTACAATCGGCCCCAGAGACGTCGCCAACTCTTTGCCCAGTTCGACACCCCATTGATCGAATGAGTTGATGCCCAGCAAGACACCTTCGACAAACACCCGATGTTCATAGAGTGCAATAATCTGTCCCAGAACAAACGGTGCGAGTTTTGGATAGATCAACGTGGTTGAAGGTCGGTTGCCCGGAAATACGCGGTGCCGTGCCTGCCGCTCCAACTCGTCACCTTGCAGGCCCTTCTCAGCCATCCGAGCACGCGCTTCATCCAGCGATCGACCACACATCAGGGCCTCGGATTGTGCCAGGCAGTTGGCCAGCAGAAGACGATGGTGGTGGGCCAGTTCGGGTTCGTGCCCTTCGGCTGCCACCATGAATTCGCACGGCACGATATCTGTTCCCTGATGGATCAGCTGATAAAACGCATGCTGCCCGTTTGTACCTGGCTCACCCCATACCACCGGACCCGAAGGCACTGTCAGGTCAGAACCATCCATCGCCACAGACTTGCCGTTCGATTCCATTTCCAATTGCTGGAAATAAGCAGGTAAGCGCAGCAATCGTTGGTCATAAGGCAATACTGCGCGGCTTGCGTGCCCCTGAACCTGACGATGCCATATTCCAGCCAGCGCCAGCATAACCGGCATGTTTTCAATCCAGTCGGCCGAACGGAAGTGCAGATCCATCGCCTGAGCGCCACGCAGGAACGCATCAAAGGCGTTCGATCCAACTGCAATCATCACAGGCAAGCCAACCGGTCCCCAGACCGAGTATCTACCCCCAACCCAGTCGGCGAAGCCAAACACACGGTCTTCCGGAATGCCAAAGGCATGAGTTTTGTCCAGCGCGCTTGATACCGCTGCAAACTGCTTTGCAGGATCGCCGCCACCATCCTGCATCCAGGCGCGTGCCGTGCGGGCATTGGTCATGGTCTCGATGGTTGTGAATGTCTTGGACGCGACGATGATCAACGTCCGCTTTGGATCAAGCTGGCGCAGCGTGTCGGCGATATGCGCGCCGTCTACGTTCGATACATAATGCAGCCGCGGACCATCGTGATAGGGTGCAAGCGCATGGGTCGCCATGACCGGCCCCAAATCAGATCCGCCGATCCCGATATTGACCACGTCAGTGAAGCTGCCCCCTTCCCCTTTGATTGCACCTCCACGTACCTCTTCGGCGAAGACGCGCATTCGTTGCAACGTATTCAACACGCCCGGCATGACGTCCTGACCATCAACTTCGATCGGACCGCCATCAAGATTGCGTAGAGCAGTGTGCAGTACAGCGCGGTTTTCGGTCTCGTTAATTTTGACCCCGGTAAACATCGCCTCGCGGCGCGCTGCTAATCCAGCCGCATCGCAAAGATTGATCAAAGCAGACCGCACTTCCTGATCAATCTGTGTCTTTGAGTAATCGAACAGCAAATCCCCTGTGGACGCGGAAAATTTCTGAGCCCGGTCCGGGTCAGCCGCAAACAGCTCAAGAATGCGTTGATCAGTGGCCGCAAGAGATTTGAGTTTGTCTAGCTGCACGCGCCTTACTCCGCCCAATGTACGGTCATGCCGCTCAGGACGGCTGCTATGGGTGCTTCTTCGGGCGGCAACGACATGGCACGATCGAGCGCATCACGTTTCGCTGCGCCATATATGATCAGATGCTTAGAAAGCGCGCCATCCAGAACCGGAGCCGTAAGCGTAATGCGCGCTTCGGGCTGTGTTTCGGTCCGCGCCACAGCAAGCGTCGGGGCATGGCTGTCCAGCGCCGCGGCCAACCCATCCATTCCAGGGAACAGTGAGGCCGTGTGCATGTCTTCACCCATCCCCAGAACAAGAACCGACAGCGGCAGTACCGGCGCAATCAGTGACTCGATCTGAGGCATTGCCTCTTCGGGGTCCTTCCCAGCCACATAAAGCGGCACATACTCCGCAACCGAGGCACGGCTGGTCAACAAACGCTCGCGGATCAGACGCTCATTCGATCGTTCGTGATTGCCCGGCACGCACCGTTCGTCGGTTGGCAGAACACGTACCCGATCCCATTCGAGATCAGCCGCACACAGACTGTCAAACACCGGACCGGGTGTAGTGCCACCGGGAACCGCAAAGGCTACCTTGTCGTGATGCAGCAACGCTGACTCCAGATCTCCTGCCAGTTCGTTCGCCACGTCGATGGCCAGCATGTCCCGGTCAGCATATTCCTGAATATTCATGGCTTGATCCCTTGCCAGTGGCGACCGTCGCGTTTCATCAGCAGCTCGGCGTCGCCGGGTCCGGTGCTACCGCTTTCATATGGTTTCGGCACATCGCCGCGCGCCTGCCATCCCGCGATGATCGGGTCAGTCCACGCCCACGCAGCCTCAACTTCATCACCCCGCATAAAGAGGGTCTGATTACCTCGGATTACATCCATCACCAGCCGTTCATAGGCGTCCGGCGGATTGTGGTTCTCTGGCCCCAGGGCTTCGGCGAAACTCATGTCCAGCGGGACATCTACCAGTCGCATGCCACCCTGTCCCGGCTCTTTGATCGTCACTTTCAGGGTGATACCTTCGTTAGGCTGCAGGCGGATGGATAACGTATTGGCGTGCCGCCCAGCCTCTTCCCCGAAGATAGAATGCGGTGCGTCCTTGAACATGACATTGATCACCGAAGACCGTGCAACAAGCCGCTTTCCGGTTCGCAAATAGAACGGCGTACCAGCCCACCGCCAGTTGCTGACATGCGCTCGCAGGGCAATATAGCTTTCGGTGGTTGAGCGCGGGTTGCCTACCACATCCCGATATCCCGGCCCATCTGGCCCTGCTGTGAACTGTCCCCTGACAATGTGGTGCGGTTTGACCGGATCGAGGGCGCGAATAACTTTCAGTTTCTCATCACGCACCGCGTCCGGATCAAATTTCGCCGGTGGCTCCATGGCGATCAGGCACAACAGCTGCATCAGGTGGTTCTGCACCATGTCGCGCATGGCACCTGCCCGCTCATAGTATTCTTCGCGGCCATCGATCCCGACGGTTTCTGCCACGGTGATCTGAATATGGTCGACATACTGGCTGTTCCAGAGCGGCTCAAACAGCATGTTGCCGAACCGAACGGCCATTAGGTTCTGAACCGTCTCTTTTCCAAGATAATGGTCAATCCGATAGATTTGACCTTCCCTAAAGTGCGCAGCCAGAGTCTCGTTCAACTCGCGTGCACTTCCCAGATCGTGACCGAATGGCTTCTCGACCACGATGCGCGTGCGAGCCGATGCCATACCATTAGATTTGATGCGTTCGGCCAACGGACCGAACAAACGTGGCCCCACCGAGAAATAGAATGCCCGAATGCGGTCCTCACCCAGCTTTCCGGCAAGTTGCGCCCAACCCTCATCTGACAACGCATCCAAAGGCACATAGTCAACGCGTCTTAAGAATCCATTCAGTTGTTCCGGATTCTCTGCCTGTCGCGACGCATGAGCCTTTAGCGAATCGGAAACCATTGATCGGAATTCAGACTGATCATGCTGTCCGCGCGCTGCCCCAATGATCTGCACCTCTTCGGGCCATTGGCCAGCACAATACCTGCGAAACAGCGCCGGCAGGATCTTGCGTTGCGCCAGATCGCCGGTCCCGCCGAATATGACCAGATCAAAGGGGTCAACCGGTATGACGCGAGAAACCATGTGTTGTCCTTACCTTGCAACCAGAAGCATGTCCAATGTTAGCGCCACCATTCAAAAGGTTTTCCTTCATCAAAACTCTGTCAGATCACTTTCATCCGCCTTAACTATCCCCAGACAACAAGCTACATCAGGCAGATACAGCCAACGAACCGGAAGCGGAATGAAAGACAACGCCCCACAGATCGCCAATATCGGCAAGTTTCAGAACAAATTGGTGACAGCGGACGGCCAGACACGCGCTTCGGTCGAATTCAGCAATCCTGAAACGCTATGGTTCAATACCGGCACCTTGTGCAACATCGAATGTGTGAACTGCTACATCGCAAGCAGCCCAACCAACGATGCGCTGGTCTACATTACTGCGGCTGAAGTGTCAGACTATCTGGATCAGATAGAAGAGCGTGAATGGCCCATTCGCGAAATCGGTTTTACCGGTGGCGAGCCATTCATGAATCCGGAAATGATCGAAATGACCCGCGCAGCATTAAATCGCGGCTATGAAGTGCTGATCCTTACCAATGCTATGCAACCCATGATGCGCCGCAAGATGCGTGAAGGGTTGCTGGAACTGCAAAAAGAGTTTGGTGACAAACTCACCCTGCGCATCTCAGTCGATCATTATAAACCCGAGCTTCATGACGAAGAACGCGGCAAAGGCAGTTTTGCAAAGACCGTTGCGGGTATGGAGTGGCTGCGTGACAACGGGTTCAAAATGGCGATCGCCGGGCGCACGGTCTGGGGTGAAAGCGACGCTGAAAGCCGCGCTGGATATGGGGCATTTTTCGACCAAAACAGATTTGATATCGACGCACAGAACCCAGGGATGACGGTTCTTTTCCCCGAGATGGACGAAAGCGTTGAAGTACCCGAAATTACGACCGCCTGCTGGGGAATTCTGGATAAATCCCCGAATGCCGTTATGTGTGCCAGCGCCAGAATGATCGTGAAACGCAAAGGCGCCGAGAAGCCAGCCGTTCTGGCGTGTACCCTGCTACCCTATTCACCTGAGTTTGAAATGGGACATACGCTTGCCGAGGCAGAGGCTGACGTTCATCTGAACCATCCACATTGCGCCAAATTCTGTGTACTTGGCGGTGCCAGCTGTTCGGGCTGAGGATCAGTTCACCCTGAACTCACCCACCATGTTACGCCATTCTCCCGGCGCGATCATCTTGCGATGCGTAAACCGGACCGAGTGTAACGGCCCATCGATTTCTCTTTGCCAGAAATCAATGAAATCGAACAGTTTCGGATGATCGGGCGCCAGGTCGTATTCCTGCCAGATGAACGTGTTCAGAACGTGTATGTAGTCGGGCATGTGATAGTAGAATTCTGCCGTCGTCAGCCCGTACCCCTTAAGCATTAACTCTGTTTCGCTTTGCTCCATGCAGACCTCCAATTTCATGCAAGGTCTCTTCATGGTAGCACGAAAACCCCCTAACCCTTAGTTAACAATATGTTACTCAGGCGTTACGGTTGTTTTTCGCATGCAAAATCGTTGCTTGCTTGCACCTTATGTGCTGGGTCTGATAAGGTACATCCACAAGATATAGACCCTGCACAAAGAACGGGCAGTTTACGTGAGCGATACGCCAGAAATTCCTGAAAACATGGATGAAACCCCACCGGAGCGCCCTGTTTACGACGGTCCGACGGTCTCAATCGAATCCGAGATGCGCACTTCGTATCTCGATTACGCGATGTCGGTCATCGTGTCCCGCGCGATCCCTGATCTGCGCGACGGGCTGAAACCTGTACACCGCCGCATCCTCTATGCGATGCACGAAACGGGAAATACGCACGACAAGGCCTATCGCAAATCGGCCCGTCCGGTTGGCGATGTGATGGGTAAATATCACCCGCACGGCGACAGCGCGATCTATGATGCGCTGGTCCGGATGGCGCAGGACTTCTCGATGTCGCTGCCGCTGCTGGACGGTCAGGGCAACTTTGGCTCGATGGACGGCGATAACCCGGCGGCCATGCGTTATACCGAAGTTCGCATGGACAAACCCGCTGCGTCTCTGCTGGCCGATATTGAAAAAGAAACGGTCGATTTTCAGGACAACTACGACGGCAAGGACAAAGAGCCGACGGTCCTGCCCGCCCGTTTCCCGAACATGCTGGTCAATGGCGCCGGTGGTATCGCCGTGGGTATGGCGACGAACATCCCGCCGCACAATCTGGGCGAAGTGGTCGACGCGACCTTGGCACTTATCGACGACCCGGATCTGACATCCGAGCAGTTGATCGAATACGTCCCCGGCCCCGACTTCCCGACCGGCGGTGTCATGCTGGGTCGCTCTGGCGCGCGCAAAGCCTATCTGGAAGGCCGTGGCAGTGTCATCATTCGCGCCAAGACCCGCGTGGAAGAGCTGCGCAAAGATCGCTATGCCATCGTCGTGGATGAGATCCCCTATCAGGTGAACAAAGCTTCGATGATCGAAAAGATCGCAGAAGCTGTGCGTGAGAAGCGTATCGAAGGCGTCAGCCATGTGCAGGACGAATCCGACCGCAATGGCGTACGAGTTGTTGTGGAACTGAAGCGTGACGCGACACCCGAAGTGGTTCTGAACCAGCTTTATCGTTTCTCGCCGATGCAAACCTCGTTTGGCTGCAACATGCTGGCTCTGAACGGTGGTCGACCTGAACAACTGACTCTGCGTCGGTTCCTGACCAGCTTCATTGATTTCCGTGAAGATGTTGTCGCCCGCCGCACTGCCTATGACCTGCGCAAGGCGCGGGAACGCAGCCATATCCTGTGTGGTCTGGCTGTGGCTGTATCCAACGTTGATGAAGTCGTCGCGACGATCCGCTCGTCTGCCGACGCCGCCGAAGCGCGCGAAAAGCTGATGACTCGTCGTTGGCCTGCAGCAGAGATCGAAAGCTATCTGCGTCTGATCGACGATCCTCTGTCCAAGATGAACGACGACGGCACCTATAACCTGACAGAGGTTCAGGCCCGTGCAATCCTGGATCTTCGCCTGCAACGACTGACCCAACTGGGCGTCAAAGAGGTCACGGACGAGCTGGAAGAACTGGCCGCCAAGATCAAGGAATACCTTGATATTCTGTCCTCGCGCGAGCGGATCATGTCGATCATCGGCGATGAGCTGCGCAGTGTACGCGATCAATTCGCAGTGCCGCGTCGCACCCAAATCGTCGACTGGTCCGGCGACATGGAAGACGAAGACCTGATCGAACGCGAAGATATGGTCGTGACAGTCACCTCGGGCGGTTACATCAAGCGTACACCGCTGGCTGACTTCCGCGCCCAGAAACGCGGCGGCAAGGGCTTGTCCGGAATGCAGACCAAGGAAGAGGACGTGGTTACCACCCTCTTCGTGGCGAACACTCATACGCAGCTTTTGTTCTTCACCACCGACGGAATGGTCTACAAGCTCAAGACCTGGCGCCTGCCGCAATCGGGACGCACCGGTAAAGGCAAGGCGATCGTCAATATCCTGCCCATCCCGACAGGCGTTTCCATCGCGGCGATCATGCCGGTGGATGTTCCTGATGAAGAATGGGAGAACCTGCAGATCGTCTTCGCAACCAGCGCAGGCGACGTACGTCGCAATGCGCTGAGCGACTTCACCAACGTCAAACGTAACGGCAAGATCGCTATGGACCTGCCGGAAGACGTGGAACTGGTAAACGCGCGTATCTGTTCGGAAGACGATGACGTGATGCTGGTCACCAACTCAGGCCGCGCAATCCGTTTCCAGACGACGGATGTCCGCGTCTTCAAGGGCCGTAAATCCACCGGGGTACGTGGTATCAAGCTGTCTAACGGCGACAGGGTCGTATCGATGTCGGTGATCCGCCATTTTGACGCAACCTCTGACGAACGCGCTGCATATCTGAAGATGCGCCGCGCGGTCGCCGGCCTGACTGACGACGCCGAAGCTTCGGACGAAGAGGTCAACGATATGGCCACGATCAGTCAGGAACGCTATGCGGAAATGTCTGCGGCCGAAAACCTGATCCTGACCATCACCGCTGGCGGTTCCGGCAAGCTCAGCTCGTCTCATGACTACCCGGTTCGTGGCCGCGGTGGCATGGGGGTCGCTGCCATGGACAAAGCCATGCGAGGTGGTGAGCTTGTGGCGTCGTTCCCTGTTGAAATCGACGATCAGATCATGCTGGCCACGTCCAAGGGACAGTCGATCCGAGTGCCGGTCGAAGGCATTTCCTTCCGGTCGCGGTCGGCAGGTGGTGTTAAGGTGTTCAATACCGGCAAGGGCGAAGAGGTCGTCAGCGTTGCCTGGATCGCCGATCAAGGCGAGGAAGGCGGCGAGGAATAGGCTCGCCAGCAGCTAAGCAAAAGGGACCAATGTGACTGCTCACATTGGTCTTTTCTTTTCCATCTAAGGCTTGCTCGGCCTTAGACTGTCAAACCATGCCATCACCTCGACGGGCCACCATTTGGGCACCCGATGGCCCCCTTGGAATCCTAGGACCGAGATCGAGCTATCGCCCGGGCAACCGGCCCACGCCCGCTGATCGAAATCCTCTTTCCGTAAAACATCCGCTGTCTCGCAACCAACCAGTGCCGCCAGACTGTCGACAACTTCCACCGCCCCCATATACCCGGACCACCCCGGCTTGGGGGTGGAACCCCCGAACGGAATGACGGAATCGTCATAGCCGTGCGTGTGCAGCATATCAAAGTCGAAACCTGAATGAGCGCACGGACCTAGCTGATCACGCAGGGGTGTGCCGTTAATCGGGGCAAATGCGCGAAAACGCGGATCGCGTTCAGCGCAGGCCAGATACCACGCGAACGATCCCCCTCGTGAGTGACCGGCAACCACTATTCGATCAGGATCAAGAGGAAACCGCTCCACCGCATCCGTGATCACATCCGAGCTAAAGCCGAAATCGTCCCGCTCATCCGGACCCAAGGCCCAGACCCAGCCGGTACCCGGCCCGTTATAATAGGAAATCTCAAGCGCTGTCGGCGCGATGAAAGCATAGCCGTGCTCGAGAAAGGGCTGAACCAGATCGATGTCCTGAATCGAACCCTGGCCGGTGCCTCCGGAGCCGTGAAAGTAAAGTACTGCGGGAAATGGCCCCTCGCCCCGGGGAAACAGCGCGCTGTATTGACGTTCCCCAACTTTACAAGGCGCGCCAGTGCCGCCGCATTCATACGACTGATACAGGAGCCGAAAGCGGATCTCAGGATAGTAATCGCCCACAGTTATCGAAACGGCTAGCACCGCAACGAGAGCTGCAACTAATCGTAGGATGACGACTCTTTTTCCTAACCTCACAATTTGTATAGGCCCGAAAACTTCTCCTCAAGATAGCTCAGCAGCGGTTCAGGTCCGGGTTCAACACCACTAGCACGGCGAATGATGTCCCGCGGCGCATAAAGGCCACCGTATTGCTGCACATTCTCGCGCAGCCATCCTGTTGCACCAGAAGTGTCGCCCTTGGCCAGTTGCGCATCCAGATCCGGTACAGCGGCGCGCAGCGGCTGATACAGGCATCCGGCATAAACATTGCCCAGAGAGTAAGTCGGGAAGTATCCGAACAATCCTACTGACCAGTGAACATCCTGCAGGCATCCGTTTGACGGCTTGTCCACCGCATAGCCGAAATCGGCGTTGAAACGATCATTCCATGCTGCCTCGAGATCACCGACAGACAGATCGCCCGACATCAATGCCCGCTCAAGATCGAAACGGAGCATGATGTGTAGGTTGTACTGCACCTCATCCGCCTCGGTCCGGATGTAGCCATTATGAACCCGGTTGACCGTTGCGTAGAACGCATCTGCATCTGCTATTCCAAAATCACCGAATACTTCGGTCATTTGCCCGAACAACCAGCCGGTAAATGCGCGTGAGCGGCCCAGCTGGTTCTCGTAAATCCGGCTTTGGCTTTCGTGCACACCCATCGAAACACCACGACCCAGCGGTGTCAGAGCGTAGTCCGGGTTGATCCCCTGCTCATAGGCTGCATGGCCAACCTCGTGAATGGTGGAGTAAAAACAGTTGAACGGATCGGTCGCGCTGGTCCGCGTTGTGATCCGCACATCCGACCCGCTGCCAGAACTGAACGGGTGCACGGCTTTATCAACGCGGCCCTTGTTCAGGTCATACCCGAACGCCACAGCCAGTTTCTGAGACAGACGCATCTGGTCCAGCTCATCGAATGTACCAGACAAAGCCTGAGGTTCGGGTTGGTCCAGGACAGCAGCACGCAGCTCGACCAACCGAGGACGCATTTGGTCAAAGATCGCGGCGATCTGATCGCCCGTTGTATAAGGCTCGTAATCTTCAACCATGGCGTCATAGATATTTCCGCCTTGCGCCAGCGCGGCACCTTCCTCGCGCTTCAATGCGACAACCTCTTCCAGAACTGGTAAAAAGGCTGCAACATCTTCGTCGGCTCGCGCTTGTGCCCACTTTCCCTGCGCGGCGGAAGTCACGCGCGCAATAGCCTTCGCCAGATCAGCAGGAACTTTGATTGTACGCTCGTAAGAGCGCCGGATTTCCCGCAACTGGGCTTGTCCCGCTTCGCAACTGGTTTCTGCCTTGTCCAGCCAATCGGCGACGCGCGGGTCGGACCGACGCGCATGCAACACAGCCTCGATCGCCGCCATTTCTTCGGCACGTTGCGGGGCAGCTCCGCGTGGCATCACCGTCTCCTGGTCCCAGCCAAGCCGACCGGCAATCTGTCCAAGGGCCGAGGTTTCACGCTGATAAGCCATCAGATCGTCAAATGCAGTCATTTAAGTCATGCTCCACGAAGCGAGGTTGCAATAGGATAAGCGGTCAGGAAACGCGCCCGCAGGATCAGTGTCCAGACCACTACCGCAAGGAACTGGTGGAAAATGGCGATCTGCCACGGCGCGCCGTAAACGACCGTCAGAATGCCAATCACCACCTGTAGCGCTAGGGCCGCAAATGCGGCGTTGAACGCAAATCGGGTCTGAGGATGAGCACTGGTGCTGCCGCGACGCCAGACGACAATAGCAAAGGCAAACAACAGGTAACCCGCGCAGCGGTGAATGAACTGCACCAGCCCGGGGCTCTCGAAGAAATTGCGCCACATCGGCTCCAACATCGCCGCATCTGGCGGCAGCAACTGCCCCCCGATCAACGGCCAGTCAGTGTATGAGCGACCGGCATCGATACCGGCGACCAAGGCCCCGATGAGTATCTGCAAAAAGGCAAAGTGCATCAGGCCGGTCGACAGGGAGAACAGTTTTTCCTCTTTCGCACGCCGGGCCTGCATCAGATCGCGTTCCTCGCGACCCAACATAAAGATGTACCAGGCAAGATACCCAAGGATCACAAAGGCCAGTCCCAGATGGATCGCCAGCCGATAGCTGGCAACAGCGATCATGCCTTCGCCTTGGGTCACGCCCGAGGCCACCATCCACCAACCGACAGCACCCTGAACACCGCCCAGAATACCAGGGACCAGCAATCGTCCGGTCCACCCGGCCGGAATCTTGCGCGCCACTAGGAAACCAAAGAACCCGATGGCCCAGATAAGGCCAATCACACGCCCCAGCTGACGGTGACCCCATTCCCACCAGTAGATGAATTTGAAATCACTCAGCTCCATCCACTGGTTCTGAATGCGCCACTGGTCGATCTGTTTGTACTTGTCGAACTCGGCCTGCCAGTCGGCCTCATTCATCGGAGG
Source organism: Ruegeria sp. CE12 (assembly GCF_056537525.1). NCBI lineage: Bacteria > Pseudomonadati > Pseudomonadota > Alphaproteobacteria > Rhodobacterales > Roseobacteraceae > Ruegeria > Ruegeria sp. CE12. The sequence goes on along the minus strand of NZ_JBQFRS010000002.1, from coordinate 546,473 downwards.
GATCGCACCGGTGATCGGGCGCCATTCAGTGATCGAAAGGCCACTATCGGTCAAACGGGTCAGGCCACCCACCGCGATCATTACGACAACCAGCGCAAACAGGATCATTAACCAGATCCGAATTGCCATGCGGGCACCACCGCGTCCGCGGTCGATCATACCCGGTTGTACAGATTGTTGTTTTTCGTTGTCTGAGACTTCTTCGAAGATGCTGCGCTTACCGCTCATGCTGTCCTCATGTCCTGGATTTCATCGCAAGCTAGGGCCAAGGGGTGGCAAGGTCCAGCCTCAGCCCTTGTCCTTCCAGCGGACCATCTGACGCATGATCCCGTGCAGCATCTGCACATCCGCCCGCGTCATGCGCATCCGTGACCACAGATTGCGCAAATTGGTCTTCATACCCTCGGCCTTTTCAGGAGGATAAAAGAACCCCGCCTCTTCCAGCCGGTCTTCATAATGTTCAACCAGCTTCTCGACTTCGATCCCGGTGGCCCAGTCACCTTTGCCCAGATCAGTGGCCTCATGCACCACATCGCCGGTCTGCCGCATCCACTCATAGGCAGTCAGCAATACACATTGCCCAAGATTAAGCGATGCATACTCCGGGTTCACCGGGACCGAGATAATCGCGTTCGCTTTAGCGATATCCTCATTCTCAAGCCCTGCCCGTTCCGGCCCGAAAAGAACCGAGACCTTCTCGCCCGCTGCGACCTTTTCAGCAGCGACCTGCATCGCACGTTCCGGACTGTATACCGGCTTCGTCAGTCCGCGCTGACGTGCTGTTGTTGCGAAGACAAAGGTGCTGTCAGCCAATGCTCCGGCAAGATCGTCAAATAGCTGTGCTTCATCCAGCAGTCGCCCCGCGCCACTGGACATCGCAACCGCCTTGGGGTTCGGCCATCCGTCGCGGGGCGCCACGATCCGCATCCGGTCCAGCCCGAAATTCCACATCGCGCGCGCGGCTGCGCCGATGTTCTCACCCATCTGGGGGCGCACGAGCACAAATGAAGGCTGAGATCTGTCGCTTGGCATGGCTTTCTCCGAAAACTCCGCCTGCTCTAATCCTCGTACCGACGCAGGGCAAGGCTCTGCGACAAGCATTTAACCCTGCCAGAGGTATAAAAGTTTGCTTCCCCGTCGCAATCCGCTAAACCCCGCCAAAGACCAAAGCGAAGGATGCGCCAATGGACACCCCCGAGCAGCCACAGATTTACCTGATTACCCCTCCGTCGATCGAGCTGAGCCGTTTTCCCGATCGGCTGGCCCGGGTTCTGGATGGGGCCGAGATTGCCTGCATCCGTATGGCGCTTGCCGGAAGCGACGAAGACGCCATTGCACGCGCAGCCGATGCCTGCCGCGAAGTGGCCCACGCGCGGGATGTGGCGCTGGTCATTTCCAACCATGTTCTGTTGGCACAGCGCTTGGGTTTGGATGGGGTGCATCTGGACGACGCGGCCCGATCGGTACGTGCAGCGCGCAAGGAACTGGGCGCTGATGCAATTGTTGGTAGTTTTTGCGGCAACTCCAGCCATGATGGCATGACCGCTGGGGAAGCGGGTGCAGATTACGTCGCCTTCGGACCTGTTGGCAGCACATCACTGGGCGATGGGACCCTTGCTGAACGTGATCTGTTCCAGTGGTGGTCTGAAATGATCGAAGTGCCGGTTGTGGCCGAAGGTGGTCTGACCCCAGAGATCGTGCGCAGCCTGACACCCTGCACCGATTTCTTTGGCATCGGAGAAGAGATCTGGTCCGAAGACGATCCTCTCGCCGCGCTGAACACTCTGATCACAGCGATGGCTTAGATCGGCAGATACGGCCCCAGGCTCAAATATACCCCGATCAACGCGATCATCATCGAGGCCAGGATGGATATCCGGCCTCGGTAGCGATGTGATCCACGCGAAAGTAAAAGCGTCACGAAATATGCGCTGATCATAATGGCCAGCATCGCAAGCAAGGCCCCAGACAAGTAACCCAGCAGCGCTGGTGGGACTCTGTCAGGTGGAATTCCAACTTTGGACAAGGAATCCGACAGCGCGATCCCATGTGGTAACGCTGCGAGAAAAACGAGAAATACGCGCAGAAAGCCCAGACGCCTTGCAAACAGGTTCCACACCGCGACGACGACGATCGTAATCGGCAGGAGTTGCGAAGACGCCGCCTCGGAAACCCCAATCATCTGATAGGTCCCCAAGGTCGCTGTTGTCGTCATCCCCAAGACCATAATCAAATATTGGATCAAAGCTGGCCGCGCTCTGACGGACAGAAACAGCATTGCCAGAACAAATATAATCTGTTCGGGCCCATGTGGCAGAACACGGCTGATCCCTTTTGGAAAATATGTCTCAAGTGTCTGTCTGGCATCCAGTCCGGCTCCACCTTGGAGTGGTATCAGCGGACTGGTCTCTCCCCCATCCAGATAACCGGTGTACGGAGCGTCAACACCCTGTTGTTTGAGCACCATTGGTCCGCTGTCAGCGGGCCAGGTCAGACGCAGAGCACTTGCGCCTGTTGGCAGTTCCCCGGTCAACAAAACCCGGGAAATTCGAACTAAATCCGGATTACCCACGACAGGGATCCGCGAACCCTCATAGGATAAATCAATCGGCCCGTTAGCATCGACTTGCAGAGTTTCTTTCCACGAGTTGATGAACTCGTGAAGTTCAGATTCCAGTTCCGTCGATACCAAACGCCGAAGTTCTCTGTAGCGCGCAGACTGCAAAGCCTCGGAAGGATCACCACCGACCAATGCGGCTTCGGCATTCAAACTGATATCCAGAAACAATCTATCCCCATCAATGCGAAAATCGACAACCGTTGGGGAAGCAGGTTGCGCTGTGACTTGCTGTGACCAAGTAAGCAAAGCTGTAAAAAACAGTATGATAATCAGGCAGAAACGAAGAATAATTGTCAGATCGACAATGCTTCTCATGCGCAATGAACCATCAAAGAAACGAACTCAACTCTCATTACAGATGATTGTTGAACCGATTGCATTTGATGGCAAGCCCAAACGTGAATTCCTGTTGGCGGTAACGATCTGACTTGCACGTCCATCAGGCCTGCGGCATGACAGCGACATGACACAGACCAGTGAAATCCTTTGCATCGGTTCCGTCCTTTGGGATGTTATCGGCAGATCAGCCAGTCACATGCGGCAGGGATCGGACGTGCCCGGTCGCATAACGCGCCTTCCAGGCGGTGTTGCCATGAATATCGCGATGACACTGGTTCGATTTGGCATGACCCCTACTCTCCTCACCGCAATCGGGCGCGATCCCGAAGGGGATGAGCTGGTGCATGCCTGCTCCCGCCTGGGAATGATCACAGACCACATCTACCGTTCTCAGGATTTGCCTACCGATCGCTATATGGCTGTCGAAGGTGCAAATGGTTTGATCGCAGCCATTGCGGATGCTCATTCATTGGAAGCAGCTGGCGCCAAGATCCTGCGTCCCTTGATGCATGGGCCACTGGGGTATGAAAACACTCCATTTGAGGGGCCAATTGCCTTGGATGGCAACCTGACGCTGGACCTGTTGGAAGAGATCGCCCAAAGCCCGGCATTCGCCAAAGCTGACCTGCGCGTGGCACCTGCCTCTCCCGGCAAAGCAGAACGCCTTCTGCCGTTTTTGAAACATGCCCGTGCAACACTCTACGTGAACCTCGAAGAAGCCGGACTGCTGTGCCAACGCGAGTTTTCCGATTCTGAAAGTGCCGCCAATGGATTGCTGGAACGCGGCGCTCTGCGGGTTCTGGTGACTGATGGCGGCAATTCAGCGACTGTCGGCACAGCATCGGGCGTCCTTACCCAAACACCCCCATCCGTTCTTGTTACGCGCGTAACAGGTGCGGGCGATACATTCATGGCAGCTCATATAGCTGCCGAAGCCAATGGCGCTGCCAGCGACGAGGCCCTGACCCGCGCTCTGCACGCTGCCGCAACTTACGTTTCCGGAGAAACCCCACTGTGATCGACATTCAATATTCTGCCGAGGTTCGCGCTGCAAAAGATGCGGGCAAACCAATCGTTGCGCTGGAAAGCACCATCATAACACACGGCATGCCCTACCCTCAGAACATCGAGGTTGCTGCGCAAGTCGAACAGGATATCCGCGACGCTGGTGCGGTTCCCGCCACCATGGCCGTGATCAAAGGCAAACTGCATGTTGGGCTGGAAGCGGACCAGCTGCAGGATCTGGGAAAGGCTCAGGGCGTTGCCAAAATTTCGCGCGCCGACATGGCCGCCTGCATCTCCTCTGGTGGAACCGGCGCCACCACGGTTGCCGCGACCATGATCGCTGCGCACTATGCCGGTATCGAGGTCTTTGCGACAGGTGGCATTGGTGGCGTTCATCAGGGCGCCGAAACTTCGTTCGACATATCGGCTGACCTGCATGAGCTTGCACAGACACCAGTCACCGTGGTGGCCGCGGGTGCCAAGGCAATCCTCGATCTGGCTAAGACTCTGGAAGTACTGGAAACACTGGGCGTTCCCGTCATCGCCCACGGTCAGAACGAATTCCCCGCCTTCTGGTCCTCAAAATCACCCTATGCAGCCCCATTGCGCATGGACAGCGCTGAGGAGATTGCCCGAGCGCATGCCACGCGCCGAGCGCTAGGCCTGCCAGGTGGACAGCTTATCGCCAACCCGATTCCGGCGGCAGATCAGATCCCGACCGAAGAGCTTGCCCCTATCATTGCCTCCGCACAGGCCGACGCCGACACACACCGGATTACGGGCAAGGCAGTTACGCCCTACCTGCTGCAGCGGATTTTTGAACAGACCGAGGGCCGCTCGCTGGTCGCGAACATCGCGTTGGTGCGGAACAATGCGCGTCTGGCGGCAGGTATCGCCCGAGCTTTGGCAGAACAGACCGAGTAGCTAACCGGGATTTAAGCTATTGTACCAACGCCCCGGACTACTTAACTAATTCCGCAAACCGCTCGGATCCGTAATGAACACACCGTTTGACGAAGAACCTCAACGCCGCCCCGGCCTGTTTTCCCGGCTTCGCGGGTCCTTTCTGACGGGTATCGTCGTCATTGCTCCGGTTTGGCTGACGGTCTGGTTGATCTGGTCGGTGGTCGGATGGATCGATAGCGCAGTGCTGCCGCTGGTTCCACAGCGTTTCCAGCCCGAGGAATATGTCGGGATCAACCTGCGTGGCGTTGGCGTCGTCATCTTCCTGATCTTCACCATCATCGTCGGATGGATCGCCAAAGGCATACTTGGCCGCTCGCTGATCCATTTTGCCGAAAGCCTGGTCGACCGTATGCCTGTCATTCGTTCGGTCTATTCGGGGATCAAACAGATTTCCGAAACGGTATTTGCGCAGACTGAACGGTCTTTCGAAAAGGCCTGCCTCATCCAATATCCGCGTCGCGGTATCTGGGCGATCGGATTTGTCTCGACCACGGCGAAGGGCGAAGTCAGCGATCGCGCCGAGACCGGAGGCGAACTGCTGAGTGTGTTTGTACCAACAACGCCAAACCCGACATCAGGATTTCTGCTATTTTTCCCAGCCGAGGACGTCATCCTTTTGGATATGTCTATCGAAGAGGCAGCAAAACTGGTGATTTCGGCCGGCCTTGTCTATCCGAATGACAAGGACCCAACACAGCCACCCGAGTAGTCAGCCGAACATTGCGGGCAGATCCACCGTACTGCGTTCGCCCAAATCTTCCTTATGCTCACTCAGAAAACGATCCGCAGCCTCGCGACCCGCTTTCTTGAGTTTGTGAAGGATGACCGGGTTTGGAACGGTTTTGGTGGCGACAGACAGGCTGTTCATCAACTCGTTATCCGCGATCATATGAACCAGTACCCGGCTCATCTCGCCTGCTTTAAGCTTGCCGTCCTTCAGCAGCCGTTGAACGAAGTTGATTGCTCGCAGTTCGCGGAACAATGAAGAGTTAAAGCTAATCTCGTTGATCCGGTTCTGGATTTGCTGCGGGGTCTTGGGCACTTCATCCCGCTCCAGCGGATTGATGTTCACAACGACGACATCATCGGGCAAATCGTCATTGAACAACGGATAAAGCGCCGGATTACCGGTATAGCCGCCGTCCCAATATGCTTCGGTGCGTTCTGTCTCGGGATCGAAGATCTCAACCGCCTGAAACAGGTTCGGCAGACAGGCAGACGCCAGGATCGCATCGGTCGAAACTTCATGGCCCGTGAAAACCCGTATCTTGCCACTACGCACACAAGTGGCGCAAACGAACAATTGCGGGCCTTCGTCGGCGCAAATCTCATCAAAGTTGAAACGGTCAACCACCGAAGTCAGTGGATTCTGATAAAACGGCCCATAAGCATAGGGTGAAACCATTCGTGACCAGGTGTCTGCCACAGAAAACGGTAGCGAGTATTCCATGGCTTGAGCGATCTGCGCAGGCTCCATCCCGCTAATCCAGTTCGCGATGCGCATATCGCCAACTGCACCCATACGCTTCCACAGACCATTCAAACACTCCCGCGCTCCGTCGCGGCCCGCATGGACCATCCCGGATTTGAAGGCCGCCCCGTTTAGCGCCCCGGCTGAGGTGCCCGTGATGGCCGCAACCTCAAGGTCTTCCTCGTCCAGCAGACGATCCAGCACACCCCAGGTAAACGCGCCATGTGCACCCCCGCCCTGCAATGCCAGATTGATCTGTTTCACCTTGCACCTCCCTCACTCGTTCTTGGTAGCAACTTCTAGTGCTTGGTCAAATTCGTCTCTCGAGATTTCAATGGTGTACCCACCATCCCATTCCTCTTCAAATTCATCCAGAGGCTCAAACGCGATAGATAAATTTCCATAAAGGCATGAAGCGTTGACTTCTTGAATCTTCGGGAGCCTGTCCGACGCTTCAGAGACAGGGGAGTAGTAGCTAATGCAGTTCAACATTCGCCCGTCATCCGAAAACCGAAAGTACTGTAAGCACGGAGTATCTTGCGCTTTTGGTTCGACAAGTTTGAAGTAGCGATAAACGGTCTTCTCCATCTGCTTGCAAACCCTCTTTGTGATCAGACGGCAAGCGTCACAACGCCGTCCAGCCACCATCCACAGAAATCGTCGTGCCGGTGATCTGTGCAGCGGCGTCCGAGCACAGGAAAACTGTAGTTCCGCCCAGCTGCTCGACGGTGGCAAACTCTTTCGATGGCTGCCGTTCCAACATGACGTTCTTGATCACGTCTTCGCGGCTCATGTCGTATTCTTTCATCGTGTCGGGGATCTGCGCCTCGACCAAAGGAGTCAGCACATAACCCGGACAGATGGCATTGCAGGTGATCGGCTCCTGCGCGGTTTCAAGCGCAACGGTTTTGGTCATGCCGACCACGCCGTGCTTGGCGGCCACATATGCGGCCTTGTAAGGCGAAGCCGTCAGACCATGCGCTGACGCGATATTAACGACACGCCCCCAGCCAGCTTTTCGCATCATCGGCAGGGCCGCTGCCATGGTGTGGAAAGTCGAGTTCATGTTGATCGCGATAATCGCATCCCATTTCTCGACCGGAAACTGATCGATTGGTGAGACGTGTTGGATACCTGCGTTGTTGACCAGAATATCGCAGGCGCCTGCCTGTTCGATCAGCGCTCGGCACTCCTCACCTTTGGACATATCGGCCTTGATGTATCGGGCGTTGGTTCCGGTTTCCTGGCCAATCTCAGCAGCCAGCGCATGATCTTCGTCGCGATCCGTGAATGAGTTCAGGACGACATCCGCTCCGGCCTTGGCCAGTTCCCGCGCGACACCCAAACCAATGCCAGAGTTTGATCCGGTGATGATTGCTGTTTTTCCCGACAGGCTCATGAGGGCTCTCCAAATGACTCAGATTTGCCGACACAGTGCCATGCTGCACTTGCAAAGAAAACGGGGAAACATCACTCTTTCCGGATCACATCATCGCGCATTGCCATCATGCAAATCAGGAAAACCCGACCATAAAAAAACGCCCGCACGAAGCGGGCGTTAAGTTATTGAGGCAGGTTTCATACAGGCAAGAAACCTATCGAGCAGTGCATCCTTTATAAGCAATTCCTTGCATTCATCCAAGCTAAAAGTTTGATAATATGAAAAATCATCGGTACGGTGAATCCCAACAAAATAAGGCCAGAGCAGGATTGTTTCCAAAATGAGCCAGGATTTTCTACACCCGTTTCGCTCTCTGATCACGGGAATCGCCACCATTTTCGCCGCATCGATGGCACATGCAGAATCGGCGCATGGCATAGCTATGTATGGGGACCCTGCTCTACCACCGGATTTTGTGTCTCTGCCCTATGCCAACCCTGACGCACCCAAAGGCGGCAAGGTCGTGTTTGGAAATACCGGTGGCTATGACAGCCTCAACCCGTTCGTACAAAAAGGCACCTCTCCGTGGCAGCTTCGGTTCTGGACACACGAAGGTCTGATGGGCCGCTCCTGGGACGAACCTTTCACCCTTTACGGGCTGTTAGCCGAATCGGTTGAGACAGCCCCGGACCGTTCATGGGTCGAGTTTACACTGCGAGAAAACGCGCGATTCTCGGACGACAGTCCCGTCACGGTGGATGATGTCATCTGGTCCTACCAGACATTGGGAACCGAGGGACATCTGCGCTATCGCGGCTTGTGGTCCAAAATCGATAGTATCGAGCAGACGGGCCCAAGATCTGTTCGGATCACGTTCAATGAACCTGACCGCGAACTTGCGATGCTCGCCGGTTTGCGCCCGATCCTGAAGAAAGACCAATGGGAAGGTAAGGATTTCGCCAGCGCCCAGTTGCACGACGTCCCGATTGGAACCGGCCCCTATGTGATCGATGACTATGAGGCCGGGCGCTATGTCAATCTGCGCCGAAATCCAAATTATTGGGGCGAAGATATTCCATTTCGTCGCGGTACCATGAACCTCGATGATATCCGGATTGAGTTTTACGGCGACCAGACCGTTCTGCTCGAGGCATTCAAGGCCGGAGAATTGTCAGCCGTTCGCGAATTCAACGCCGACAAATGGAATACGCAGTACAACTTTCCTGCCGTCCAACGTGGGGACGTGATCAAAACCGAAATCCCACACGGCAAACCATCAGGAATGACCGGCTTCGTGATAAACACGCGTAAGCCCCCCTTTGATGACTGGCGCGTGCGTGAGGCCCTCTTGCTGGCCTTCAACTTTGAATTCATCAACGACACCATCACCGGCAGCGCACAACCCCGGATCACTTCCTACTTCTCGGGTTCCGACCTGGCGATGCAGCCCGGGCCTGCAACCGGACGCGTGGCTGAATTGTTGGAGCCTTATGCAGATGACCTTCTGCCCGGTACGATCGAAGGGTATGAACTGCCTCAGGGTGATGGATCTGCACGCAATCGTTCAAACATCCGTAAAGCGGCCAAACTACTGGAGGAAGCTGGCTGGACCATTCAGGACGGTGTCTTGCGAAATCAGAATGGCGACACCTTTTCGATGACAGTCCTGCTGCAGCAGGGCGATAGCGACATGCAGACCGCTGTAGACATCTACTCACGCGCGCTTGAACGCCTGGGCATTCAGGTTCAGACCGAGACCGTCGACAACGCTCAATACACTGGTCGTGTCGCAGAACTTGATTTCGACATTACCCCATTCCGTCGTGCGCTCTCACTTTCGCCCGGCAACGAGCAACGTCTCTATTGGGGCAGCGAAGGTGCGGAAACGCCCGGAACCCGAAATCTGATGGGCGTAGCTTCACCTGCCGTAGACGGCATGATCGACGCCATGCTCGCCTCAGAAAGCCACGAGGACTTTGTTGCCGCGACGCGTGCGCTCGACCGTGTGCTGACCGCCGGTCGCTATGTTATTCCGATCTGGAGCTTTGATGTCGGCCGGATAGCTCATGCTAAAGAGCTGAAACAGCCAGAGAAGCTTCCGATTTACGGCGACGGTCCTGAATATATGCCACAGGTCTGGTGGTACGAGGATTGACGACCATGCTCTATTTCCATATTTCATGAAATATGGAAATAGAGATTCACGATAAGCTGGGCGCATTGGCGCATCCGAAACGACTGGACCTGTTTCGGCTGTTAATGCGCAGATACCCGGATTCTGTTCCAGCCGGTCAAATTGCTGAGGCGCTGGACCTTAAGCCCAATACCACGTCTACCTATCTCAACGCCCTCAAGGCGGCTGACCTGATCGAACAGAGCCGTCATGGCACCTCGCTGCAGTATACAGCCAAGCTTCCGGCTGTTCGCGAGCTGTTTGGCGGTCTGTTGGGCGAGTGCTGCCAGAACCGACCCGATTTGTGCATCACCAGATCCGGAGATCCCCTCATGACCAGCCCTGACCGCGTTCTGAACGCCCTGTTCATCTGTACCGGGAACTCGGCCCGCTCAATCATGGCAGAGGCCATTCTGAACCAAGAAAGTAACGGCACCATTAGGGCTTTCTCAGCTGGAACGGCACCTTCGGGATCGCCGAATGCAAATGTTTTGGAACTGCTTCGACAAAAAGGATACGACACCGCTGATCTACGTTCGAAATCCGTGGAAGAGTTTGCGGCAAAGGGTGCGCCGCAGATGGATTTTGTCTTCACAGTCTGCGACCACGCCGCAAACGAGGCCTGCCCCGCTTGGCCCGGCCAACCGATGAGTGCGCATTGGGGACTTGCCGACCCGGTCAAAGCCCAGGGAACGGACGCGCAGAAGAACCTCGCGTTTCAACAGGCGTACGGCCTGCTGAGAAACCGCATTACAGCATTTACCAGCCTACCCTTCGAAACGCTCGACCGCATTTCGCTTCAACACAAGGTGGATGACATCGGCCGCATCACCGAGTGATCCACAAATCCACATACAGCCCAAGGATACCCCTTCATGAACATACTGGTTCTGTGTACCGGGAACTCTGCCCGGTCGATTTTGCTGGAATCGATCTTTAATCATACCGGCGATGGGCGGGTAAGAGCCTTTTCCGCTGGCTCGAACCCCACCGGCAGAGTGCATCCGCAATCTCTGACCCTACTGAGCGCGCAGGGACATGACATCTCGGATGCTCGCTCCAAAAGTTGGGACGAATTTGCAATCGAAGGCGCTCCGGAAATGGACATGGTCATCACGGTCTGCGGGTCCGCAGCCGTAGAAACCTGTCCGGTCTGGCCCGGCGCGCCGGTACGCGCGCATTGGGGCGTGGAAGATCCCGCCGCCGCTGATGAGCTTGATTGGGATCAGGCATTTCGTACTGCCTATGACATCCTGGGCCGACGGGCCGCAGCTTTGCTTGAATTGCCGGTAGAAACGATGGAGAGCGGCGAACTTTCTGCTCAGCTCAAGCGTATCGGAGGCATTCAATGAACGCGCGCAAGTACTTTGCTGAATTCCTCGGCACAGCTTTCCTGCTGATCGGTGTGGTTGGTTCGGGGATCATGGCACAGACACTTTCGGACGGAAACATCGCTCTGGCGTTGCTGGCAAACGCGATCGCCACGGGATGCATGCTTTATGCCATCATCACGACCCTGGGGCCGGTGTCTGGTGCGCATTTCAATCCTGCCGTGACCTTGGCCTTTGCCCTGCGCGGCGAACACCCCTGGAGCGCGGTTGCCCCCTACATGGTGGTTCAGATCGCGGGCGGGATCGTCGGCGTCTGGGCCTCACACTACATGTTTGATCTGCCGATTCTTCAGACCTCTGAAACTCTGCACCGCACCGGTTCTCACCAGTGGTTTTCCGAAATCATCGCAACGCTGGGCCTGCTGTTCGTGATTTTCGGCGGAATTCGGCACAAACCGGACACTGTACCAGCGCTTGTGGGCCTCTATATCACCGGCGCCTACTGGTACACATCATCCACAAGTTTTGCGAACCCGGCGGTCACAATAGCAAGGGGGTTTACGGATACCTTTGCGGGCATATACCCTGCGCACATACCGATGTTCATCGTGATGCAAATTATTGCTGTGTTTATCGGGCACATAGTTCTGAATTGGCTGTTTCAGCCCGAAGAATAACGGACCGGCCGCCACTCACTTTCAAGCAGGTCCGAACGCCCGTTGCGGGATGTCCGCAGCGGGCAATTTTTTGCCACTTTGTTACGTTGCGTCAAGGTGCGACATTTTGTCATGTCATCTGCAACACCACCCCGTCCTTACCCTGTCTGGGGGAGAGCAGTCCTGAAACACGTACAAAGGAAAGCTCGCAGATGCTGAACTGGACTGATCTGACGCAAGACTGGAGTGCATCTTACGCGCGTGCCAAACGCCGTTTTCCGAACTTGCGCGACCGCGATATGGCGCGTGTCAAGAAGGACCGAAAACGGTTCGAAGCTTATTTGGCGGAGCGCCACCATCTGACTGTGAACGAAGCCCACGAAGAGGTAGAGGACTTTCTGTTCACGGAAGGACTGAACCGCGAACTGGCCAGCCGTTAGGCCAGAGATGTCACCCAAAGGATCGTAGCATCCTCGTCACTGACAGAAATCACATTGTGTCCCATGCTGCCGTCGTAATAGGCGCTGTCGCCTCGGCGCATCTCAACGGGTTCGTAGAACTCGGTGTAAAGGCGCACAACGCCCGTCAGGACATACAGGAATTCTTCGCCGTCATGGCGCACCCACCCATCGAACTCTTCCATTGAACGGGCGCGAACGCGGGCGCGATATGGCAACATCTGCTTTTTCGTCAGCGCTTCAGCAAGCAATTCATGCTCGTAAGTTGCGGTCGCGTGTGCCGTCCCCGCCCCCATTTTGGTCACTGCCATACGACCGATAACCTGATCACGCTCGGGCGGGGTGAAAAGCTGAGGCACCGAAATCTCAAGACCCGTCGCAAGCTTTTTCAGCGCGTCGTATGTCGGAGACATCTGACCATTTTCGATCTTGCTGAGCGTCGAGCGTGCAAGACCCGCCTGACTGGCTGCCTGCTCCAGCGTCCATTTGCGCGCCTTTCGCAGCTCGCGCACGCGGGCGCCAAGGTCTACGGGCTCAGGCTCGGTGCGGATACCGTTGTCACGTGCAATACGGACGATGGATTTGTGATCGCGGCTGGTCATGTCCACGTCTATAGGGCCAGCGACCAGCGCTTGCAACGCGCGTTGCACAGCGATAGCCAGATCGCATGTTGTCGATATTCGATCATGGCGCACCGCCGCCCTGCCCTGCACCATTCAATCTGGCCGCGCATGTTCTGCGCCATGCAGATGCAACCCCGGATAAGATAGCTTTGTCCGTATTGCGCGCAGACGGGGTCCAGAACTGGACCTACCGGGCATTGCAACGCGCTGTTCTGGCGACAGGCACCGGTCTGCTACAGGCAGACCTGAACCCCGGCGAAATTGTCCTGATGCGTTTGGGGAATACGGTGGATTTCCCGATCGCCTATCTCGGCGCAATCTCAGTTGGTCTTGTTCCAGTCCCAACCTCATCCCAACTGACCGAACCGGAAACTGCCAAGATTATAGAAGAGCTGGCCCCGGCTGCCGTTCTACGCGATCCCGGCGTTGCCTGTGCAGCTCATGAGCGCGAGATCAGCCTGCAAGAGCTAGTCCAGATGCGCGAGCTGTCTGCTGCATCTTACCAAATGGGTGATCCTGAAAGGTTAGCTTACGTTGTCTACACCTCTGGAACATCAGGTAAACCGCGTGCCGTAGCCCATGCCCATCGGGCTATCTGGGCGCGACAGGTGATGGTGGATGGCTGGTATGGCTTGCGCCCCACCGACCGGCTGTGTCACGCGGGCGCTTTCAATTGGACCTACACGCTCGGTACCGGATTGATGGACCCCTGGACTATCGGAGCGACTGCCCTGATCCCCGAACCCGGTACCGATACATCAGCACTGTCTGATATGCTGCGAAAGCACAAGGCAACAATCTTTGCCGCCGCACCGGGCGTTTTCCGTAAAATGCTACAAAGCCACGAGAAAATGTCTCTACCCAATCTGCGGCATGGTTTATGTGCGGGGGAAAAACTGTCCCGCCATCTACATGAAAAATGGACCCATATCACGGGAACCGAGCTGTACGAGGCATATGGCATGTCCGAATGCTCGACCTTTATTTCCGCCAGCCCGACACATCCCGCCCGGGGTGACAGCCTTGGCCAACCCCAGCCGGGCCGCCGCGTGGCGATCATGGGGCCGGACGGGCCGGTACAGTTGGGTGAGGAAGGGACCATTGCGGTTCACCAATCAGACCCCGGATTGATGCTGACCTACCTCAACGCCCCTGACGAGGCGCGCGCCAGAATGCAGGGCGAGTGGTTCCTGACCGGGGATCAGGGATCCATGGATGGCGATGGGCAGATCACCTATCTTGGTCGCGACGACGACATGATGAACGCAGGCGGCTATCGCGTTTCCCCGGTTGAGGTCGAAGCAGTGCTGTCCCGCTATCCCGGCATATCGCAGGTCGGAGCTGCGGCTGTGGAGGTCAAACAGGACACATTCGTGATAGCAGCTTTCTATACCGGCCCAGAAAAGCTGGACGAGACGGCCTTGCGATCCTATGTCGAGGCAAATCTGGCGCGGTACAAGCAACCCCGTGCTTTTGTATATCTCCCGGCCCTGCCCAGCGGTGGCAACGGTAAACTCTTGCGCCGCGCATTGCCGGCCCATTTCAAGGCGTCTTCCGAATGACCCAGACTGTCAAACTCGACATCCTGTCCGATCCGATCTGCCCGTGGTGTTATATCGGTAAGACGCATCTGGACAAGGCGCTGGCCGAAATGCCGAACCACCCCTTCGTGATTGAATGGCACCCCTTTCAATTGAACCCTGACATGCCCGACATGGGTATGGATCGCCGCGAATATCTTGAACGCAAGTTCGGCGGCAAGGAAGGTGCGGTACGCGCCTACGCTCCGGTTGTTGAACACGCGGAAAACGCCGGGCTGAAGATCGATTTTGAGGGTATGCAACGCACCCCCAATACACTGGATGCCCACCGATTGATCCACTGGGCCGGGATCGAAGGCAAACAGAACGAAATCGTCGACGCCTTGTTTGATGCCTACTTCGTGCAGGCCCGCGACATCGGGGATCACGAAGTTCTGGCCGACATCGCAGATAGTGTCGGGATGGATGCCGCGGTGGTACTGAAACTGCTGCAATCAGATGCTGATCGCGAGGATATCCGCAAGCGTGACAGCCATTCACGCGAAATGGGTGTCAGTTCGGTCCCCACATACATCGTCGCCAATCAACACGCGGTTCCAGGTGCGCAACCACCTGAAATGTGGGGAAAAGTGATCGGCGAGATAATGTCTCAAATTGAGGCTTCCTCTGCAGAATAGCACATAGATCTGTGCATTTTCCCACCTAGTCCCACCCGTTCAGCCATGATAGCGCGAACGGGTAAGGAGTCTTTTATGGCCGACCGCATGTCCAAGGCGGAATTCATTGCGCTTATCGCAATGATGTTCGCCACCATCGCATTTTCGATTGATTCAATGCTGCCCGCCCTTCCCGAGATCGGCGCGCAGCTAAGCCCAGATGACGTCAACCGGGCGCAGTTGATCCTGACCTCATTCGTGCTGGGAATGGGGATCGGCACATTCTTCACAGGCCCGATTTCGGATGCGGTCGGACGCAAGCCCGTGATCTATGCTGGTGCCGTCCTTTACATTATCGCGTCCGCCGTAGCCTGGGCCAGTTCGTCGTTGGAAATGGTACTGGCTGCACGTGTGGTTCAGGGATTGGGCGCAGCTGGTCCGCGCGTTGTTGCTATGGCTGTCATCCGTGATCTTTACTCGGGTCGCGAAATGGCGCGGATCATCTCGATTGCGATGATGATCTTTACACTGATTCCTGCTGCTGCCCCGATGCTGGGGGCTGGTGTCATTGCTATCGCAGGATGGCGCAGCATCTTTGTCTCCTTCATCCTGTTTGCTCTGATCGTCATACTCTGGATGGGCATTCGCCTGCCCGAGTCGCTGGCGCGCGAAAACCGCCGCCCGTTTCGTCTGCCGCTGATGGTATCCGCCGTGAAAGAGATGTTCGCGCATCCCACAGTGCGCCTGTCCATTCTGGTTCAGACCCTGTGTATGGGGGTACTGTTCACCATGCTGACCATGGTGCAGCCGGTTTATGACATCATCCACGACCGGGCCGATAGCTTTCCGTTTTGGTTCGGCTTTATCGCGCTTGTCTCTGGGTCTGCCAGCCTGCTGAACGCTGCCTTGGTCGTGCGTGTTGGTATGCGGCGGATGGTGACCTGGGCCTTGGGAGGCCAGATATTGATCACATCGGCCGTCATCTCTGTAAGCATGATGAACCTGTCACCCGAAGCTGATTTTGCCCTGTTTGTCTTCTGGCAGACCACCGTGTTCTTCATGGCCGGTGTGACGATGGGCAACCTTAATGCCATTGCAATGGAACCCATGGGCCATATCGCAGGAATGGCAGCTTCGGTAATCGGATCGATTGCAACGGTTCTGGCTGCAGTCATCGCTGCGCCAGTGGGCCTGTTGTTCGACGGATCGTTGACACCACTGACCACCGGAATTCTAACCATGTGCGTGATCGGTTTTGGCCTGATGGTCCATATGGGCCGGATTGAAAACAGACTGCCCGCCTGATCTGTGCAGCGGCTGTGAAACGCGCTAACCTTCCTTTAATTGGTGGGGAGTTTTTGATGAGCGACTACTACGATCTGGGCACACATACCTGCCCGGTCACGACATCTTCGTCAGAAGCACAAACATGGTTCGATCGCGGTCTGGTCTGGACATACGGATTTAACCATGACGAGGCGGTTGCCTGCTTTCAACGCGCGCTGGAACATGACCCCGAATGCGCAATGGCCCACTGGGGCATCGCTTACGCGGCTGGTCCCAACTACAATCTGCCCTGGGATCTGCGCGACGAGCGTGGACAGATCAAAGCCCTGAACTGCGCATATGATGCCACCCAAAAGGCACTGGCATTGATGGATGGCTGTACTGCGGCTGAAAAGGCCCTGATCCGCGCCCTGCCCGCACGATATCCGCAGCGTGACCCGGTCGAAGACATGCACATCTGGGATCACAACTTCGCTGATGCGATGCGGGTGGCCTTTACCGAGCAACCTGATCATTTAGATCTGCGCTCGGTTTACGTTGAGGCGCTGATGAACCTGACGCCATGGCAGATGTGGGACCTGAAAACCGGGCAGCCTGCTGAAGGGGCCGCAACACTCGAGGCGCAGGAAGCACTGGAATGGGCGATGGCGAACAATCCGGCCACGATGACCCATCCCGGATTGCTGCACCTCTATGTCCATCTGATGGAAATGTCGCCCACGCCCGAAAAGGCCCTGAAAGCTGGTGATATTCTACGGACTCTCGTGCCCGATGCTGGCCATCTGGTTCATATGCCAACGCATATTGACGTACTTTGCGGACACTACCACAACGTCGTGTATTGGAATGAAAAAGCCTCCGAAGCCGATCTGAAGTATTACGAGCGTGAAGGTGCCTTCAACATCTACACGGGATACCGCCAGCACGATTATCACTTTGCCATCTACGGAGCTTTGTTCCTTGGTCAGATGGAACCCGCTTTGCGCGCCAACAAGGGTTTGTGGGCTACAACACCCGAAGAGATGCTGCGCATCGAGAGCCCCCCTATGGCGGACTATTTTGAGAGCTACATGTCCATGGGTCCTCATATCCTGATCCGGTTTGGGCGCTGGGATGAGGCAAAGGCGTTGGAACTGCCTTCCGATCCTGATCTGTATCTTACTCTGGCCGCAACAACACACTACGCTCGTGCAATTGCACATGCGGCGACCAATCAGGTCGCTGAGGCCGAAGCGGAAGAGCAAAAGTTTCTCGCAGCCAAAGATCGCGTTCCGGAAACCCGCCTGATGCACAATAACCGTGTCGTTGATCTGCTTGAAATTGCAAGGGAAATGCTGCGTGGTGAGATTGAATATCGCAAAGGCAATTATGAAGCGGCCTATGCCCATCTGCGTCGCTCGGTCGTGTTGGACGATACCCTGCCATATGACGAACCTTGGGGTTGGATGCAGCCGACCCGACACGCGCTGGGGGCGCTGCTGTTCGAACAAGGGCATGTGGATGAGGCCGAAGCGGTATATCGTGAAGATCTTGGCCTTGGTGGTTCACTCAGCCGTGCGTCAATCCACCCCGACAATGTCTGGAGCCTCAAGGGCCTGCATGATTGCCTGAAGGCTCGCGGAGAAACTCTTGAAATCAAACAGATCAGGCAGCGACTTGACCTTGCTCTGGCTCGTGCCGACCGAGCAGTTGGCGCCTCCTGTTTCTGTGCACAAGCTGCGATGAAGGCCGCCGAATGAAACTTACACCATTGTTAATCGCCGCTCTGCTTGCAACTCCGGCACTGGCAAACCGACAGACCTTTCCCCCTGTCGACGAGGCCGAGCAAGATCCCTCCCTTCAGGCTTTCAGAACCGAGCTATTGGCCAATGTCGCGGCCCGGGATATCAACCGTGTCGTCGGGTCTAGCTGCCCAGATATCTACCTCAGTCACGGCGGTTCAGGTGGTCCTGAAGAATTTCAAGCAAACCTGACACTGGATCCTGAAACGCTGGACGAAAGCCTGCGCGATCATGCGGATGAAATCCGAGACGCCTATTGGGCTGCCCTCGAAGACACCCTGTCTCAGCCAGGGTATTTTGATGATCAGGGCGAGTTCTGGATGCCGTATCAGTGGAAACTGACACTCCCCGCCTCACTCGATCCTTTCGTCGCCTATTACGTCACAGGTGAGAACGTCACATTGCGTCAGGGCCCATCCCGTTCGGACAGCGTGCTTGGCCAGATCAGCCACGAGGTCGTCATCATCTCGGACTATCAGGAGGGCGCGGACTATCAGCTGGTGCGCCTGACAGATGGCACACCCGGGTACATGCACAGCGATTTTCTCTGGTCCATGGTCGGCTACCGAGCCGCATTGGTGAAAGCCGAAAACGGAGACTGGCAGCTTTGCACCTTTGTGACGGGTGACTAGGCGCTGGCCTTCTTCTTTTCGGCCACCACCTTCTCCGCCAGATCACGAGCGATAGCAAAGGCGCCCTTGATCTTGTCGCTGTCCTTTTTCCAGTCACGGCGCACAACGATCTTGTTGTCCTTGACCTTGGCCAAACCGCGTTGGTTCTGGATGAACTCGACCAGCCCCTGAGGCGAGGCAAATTTGTCGTTGTGGAACTGAATTGTCGCGCCCTTCGGCCCACCGTCCAGCTTCGCGATCCCGGCCCGTTTGCACATGGCCTTGATGCGGACGACCAGCATCAGCGTATTCACCTCTTTCGGCAGAGTACCAAAACGGTCGATCAATTCGGCTGCAAACCCTTCCAGTTCCACCTTGGTCGAAAGCGATGACAGGCGTCGATAGAGGCCCAGACGGACATCCAGATCGGGCACATAATCCTCGGGGATCAGGACAGGCACACCCAGATTGATCTGCGGGGCCCATTGATCGTCAGCATCCGATAACCCTTCCATCTCGCCCGCTTTGATTTTGGCAATCGCCTCTTCCAGCATCGACTGATAGAGTTCATAGCCGACGTCGCGCATCTGGCCGGATTGCTCTTCGCCCAGCAGGTTGCCCGCGCCACGAATATCGAGATCCTGCGAGGCTAGCGTGAACCCGGCGCCCAGCGTATCCAGTGAGCCCAGAACACGCAGGCGTTTTTCGGCCGTTGCCGTGAGTTTCTGACGCGGTTTAGTGGTCAAATAGGCGTATGCGCGTGTTTTCGAACGCCCTACTCGGCCACGAATTTGATAAAGCTGCGCAAGCCCGAACATATCAGCCCGGTGCACGACCATCGTGTTCGCCGTCGGAATGTCCAGCCCGCTTTCCACAATCGTGGTGGCCAGCAGCACATCGTATTTTCCGTCATAGAAGGCGTTCATCCTGTCATCAAGCTCGCCCGCAGCCATCTGGCCATGCGCCACGACGTAGGTGAGTTCAGGCAGTTGTTCTTTCAGAAATTCCTCGATCTCAGGCAGGTCCGAGATGCGCGGCACCACATAGAAACTCTGCCCGCCGCGATAATGTTCGCGTAACAGTGCCTCGCGGATCGTGACCGCGTCGAATTCACTGACATAGGTGCGGATCGCCAGCCGATCGATGGGTGGGGTTCCAATGATCGACAGATCACGCACTCCGGTCAGACTGAGTTGCAGGGTGCGCGGAATGGGTGTCGCTGTCAGCGTCAGCACGTGAATATCGGAACGCAGTTGTTTCAGGCGCTCCTTATGCGCCACGCCAAAATGCTGTTCTTCGTCAATGATCAGCAGACCGAGGTTGTTGAAGCGTATCCCCTTCGCCAGCAAAGCGTGCGTACCAACAACAATATCAACAGTTCCACGCGCGAGCCCATCGCGCGTTTGCTGCGCTTCTTTTCCAGATACAAAGCGGGAAAGCTGCCGAACCTCCAGCGGGAAACCCCGGAAGCGTTCCTTGAAACTGGCTGCATGTTGTCGGGCCAGCAGTGTTGTCGGCGCGACGACCGCCACCTGGACACCGGACATCGCTGCTACAAAGGCTGCCCGCATTGCAACCTCGGTTTTGCCAAAGCCTACGTCACCGCAGATCAGGCGATCCATCGGCGCGCCTGAATGTATGTCCTCCATCACCTCGGCGATCGCACGCAGCTGATCGTCGGTTTCCTGATAAGGGAACCGGGCGCTGAACTCCTCCCACGCATGCGGCGGCGGATCCATCACGGGCGCCTTGCGCAATGCACGTTCGGCAGCGATACGGATCAGCTTGTCCGCCATCTCGCGAATGCGCTCTTTCAGTTTCGCTTTCTTGGCCTGCCATGCACCGCCGCCAAGTCTGTCCAACAATCCTTCTTCGTGACCGTATTTCGACAGCAGCTCGATATTCTCGACAGGCAGGTACAGTTTGGACTGCTCGGCATATTCCAACAGCAAGCATTCATGTGCCGCGCCCGCTGCAGTCACGACCTCCATGCCCATGTAACGACCAATACCGTGATCGACATGCACCACCAGATCACCGGGACTGAGCGATTGGGTCTCGGTCAGGAAATTCTCGGCCTTCCGGCGTTTCTTGGGCTGCCGGATCAGGCGATCGCCCAGAACATCTTGCTCGGCGATGACCGTAAGATCAGGTGTCTCGAACCCATGCTCCAGTGCCCAGACCGCCAGATGTAACCCACGCTTGCCAATCCGCTCGCCGCCTGCGACGGGGATCGCTTCGGCCAGTCCCTCATCCTCGATTAGACCGGTTAAACGCTCGCGTGCACCCTCGGAGTAGGAGGCGATCAGAACCGGCCCCTTGTCCAGCTTGTCTTTTATATGTCCGGCCAGCGCACCAAACAGGCTGATGCTCTCTTGCTGACGTTCGGGGGCAAAGTTGCGCCCGATCCGCCCGCCAGCATCGATCACACCGGGACCGCTGACTTGGGGCAGCGGGCTGAACTGCATGACACGACGCTCTCCGACTGCCGTCTCCCATGCGGCGTCATCAAGATACAGCAAACCCGGAGGAGTTGGTTTGTAAACCGTATCCATCCGCGACCGGCTCTCGAGCGCAAGACGCCGCGTTTGGTATTGGTCCTCAATGCTCTCCCAACGTGCCAGCCGCGCCGGGGTGACCTGATCATCCAGAGAAATCGTGGCACCGGGCAGATAGTCGAACAGTGTTTCGAGCTTTTCGTGAAAGAAGGGCAGCCAGTGTTCCATGCCTTGATGCTTGCGACCGGCACTTACCGCCTCGTACAGCGGGTCATCTGTCCCCGCTGCACCGAACTCAATTCGATAGTTCTGACGGAACCTTGTAATCGCAGCATCGTCCAGAATGACCTCGGATACCGGGGCAAGCTCTACGATCTCGAGTTTTTCGGTCGTGCGCTGAGACACCGGATCAAATCGGCGGGCCCCATCCAGAACGTCGCCAAACAGATCCAACCGCACCGGACCGGTTTCGCCGGGCGGGAATATGTCGATGATCCCACCCCGTACGGCATAATCGCCGGGCTCCATCACCGTCGGGCTTTGTGTGAACCCCATCCGTACCAGGAACTTCCGCAGCGCATCTTCATCTACGCGTTGGTTTACGCGAGCGGTAAATGCCGCCTCGCGCAGAACATCGCGTGCTGGGATTCGCTGGGTTGCAGCGTTGAGTGTTGTCAGCAGAACGAACTGCTGCGGCATCTGGTGCACCAGCGCGGCCAGAGTCGCCACACGCGCCGCCGCAATATCCGGATTCGGTGAGACCCGGTCGTATGGCAGGCAATCCCACCCCGGGAACACGAACACAGGCATATCCGGCGCAAAGAAGGTCAATGCAGCCCGCATTGCTTCCATCCGCTTGTCATCGCGTGCGACATGACAGACCGGGCCACCGGAACGAGAGACCTCGTTCAGGACAAGCTGTGCGTCATACCCTTCAGGCGCGCCGCCAACTGCTACGTGGTTCGGAGCCTTCATCGCCTCGCCTTTCCGGTTTTACCAACCCAGAACACCTATGGAAAAGTTCTGATACATGCCCCAGAGCGAAGTGACCAGTATGGCAAACATGCCAATGATCTGTGTGTACAGTCTGCTGCGCGTCAGCGCCTTGGAAACGATCTCCAGCGTCATCTCCTGTTGCTGCAGGCGACGCGCCATGGAAACGTTGATCAATGCCACGATCGTCATCGGAAACAACAACAGAAAAACGGCCTGTGCAAACTCCACGTGATAGTAAAACCCCATCACGGCAAGGCCTGAGAAAACAAAGCTGGTCAAAGCAAAGATAACCGCGCCCGAGATATCCACGATATAGAGTATTCGATTGGCATTGATCCGGACGATGTCCAATAGGTCGATTTCGGCTTGCCCGCCGATCCGGCGCGCGCGCACAAGCAGATCATAAGGCACCCCCATAACCCAGTGGCTGGCCGAAGACCAAACGACAGCAAGTACAATCCAGAACCACAGATTCGAGAAACTGCGCATGTCGATGATCTCGAAAATCGTAGCGTACCAGTCCAAACCAAGTCCTTTATTCAAAATCCTCAGTGGGTTCTATCGGACTGGCGCGTCCATTGGTACCCTTGAGACCACGGCAAATTCATGCCACCCAATGCGCGATTGTTCAAGGAGAACGCGCCATGAAACCGACTAACGCCCCCTATCCTTTTGCCCGTTTTCGTCGCGCACGTAAGTCCGAGGCGATCCGGGGCCTGGTTCGTGAAAACACGCTGACAGTGGATGATCTGATCTGGCCGGTGTTTGTGCGTGATGGCGAGGATGTGGAAGAGCCCGTCCCATCAATGCCCGGAGTGATGCGCCGCTCGGTTGACCTGATCGCAAAGGCCGCTGTCGAGGCTCAGGCGCTGGGCATTCCCGCAATCTGCATTTTTCCTTACACCGACGCGTCGCTGAAAACCGAAGATTGCGCGGAGGCATGGAATCCCGAAAACCTGTCGAACCGCGCCATCCGCGCCATCAAAGAAGCGGCCCCCGACATCGCTGTTATGACAGATGTTGCGCTCGATCCGTACAACATCAACGGTCATGATGGATATGTTGTTGATGGAGAGATCGTTAACGATCAGACGGTCGAAGCGCTGGTGAAGATGACACTGGCGCAAGCCGAGGCCGGAGCCGATATTATTGGCCCTTCGGACATGATGGATGGCCGTATCGGCGAAATGCGTCGGGCGCTTGAGGCTGCAGGCCACCAGAATGTGATGATCCTCAGCTATGCAGCCAAATATGCCAGCGCCTTTTATGGACCTTTCCGTGATGCTGTGGGGGCTTCGGGCGCGCTGACCGGGGATAAGAAGACCTACCAGATGGACCCGGCCAACTCGAACGAAGCACTCCGCCTGATCGAACGCGATCTCACCGAAGGTGCCGATATGGTCATGATTAAACCCGGCATGCCGTATCTGGACATCTGCCGGCGAGTCAAAGACACGTTCGGTGCCCCGACATATGCCTATCAGGTTTCCGGTGAATTCGCGATGATCCGGGCTGCGGCACAGAACGGCTGGATCGACGGAGAAAAGGTCATGTTGGAAAGCCTGCTTGCATTCAAACGCGCTGGCTGTGACGGCATCCTAACCTATTTCGCCCCCGAGGTTGCCAAGATCCTTCAGAGGTAAAACCCCAAACTATCGCAATTTTTCGCCGATTGCCCCAGCTTGCCGGGCAGCTTTCCCGTGACATGGAAAGGCAATCGGCGTATTCTTGCACACAAGATCGGGATCACCCGACAAATCAGGCACTCTACAGAGACAGGAAACATGAGCAGTTCCCAATCCCCACGACTGAGCCGTCGCGGCTTTGCTTTTGGCATGGCCGGTCTAACCGTAACCGCAGCTTGCGGAAATGGCGTCGGAAACTCGAACGCAGCCACGATTGACGCTCGCGTCGATGCCACGCTGAATGAAATGTACAGCAAGTACCCCAACACGGTCGAAATCGCCAACAAGGCGAACGGCATGCTGGTCATGCCGCTGATCACCGAGGCTGGTTTTATTTTTGGTGGCGGCTTCGGCCAAGGCGCACTGCGTATTCAGGGCGCAACGGTCGACTATTATTCGGCGGTGAAAGGCACAGCCGGCCTGCAGATCGGCGCGCAGCAATACGCGCATGTTCTGTTCTTCATGACCGAAGATGCGCTTAACGAATTCCGCCGCTCCAGTGGTTGGACCGCGGGCGCTGATATTGGTTATGTCGTTGATGCAACGGGCAGCACACTCTCGACCACCACCACCACGCTGCGTACGCCGGTTGTGGCGGCCATATTTGGTCAGGCCGGATTGCTGTTCGGCGCCACCGTCGAAGGCACCAAATACACACGCATCATCCCCTAAACACGAAACGAGCACCCCCGTGCAGACCTCGTCACACGCAGTTCGGCAGTGGCGAGGTCTTTTTGTTTTCTACCAAGATTCTCGGGCTGTTCCTCTTTCGGTCATGCGCGCCATGATTTAACCTCAGCGCGATCTGAAATGAACGATTTGGTAAGGTGCCGATGGGTCTCGTCTTTCGCTGGCTGATGCGTATTGCCTCGGGTCTTATCCTGTTGTCTCTGGCCGCTATCGGGCTGGCCTATTTTTTGGCCAATCAATCCCTGCCGGATTACAATCAAACTCTTGAGGTTAAAGGGCTTAACGCACCGATTGAAATCGTGCGCGACACCGCCAATGTCCCACATATCCTGGGTGAGAGTGATCCCGATGTGTTCTTTGGCCTCGGCTATGCCCATGCGCAGGATCGCCTTTGGCAAATGACAGTTTTGCGCCGCACGGCGCAGGGCCGCCTGTCAGAGGTTTTTGGTCAGCGAACAGTCCATATCGACAAGCTGTTGCGACGTCTGGACTTGTATGGCCTGGCCCACAGATCAGTCGAGGTTCAGGACGACTACACCAAAGCCGCGCTTCGGGCTTATTCGGCAGGGGTCAACGCACGTCTTGACGAAATAAACGAGATGGCGCTGGGCCGAGGCGCGCCCGAGATGTTCCTTTTCAACGCTCCGGTTTCGCCCTGGCAGCCCGGTGACAGCATTGCCGTGATCAAATTGATGGGGCTGCAATTATCGGGCCATCTTGAGGACGAAGTGCTGCGCGCCAGAACTTCGTTGATGCTGAATGATCCGGCTCGACTGGCAGATATCCTTCCAAATGTTCCCGGCCCCGGAATTGCAGCACTACCCGAATATGCTTCGTTGTTTCCGGGCTTGCCGCAATACGCGGCTGGAACCTCCATGCCCGACACGCCGCTGTCGCCCTTTCCCAAACGCGGTTTGGCGGGCGCTTCCAACGCGTGGACGGCGGCACCCTCCAGATCGGCCAGCGGCGGAACACTTCTGGCCAACGACCCGCATCTGGGCTTTACAGCACCCGGCGTCTGGTATCTTGCAAGGCTCGAGCTGGCCAAAGGCGGTGTAATCGGTGCGACGA
Source organism: Ruegeria sp. CE12 (assembly GCF_056537525.1). Lineage (NCBI taxonomy): Bacteria > Pseudomonadati > Pseudomonadota > Alphaproteobacteria > Rhodobacterales > Roseobacteraceae > Ruegeria > Ruegeria sp. CE12. Next base: position 520,634 of record NZ_JBQFRS010000002.1, on the reverse strand, counting down.
TCCCCGGCATACCCGCCGTTATGACTGGTCGCAGCGACCGTCTGGGATGGGGGCTGACATCGTCCTATCTGGATGACCAGGACGTTCACATCGAAAAGCTGAACCCTGAGAATCCGGAAGAATACCTCACACCGGAAGGGTTCAAGAAATTCAGAACACGTCCTTCGATCATCGATATCAAAGGTACCGCCCCGATCACGTTGACCTTGCGGTGGACCGAGAATGGCCCGGTTCTGCCCGGCAGCCACTATAACCTTGAAACGATTACACCTCCGGGTCATGTGGCCTCTTTGTCCTGGACTGCACTCAGCCCGCGCGACACTTCGATGACCGCATCCATGGCTTTGATGAATGCCGATAATGTCCGTCAGGCAATCTCTGTGGCTGAGGATTTCATCGCACCTTCGCAGAACCTGTCTCTGGTCGATACGGACACCATTGCGATGAAACTGATCGGCGCGATGCCTAAGCGCGATCTCAACAATCAAAGTCGCGGCCGCATTCCAACACCCGGTTGGCTGGCCGAAAATCGTTGGCAGGGCCGCCTGCCTTATGCAGACAACCCGGAATTTGTCGCACCGACCGGCGGTGTTCTGGGAAACACCAACAACAAGATCATCGACCGCCCCTTCCCTGATCATGTGTCCTATGAATGGGGCGATACACAACGTGTGCATCGTTGGGAGCGTCTGATGCAATCCCGCGAAGTTCACACGCGCGACAGCTTTATCGAAGCGCAGCTTGATACCGTCAGCTTCACTGCTCGCTCTTTGTTGCCGCTCATCGGTGCAGACCTTTGGTTCACCGGTGCTTCCGCGCCCGAAGGCACGATCGAACGGCAACGTCAGGTCGCATTGGGGCTTCTGGCGGAATGGAACGGCGAGATGAATGAACATCTGCCGGAACCTTTGATCTATGCTGCGTGGTTGCGAGCCCTGCAAATACGATTGATCTCGGACGAGCTCGGTCCGCTGGCCAACGAATACAAACATGTTGAACCTTTGTTCATCGAGCGTGTTTATCGGGATATCGACGGGGCCTCGGTCTGGTGTGACGTTCGACAAAGCGCGCCAGTGGAAACCTGCACCGATATGGCGCGACTGGCGCTGGACGATGCCCTGATCTGGATTTCCGAACGCTACGGTGGTTCGCTTGAATCTCTGCGCTGGGGCGATGCTCATCAGGCGACGCATGATCATCCGGTACTTGGTTCTGTTCCTGTCCTTCGGTACTTCGTGAACATCCGCCAATCGACCAGCGGAGGTGACAACACCCTGTTGCGCGGCCGGACATCCGGTACCGGACCGGACCCGTTCCAGAACGTACACGGCGCAGGATATCGCGGCGTTTACGATTTTGCAGACCCGGACAGTTCGGTATTCATCACGGCAACCGGGCAATCCGGCCACTTCCTGTCCCGTTACTACGACGATCAGGCTCAGCTTTGGCGACGTGGTGAGTACATTCCGATGTCGCTCGATCTTGATCTTGCGCGCGCTGCCGCAGTGGGTGTCACCGTCCTCAATCCGCGATAATCCGCGACATGTCGGCAATTCCCCGCCCCCAATCCTGGGCGGCGTGGACGAGTACCCGCGTTTTCGAATAGCATCGACAGCGCTGACGCACCGACATCAAGGGGGAAATTCGTGGGCAGCGTTCGTGATACCCTGAACAATCTGGCACGTGACTATGCTATTGCATGGAGTTCCGGTGACCCTGACGCCGTAGCCGCGTTCTTTGCACCCGATGGCGAGATCACCATCAATCGGGGTGAACCGCTGCAGGGACGCGCGGCAATCGCCGAGATGGCGCGGGGCTTTCATTCAGATTTCCCTGATCTTGAAGTGCGGTGTGACATGCTGCGTTGGGCTGGCAGTCATGCCATCTTTGTCTGGACCCTTGAGGGGCACCATGCCGAAACCGGAAATCGCGTTGTGACTCGTGGCTGGGAGGAATGGGAGCTTGGCCCGGACCATAAAATCCTGTCATCGCTGGGATGGTTCGATGCCGAGGACTATCAACGCCAAATTGACGGGCAGTGACTAACTTGAAAACCTTATTCAGCTATCAGTATCTCCGCTCGTGATCGAGTATTCCCGAGGGATACCTTCTGTAACCTTAAACCAATCAGACGCTTTGGTACGGTTCTGATGTTCCTCGAAAGCCTCCTGGCTTTCAAAGATCTCTGACACGTTGAAGCGACCAGTGTGTGCCGCATCCTCGACAACCTCAAATGAGATGCAGCCCCTCTCAGCACGGGTTAAAGAGACATGCTCCGGCAGCGCAGCCCGCACCTGCTCCAACCTGTCGCGCGGCACATCCAGAAACCCGGTCAGAAATACCTTGGCAGTTTCATCACCCGTCACCGTTCATACCTCCACGCGTCGTCGCAGTCGTTGTTCCGTTACAAACCGGTCAAAGCCCGCGGAACTGAGCCGCCTGTTTGTCGGTCCATAAAACGGTGATCTCGAATCCGTTTTCCGTTTGCTCTTCCGACCGCACAACATCCTGACGGAACAGCCAGGCACGTTTGTCGCCCTGAGAGAAGTCCAGTGTCAGCTTCTCTTCATGCCGCACGCCCTGCAGCTTGGTCGCAATCTCTGCCAGTAAAGGCTCGACACCTTCGCCGGTCACGGCGGATATCGAGAAAATTTCCGGATCACGGTCAGAACGGGCCAGCGCGCCGGCGCGATCCTCATCCGAGAGCAAATCGATCTTGTTCCAGACCTCCAACCGCGCACGCGTGTCATCCACGCCGAGAGAGGTCAGGATGGTTTCAACATCCCTCGCCTGCTCTTCGGTTTCCTCATGACTGATATCACGCACATGTATGATCAGGTCAGCGCCAAGCACCTCTTCCAAGGTAGCCCGGAAAGCCGCCACCAGCTCGGTCGGCAAGTTAGAAATGAAACCCACCGTATCGGACAGGATAACCTCGGGACCATCGGGCAACTCAACCCTGCGCATGGTCGGATCGAGCGTGGCAAACAACATGTCCTTGGCCATGACTTCGGCACCGGTCAGGCGGTTGAACAAGGTGGATTTTCCGGCGTTCGTGTATCCGACAAGCGCCACGATTGGATAAGGTACCTTTGCCCGCGCAGCGCGATGCAATGTCCGCGTTTTGACCACCTTCTGCAGCTGGCGCCGGAGGCGGACCAGTTGTTCATCGATTGCGCGGCGGTCGGCTTCGATCTGCGTTTCACCCGGACCACCCACAAATCCTAGTCCGCCCCGCTGTCGTTCCAAGTGGGTCCAGGCGCGCACCAGTCGCGTTCTCTGGTAGCTCAAGGCTGCCATCTCGACCTGCAGCACACCTTCACGTGTACGCGCGCGATCCGAGAAAATCTCCAAGATCAATCCAGTCCGGTCGAGAATTTTGACCTTCCAGGCCTTTTCCAGATTGCGCTGCTGAACTGGTGTTACGGGGCCATCAATCAGAACCAGTTCAATCTCATTCTCATGAAACCGTTCACCCAGTTCCTCGATCTTGCCGCTGCCGAACAAAAGACCCGGTTGCGCGCGTTGCAGGCGCACGATCTCTGACCCGATCACATCCAGATCGGGCAACGCGGCAGCCAGCGCCACCGCTTCTTCCAGCGCCGGTTCAGGGACACGGCGCTGTTCATCTGATTTGATTTCGGGATGCAGCACCCAAGCCCGGGTGCGCGCCCTATCGTGTTCCATCAAGAGGCGTCTTCGCCCTCATACAGGCTGATCGGCTGCGATGGCATGATTGTCGAAATCGCGTGCTTGTAGACCAACTGCGACTGTCCGTCGCGGCGCAACAATACGCAGAAATTGTCGAACCAGGTGATCACACCCTGCAATTTGACGCCATTGATCAGGAAAATGGTGACCGGGACCTTTGCTTTCCGTACATTATTCAGGAACGCATCCTGAAGATTCTGTCTGTCCGAAGCCATATTTTATTATCTCGCCGTTGTTCTTGCTACGCGCTGCGGACCAACGCGCTCCCTCTGCGTGAGTATGGAGTGGTGCGCAAAGATATTCCAGATGAAAAATCAGGCACTAGGATAAGCCGGTGCAAGCAGATCACCCTCGCCAAAGTGCCGGTGTAATCAACGCGATGATCGCCAATGTTTCTAAACGCCCAATAACCATCGCCGCGCACAGCGTGAGTTTGGCCCCCGCAGACAGATCAATTAGGCGGATCGGTACATCAGTCGCCAACTCGATCAGGGGTCCGGTTGTACTGAGTGCTGCCACGCTCAAGACCATCGCCTGTTCGAATCCCACGCCCATTGCTGCCAGCAGAACATCAAACAGACCCAGCGTGATCGCGAACATCATCAGGAAGATCCATGCGATGAAGGCACCATCGCTCTGAATCCGACGATTGCCACCCCCTGCACCGCTAACGGATGAGGGATAGATCAGACGGTCAATCTCACGCGCGCCATTCAGATACAACGCATAGACACGCAACAACTTGACCCCGCCAGCAGTGGTCGCCACCCCGCCACCGATCAGCGCAAGGCCCATCAGCACCAAGCCGGGCGTTCCCAGCCCCGAAAGTTGCTGGGCATCATTCCAGTTTGCACTTTCAAAGCCAGCAGTGGTGAGGAACGACATGACGGTAAACACCATCCCCCAGATCACAAACAGGGCCTGCCCGGCATCCATCTGGCCACCAATCTCGCTCACCCCGGCCAGAACCCGGAAAAACAAAAGCAGCGCGACAGCGATAACAATCATCAGACCAATTCGAAACTCGGGGTCTTTATCAAGTCTTGAATAGCCCGATGCAGCGGTGTCGGTGGAAAACGTCAGGCGCGACAAGGCGAAGAACAGGAACAGAAACAGGATTGCCTCACCAGTGAACCCGGCAGTCGATCCCTCAAGCCCGCCGACCGGAGAAATTCCCGATGTCGCCATGACCGACATCGCATGACAAATTGCTGTAAGCCCCTGCTCTCCTGCGACCAGCAGCAGGATCCAGATCACCGACGTCAGGCCTGCGTAGACAGGTGTTAATGTGCGGGTCACACGGATCAGGCGACCGCGCGGATCAACCTTTTCGCTCTGAGCCACGCCCGAGACCGGTCGCCCCGGCTGACCCCGCGCGGTAATCTCGAATCCACCCAATGAAAGCGGCGCAAGTATAGCTGCAGCGGATATCCACATCAGCAATCCGCCCAGCCAACCAACCAGTGCTCGCCATAAATGCAGGGGCGCAGTTAGTCGCGTCGGATCAGGGAACATGTCAGCGCCAGTCGTGGTCAGCGCACTGACCATGTCAAAATAGGCATTCAGATATTTCGTGTTGCCCAATGCATCATGCAGCGGCACTGCCAAAAACAGAGGCAGAACCGTAAAAGATGCAAACAGCACGGCCAACTGTCCCAGCGTACCGCGCCTTGGTTCTCGGTTTGACATCGCCAATCCGATGACCGTGACAAAGAACAGTCCGACAATCCCGGAATAGAAGAACGAGCGTGAGGTGGGATGATCATCCAGGGCCAGCGCGTAAATCGCAGGAATCCACATCGCCAGAGACGCAAATCCCCAGATCAACAGAAACAACGGCAATCGCCGCATCAATCCGAGCTGCTGTTTGCGCACGGTCACCATCAGAAGAAATCAATCGAAACCTGCATAAGCCGCTCGACCTCAGGCACGTCCTTGGCCATGGCAAAGATTGCGACGACATCCTTTTCATCAATGCGCAAACTACCTGTCGGCCTCAGAACTTCGTCGCCTTTACGCACAGCGCCCACCAGAACACCTTCGGGGAAGTCAATGTCGCGTAGTTTCTGCCCAGCCATAGGTGATGTCGAAAGTACTTCTGCCTCGATCACTTCGGCTTCGGCATCCCCGATGGAATAGACCTGACGCACGCGTCCATGACGGATGTGACGCAGAATCGAACTGACAGTAGTAGCACGTGGATTGATATAAGCATCGATTCCAAGCGGTCCCATCAACGCCACCATGCTGGGATCGTTGATCAGTGCAATCGCCAGAGCGCATCCTTCCGCCTTGGCGCGAACAGCTGCCAGCATATTGGTCCGGTCGTCATCCGTGACAGCCAACATCGCATCGGCCCGTTCTATACCCGCTTCGCTCAGCAGCGCAGCGTCCAACCCGTCACCATTCAGAACAATCGTTCGTTCCAACGCCTCAGCGGCCACTTCAGCACATTTACGGTCGCGTTCGACCACTTTGGCCCGGACCCGGCTTTCGCGTTCTTCCAAAGTGCGGGCAACTTCGAGCCCCACATTACCGCCGCCGACGATTACAACGCGGTCCTGTTTCTTTTGCGCCTTACCAAAGACCTCCATCGTTCGGTCGACATCTTTGACGTTGGTGAAGACATAACATTCATCGCCAACGAACAGCTGATCTTCGGATTCAGGGGCAAACAATGACCCTTCACGACGCACACCCACCACAATCGAACTGAGTGTCGAGAACAGATCTGTCAGCTGCCTCAGCGGTGTATTCACAATCGGGCAGTCTTCGTCCACGCGAATGCCTAGCAACTGCGCTTTGCCGTCCATGAAAATTTCGGTATCGAACGCTGATGGCGCGGACAGGCGACGCATCGCGGCAGCCGCAACCTCGCGCTCAGGGCTGATCACCACATCAATCGGCAGATGATCCCGGCGATAAAGATCCGAGTGAATCGCTTCGAGGTAAGATTTGGACCGCAAACGCGCAATCTTACGCTGGATGGAAAACACCGAATGCGCCATCTGGCAGGTGACCATATTCACCTCGTCCGAATGGGTTGCGGCGATGATCATGTCCGCATCGCGCGCACCTGCCTTGTCCAGCACGTCCGGATAGCTGGCGAAGCCTGCGATTCCCTGCACATCCAGCGTTTCCGTCGCGCGACGCACCAGATCGGGATTGTTGTCCACAACCGTTACGTCATTCAACTCGCCCGAAAGGTGCCGTGCAATCTGCCAGCCAACCTGACCAGCACCGCAAATGATGACCTTCATGTTTTTGGCCCTTCTGCCTGAATTCTTTGAATGACAGATGCCCCCAAAACGGTCAATTGAATTGTCATGGACAGACAGGTGAGGCAAGATAAGCATATGAAAACAGTGCTTCGTTTGCTTATCCCCCTGATGGTTCTCGCCTCGTGCGGCCCGCTTTCGCTGTATTATCGCGAAGGTGAATCCGTATCTCGTATGCAAACGGAAACCACGCAATGTCAGGTGCAGGCACTCAAGGACGCGCCGGTTGCAAACCAGATCAGGCAGAATCCACCGGTCTATTGGCCCGGCAGAACCTATTGCGATGGAAGAGGCTATTGCTATCGAACACCGGGTTGGTGGCAACCCGGCAATGTTTACACAGTCGACGTCAATCAGGATTTGCGAAACACGGTCGAAGCGCAATGTATGGCACAGAAAGGCTATCGCCCTGTCAGCCTGCCGCCCTGTAAATCTGGGGTGAAATCCAAGGTTGCGCCGGTTCGCACTACCAAGCTACCGCCACTCAGCAGCGCCTCATGTTTCGTGAAATTCGACGACGGCTCTTTCCAGATCATCACGCCCGGACAAGCCGGATAGGTTTCCCGGAGTGGTCACTTAGCCCAAAGCGGCCAATGCACGCTTGCGTCGCTGCGCCAGTATGATGTGCAAAATGACTGCAGCTGCATAGAACCCAGCGACCGCAATAAACATTCCCGCCGCATCCACGCGCCAAAGCACCGCCAATAGGACCGGAGTGCCAAGCAGATTGCCCGCATTTCCCATCTGGGCCATCGCGCCATAGCTCAACGCCTGATCCTCGGCGGCTTCATTCAGCTCGGGAACGGCTGCAAAACTGCCGCCCTGCACCAGCCCAAGTACTGCGAACAACGCGATACAGACCAGTGCCAGCGGTGCCCCCATAAACAAGGAAAGGATGGCCACTATGCCCAGTCCAAAACCCAAATTGACCACGGTTACGCAAGAGAAAACTGTCAACAGGATCGGCACCAGCAACCATGACAAAACGATCCCGGCCAGCGGCATCAAGGTAGCGACTGACGCCCCCTGCTCTTCTGGCAATCGCCCGGGCAGGATCGCCAGGAGTGATACGAAGGTCAGCGTGTAGAAAAACCATCCAAGTGCCGGGGCTGAGATAAATGGAGAGCGATAGGTCCGCAGATGAGCATCGACAAACGCTGATAGCCCCCAACTCACGCCTTCCGACGATCCAATGCTTACCTTGAGGCGACATAGGCCAATCAATCCGGCCATCACCAACATGAGAGCGCCGTGTAGAGCAAAGTAAGCGGGTAAACCGAACTGATCTACAAATGGCAGCCCGAACCATGCATTCATCGCAAACGCCACGCCAAAGAATGTGCTCCATAACACCATGGCTACGTTTCGTGCTTTGCCTTGCGTGATCTGGGCGATCAGAGTTGGTGCGGCAACGACAATGGCCAGATGAGACAATCCCTCGACAACTCGGCTAGCCAACATCAACTGAAAACCGGGAAGCGTGGCCTGAACCAATGAGATCGCACCACCGAGCACGAGACCGGCAATCAACAGACGCACGGGCCCGACCCAACCGGTGATAGCCCCCGAAGTTGCACCCAGCACAGCACCCATCAGGCTGATTATCGACAACAGCCAGCCAATTGCATCTGCATGTGCGGGATAAAGCAGGCCGACATCAGCAAATGGCACCGCGATCTTGGCGAACTGGGTAGCAGCACCCAGTCCCGCGCACCAAAGCAGAATGACCTGCAGGAATATTCGTAGCGATGGATTCATGTGGCAGGTCTACAGCGTCCATCCGGCTGCAGGAACGCATAAATTATGCGCCGCTGATCCGAGCCCCGCTGACCAGCCGAACGGGCGTGCCATCCGATAGGTAAAGGCGCTCCCAAATGATCTGCCCGGCGCTGATCCTGATTTCATCATGCAGCGCTTCGGACGTCAGAAACGCCTTTGGCGCTGGCGTTTGCAGATCCCACCAACCCTCATCTTTCAACTCCGCCTCAGCTTGCTGAATTTCGTCTGTAGCGAACTGCCAAAGAGATACCCCTAGCAACGCACGCTGGCTGGTTTTCCAATCATTGGCGCGACTAGCCGAATATGCGAGGCAGATGTGGCTGGCTTCCTCCACCAGATGGATACAGTCCGAGGAATTCATGACCAGTCGCTTGAGGGCAGCATCTTCCGATCTTGTCGGCCCCAGTGCCGTGAAAACCGCCTGCTGAACATGAGGGGTCGGCGTCTGTTGACCATTTTCCCATCTCGAAATCGTGGTCTGGTCGACCTCAAGCAAGTCGGCAAGCGCCGATTGTTTCAGCCCGATTGATCGGCGAAGCCGTTTGATACGGCTTCCAAATGCGGGGTAACCCACCGTTTTGGCCATCCCGGTCTCTGCCATATTTGCAATCATTGGTACCAAGCCTTTCGAAACGATGCAGGTGGGTGCAGCCATCAATCGGGTTGCACCAGACCTGATCGCGTAAAAGCCCGCCCAGTTACTCAGCCGGTTCGGGCTCATCCATATGCGCGACCCGCGCACCGGATTTGTTCGACGTGACAACACCCAGCGACTTTAGTTTGCGGTGCAGCGCACTGCGCTCCATGCCGACAAAGCTTGCGGTGCGGCTGATATTACCACCAAACCGGTTGATCTGGGTCAGCAGATACTCACGTTCAAATGCCTCGCGGGCCTCACGCAATGGCAACGTGGCCAATGCACCGGACAGGACAACGCGACCCGAGTCTTCGGCTTTTTCCTCTTCATTCGGCAATTCGCGTGCCTCAATCGGGCCAGTACCGTCACCGAGGATCAGAACACGCTCGATCAGGTTTTTCAGCTGCCGCACGTTTCCAGGCCACGTCATTGTCTGCAACAGGGCCACTGCCTCGTCGGACAACTCACGGATGGGCAAGCCTTGGGTTTCATTGCACATTTCGATGAAATGCTGCGCCAGAACCGGAATATCCTCGCGCCGTTCTTCCAGCGAAGGCACGGCTACCGGTACCACATTCAGACGATGGTACAGTTCTTCCCGGAACCGTTCGGCTGCAATCTCGTCATCAAGATCCCGGTTTGTTGACGAGATGACCCGCAGGTCTACCCGCACCTTGTCGGTTCCACCTACCCGCTGGAACTGCTGATCCACCAATACCCGTAGAATCTTCGATTGCGTTCCCAGCGGCATATCGGCCACTTCGTCAAAGTAGACGACACCGCCATGCGCCTCTTCCAGCAACCCGGATTCTACCCCGCGCTCGGAGGATTCGCGTCCAAACAGAACTTCTTCCATCCGTTCTGGCTCAACACCCGCACAATTCACAGTGACGAACGGAGCATTTGCCCGATTGGAATGCGCATGGATGTATCGCGCAGCAATTTCCTTGCCCGAACCGGCTGGACCGCTCAGCATCACGCGACCATTGGACTTCGTGACTTTGTCCAGCTGGCCCTGCATTGCACGGAACGAGGCCGATTTGCCGATCATGTCCGAGCTGCTGACCTCTTTCCGCTTGAGCGACGCGTTTTCACGACGCAGGCGCGAGGTTTCCATCGCGCGGCGGATGACCACCATGAGCTGGTCGATATTAAAAGGCTTTTCGATGAAATCGTAAGCGCCCTGCTTGATTGCAGCGACGGCAATTTCAATGTTGCCATGCCCCGATATGATCACCACCGGCACATCCGGGTTGTCGCGCTTAACTGCCTTGAGAATATCGATCCCGTCCATACGGCTGTCCTTCAGCCAGATATCAAGGATCAGGAGCCCTGGTGGCTCGGAGTTGATGGCGGCCATGCACTCGTCCGAGTTGCCAGCCAGCCGGGTGGAATAGCCTTCGTCCTCCAGAATGTCGGACACCAGTTCGCGAATATCGCGTTCGTCATCTACGATCAGAATGTCGCTCATCTTTGGCCTGCTTTCAGCTTGTTTATATGAATTGCCTGCTTCTGTGGCGCGACGGCGGGGGAAATACTGGCCCCCGGCAAACGGATCACGGCCATCGCGCCAAAATGGTCCTGTCCGTCAAATACGGGCGCATCTTCCAACGTCAGCGCACCGCCATGTTCTTCGATAATTTTCTTCACGATGGGCAGGCCCAAACCGGTCCCCTCATCGCGTGTTGTCACATAGGGTTCGAACAACCGAGCCCTGTCTTCAGGTAAACCTATTCCGTTGTCTGCTATGGTGATTATGGTTCCAGCCTCATCGCTGGATACGACGACCTTGATTTGCGGCGCCAGATTATCGGGCGCTCCTTTTTCTTTCAGTGTTCCAATGGCTTCACCGGCATTCTTGATCAGATTCGTCAGCGCCTGATTCAGCATCGTCGCATCGACATCGGCAAGAATGGGCTCTTCAGGCAGATCCGCATCAATCTGAACATCCGGCTGCCCTGCCTGCTGCAATAGAACGGCCTCACGAACCAGATCAACCACATTCGCCTCGTGCCGGTCCGGCTCGGGCATCCGTGCGAATTTCGAGAATTCGTCCACGATCCGGCGCAGATCATTGGTCTGTCGAACGATGACATCGGTCATCGACTCGAGACTTTCGCAATCCTCCTCATCAAGCTTGCGAGAGAACTTGCGCTTGATCCTTTCTGCACTCAACTGGATCGGTGTCAGCGGGTTCTTGATCTCATGCGCGATGCGACGGGCAACATCCCCCCACGCAGCCATCCGCTGGGCGCTGACCAGATCGGTCACATCATCAAAGGCCACAACATAGCCTTCCAATCCCCCGTCTTCTCCACGACGTGTTGCCATACGGACCAGTAGATTTTCCAGCTGACCTTTGCGGGTTACTTTCACCTCGCCCTGAACAGCTTCCTGTCCGCCTTCAAGCAGAGATTCAAACAGCGGCAAAAATTCCGGGACGGCAATCCCGATCGCGAGATGCTGCTCACCCCCTGACCAATCCAGCAAACGTTCAGCCGAACGGTTCACAAACGTAACACAGCCGTCGGGATCGACCCCTACAACACCAGATGTCACCGAGCTGAGCACCGAGTCAAACAGGCGCCTACGGCGTTCAATCTGTCGCGTATTTTCAAGCAGTGTATCCCGCTGGCCCTTCAACTGGCGGGTCATCTGGTTGAAGTAGCGGCCAAGCATGGCGATCTCGTCGTCATTGGCCTCTTCGATCACCTGAACACTCAGATCGCCTGCCCCCACGCGCTGAGCCGCTGTGGTCAGACGTCCAACGGGGCGCGACAGACGTTCGGCAAACCACATGCCCAGCGACATGGCCGCAAGGATCAGGATCAACGCAAACCCAAGATACAAAAGACCGAATTCGAACAGCACCCTGCCCCGTTCACTCTCAAGTTGCTGGTAGAACTGTGCAGTTTCTTTGGTGTCGTCCAGCAAGGTCAGCAGCTGGCCGTCCACATCGCGGCTAACATAAAGGTACCGGTCGAGGTAAGCTTTCAAAGGAACCAGTGCGCGAAATTCGTTGTTCGACCAGTCCGCGATAATTAGCAGGCCTTTGTCGTCTGCCTCTACTATCTGTTCAGGCGTCGGGGGTTCGAAATTGAACAGATAGGAACGGTCCCCACGAGACCGAATCTCGCCACTACCGTCGATGACATAAGCCTCACGCAAACCACGCTGGATTTGCGCCTGCCCCTGCGCCAGCACCTCGCGCAGTTCTGCATCTGAAATATAGAAGTCCAGCGTTCGTGCATTGTCGAGGAATCGAGCGAGCACCGTCGCGTCCTGCGTCAAACCCTGTCGGTGCTCCAGTTCATAAGCCTCGGCAGCCGTCAGTGACGAGCCCACCACTTGCCTGACGCGGTCTGAAAACCAGCCTTCAAGGCCAATGTTCACCGTCAGCCCGGCAAATATTGCCACTGTTACCGTCGGCACCAGCGCAAGCAGCGTAAATGCACCGATAAGACGCAGGTGAAGCCTTGATCCCGCTGATTTTGCGCGCCGCGCGGCGATAAGACTGCCCAATTGCCCTAGAACCAGCGCAGCGACCACCAGCACGTAAACGAGGTCGGCAAGGAGAATCAGACGCAATGTCGGCGCAGTCGCGCCCAGATCGAACGGTCCGATTACGAGGTACGTGGCCAATGCAAGCGCAGGTCCAAGAACCACAAGGCCCAAGGTGCCGAAATTGCGCATCTTTCGGGACTTACGCCACCGATTAATCGATAGAATTGGCCGGTTCTGTGCCCGGGTTGCCACCGTCTGCCCTCATCCTGATGTGCCGCTCTCGCGGCTTACCGCCATATATCGTGGTCCTTGCCGGGTACGAACCCGGATGCCACGGTTTGTGTGGCGATATTACATCAGTTTGCGTCGGCGTGTCACCTGAATATCGAGATCTGTAATCTTTTTGCGCAGCGTATTTCTGTTGATCCCCAGCAAATCGGCACATTTCGCCTGATTTCCGCCAGTTGCCTCAAGTGCAATTTCGATCAGAGGGGCCTCAACCTCGCGCAAAATGCGTTGGTACAAGCCCGGCGGGGGAAGAATATTGCCGTGAAGGTCGAAGTAACGACGCAGATGACGCGCCACCGAGGATGACAGTTTTTCCCGCTCGCCATCTCCCAGAACCGGTTCAGCTTCGGGTTGGCTGCCCAATACCATTTCCACCTCGGCCTGCGAGATTTCGTCAGCGCGGCTGGTCAGGCTGAGCCTGCGAATGGCGTTTTCCAACTGGCGTACATTTCCAGGCCACGAATAGCGCCGCACCAATTCCACTGCCTCGGGACTGAGCCAACGTTTTGTGCCGCTTTCACGCTCTTCCCGTGACAGGAAGTGCTCAGCCAGAAGCGTGATGTCATCCACGCGCTCCCGCAGGGATGGAACATGAACCGTTGCCCCACACAGGCGATAGTACAGGTCCTGGCGCACCCGACCGCTTTCCATCGCTTCGGTCAAATCGGTCTGGCTGGTTGCCATAAAACGCGGAACATGATCGCCGGGCGTATCCATCATTCGCACGATACGCGCCTGCACTTCGTCATCGATATCAGCGATCTCATCAATCAACAGCGTCCCGCCACGAACCCGCGCCATCACGCGCGCCGGTCCTTCCAGATCCCTCAGATCAGCTGCCGTAGCAGTTACAAACGGCAATGTACGCCTGTCAGAAAAATCGTGAATAGCACGCGCAATCAGTGATTTACCCGTCCCACTTTCACCAGAAATCATGACTGACAGATCTGTATTCATCACCCGTGCGACCAGACGATACAGCGCCTGCATGACCGGCGTTCGACCTACCAATGGCAGTTCATCAGGGCTGTCTGCGCGATCATCGGCTGCTTCGGGATGGGCGCGCTGCTTCTGCTCAAGCGCACGCGCTGTTCGTTTCATCAAATCGGGCAAATCAAACGGCTTGGGCAAATAGTCATACGCATCTGCCTCAGCCGCCTGGATCGCCGTCATGATCGTGTTTTGGGCCGAGATCACGATAACCGGCAACCCGGGTCGATCCTGAGAGATTTTTGGCAACATCTCCAAACCGTTACCATCTGGCATGACAACGTCCGAGATTACGACATCCCCTTTGCCCTCACCTACCCAACGCATCAGTGTGGTCAGCGAAGATGTTGCATGCACTTTGCACCCGGCCCGCGTCAGGGCCTGTGTCAGAACGGTGCGGATCGTGCGATCATCATCTGCAACCAATACTGTACCATCCATCAGGTGCTCTCCTTTGTTTGCCGGTTACGGCTCTATTGTTCGTGACGCGGTGCCCGCCGCAGTGACAGTTTGAAAACGGTTCGGCCCGGAATGGATTCCGCTGAAATCCAACCATCGTGGTCGGAGATGATCTTGCTAACCAAAGCGAGACCCAAACCGGTGCCATTTTCTTTGCCTGAAACAAACGGGTCAAAAATATCGCTGATGATATCTTCGGACACGCCCGGTCCATCATCTATGATCTCAATCTGCAATGGCAGCGAGTGCCCCGACCCATCGCTGCGCCGCAAACGGAACGAATGTTCGAAATAGGTGCGCAGGCGGATGGTACCACCGCCGGCACCCGCGGCTTCTGAAGCGTTCTTCAGAAGGTTCAGCACAACTTGCAGAAACTGATCCGGATCACCGTAGGCCAATGGCAACGAGGGATCATAATCCTCGATGATCGTCATATCAGCGCCAAAACCCAGCAAAGCAGAACGGCGTGCGCGGTCCAGAACGTCATGAATGTTAACTGGCTTGAAGTCTGGCCGGGACAGGTTTCCAAATTGCTCAACCTGCTCCAGAAGCTTCACGATCCTGCGGCTTTCTTCGACGATAAGATCTGTAAGTTCAAGGTCTTGGGGCGCAATATTCATGCTCAACAACTGAGCCGCGCCGGTGATCCCGGCCAAGGGATTCTTGATCTCATGCGCCAGCATCTCGGCCATTCCAATCGCCGATTGCGCCGCAGATTTAACGGTGTTTCCCCGCGTCATCCGCCCGGCCAGTTCCCGAGGAGAAATGATCATGATCATCGAACCGGGATGCCCAACCATCGGTGCGATCTGCAAAGCACATTGCAAAGGCGCGCGATTGCCCGATCCCACATCCACATCATTGACGAAAAGCGGCGTGCCCTGCTCTCGTGCCCTCAGGAACGCCTCCTCCAATGGGGCATCCACTGCGATCTGATCCCAAACGGGATGCCCGACGACAGATTTGCGGGATGCGTTCAGAAAGCCCTCAGCTGACGAGTTCACATCCGCAATGCGGTCGTCGCCATCGATGATAAAAGCCGGAACCGGCAGAGAGGCCCAGATTTCCTGATCCGACGTCATGCCGCCACCTCTGCTTTGCAAGACAACGCGTCGCCGAGCAGGTGCAATACCTCGTCAGTGTCTCGTGAGGTCAATACAGATCGGCGTAACGCGGGTGGTGTTCCGGCCTCATCCATGTACCAGCCAAGATGCTTACGTGCGACGCGTAGGCCCAGATCGGTTCCGTAGAACTCCAGCATCGCCTGATAATGCGCACGGACCATCTCGATCAGATCCTCACCCGATGGAATCTCTGGCGCAGGGCGACCGTAAAGATCGTGACAGATTTGCGCCAAGAGCCATGGCTTTCCTTGTGCGCCACGGCCGACCATCACACCGTCTGCGCCAGAATGGGCCAACGCGGTGCGAGCCCCTTTGGTATCAATGATGTCTCCATTGGCAATTACCGGGATTGAAACTGCGTCTTTCACCGCTCGGATTGCCTGCCAATCTGCGCGCCCCTTGTAGAACTGACATCTGGTGCGACCATGAATCGTGACCATGCGGATGCCTGCATCCTGCGCCCGGCGCGCCACATCCGGGGCGTTCAGCAGATTGTCATCCCAACCCAGCCGTGTTTTCAGCGTGACCGGCACATCCACGGCATCAACGACTGCCTCAATCAGAGTCAACGCGTGATCCGGCGTTTTCAACAAGGCAGAGCCTGAATACCCATTGGTGACCTTCTTGGCCGGACAACCCATGTTAATGTCGATCACCCGCGCACCCCGATCAACAACCTGGCGCGCAGCCTCAGCCATCCAGTGAGCCTCTCGCCCCGCCAGTTGTACAGCCGTGTTTTCCACGTCTGCCGACAGCTCAGCCCGCTCACGCACACCGGGTTTAGCCTGTACCATTTCCTGGCTGGCGACCATTTCGCTTACGACCATCCCTGCGCCAAAGCACATAACGAGATCACGAAATGGCCGATCCGTGATTCCGGCCATCGGCGCCAGCAGGACCGGCGGGTTCAGATCTTTGTCAGCGAGTTGCAGGGTCAACGTGCTTAATCCTTGGGCAGTTGCAGATTTGATATCGAATTCTGCGCATATGAACAACAAAACGGCGACCCGCAAGCCCGCAAAATCATCATATGCCTAATATTTAGGCAGGTTTACGCAGGTGATTGCCTCTGCATTCAACGCCCCCTAAACAAAGCGCATCAAGCAGGAGAGTTTTCGCACATGACCACCGCCGCCATAATCGTCGCCGCGGGACGCGGACAGCGCGTAGGAGGCGGCACGCCCAAGCAATGGCGAGCTTTGGCCGGGAAAAGGGTGGCCGATTGGACCTTGAGCCGGTTCAAAGGATTGGTGGATCATATTGTTCTTGTTCTCTCGCCCGACGATACCGAAGCATGGGAAGAATTCCGGGACAGCAATCTATTGCTGGCCTCCGGCGGTCATGATCGTGCGGTTTCCGTACGTAATGGATTGCAGGCACTGGCGGGCAAGAGCGTCTCAAAGGTTTTGGTTCACGATGTTGCTCGCCCTTGCGTCAGCGAGGAAACCATCCGCAACGTTCTGGTGGCGCTGGATACTCACGCCGCTGCCGCACCCGGCCTTGCCGTAACGGATGCGCTTTGGACGGGTGACGAGAACATGGTGACAGGAACGCAGGATCGCTCAGGCTTGTTTGCAGCCCAGACACCGCAAGGCTTCCGATATGATGCGATCGTCGCAGCTCACTCCGCACATCCGGGCGGAGCGGCAGACGATGTGGAAGTCGCACGTGCGGCAGGTATCGAGGTGGTTATCGTGCCGGGTGACGCAGACAATCTAAAAATCACAAGGCCCGAGGATTTTGCCCGGGCAGAACGCATAATGGGAACGGATATGGATGTAAGGTTGGGCAACGGGTATGACGTGCATCGTTTTGGCGATGGTGATCACGTGGTCCTGTGCGGCGTGAAGGTCCCGCATGATCGGGGTCTGCAGGGTCATTCAGACGCCGATGTTGGTATGCATGCGGTAACGGACGCAATCTACGGCGCTTTGGCGCAGGGCGATATCGGTCAGCACTTCCCGCCATCCGATCCACAATGGAAAGGCGCCGCCAGCGAGATCTTTCTGCGTCACGCGGTCGAGCTTGCCGAGCAAATGGGATATCGTATTTCCAACGTGGATTGCACGCTGGTCTGCGAATACCCCAAGATCGGCCCCCACGCGCAAGAAATGCGTGAAGAAATGTCCAGAATCATGGCGTTACACGCCGATCAGGTGTCGGTGAAGGCAACAACATCCGAACGCCTAGGCTTTACCGGCCGCAGTGAGGGCATCGCATCCGTGGCCACTGCCTGTTTGGTGAAATCATGAACGCGGCGCGCCTGATCGGAACTGTCGGCGGCGTCGGATATCTGCGCCCGGCACCGGGAACTTGGGGGTCACTTGCCGCACTGCCTATGGTCTGGGTACTGCACACGATCGGAGGGTTTCCTCTACTGGCTCTGGCAACTATCGCCGTTATAGTCGGCGGCATCTGGGCGACCGGGGTCATGACAGCAGGACAAGAGGATCATGACCCCTCGGAAATCGTGATTGACGAGGTCGCTGGCCAGTTCATCGCGCTTTGGGCAATTTCCTACCCGTCCTGGGCACATGGGATCGACATCACCGCCCTTTGGCCCGGTTGGGTTGCCGGTTTCATCCTCTTCCGCCTGTTCGATATCACTAAACCCGGTCCGATTGGATGGGCCGACCGGCGCGGCGACCCATTGGGTGTCATGTTGGATGATGTCATCGCCGGGATCTTCGCTGCGATTGGTGTCATGATCCTTGCAGCCATCGCACATGGAGTATTGGGCCTGTGACCGTAGCGGATCTGTTGGAACGCGCCAAAGCGTTGAAAGTCATGATCTCGACAGCGGAAAGCTGCACGGGTGGCATGGTTGCCGCAGCCCTGACAGACATCCCAGGCAGTTCCGCTGTCGTTGAACGCGGCTTCGTGACCTACACCAACACCGCTAAACAAGAGATGTTGGGGGTCAGCGCCGAGACGCTCGCCGACCATGGTGCCGTGTCCGAAGAAGTCGCCAGAGAAATGGCAGATGGCGCACTGACGCACTCGCAGGCACAGCTTTCGGTTTCGATCACCGGTATTGCCGGACCGGGCGGATCAGAGTTCAAACCCGAAGGCCGCGTTTGTTTCGGACTAGCCGTTCAAGGGCGCCCAACCAGGACAGAAACCGTCGAGTATGGCGCGCTCGGCCGGGACAACGTGCGCAGGGCTGCGCGCGACCACGCACTTGATCTGATCTACAAGGGCCTTTCTGACATCGCTTAAAATTAAGGCGACCGCCACAATATTGCGCGGAAATTATCGCCACTTAAAAAAAGGACGTCAAAACAGGCGCGTTTTAAGCTGCTCGCCTCTTTTTTCCTCGTCTCCTGTTCGCTTCAACGCTTCGCACCACCACTCACTTAGCGCCGGTTCGTGAATAAACGTCATGAACCGGCGCACCTGAAGCGAAAGAGGAGAGCGGCCCATGAACGGAGCCGATACAGCCTGGATCATCGTCGCAACCGCGCTGGTCCTGTTCATGACATTGCCGGGATTGGCGCTGTTTTACGGCGGGCTCGTCCGGGCACGCAACGTGCTCAGCGTGTTCATGCACTGTTTTTCGATTGCCTGCCTGATGAGCATCTTGTGGCTGGTCGCCGGATACTCCATCGCATTTGGCGATGCCCCATCCGGAGTGTGGGGCGGCCTCGACAAGGCTTTCCTCAATGGCGTCGACGCAGACAGCCTGGCGGGAACCCTGCCCGAGGTTCTGTTCTTTGCCTTCCAGATGACGTTTGCCATCATCACCCCTGCCCTGATCGTCGGAGCGTATGTAGAACGCGTGGGCTTTGGGTTTGTCCTGACCTTCTCGGGTCTTTGGATGCTGCTGTGCTATGCCCCCGTCGTTCATTGGATCTGGGGCGGAGGCATGTTGTCTGATGGCGGCATATTGGGGGAGATCGGTGTTCGCGACTTTGCCGGCGGTATCGTCGTCCATGAAACCGCTGGTCTGGCAGCCCTGATCATAGCTGTAATTCTCGGCCCGCGTCGCAACCGCACCACCCCGCCGCACAACCCCGGCTATGTCATGATCGGCGCGGCAATGCTGTGGGTGGGCTGGTTCGGCTTCAATGGCGGCTCGCAACTGGCCGCCGATGGTGGTGCTGCCATGGCAATGACCGTTACACACCTGTCAGCCGCCACTGCATCCCTGAGCTGGGCGCTGTGGGAGCGTATCAGGTTCGGTAAGGCCTCGATGGTCGGCCTCGTCACCGGCACGATCGCTGGTTTGGCGTCGATCACTCCGGCCTCAGGTTTTGTCGGACCGGTTCAGGCACTGATCATCGGCGCAGTGGCCGGTATCCTGTGTCAGGAAGCCGTCTATGTCATGCGCAACATGCTCAAGATCGACGATACTCTGGACGTCTTTGCAGTACATGGCGTTGGCGGGATCTTCGGTACAATCATGATCGCTCTATTCGGTCTGGGAACCTGGACTGCACAGTTGGGCGGGCTGGTTATCGTGGGTGCCTTTACGGCAGTTGTCACGATTGTGTTGGTCAAGGTGGTTGCACTGATCACCCCACTTCGCGTAGACGCGGAGACCGAAACAAACGGGCTCGACCTCGCGGTACATGGGGAACGCGCCTACGATATGAGCAGCTAAGCCCACCTTGGCGTGCTCTGCTGCCCGCAAGGGCACAAGCGGGTCTCTTGGGAGGCCCGCTTTTCTTTTGCGCCGAACCCTCTCGACACCACCTGCAAGGACAGGCTATCAGCCCGCAACGCCATTCAGCCCAGAGGTCTTGCCATGATCACCAGTTCATTTCCCGATAGCACCGAAATCGCCCGCCTGACCGCGCGGATGTTGCTGGAGATCAAGGCCGTACATTTCAATTCGCGTGAACCGTTCACGCTGGCCTCGGGCCTGCCAAGCCCAACCTACATTGATTGCCGCAAACTGATCTCGTTCCCGCGCATTCGCTCAACGCTGATGGATTTTCTAACCGTCACGGTCGTGCGTGATGCTGGGTTTGAGGCTTTCGATAACGTTGCAGGCGGTGAAACCGCAGGCATTCCTTTTGGCGCGCTGGTTGCAGAACGCATGGCACTACCGATGACCTACGTGCGTAAAAAACCCAAAGGTTATGGCCGCAACGCACGGATCGAGGGCGAGATGAGCGAAGGTCAGCGTGTCCTGCTGGTCGAGGACCTGACCACCGATGGCGGCTCGAAATTGTCCTTTGTTGATGCGATCCGCGAAACCGGCGCGACCTGCGGCCATACCGCAGTGATCTTTTACTACGGCATCTTCCCGGAAACCGAAAAAACCTTGGGCGATCACGGGGTGAAATTGCACCACCTTTGCACATGGTGGGACGTACTGGCCGAGGCAAAAGCACAAGGCGCCTTCGATCAGGAAACGCTGGATGGCGTCGAGGCGTTCCTGAACGATCCGCGTGGCTGGCAGGAAGCACACAAGGGCTGACGTTGCGAAAACTGTTTACCGATCGGAAACACTGATCTTTAAAACAGACTTTAGCATACAATATGTTGACGCCCCGCCCCGTCATACTTCAATATGATGGGGCAGCGAGATATGCACAGCATATCCCCAGAAAACATACAATTTGCCCCGACTCGCGGGGCCGGGCTATGGACTCTGTCCCAAGGGGATGGTGAGAGCAGCAATGAACGAGATCAGCAGTATCGAGCAGGCGGCAGCTCAGATTCAGAATGCCGAAACCATGCCGCATTCCATTGAGGCCGAGCAGCAGCTTCTGGGTGCGATCCTTACCAATAACGATCTGTATGACCGTGTCGCGTCGATCATCGGTTCCGAGCATTTCTATGACCCGGTGCATGCGCGCATTTATGAAGTCGCAGCTAACCGGATTGCAAAAAACGCTCTCGCCTCGCCCGTGACACTCAAGTCATTCATGGCCGAGGATGAAGGCCTGAAAGAACTCGGCGGTCCGGCCTATCTGGTTAAACTGGCAGGCGCCTCAATCAGCGCCTTTGCAGTGCACGACTACGCCCAGATGATCTATGACCTTGCGATCCGGCGTGAGCTGATCCGCCTTGGTCGGGACATCTCGGACAAGGCGGCGCGGGTTGATGTATCGAGCGAGCCAAAAGAACAGATCGTCGAGGCTGAACAGCAGCTTTATCAACTGTCCGAACAAGGGCAGACCGAACAAGGTTTTCAATCCTTCCTCAAAGCGGTCACAGAAGCCGTCAACGTAACCAATGAGGCTTATCAGCGTGGGGGCGGGATGGCCGGAATCTCGACCGGTCTGGCCGATCTGGACAAGCAACTGGGTGGGTTGCATCCATCGGACCTGATCATCCTGGCCGGCCGTCCCTCTATGGGTAAAACCTCGCTTGCGACCAACGTGGCTTTTAACGTGGCCAAAGCTTACAAGCGAGGTCAAAAATCCGACGGCAGCGAAGGCGCAATCGATGGCGGTGTCGTGGGCTTCTTCTCGTTGGAGATGAGCGCGGAACAGCTTGCGGGTCGTGTTCTGGCCGAAGCCTCCGAAATCTCCTCTCACAAAATCCGTCAGGGTGACATGACCGAGGCCGAGTTCCGCCGGTTCGTGGACGCCGCTAAAGAGCTTGAGGCATGCCCTCTGTTCATCGACGACACCCCTGCACTGCCCATCTCGCAGCTTGCCGCACGAGCGCGGCGGTTGAAAAGGACGCATGGGCTGGATCTTCTGGTGATCGACTATCTGCAGCTTTGCCGCGGTATGTCCGACAACCGGGTCAACGAGATCGCCGAAATTTCGATGGGTATGAAAGCCATCGCAAAGGAGCTGAACATTCCCGTCATCGCCCTGTCTCAGCTCAGCCGTCAGGTTGAAAGCCGCGATGATAAACGCCCACAACTGTCTGACCTGCGGGAATCAGGCTCGATCGAACAGGACGCCGACGTCGTGATGTTCGTGTTCCGCGAGGAATACTACAAGGAACGCGAAAAGCCCGGCGATCACGAGTTGGAAAAGATGGAAGAGTGGAAGCAGGCCATGGAACGGCTACATGGCAAGGCCGAGGTCATCGTGGGCAAACAGCGTCATGGTCCCATCGGTACGGTTGAGCTTTCCTTCGAGGCCCAGTTCACGCGCTTTGGCAATCTGGTCAAACCCTGGCAGCAAGAAGGTCAGATCGAAGGATACTGACGAGGCAAGCTTGACCTGCCCCCAGCGTAAACGATGCGTCACAGGGGGCAGGTTTGATCCTTGAACCAACACAATCAAATGCCTGCAGATTTTCTCCGCACTCGCGGACGAATTCCCTGCTTTACTTGCCGGTTTTTCAGCAAATTCAGCCATATGTCGCTTATACCGCAGGTGATCCACGCAAGTTTCAGGTTATTCCCCCTTGACCTCGTCCTTCCCGATGTCATGAACAGTGCCATGAGTACTGCACGTTTGACGATCAATCTTCAGGCGCTTGCCAGCAACTGGCGGGCGCTCGACGCAAAAACGGATGTCGAAACCGGCGCCGTGGTCAAGGCCGATGCCTATGGTCTGGGCGCAGGCCCTGTTGCTAATGCGCTGGCCGAAGAAGGCGTTCGGAAGTTCTTTGTTGCTGCGGCCGAAGAAGGTGCCGATGTGCGCGAGGCCGTGGGCCCGGGACCGACAATCTGCGTCTTTTCCGGTCATATGGAAGGCGACACCGATCTGCTGCGTGCACATGACCTGACTCCACTGATCAATTCGCCCGAACAGTTCCAGCGACATGTCGAGGCACTGCCAGATCACGCTTTGGGCATTCAGCTCGACAGCGGTATGAACCGGTTGGGGCTCGAGCCCGCCGATTGGGCGGAACTGCGCCCAAGGGCCGAGGCGCTGAACCCCGTGGTCGTGATGTCTCATCTGGCCTGCTCCGACGAACCGGATCACCCGATGAACCATCAACAGCTCGAGACTTTCCGCGGGATGACCGAAGGTGTCACTGCACCCAGATCGCTTGCTGCCACCGGGGGAACCCTGTTGGGGTCTGAGTTCCACTTTGAATTCTGCAGACCCGGGATCGGGTTGTATGGCGGTATGCCGTTCGCCGGTGCCAAGCCGGTCGTGACCGTCGATCTTCCGGTCATTCAGGTGCGTGATGTCGAAGTGGGTGAAACCGTTGGTTACGGCAACAGCTGGACTGCCCGACGCACGTCTCGCATTGCGACCGTTTCTGCAGGCTATGCTGACGGCCTGCACCGCGCCATAGGCGGTGGCATCGATACCTTTTCGGGCGATCAGCCCTGCCCGGTCGTCGGTCGCATTTCGATGGACCTGATCACTGTCGATGTCACTGACCTGCCCCACACGCCAGAACGCCTGCGTATTTTGAACGGCCATCAGACCATCGATGATCTGGCCGAAGCAGCCGGTACGATCGGTTATGAAATCCTGACTTCGATGGGCAGCCGTTATTCCCGGGGCTACGTGGAATGAACCCTCTGAGCTTGCTTGGAGGTCTGGGACGAGCAGTGCTCAATATGCTCGCCGCCTTTGGCAGAGTGGCCCTGTTCGCACTGGATGCGATCTCACATATCTTTCGTCCCCCATTTTATCCACGCGAGTTCGGCATCGCACTGCTGAACATCGGCTGGCTGTCCCTCCCGGTCGTCGGACTGACCGCTATCTTCACCGGCGGCGCACTGGCGCTGCAGATCTATGCGGGCGGCGCTCGTTTTAACGCCGAGGCCGTTGTGCCCCAGATCGTGGCTATTGGCATGGTGCGCGAACTAGGCCCTGTGTTGGTTGGCCTCATGATTGCTGCGCGCGTGACATCTTCTATCGCGGCCGAAATCGCGACAATGAAAGTGACCGAGCAGATTGATGCGCTTGTCACGCTTTCAACCCATCCGATGAAATACCTGACCGCCCCGCGTGTTCTGGCAGCCCTGATTACTGTCCCGGCACTGGTTGCCGTAGGTGACGTGATCGGAATCGCAGGTGGCTATGTGGTTGCGACCCAAAATCTTGGCTTCAATCCTGCGACCTACCTGCAGAATACCGTGAATTTTCTAGAGACTCGCGACATTGTCTCATCACTGGTCAAAGGCGCAGCATTCGGCCTGATCGCCGCGATCATGGGCTGCTACTACGGCATGACATCAGGCCGTGGCGCACAAGGTGTTGGCCGTGCCACCAAAGGCTCGGTCGAGGCAGCCGCTGTTCTGATCCTGGCCGCCAACTTCGTTCTCACAGGGGTATTCTTCTCGCTATGATCCGGATGGAGAACGTACATAAAGCCTTTGGCGACAACCATGTCCTGCAGGGCATGAACCTTGAGATCCCCAAAGGTACCTCGATGGTTATCATCGGCGGTTCCGGCACCGGGAAATCAGTGGCTCTGAAATGTATCCTCGGGCTAATTAAGCCTGACAGTGGCATGATCTATGTCGATGGCAAAGACGCCACCAAAGGCGACCGCGACGCGTTTCTGGCCCGGTTTGGAATGCTGTTTCAAGGCGGTGCATTGTTCGATTCCCTGCCCGTCTGGCAAAACGTCGCCTTCCGGCTGCTGCGCGGACCTATGAAACAGCCCGCCGAGTACGCGCGTGAGATCGCCATCGATAAACTGCGTCGCGTCGGCCTGCGGGCCAAGGTCGCCGATCTCTACCCCTCTGAGCTGTCAGGCGGCATGCAGAAACGCGTTGGCCTCGCCCGAGCAATCGCTGCCGAGCCTGAGATCATCTTTTTTGATGAACCAACCACGGGCCTCGACCCGATCATGTCCGGTGTCATCAATGACTTGATCCGAGAGATCGTGACCGAGATGGGGGCCACGGCCATGACTATCACCCACGACATGAGCTCGGTCCGCGCAATTGCCGACAACGTCGCGATGCTACATGACGGCGTGATCCAGTGGACTGGTCCAGTCGGACAGATGGATGCGTCAGGTGATCCCTATCTGGAACAATTCATCAGTGGGAGTGCCGAAGGGCCGATTGAAGCCGTGCGGTGAAGAAGTAACAAGCACCATGCCTAGGCCGGTGCTTTTCGCGCTCATTACTGTCTTGCCATTTCTGTATTACTTGCTCCAAGTCTTCGATGGCCCCTACGCTACTTAGAATTTCGGGCTGTGAACAGGAGAAACAATCGTTTGAAGACCTTACTTCGACTCACAAAGGAGTTTTGTGTCTACAACTCTGCTCCTCTCAGATTACTAGCCTGTGCAATGCCAGTTGTGGTCTGGAAGTTTGCGTATCCCGAGAGTTACTACGAATCTCACTATTCGAAATCAGCAGATATCGCTATTTGGGTTATGTTGCCCTTTGGTGTTGTCGCGATGCTCTGGGAGTTTGCTAAACACAAACGTAAGAAACGGACTAAAAAATGCACAGGAACAGATGTCTAAGGTCTGATTTTCAATCAACGACGCTCTTATAATTGTTGTCTGAATAGATCAGCCAATTTTCCTTTCATAGACATAGTTGTAAGATAGATGTTCATCCATATTGATCAGCTTCGATGACCCTCCGCCTCGCTACACTCTCGCTCTTGGTCCTATACCCCATCGCGTGGTTCGCCCCGCTGATGCGCGCAGGGCTGCTCCCGATCTTCGGCCTCAGTGAGATCAGCGTGATCACCGGCCTGCAGTCCCTCTGGCACTCGGATGTGTTCCTCGCGCTCGTCGTGACTGCCTTCGCTCTCTTTGCGCCTTATCTCAAAACCATCGGTACAGCGCTGATCCAGTGGAACCTGTTGGACCCGCGCGTACAGCCCGCATTGCACATCCTTGGCAAACTCGCGATGGCCGATATTTTCCTTATTGCTCTGTACATTACGCTGGCCAAAGGCATCTCGTATGCGACCATCGAAACCGCGTGGGGTTTGTATCTGTTTACAGGTTGCATTCTGGCCTCGATCGCATTGGGTCACATTACCGAAGTGCAACTTAAATCACGAAATTCTCAGACCTAATTGATTGAAAACATTTATTTGAGTATCATGTTTAGTATTCGAGCAGCTAAGTTTTGTTAGTTTACGGGTCCGCAGCGGATCGTCGTTTGTGTTAGATGGTATCTCCGCCTCGGGTCCGGTCTAAGCCGGTTTCGAAAGGAGATGGACTATTATGGCCGCCCTCCACAACATCACATTGCAATTTCAAAATATTTTCTTACGCTTAACTTTTATTCTTATCTGTGCCGCCGCCCTATTCGCGGTGTTTGCAACCCTGATGTCAGCAGCGGGCGTTTGGCCCTGGTTGTCAATGCAGGCTGCCATCGGAAACAACCCTGCAATTGATGCAGGACCCTATTTCCAAGTTGGATTGACCTGCCTGATTCTCATGCTGGCCTTCTACCTGCCTTCAAGTGCGCGCATGATGGCGCTTGAGAGCACACATCGAAAGTTCTCGCTCAACATGCAGGATATCGTAGATGCCTACCGCGTTGCGCATGCCTCTGACCGCAGCGGCGTTTTTGCGCTCGCGTCCGAATTCGATGCGGTCAAGGAAAGGATGCACTTTCTGCGCGATCATCCCGATCTGCAGGCGATGGAGCCCGAAATTCTGGAGCTTGCAGCACAGATGAGCCAGGTCAGCCACGAACTGGCCGAAACCTATGGTGAGGCCAAGGTCAAACGAGCGCGTGGTTTCCTGCAGCAACGTCAGGAAGAGGTTGAGCTGTTCCAGCAGCGGATAGAAGACGCTCAGACCATCCTGCACGAACTGCGGCAATGGACACGTGACATCGAGATCGAGGAATCGATCGCCAAATCACAACTGACACGGCTGAGAGATGAGCTTTTCGAGCTTTTGCCGGAACTCTCGGCGCAACTGCAAACCCCGCCTGACGACAGCGATCCCAGCGCATCCAGCGTTATCGCGATGTCGCCACCGCGGGCAGCTGAATAACCACTCACCCCGGCGCGACAGCGCCTTTCGCAGAGGATGGCCTTAAGGGTCTGACGACGCGGCACCCCAGCGGCGGTAATGATTGCCCACAAGGGCTTGAAGAACCACTCAACCTCGGGCACCAAAGGCCGCATGGCAAAGACGACTTCTTTCTCCTGCTCGGCCTGTGGTGCTACGCATACCCGTTGGTCCGGGCGATGCGATGCCTGCGGCGAATGGAACACCATCACGCAGGACGCACCACTCTCCGCAGGACCGGCCAAGAAATCTCTGGGCGGCAAGCGCGGTCAGTCCATAGTTCTGTCCGACCTGTCGACCGAAGAAACACCCCCGCCCCGCACACTCTGCGGTGTCGAGGAACTCGATCGCGTACTTGGCGGTGGTCTTGTCCCGGCCTCAGCGCTTTTGGTTGGCGGTGATCCGGGTATCGGCAAATCCACTCTTCTGCTTCAGGCGGCAGCACGGTTCGCCCGGACCGGTTTGAAAACCATCTATGTCTCGGGTGAGGAAGCCAGCGCGCAGGTTCGTATGCGCGCCCGTCGCCTTGGCCTCGAAGACGCACCCGTCCAACTGGCGGCAGAAACAAACCTGCGCGACATCCTCACGACTTTGGAAGCCGAAAAACCGGGTCTGGCCATCATCGACTCGATTCAGACCATGTGGGCCGACAATGTCGATAGTGCGCCGGGATCGGTGTCTCAGGTCCGCGCCGCAGCACATGAGCTGACATCGTTCGCCAAACGCCATGGCGTGTCGATCATCATGGTCGGGCATGTGACAAAAGAAGGTCAGATCGCCGGCCCGCGCGTGGTTGAACACATGGTCGATACCGTCCTTTACTTCGAAGGCGAGCGTGGCCATCAGTTTCGCATCCTGCGCGCGGTCAAGAACCGTTTCGGCCCCGCCGATGAGATCGGCGTGTTCGAGATGACAGGCAAAGGTCTGGCGCAGGTCACCAACCCTTCTGCGTTGTTTCTGTCGGAAAGGGGCAAGCCCAGCCCCGGCTCAGCAGTGTTTGCCGGTATCGAAGGTACGCGCCCTGTGCTGGTCGAACTGCAGGCCCTTGTTTCTCCTTCCCCTCATTCACAACCCCGCCGCACTGTCGTCGGCTGGGACAGTGGCCGTTTGGCGATGATCCTGGCCGTGCTCGAAGCGCGCTGTGGCATCCCGTTTGCAGGCCTGGATGTCTATCTGAACGTCGCAGGCGGCTTGAAAGTCAGTGAACCTGCGGCCGATCTGGCGGTCGCCGCCGCGTTGCTGAGTGCCCGAGAAGACACAGCCCTGCCCGCAGATACCGTTGTTTTCGGAGAAATCTCGTTATCTGGGGCACTTAGACCGGCCCCTCAGACCGAAAATAGGTTGAAAGAAGCGCAAAAACTTGGTTTCACATCGGCAATTGCTCCGGCAGGTGGCAAAACCGGCACTGTGGCAGGTCTGACACTCACCCGACCCAGTGATTTGGTTGGGTTTGTTGGCGAAACCTTCGGAGCAGGTTAAGATCGCGCCTCGAGGGGCAGAAAAAAGAACAGGCGAGGGCCATGGAAGGTTTTACAATAATTGACGGGGTGGTTGCCCTGATCATCGTGCTGTCGGGCATATTGGCCTATTCGCGCGGTTTCATGCGCGAGGTTCTGGCCATCGCTGGCTGGGTTGCGGCCGCCATTCTGGCCTTTATCTTCGCGCCGCAGGCCGTTCCTTTGGTCAAAGAGGTTCCGGTTGTCGGAGAGTTCCTGCGTGACAGCTGTGAACTGTCAGTCATCACAGGATTTGCTGCGGTGTTTGCGATTGCTCTGATCATCGTCAGCATCTTTACGCCACTGTTTTCATCGCTCGTGCAACGTTCAGCACTGGGCGGTCTGGATCAGGCACTGGGCTTCTTCTTCGGTATCGCGCGCGGCATCCTGCTCGTTGCCATCGCCTTCTTCGTCTACGACACCGTTATGACCGGCCAGTCCTACACGATCGTTGATGAAAGCCGTTCGGCCAAGGTCTTTGAACAGTTCAGCGACCGGATCGAAGAGCAGAACCCCGAGGCCGCTCTGGGTTGGGTTACATCTCAGTACGAAGAGCTGGTTGCAAGCTGCACCGCAGACTCAGACAACTCGGTAGATACAAGCAACACCGAGAACACTGAAAGCACCGAAGGTACCGGCAACTGAGCTGACCAAATCTGGAATTCAGGTGAAAGCCCGGTTTCGACCGGGCTTTTTTGTTGCTGACGATCAAAAAACTTGAACTGTCAGGAAAACCCCTCGCCACCGCACACGGCACATCGCGTCGATTTTAAGCCAAAGCACCCGTCACATCGGCTATATTCCGGCTTTCCGAACACATCTCTGCTTTTGACGACCTCGCCAGCACCATTGCAGATTGGGCAAGGCGCACGGCCCATGCCACGGCACCGGTGACAACGACGTTTTGCCTGCTCTTCTTTCTTAGATCCCTGCTTATGTTGCCACATACGCTTTACCCATCCGAAACCTCGATTTCTGTTATCGCTCGGAACTTTTATCATCACAGCATATATGTCTGAACATGTCACCTGTATTGGCCTAGATGCTCAAAATCAGCCTGCGGCAAAACGCGAGTGTGATCCTTTGATGACAGCGGCGACATTAGGCATTATGTGGAAGCCAGACCGCCACGGAATCGGAGCTACCGATCTTGTTCTTTCTGTTTTCCTTCGTGATCGCCGCTGCGCTGCTTGCGCATTTGGCATCAGGAAAAGCAGTACCTGCGCGAATGAGAATCCGCGCTCATCAGAACCATTCCGCGGCACGAAATACCCTCTACTTTAAAACGTCATAGAAATTGGAGCCCGTACATGTGTGGGATTTTGGGGATCGCAAGCAGGACGCATGATGTCTTTGCGGAAATCTATGACGGGCTGCTGATGCTGCAGCACCGGGGTCAGGACGCCTCGGGCATCGTCACCTACAACGGCGAGTTCTTTCGCGAGAAAAAGGCCAATGGTCTGGTCAAGGATGTCTTCAACGCACAGGATGCCGGGACGCTGTCGGGTAAGATCGGAATTGGTCATGTGCGCTACCCCACTGCAGGATCGCTCAGCGCGGCCGAAGCCCAGCCGTTCTTCGTGAACGCGCCTTATGGAATCTACCTCGTCCACAACGGCAACATCACCAACACTGCTGAACAGCGCGAGAAGGTCACTGGCAAATACAGCCGGCACCTGCGCACAACATCAGATTCCGAGATCCTGTTGAATGTGCTGGCCGATAAGGTGGCCGATGCAATTAAGGTGAACGGCAACTCCGATCCGATCCGCAACATCTTTGCTGGTGTGAAGATGACAATGGAGCGGGTTCAGGGCGCCTATTCGGTGATCTGCCTGATTGCGGGCGTGGGTATGCTGGCCTTCCGTGACCCGTATGGCATCCGCCCCCTGTCAGTTGCCAAGCGCGTGGCCGAAGGGCAAGGCGACGATTACGCCTTTGCCTCGGAAGACGTTGCTTTCGGCATCAATGGTTTCGACAAGCTGCGCGATCTGCGCGCTGGCGAGGCGATCCTGATTGATCTGGACGGCAACATGCACGAATTTCAGGCGGTCGAAGGCAAGCTCACCCCCTGCATCTTTGAATATGTCTATCTCGCGCGCCCGGATTCACTTCTGGACGGTGTGTCGGTCTACAAAACCCAAATGCGTATGGGTCAAACACTGGCCAAGCAGATTCAGGAGTCCGGACTGGAAATTGATCGGATCATCCCGGTGCCCGACAGTGCTCGTCCTGTGGCGCTTGAGGCGGCAAAGATCACTGGCATCCCCTATCGCGAGGGTCTGGTAAAAAACCGCTATGTGGGTCGAACATTTATCATGCCAGGTCAGGCCGAGCGGCAAAAGTCTGTCCGGCGCAAGCTGAATGCGGTTCCGCTGGAGTTCGATGGGCACAATGTTCTGCTGATCGACGATTCCATTGTGCGCGGTAACACGATCAAGAAAATCGTGCAGATGTGCCGCGAGGCCGGAGCGAAAAAGGTTTATATCGCCAGCGCATCGCCGCCAGTGAAATACCCTAATGTCTACGGCATCGACATGCCCACCAAGCATGAGCTGGTCGCCAATGGCAAAGAGATCGAGGAAATCCGCGAAGAGCTGGGCGCTGACGCGCTGTTCTATCAAAATCTCGATGATCTGATCTGGGCCGCCAAGGAAGGCAATCCCGAGATCGAGCAATTCGACTGCTCCTGCTTTGATGGCAACTACATCACGGGCAGCGTCAGCGAGGATTATCTGGATAGCCTTGAAAACAGCAGTCGCGTCAGCAAAAAGCGCGAAGACATGCAGGTCGTCGGAGGGTCCTGGAACTCGGCGAAGCTCGCTTCGGGGTAAACAAGACCGGGCAGCGCAACACCGCTGCCCCGGCGAATCAGCTATTCATTAGTGGCGCTTCAGGCGCACATTGTTCGCTCTTGTGGGGCCACGCCGCCTGTTCACTGGTAAGTTTTCGCCTACAACCAGCCGGTGAACGATCTGCGATTGCAAAGGCTTCGTCAGACCGGTTTTGCACCCACGTTTTCGTGACGCAGTGGCATACTTCAATTTCAGCGATCGGTTTGGTAGCCCGCGTGCCACCAACCGCTCACAACAAAGGGGTCGGGTTTTTTCCTGACCGCGATCTATGTCAAACGCCACTGTTAAAAGTGCGGCCACTAAAAAGGGCGCGCTCAAGAAGAACTCCGTATCGGTGCTCGGCGTATTTGGACCCAAGGCCAATATGCGCGCCCTGATGCGACTGTCGTCGGGACGGGTTAAAGAGGTCAAACCGGGTAGCCGCGTCGCCTCGGGGACCGTAGTTGCCATCGATGAAGACGGCATCATGCTGCGACAAAGCGGCCAGACCAAGCGGATCGCCATCCCCGGCGGCTGATCTCGGCTTGACGACCCGTGCGCAGGGGTTCAAACCGCTCCCATGACCGATCAGACCAAAATTGCCCTCATCACAGGGGCCTCTCGCGGATTGGGTGCAGCACTGGCCGAAGCGCTGGCGCCCGAGTATCACATCGTCGCTGTCGCCCGCACCACTGGCGGGTTAGAAGAGCTTGACGACCGCATTCAGGCCAAAGGCGGCAGCGCCACTTTGGCTCCGATGGATGTTACCGATCCCGATGCCATGGCAACGCTGTGCCGCGGAATTCACGACCGTTGGGGTAAGGTGGATCTGTGGCTGCATACCGCTATCCACACTTCAGCTTTGACGCCCGCGCATTTCGTCGACCCGAAAGAGTGGACCAAGGCGGTAAACACGAACGCAAATGCGACCTCGGTTCTGATCCCCTATATCGCCCCCCTTCTTGGCGAAGCTGGCCATGCCGTGTTCTTTGATGATCCGAAGGCTGGCGAGAAATTCTATGGCATCTATGGTGCCACCAAGGCTGCTCAGATGGCTCTGGCGCGGAGCTGGGCAACCGAAACCGAGCGCACGGGCCCTCGTGTTTCCATCATAGAGCCTGCACCGATGCCAACAGCAGTTCGTGCACGTTTTCACCCCGGTGAAGACCGCGAAGCGCTGACGGCCACCGCAGATGAAGCGGCACGCATTCTAACTCTTCTTTGAATTCTCTCTATTGAGAAAGCGAAACGGCGCCCTCAAAACCCAGGCGCCGTTTTTTATGCGATGTGCACCCCTGTCCGTCCGGCCAGATCCACAAAGAACTGCCATGCTACACGGCCTGAACGCGATCCGCGTGTTGCCTGCCATTCAATAGCCTCGGCGCGCAGCGTTTCGGCATCGACCGTAACGCCATAAGCGGCACAATACCGGTCGATCATCGCCAGATACTCATCCTGATCACAGGGATGGAAGCCGAGCCACAGGCCAAAACGATCAGAGAGAGAAACCTTCTCCTCGACCGCCTCGGATGGGTTGATGGCGCTCGAGCGTTCATTTTCGATCATATCCCGCGGCATGAGGTGCCTGCGATTTGAAGTGGCATAAAACACCACATTCTCGGGGCGCCCTTCGATACCCCCATCCAGAACCGCCTTGAGCGACTTGTAGTGCTGGTCATCGTGGCTGAACGACAGGTCGTCACAAAACAGAATGAATCGGTGTGGCGCGGCGCGTAGGTGGTTTAGCAGGCGCGCGACCGAGCTCATGTCTTCACGTTGCAGCTCCACCAGCTTCAGATCAGGATGTTCGTCCTGCAATGTGCCGTGCACGGCTTTTACGAGGCTGGATTTCCCCATTCCCCGTGCGCCCCATAGCAGCGCGTTGTTGGCCTTGTAGCCAGCTGCAAACCGGCGGGTGTTATCCAGCAATGTGTCGCGAGACCGGTTGATGCCTACCAGCAAGTCCAGATTGACGCGGTTAACCTGTTCGACCGGTTCCAGTCGGTCCGGTTCAACCTGCCAGACAAAAGCCGGTGCGGCATTGAAATCAGGGGCTGCCAATGGTGCTGGCGCCATGCGCTCAAGTGCATCTGCGATACGGTTCAGGGCTTGATCGTCCATCGGCTCCTCCGGGTATTCCGCAGGTTTTCAATCATGTTCCGCCTCGCGCAACAAGAGCCGCACATGAAAAAGGCGCGCCAAACTTGGACGCGCCTTATCCCTAGTTGTATCTGCAGATTACTTGGTGTCTTCGTAATCCTGCATCATCTCTTCATCTGCCTCGGCCTCATCATCATCGTAGTAGCCGTCAGCACGCAATTGCTCTTCACGCTTCTTCTCAACACGCGCGACAAGGAAGATCGAAATCTCGTAGAGACCGTAGACCACGATGAACAGGATGATCTGAGTAATCACGTCCGGCGGCGTAACGATCGCTGCAAGAACCAAGATCCCCACAACCGCATATTTGCGTACGGCGCCCAAACCTTCGGCGCTCACCAGCCCTGCCTTGCCCATAAGGGTCAAAAGAACCGGCAATTGGAAACAAAGGCCAAATGCGACGATGAACTTGATGGTCAGGTTCAGATATTCCTGCGCCGAGCCTTGGAAAACCACGCTCAGTGGCGCTGCAGCTGCGCCATCCACGACAGCTTCACCCTCGGTTCCGAACTGCTGGAAGCCCAGGAAAAAGTCATAGGCAAGCGGAGTGACAACATAGAAGGCAAAGCTTGCACCCAGAAGGAACATGAACGGCGATGCCACCATAAATGGCAGAAACGCGTTCTTTTCTGACCGATAAAGCCCCGGCGCCACAAAGCGCCACATCTGCATCCCGATATACGGAAACGCCAGAATGAAACCGCCCAGCAACGAAACTTTGATCGCAACAAAGAAGCCTTCCTGCGGCGAGATGAAGATCAAGCCACAGTCCTGACCGCGTTCTGTCAGAACCTCACACAAGGGTTGCGTCAGAAAGTTGAAGATTGGCGTGGCCACCGAAAAGCAGATGATCATGCCGATCAGAAACGCCACGACGCAGTGAATCAGCCGCGTGCGTAGTTCTGCCAGATGTTCGATCAATGGGGCCGAGGAATCCTCGATCTCGTCGGTCTTGGTCATGTCTTGCTTTCAGTATTCAGCGCAGCTTCGGCCTCTTCAGCCTTAGCCAACGCTTCGGCAGCTTCTTTGGCTTTCCGCTCGGCAGCAGCGCGAGCGGTCGAAGCCTGAATCTTCTTGGCCTGTTCAGCCCGATCAGCAGCCAGTTTTCCTGTCTCGCTTTCAGGGTCGAACTTGGTCGGATCAATGCTCTTCGCCATGTCCTGGGCAGCGTTTTTTACACCGTCCATAGCTGTATTCATCGGGTTGGTGGCGGCTTTGATGCCCTTCTGAATCTCACTCACACCGGCTTCGTCAGCGGCTTGATTCATCGCATTGCTGAACTCGCGCGCCATTCCGCGGGCCTTGCCAATCCAACGACCGGCATTGCGAAACAGCACTGGCAGGTCCTTTGGCCCTACCACGATCAAGGCAACGATGCCGATGACCAGAAGCTCGGTCCAGCCCAGATCAAACATGGCCGATCAGACCTTGTCTTTGTCGGTCTCGGGCGTGACGTCCTTGGCCAGCTCGGACGCATCCTGTTCGATTTCTTCCGAACCTTCCTTGATGCCTTTCTTGAACGAAGTGATCCCTTTGCCAACTTCGCCCATCAGCGAACTGATCTTGCCACGACCAAACAGCACGAGAACAACAACAGCAATAAGCAGGATGCCTGGAAGACCGATATTGTTGAGCATGTCTCTTCTCCTTATGCGTCGGCGCGATGCGCGCCGGATATTCGATTTCGCATCGTGTTTACGCCTTGTGAGCTGTCCACAAAAGACAAGCAGAACGGTTTGGCGATCAAAATCACGGTAAATCTACGAATTTGAGGGGGTCGCTTTTCTCAACTGACAGGTTTATGTCAGTTGTAGGTGACTAGGACTACGACATCGAAACCTAGTCAATGGAGATCCAAATGACGCATGTCGCAGAAATCGTAACCTTCACGCTCGCCAATGGCACAACGCCAGAGGATTTCGTGAAACTCAGCCAGGCCTCTGAGAGTTTTGTCAGGTCAGCACCGGGTTTCACCCATCGTCAGCTCAGTCAGGGCGAAGACGGCCGCTGGACCGATTATGTCATCTGGAAGGATATGAAAGCAGCGCAGGACGCAGCCGCCCAATTCCCGCAACAGGATTTCGCACCGGCCCTGATCGCGGCGATCCAGCCCGAGAGTATCCAGATGCGTCATGAGCATGTGCTATGGAATATGACTGCATGACGGTTGGCGCGGCGCAACAGGGTAAAGCCGATGCGCCGCACTGATCGATTGTTCGATATCATCCAGATCCTGCGCGACGGTAGACTGCATCGCGCACAGGACATCGCGGACCGGCTCGAGGTGTCGGTCCGCACGATTTATCGTGACATGGATACACTGGTTGCCTCGGGCGTACCGGTCGAGGGTGAGCGCGGTGTCGGGTACATGGTACGTGAACAGATCACCCTGCCCCCGCTTAACCTGACCCCCGCCGAACTGGAGGCGTTGAACCTCGGAATGGCAATCGTTGCCGAGGCCGCTGACCCCGATCTCAAAGCCGCCGCCGAGTCATTGGCTGACAAGATCGATGCCGTATTGCCTACTCAGGTGGTTGCCGAGGCTGATACCTGGAAGTTTGCAGTCTACCCCTTTGCCGATGCGGCACGTGGTCTGGCGCATATGGCTCCAATCCGCGCAGCCATAAAGTCCCGGCAAAAACTTCATCTCTCGTATCGTCGGATCGATGGCGTCCTTACGAAACGGACCATCCGCCCACTGCATATGGAATATTGGGGCCGCGTCTGGACCCTGACCGCATGGTGCGAACTGCGCGCTGGTTTTCGGGTGTTCCGCATCGACCTGATCGAAACAGTCACACCCCTGCCGGAAATTTTTTCGGACGAGGTGGGAAAACGCCTAAGCGACTACGACCCAAACGCCTGACCATCCTCATCTTTTCAAAACTACTTCTGCCATAGGCACGGCCCAAATTGGGCCATCTCGATCACTTCAGATAGGGTTCCGGATCAACGGATTCGAAGCCCTTGCGTACCTCGAAATGCACATAGGCATTGTCCCCGCCGCGCAGGGCCGCGATCTTTTGACCACGACGAACCCGGTCGCCCTTTTTGACGGTAATATCCTGAACATTCGCATAGACCGTCAGCAGATCATTGTTGTGTTTGACCACAATGATCGGAACCTGGTCCGCATCTGATGTAATTGCGGCCACGGTACCCGCCTCGGCCGCGTTCACGGCTGTACCCGGAGAGGCCGCGATGTCGATACCTTCGTTCTTGCCTTTGCGATACGGGCGCACAATCTTGCCCGAGACCGGTAACGCCAGTGCCGAACTTCCTGAATTTGTCGGAGCCTCGGCAGTCACATCAGGCGCGGGGGTGACCGGCGCGACCTTCTCATCCGGCAGCGGCTGTGTCGCACTGGGCGGTGTAGGCGTTGGTGAACCCTGCCCCGGCTGGGTCACAGCCGTCGCACCGGTTGTCGATGCGGCTGCGGTATTGCGCGGCGCTGGCTGATCCTTGACGGGGATGAGCAGGAATTGACCTTCACGAACAGTGAAGTCCGGACCCAAACCATTCCATTCAGCCAACGATTCCACCGGAACCTGATACAGGCGCGAGATGGTGTAAGCTGTTTCGCCACGCTTGACCTTGTGACGGATCGGCTCGGGGCCCGCTGCCACTGGTGCTGGGGCTGGCTTTGCCGGTTCAAGTGTCGAAGTCTGAACTGAACCCGTAGCCGGAGCCTCATCAATCGCTGATCCTGCAATTGCGGCGATGTCTACATTGCTGCTAGCCCCGACCGAACGCGGCAGCGCCAGAACCTCACCCTCGCGCAGAGGGTCATTGGCATTCAAACCGTTGTAGCGGGCCAGTTCTGCAGCGGGTAAGCCCACACGCGATGCGACTTGGGTGACGGTGTCACCTTTCTGGGCAACGGCAACCTGATAGGTCGGATAAGTAATGACACCACGCGCATCCGGTGCGGGACGGTTCGCCGTCGCTGCCAGTGCTGCGTCTGCGGTGGAAAACCCGCCTACCTTGCCTCGCAGGTCATAGTCGATCGGCCCCTCGCATCCCGCAAGAACGACCAATGCGGCAAAACCCGTTGCGCAGCGGCGCATAGTAGATTTGGAAACTGCTCTCATATCTCTGTCCTCAACACCTGCCCCTGTTTACCGGGGTTCCGGTGCACAATTCGGAAACGTCCTTTACGCCTCGTCCTTCCCAAGCCCCTCCAGCAGGGGCACAAAACGGACAGGCAACAATTCGTCATAGTCCAGACCATCCTCAGTACGTCGAACCCTGATCAGGGTTTGCACCGCATCCGACTGTCCCACGGGTAAGACCATGATACCGCCGATTTTCAGCTGCGCCAAGAGCGGCCCTGGCGGGTCTTCGGCAGCCGCCGTAATGATGATGCGATCAAACGGTGCCTGCTCGGGCAAACCGTGGGATCCATCGGACAACATGGCCGTGACATTGGTCAGTCCCATATCACGGAAAAGCTGCCCGGTTTCCCGAACCAGACGCTTGTGCCGTTCAACGGTATAAACACGCCGCGCCAGCTTGGACAGGATCGCCGCCTGGTAACCCGAACCCGTCCCGACTTCGAGGACAGTATCGCGCGGATTGACCTGAAGCGCCTGCGTCATCAGACCCACGACCGAGGGCTGACTGATCGTCTGGCCGCATGCGATTGGCAGCGGCGTATCTTCATAGGCACGATCGGCAAACAGGCCTTTGACAAACAGACCCCGGTCAACCTGTTCCATCGCTGCCAGCACGCGCGCGTCCGTCACCCCGCGCGAGCGCAAGGCAAACAGGAACTGCATTATGGTTTCAGCGCTTGGTCCGGTCATTCAATCGTCTTCAAAGCCTCAAGCGCGTCATGCGCAGTCAGGTCGGCCCGCATCGGTGTAACCGATATATAGCCTTCCAGATTTACAGCCGCATCCGTCCCGGGAGCAGTCGGGTTGTGCTGGTAGCCACCCTTGATCCAAAGGAACCGACGCCCCGAAGGTGAGCTGTGTGGCTCAACCCCGAAATGGGTATCCCGACGGTATCCCTGCGGCGCGACACGAGTACCCAACACTTCATCTGCAGGCACGGGTGGGAAATTCACGTTGTAAAACAGGCGGTAATCCACATCTTCATCCGGTGTGGCATCCAGGATGCGCCGCACCAGATCGGCGCCATATCGTGCCGCAGCCTCGAATGGATCTTCCAGCCCCAGATTGCGTGGACCGAAATACTGCGACAATGCGATTGCCGGAACACCCTGCAAAGCCGCCTCCATCGCACCGCCGATGGTTCCGGAATACAGCGTGTTTTCTGCCGAATTGTTTCCGCGATTTACGCCAGAAAGCACAAGATCGGGCTGCGCATCCTTCATCACGTCATGCAACCCGGCAAGCACACAATCGGCTGGTGAGCCTTCGGCAGCAAAGCGTCGCTCGTCCAACTTTGCGACCATCATCGGATGGGTATAGCTGATGCAGTGTCCGACGCCCGACTGCTCAAACGCAGGTGCTACAACCCAGACCTCACCATCCGGACCAGCCAGATCGGCCGCAATCGCTTCGAGCGTGATCAAGCCTGGCGCGTTGATCCCGTCGTCATTTGTAAGAAGAATTCGCATGATGCCTGCACTACCCCCACGTTTCGCCCTTGATAGACGCGCCCCCGCGCTGCGGCAAGCAAAGCGCGTATGCAATCTGCGGCATTCGCGCACCACTCGGGCGGAAACTGCACCAATCAGAGATCAGGTTGGGAAAACAAAGCAACGATCCCGGCGGATCGTAAGCCACATGGCGCGACCGGGCTGCGGCACAAAGACATTCGGGACGGTCACCTTCAGGATCGATCCATCGTGATCCATCCTGAATTCTACAAGACTTTCATTGCCCAGAAACCGCGCCCGTTCCACTACGCCCCGGGCGGCGGTTCCGGCACTAGGGGTCGGCGCCGGACCTTTGCCGTTGCGATCAAAGTCCAGTTTGACGTGCTGAGGTCGAAACACGATCTCGACATCCGTACCGTCCGGAACACCCGGAGCCAGAAACTGCCCGAACGGGGTGTCCGCCAGAGCACCGTTAACAGTGGCAGGCAAGATGTTGACATCACTAAAGAAAGCAACAGCTGCCTTGTCCGCAGGTCGGGTATAGACGTTATACGGCGCGCCCTGCTGAACGATCTTACCACCACGCATCAGAGCGATTTCATCCGCCATCCGCATAGCCTCTTCCGGTTCATGCGTGACCAGAAGAACTGCCGCGTCTTCTTCTTTCAGAATGGCCAGAGTCTCATCCCGGATACCATCCCTCAACCGGTTGTCGAGACCCGAGAAAGGTTCATCCATCAACATGATCCGTGGACGTGGCGCAAGCGCACGCGCGAGCGCGACGCGCTGTTGCTCACCCCCTGACAATTGATGCGGAAAACCATCAATGAACCGCATCAGATCGACCTTGGTCAGCAGCTCTTCAACACGGGCGCGCTTTTCTTCTTTGCTGCTTCTCAGCCCGAATGACACGTTATCGGCAACACTCAGATGCGGAAACAGCGCAAAGTCCTGAAACATCAGACCGATCTCACGCCGTTCGGGCGGTACGCGAAAGATGGTGTCGCAGATCAGCTTGCCATCCACATAAATCTCGCCCGAGTCCTGCATCTCGACACCGGCAATCATCCGCAATGTCGTGGATTTACCGCAGCCAGATGGCCCCAGCAGACAGGTCACCTGCCCGGCCTGAACGCTTAGCGAGACGTCGTCAACAACAGTCCGTCCTTCGAACTGGCGGACAATATTGCGAATTTCCAGACGAGGAGGAGCTGCGTTAACTGTCACCGATAGACCCTGTTGCCTTTCCCGATCAAATTCATCGGGCTTGGGCGGGGATATCAACCCCGCCTCTCAGGCGCAAGAGATCAGCAGCAACCGGCCGACGCTGCCTCACCTTCGACGACAAACGGGCTATCCCCTCCACACCCTTCGAAAATTCCGTAGTGGGTCGAGAAATCGCCGATGAACTCAAAGTGGCGCGCGAAACGCGTATCCTGAAGCATCATCCATGTGTTGCCGCAGACGGGGAACACCTTGCCGGCTTCGATAAAGTGGTGATCATCCAGCGCAAACATATGCGGTGCATGTGGGATCGTTCCCTTGTAGATCACCGCCTGCCCATAATCTTCGCACGCGGGCTCGAGCTCGGGCAGTTTGAACAGACGGTAAGTCGCTGAAATGAAGCTCAGCGGCGCAACACGTTCCTCAAGGACCGGATTTTCAATAGTCAGCGGACGATGCGTAACCCTGCGCGGGTCACCAAATCCGGCCTCACGTGACAGCGACAGGAAATCGTTCCAATAGAGTGCGCCTGACAGGCACTCCCCATACAGAACCTCATCCTCGGCCATGGCCTTGGGCACACGTCGGTCAGAATAGACATCCGAGAAAAACATCTCTCCACCGTCTTTCAGCAACCGATGCGCACCGCGCAGAACAGCCGCCTTGTCAGTGGCCAGATTGATGACGCAGTTGGAAACGATGATGTCGAATGAGCCGGGCTCAAGATCCAGTTCGTCCAGTTTTTCAATGTAGCCGCGATGAAACTCGACATTGCTGGCCGCATAACCAAATGCATTCGCGTGATAATCCTGATGAGACCGTGCAATTTCTAGCTGCGCGGGCGTCATGTCCACGCCAACAACGCGGCCCGTTTCGCCCACCATAGCCGACAGGGCATAGACGTCCCGACCAGCACCGCATCCCAGATCAAGAATGTGCATACCTTCCAGATCCAGAGGCGCGATCAGGCCGCATCCATAATATCGGGTCAGCACATCATCATGAATTCGCGACAAAATCTGCTTGACGTGATCAGGCATGTCGTCGGGGGTGCAGCAAGCGTTCGTCTGCAAATCCGTGCTGCCCTGCAGGACCTCACCATAATAATTCTGCACAGCCTCATGCTTCATCAGAGCTTTCCTTTTCATCACGAACTGAAAAGCAGTTAGAGCAGCCCGGGTTGCCGTGCAATCCGGGACCGTCCCATCTGACGAAAGCGTGAATCGGTGTGTTTAAGATTTCTCCAGCAACTCGAAATCAACACCGCCGCGAACCTGCCCGTTCACCTGAATCTCCAGCCGATGCGCACCAGGAACCAGTTTAAACGTTGTGGCATTACCCTTGAGTTTGTGGCGCTTGGACAAGGTCAGAGACCCATCCTTCAGTTCAGCCTGTTTCAGCTTATGAACCTTAGGTGAGATCTTCCCGCCAGGCCTCTGGAAATGAATGATATAATCAACCAGAACAGGTTGTTTTTCCTGTCCAGAGATCGCAACAGAAAACTCCAGCGCGCCATCGATAATGGCTTCGCCCTCAACCTTGATCGAGACATCCAGATCTGCATCGGGATCATATCCCAGCATCTTCATTGCGCCTGCATGGCCAGACTTCACCAGCCCGCGCAACGCATGAGACGTCATCCACTGCAGTTCTTCGGCATCCTGTGCACCGCTTTCCTGCCAATACTGCAGGCGCTGCAGCACCAGTTCCGGCTCTTTCTTTGTGATGTCGTTCAGATGATTGGCCACCGACCGGGTAACATAGCGGGTGTTGTCGCGATGCAGTTGATCCAGCAAAGGCAAAGGATCAGCCAGATCCAGCCCAACCGCCTGCCCCCAAGGCAATCTCGGCCGGGTTCCTTCGCTGACCAACCTGCGCACGTGATAGCTGGAATGCCCACACCAATCCTGCATGCGCGTCACAACCTCGTCAGGCCAGCGGTTCA
The DNA here is from genome assembly GCF_056537525.1 of Ruegeria sp. CE12. Classification (NCBI taxonomy): domain Bacteria; kingdom Pseudomonadati; phylum Pseudomonadota; class Alphaproteobacteria; order Rhodobacterales; family Roseobacteraceae; genus Ruegeria; species Ruegeria sp. CE12. The sequence continues at coordinate 477,816 of NZ_JBQFRS010000002.1, read as the reverse complement.
GGAATGGGCGTATGGCCCATTCCATCGAAAACCGCTGCGTCAGTTCCGCCAGAACATCCAGCGCCAGTTCCGGATGTTCCAATCCGACGGCAACTACCCAATCACCAAGCGGTGCAAAGATGAAGTCGCCGAAATCATCGTCTGTCTTACCCGGGTCCAGTGGCTCGGGCAGCGCACGCAGGATCACCGGTGCAACAGTCGGAAGATCGCCAGGAATGGCCTGTTGCAGGCATTCTGCGATCCAGGTCATGCGCTCTTTCAGCTCAAGTTCCGGCAGTTTGGCCATCACCGCCGCCTCAAATGCGGGCGCGTCAAATGTTGGCTGAGCATCGGCAAAAAGCCCCGCCAGATAGCGGGTCTTTTCTGCGTTGAACAACTGGTCTTTCAGCGAGAATCCCTGCGACATGATTACATAGTCAGATTGGTGCCGCCACCGTCCAGCAGAATGTTCTGCCCCACGATGAAACCGGCATGTTGAGAGCACAGGAACGCACAGGCAGCACCAAATTCCTGCCGCGTACCATAACGACGCGCAGGAATTGTCGCCGCGCGTTCGGCTCGCGCCTCGTCCATGGAAATCCCTTTTTGTGATGCGACCCCGCCATCCAGCGAGTCTGCACGATCCGTGGCATGGATACCCGGCAACAGGTTGTTGATCGTTACACCGTGCGGGGCCACTTGGCGCGAGGTTCCAGCGACATAACCAGTCAGGCCGGTCCTTGCGGCATTCGACAGCCCCAAGGCCGGGATCGGCGCGCGAACGGATTGAGAGGTGATGTTGACCACCCTTCCCCAGCCCTTGTCCATCATGCCTGGCAGTAGCGCTTTCATAAAGGCTATCGGTGTCAGCATGTTTGCATCCAGCGCCTTGATGAAATCCTCACGCTCCCAGTCCGACCACAGGCCCGGCGGCGGACCGCCGGCGTTGGTCACCAGAATATCGACCCCCTCGGCCGCCTCGATCACCTGCGCCTGCCCTTCGGGTGTCGTCACATCACATGCCACGGTCTGCACCTGCACACCATGGTCCGCGCGAATGCGTTCAGCTGCTGCTTCCAAAGCATCCGACCCGCGCGCGTTCATCACCAGATCAACACCCGCCGCAGCCAAAGCCTCGGCGCAGCCCAGACCCAAGCCCTTGCTGCTTGCGCTTACCAGCGCACGTTTTCCCTGTATTCCCAGATCCATACGATCCTCCCTGTCAGTCGTTGCCCGCTTGTCTAGCACCGGCCAGACAGAGAAGACCAGAACGGCGACGCCGCCTCAGTAAAAGAACTCTTCGCGGACGATCTTGCCATCAGCGACGTGATAGATCGCAACTTCACGCATATCGAAGCTGTCGCCGCTTTCTTTCATGGTACCCTGTACCTCGAAGATCACAGCAAACCGATCATCGCCATGCAGGAATGGATCGCTGACCGACCCGCCGGTTACTTCCGTAGAGCTTTCCCACCATTCATGTTTTCCACGGATCGCATCCAATCCACGTGCCTCGCGCCCCATGCCCTGCATATCCGCAGCTTCGACCGAAACGGCGTCTGAGGCATAGAGTTTATCCAGATTGGCCTTGGCCCTGTTTTCGCGACAACCAGTGACCAGTTCTTCTGCAATTTCTTTCAAATTCATTGGTCCACTCCATCATTTGTTCACTATATGTTCTTTTTATCGCAACCGTACGATTCGAACCACCCCCTTTGCCTTGCCTCGGCAGGATTCCCCGCCTATACGCGCGCTTATGCTTGATACCGCCTCGAACCAACCCGTATTGCCGCCCGAGATCGCCCGACGCCGGACCTTCGCCATCATCTCGCATCCGGATGCCGGCAAGACGACGCTGACCGAAAAGTTCCTTCTTTATGGGGGCGCCATTCAGATGGCCGGTCAGGTGCGCGCCAAGGGTGAGGCTCGGCGGACCCGCTCGGACTTCATGCAGATGGAAAAAGATCGGGGCATCTCGGTCTCGGCATCGGCCATGTCGTTCGACTATGACAACTTCCGGTTCAATCTGGTGGACACACCCGGCCACTCCGACTTCTCGGAAGATACATATCGCACCCTGACCGCTGTGGACGCGGCAGTGATGGTGATCGATGGCGCAAAAGGTGTGGAAAGCCAAACGCAGAAACTGTTCGAGGTATGCCGCCTGCGTGACCTGCCGATCCTGACCTTCTGTAACAAGATGGACCGCGAAAGCCGCGATACGTTCGAGATCATCGACGAAATTCAGGAAATGCTGGCCATCGACGTCACGCCCGCTGCCTGGCCCATTGGCGTGGGCCGCGATTTCATCGGCTGCTACGATATGCTGCGCGACCGGCTGGAGCTGATGGACCGCGCTGACCGCAACAAGGTGGCGGAAAGCATCGAAATCAATGGTCTGGACGACCCCAAGCTTGCCGAACACGTGCCCGAGCACTTGTTGGAAAAACTGCTGGAAGAGGTTGAGATGGCGCGCGAATTGCTGCCCAAACTCGACCCGCAAGCAGTACTTGAAGGGCACATGACCCCGATCTGGTTCGGATCGGCGATCAACTCGTTCGGTGTAAAAGAGTTGATGGAAGGCATCGGCGCCTATGGCCCACAACCGCAGATTCAATCCGCTGAACCACGTCAGATTTCACCGGATGAGAAAAAGGTCGCGGGCTTTGTCTTTAAGGTGCAGGCCAACATGGATCCCAAGCACCGTGACCGGGTGGCCTTTGTCCGCATGGCTTCGGGCCACTTCAAACGTGGCATGAAGCTGACCCACGTGCGGTCGAAAAAGCCGATGGCGATTTCCAACCCGGTTCTGTTCCTGGCCTCTGATCGCGAACTGGCCGAAGAGGCCTGGGCCGGCGATATCATCGGTATCCCTAACCACGGCCAACTGCGCATCGGTGACACCCTGACCGAGGGCGAAGCGCTGCGCGTTTCGGGTATCCCCTCCTTTGCGCCGGAACTGCTGCAAGGCGTGCGCGCGGGCGATCCGATGAAGGCCAAGCATCTGGAAAAGGCCCTGATGCAATTCGCTGAAGAAGGCGCGGCCAAGGTTTTCAAACCCTCAATCGGCTCGGGCTTCATCGTCGGCGTCGTTGGCGCGCTGCAATTCGAAGTGCTCGCCAGCCGGATCGAGATGGAATACGGCCTGCCGGTTCGCTTTGAAGCATCGCAGTTCACCTCAGCCCGCTGGGTCAGCGGTGACAAGGCCGAGGTCGACAAGTTCGCCAATGCCAACAAACAACACATTGCGCATGACCATGACGGCGACGTTGTGTACCTGACACGGCTTCAGTGGGATATCGACCGCGTCGTACGCGACTATCCCGCGATAAACCTTTCTGCAACAAAGGAAATGATGACGTGATCGATCGCGTCATATAACCTTCGCAGGATGATCTGTCAGTGTTCTTCAGAGTATCAACTGCACAATGTCAGACTCAGATGATGTGACCTGGGGCATTGTCTCGACCGTTCGGGGTGACGCCTTGGACATCCTGCGCTTTGCGGCGTATCACCTCGATCTTGGTGTGGATCGTCTCTACATCTATCTGGACGAACCGAACCCTCAGGCCTTTGAGGCATTGGACGCTCACCCAAAAGTAGATGTCTGCAATTGCGACGATGCGTATTGGGGCAAGCGAAATCGCGAAAGGCCCGAAAAGCACCAACTGCGTCAGACCGCAAACTCCTCCTTTACCTACAGACGCTGCGAACAGGACTGGCTGGCCCATATCGATCTGGATGAGTTTCTCTGGCCATCAGAGCCGATTTCCAGCCTGCTCGGGTCCGTGCCAGAAAATTACCCCTCTGCACGCGTCCGTCCGGTTGAGGCGATCGCAGAAGCCAAGGACCTATACAAGGCGTTCATCCCGATCGGACCAGATCGCGAAGCTCTCATACAAGACCTTTATCCGAACTACGGTGCCTTTGTGCTCGGCGGTTTCTTAAGCCACGTTCAGGGCAAGCTCTTTGTGCGCACGGGCATGAGGAAAATCAGCTTTCGTATTCATAACCTGTTTCAGGATAAGAAGCCTGTGCACAAAAAGTTCGAATTACCACAAATCGATCTTTGTCACAGGCACGCGCCCAACTGGGACCATTGGCTGGCACATTACCGGTTCCGCATAGAGCGCGGTTCGTATCAGCCCGGAATGTCACCCAACATCCCTCGTGAGCTTGGCGGGTTGAACAAGAACGAGCTGTTCAACTGGATCGAGGAAGAAGGCGGAGAGGCTGGTTTGCGCGCCTTTTATGATGAACTGAGCGGCGCGGACCCGGACGTATGCGCCCGTTTGCAAGAGCACGGCTTGATCAAGCACCGCCCCTTGGAGCTGGATTCAAAGCTACGGAAACACTTCCCCCAAAGCGTCTGAATTGTTGCACAAAATTGAAACCGTGGCCTTGCGGACACAAGATAAAGGGCTCTTCATTTGACCATGCCCCACGTTTTTGTTATGTCCCCGCGCAAGCCGAAATGCGCACGCTGTGCATGGCCATCCGGGCCCGGCAGAACTCAGACGCGCGGGCCAGGTCTAGTGTCCGCATGAACCGGACATACATGACAAAATTTAACGAACTGAACCTGAACCCGAAGGTCCTCAAAGCCATTGAGGAAGCCGGATACGAAACCCCCACCCCAATTCAGGAGGGCGCGATCCCTCCTGCGCTTGAGGGTCGTGATGTTCTGGGGATCGCCCAGACGGGAACCGGCAAGACCGCCAGCTTTACCCTGCCGATGATCACCTTGCTGGCCCGTGGCCGTGCACGAGCACGTATGCCGCGTTCGCTAGTGTTGTGCCCAACGCGTGAATTGGCGGCACAGGTTGCCGAGAACTTCGACACCTACACCAAACACCTGAAACTGACCAAAGCGCTGTTGATCGGCGGCGTCAGCTTCAAGGAGCAAGAAGCGCTGATCGACCGGGGCGTCGACGTGCTGATTGCTACTCCGGGTCGTCTGCTGGACCATTTTGAACGCGGCAAACTGTTGCTGACGGGCGTTCAGATCATGGTGGTGGACGAAGCCGACCGGATGCTGGACATGGGCTTCATCCCTGATATCGAACGCATCTTCTCGCTGACGCCCTTCACGCGCCAGACGCTGTTCTTCTCGGCCACCATGGCGTCCGAGATTGAGCGGATCACCGACACCTTCCTGTCGGCCCCTGCCCGGATCGAGGTTGCTCGTCAGGCCACTGCATCCGAAACCATTGAACAGGGCGTCGTCATGTTCAAAGGCGGACGTCGCGATCGCGAGGCCAGCGCTAAGCGTAAGGTTTTGCGGGCATTGATCGACTCCGAGGGCGACAAATGCACCAACGCGATCATCTTCTGCAACCGCAAGACGGACGTGGATATCTGCGCGAAATCGCTGAAGAAATACGGCTATAACGCTGCCGCCATCCATGGCGATCTGGATCAGTCACAACGCATGAAGACACTCGATGGGTTCCGGGATGGTTCCCTGCGTCTACTGGTCGCCTCGGACGTGGCTGCGCGTGGGCTGGACATCCCGTCGGTCAGCCATGTTTTTAATTTCGATGTTCCTGGCCATGCCGAAGACTACGTGCACCGCATTGGTCGAACCGGACGCGCCGGGCGCGAGGGCAAGGCGATTACCATTTGCTCGAACCGTGATGAAAAGGCTTTGGATGCAATTGAAAAGCTGATCCAAAAGCAGATCCCGCGCATCGAGAACCCGATTAAGGAAGAGCCCAAAGCCGAAGCGCCGAAGCCCGAAAAAAAGCCCAAGCCATCGGACCAAAAAAGGAACGAAGGCAAGAGGGACAAAGAACCCAAGGGACGCGGTCGTGGTCGTAAAGAGGACAACGGTCCTGCGGTCGTTGGAATGGGCGACCACCTGCCCAGCTTCATCGCGCTCAGTTTTGATGAGCGGCGTGCCGGCTAGATTGCCAGCACAAGCACCAGTATCGACAATCCCAACAATGCAATCCCGGCGATCTCTCGCCGGGTTATATTTTCGTGGAACACCAGCGTCGACGCCATCAGGCTAAAGATCAGCTCCACCTGCCCCAGTGCCTTCACATAAGCCGCGTTCTGCAATGTGAAGGCCAGAAACCAGCAAAACGATCCACCCAGACTGGTAAGGCCAACGAAAACCCCGGTGCGGCGTGTTTCCCAAACCGCACGCAACTCGGCACGGTCTCGCCAAAGCAGCCAAAGCCACATGCTGATGAACTGGAACGTGACCACGGCCGCCAGAGTGACCAGTGCCCGGAACCAGGCATTAATATCGCCCAACTGCAACGAAGCCCCGCGATAACTAACCGCTGAAAACGCAAACAGCACCCCTGATCCCAGCCCGAGCTGAGACGCGCGGTTGGTCAAATGATGCCACCATGCCCCATCCCCACCAGGTGTTTTGGACAGCAACAGGACCGCCAACAACCCCAAAAGGATAGCTGCAAAGGCGCCAAATGAGATGCTGTCGCCAAGGATCAGGAAACCGACAATTGCAGTCTGTATCACTTCGGTTTTCTTAAACGTGATACCAACAGCAAAGTTGCGCTGCTTGAACAGCGCGACCACGCACACCGTCGCCAGAATTTGCGCTGTTCCACCGATGGCAACAAACAACCAGAACTTTGCTGACAGTGGTGGAACGGACAAATCCGTGATTTGCAAAGCGACGATCAGCCCAAGAATGGCCAATGGCGCAGAATAGGCAAACCGGGCAAAAGTCGCACCGGCAGCCGACAATTTCACACTGCTCAGCGATTTCTGAAGCATGAACCGCACTGTCTGAAATGTGGCGGCAGCGATGGTGACGGGAATCCATAAACTCATGGATTCCCTTCTGTCCTTAAATCACTCGTTTGGCCAGAGCGGATGCGCAACCGGATCCTTCGCACGCCAGAAGTAGTTGCGAAAAATCTCACCATAGGATCGGTACACATAGGATTCGTTGCAGGTCAGATACCGGTCTTTACCGGCGCGATAAAGTGCAGGCAGACGATACCATGGTGCCGATGGGTTCATGTGATGAACGACGTGCAGATTGTTGTTAAGAAACAGAAAAGCCAGCAACCCGCGATCTTCAATGATTACGGTTCTGGCACGAGATTTCTCATGTGCACGATGCTCAAGGAACGTCCGGATTTTGACAAGCGCAAGCCCGATATACGCCGACAGAACAAATGCCCAGACCGGCATAGGAGACTGGGCAACCACCCACAGAACCACTGCCACTCCCGGAATGTGTAAAGCCCAGGCCAGCAGGATCGCGCGATCCCCTCTTGTCGCACCGGTCCACTCATCCCGCATGAATGCCACCTGCCCGATGGCAGGCCCCAGAATGATGCGTCCCAACAGGGTATTGTTGGCCTTGTAAAGGTGTCGCTTCCAGACGGGCAGTGAAGCCCAAATCTTCGGGTCCAGATAATTCGACTCAGGATCGTCATACGGGTCTGTCAGGTTCGCATCCTGATGGTGAGCCAGATGCAGATCTCGAAAGCGGTTGTATGGAATGAACAGGGTCAGCGGCAGAGCCAGCAGTGTTTCATTCAACCATTTTGCACGGAACGGATGTCCGTGCAGCGCCTCATGTGTCAACGAAGAATGCAGGGCTGCAACCATGCCCATCACGGGAATTGCCAGCCACAGCGACCAGCCTGCCAGCCAGAATACGACCGCGAGCCACGCAGCATAGCAGGCTGCAATCAGTCCGAACGTGCCCCATTCGGGCGATTTGGGAGGTGTGGGATCAGCCATTGCGCCCCCACGAGATACCTGCCCAAACCCGTTCGTAGATGACATACAGTGTCAGACCGATGGCGGTGTTGACCAACGCCAGCCCGCCACCCACGGCAGCCGAGCCTGTGGCGATCAGACCCACAAGGGTCATCATGACCAACCCCATCAGATTCCAAACGACTGCTTTCACGACAGATCTTCGTCGCGTCTCCATTCCGGTCCCCATATTTTGTTGTTCTCACAAAAGCGTTACCGACATGGAGGCCTGCTGAGAATTCTGAATATGATTAACAAAATTCATCAGATGTGATATTAATCATCACATGCAGGATAACATAGACAAACGGGATCGCGCTGCGCAGTTTCGCCTACGTTTGGCGCGCGCCATGGAAGAGCGCCAAATCAGCCAGAGCGCGCTGGCGCGCAGTATTGGGGTCGACCGCTCAACGGTGTCACAGCTTCTGACCGGCGCCGGTGCACGCCTGCCCAATGCGCATGTAGTAGGAAGCTGTGCTTCGGCACTTGGCGTGTCCGCGGACTGGTTGCTCAGCCTGTCGGACCGACCGGAGAGTGCCGCTGAATTGCTGGCCAGTTCGCTGACGATGGCCGAAGCCCCGCGCGCCTTGGTAGATGAGCGTATCTTCGAGTGGCACCAACAGGCTGCGGGGTACAAAATCCGCTATGTCCCGGCCACCCTGCCCGATATGCTCAAAACCCGGGCAGTGCTGGAATGGGAATATGCCCCGCATCTGGGTCGAACCGCAGATCAAGCCATCGGCGCATCGGCAGATCGTCTGACTTGGATGCGCAGCGCCCAGTCCGACTATGAAATCGCCATGCCGCTGTTCGAAATCCACAGCTTTGCCCATGGCACCGGATATTACGAGGGTCTGTCACTGGACAATCGACTGGCTCAGATCGATCACTTGCTGGACCTGTGCGAACAGCTCTATCCACGCCTGCGTATCTACCTGTTTGATGCAAAACGGCTCTATTCCGCGCCGGTAACGATCTTCGGTCCGCTTCTGTGCGTCTTCTATGCGGGCAGCCACTACATGGCCTTTCGAGATCGCGATCGAATCGAAGTTTTTACACGACATTTCGATACGTTAGTGCGCGAAGCTGACATGACAGCCCGAGACTTTCCCGAACACCTCAGACAGCTCCGTTCGGCGATTACCAGCGCAACGGAGTGACTGTTGCAAAGCCGGAATGTGCCAATCAGCTCATCCTATAGTATAGTCATCCTGCGCGAACTTTCGGGCAATCCGACCAATCACGGAGGATCAATGGGATGGACGCACTGAAAACCGCTCAATACGCACGCGCCCTGTACTCGGCGCATGGAGATCGGGCCGAAGCTGAAGCGGCCCGTAAAATGCGTGAATGTGAAGCCGCAGGGGAAACCCAGCAAGCTCAGGACTGGCAGGCGGTTCGCCAGACTATCCGCCAGTTCCGTGGCCCCAATCAGGGCTGACATAACAAAACCCAGCTTTTAGCCAGGTGATCAGACCTTCGGGTCAGGATTGACCGTATGACCATCAACCGCGATCACCTGACCCGAAACAAGCCTTGCCGCGTCAGAGGCAAGGAACACGGCCATATTGGCAATATCCCGCCCTTCAACGAAGCTGCCCATCGACGTGCCTGAGGCATAGCCCTCATAGACCTGATCCCGGGTCATGCCCTTAGCTGCCGCTTCGCGTTCAAGAACTCCTTCCATTCTTGGTCCTTCAACCGCGCCGGGGCAGATCACGTTGCAACGGACTCCATGCGGCCCAAGTTCCATCGCGAGCGTCTTGCCCAGACCCACCATGCCCCATTTCGCTGCGGCATAAGGTGCGCGGTTGGGATAGCCATATTGTCCGGCGGTGGATGAGGTGATCAGCACCACTCCACTGCGCTGACGCTTGAGCATTGGGGCTGCGTATTTGGAACACAGGAAAGCCCCTTCCAGATTGACTGAAAGGCAAGTGCGCCAATCGCTAAGCGCAACGTCTTCGATCAGGGCCGTCGGCCCAGCAATCCCTGCGTTTGCGCATAGGGCATCCAGACCACCCCATTCCTCGTCAATGCGGGCAAACATGGCCGCCACGGCGGTTTCGTCGGCCACATCCAACTGGGATTTCTTCCAATGCGTCGGGCAGGCCTCCAGCGACGCCGGATCCACATCTGCCACCCAGACCTGCGCACCCGATGCGTCGAACGCTTCGGCCATCGCACGTCCGACACCCGAGGCGCCGGCCGTGATCAGAACCCGGCTGCTCATGCAGGTTTCCGGATCGATGCACCCGCCCCTTCTGGGTACGGCAGACCGGCCTGAGCTTCTGCGATACGGGCCATGGCTGCTTCGACCTCAGCCGACGGCGCACATGGGCGACGGGATTCGAGGTCCACATGCAGCAGGAAACTCTCGCCGGTCGCCAACAGCTTGTCTCCTTCATACATGCGGTGGAACAGGTGCAGTTTCTTGCCCTGCCCCAACAGCATCTGAGTCCGCACATTGATCTTGGCACCTGCATGGGTCTCATCCAAATGCCGGATGTGGGTTTCAGCGGTAAAGTAGCTGCCGCCCGCTGCGATATAGTCGGCATCGCATCCGATTATCTCCATAAAGCGATCGGTTGAGCAGGCGAAGGCATCCAGATACCGCGACTCGGTCATGTGACCGTTATAGTCGGTCCAATCCAGCGGCACGGCACGCGACAGCGTCAGAATGGGCTGGCTCAGATCGGCCTGATCCAGATCCGGCAAGGCCCCGGATTTCAGACGTGCATCATGCTGGTTCAGAACCGCGCCCGCACCGTAATCCTGCGCTTTCAGCGCCCGCATCATCCCAACAAGGTTGTTGTCGCGGATGCGCTCCAATTCGCGGATCGAGTGCATTCCGGATTGTGCGTCCGACTGATCCGCGATCATGTCCACCAGTTCATCCGTGAACTCCGGGACATCCATCAGCTTGGTCCATGGCCATTTCAAGGCCGGGCCGAACTGCGCCATGAAATGCCGCATCCCGGCCTCACCGCCGGCGACGCGATAGGTCTCGAACAGCCCCATCTGTGCCCAGCGGATACCAAAGCCCATGCGGATCGCTTCGTCGATTTCTTCGGTGGTTGCGATACCGTCTTTGACGAGCCACAGCGCCTCACGCCAAACAGCCTCGAGGAACCGGTCGGCAATATGCGCGTCGATTTCTTTTTTGACATGCAGCGGGAAGAACCCGACCGATTTCAACAGCTCTTGCGCATGCTCCACCATTTCAGGCGGGTTCTTCTCGGTGGGCACCAGCTCGATCAGAGGCAGCAGATAGACCGGATTGAACGGGTGCGTCACTACAATCTGTTCAGGACGCGACGCGCCTTCCTGCAATTCGGATGGTTTAAACCCGCTGGTCGAAGAGCCGATGATCGCTTCAGCGTCACATGCCTCTTGCAAGCCTTTATAAACCTTCAGCTTCAGGTCCAGCCGCTCAGGTACGCTTTCCTGAATCCAAGAGGCTCCCTGTACAGCATCTGCCATCTCATCATGGAAGGTCAGCGTGCCTTCAGCCGGCAATGGCACGTCACTAAGCCCGGGCAAAGACCGCCGTGCATTGTCCAGAACCTCGCCAATCTTACGCTTGGCCTCAGGGTCCGGGTCGAACACCCGGACATCCCAGCCGTTAAGCAGAAACCGGGCGGCCCATCCGCCGCCGATCACACCACCACCGATGATAGCTGCTGTTTTTGTCATATCTTTTCCTAGTCGATACAGATCACCAGCTCGCGCCCCGTCTCATCCAGATGCGGAATGCATCCGAACTGCGGCGTGACCGCGCTGCATTGTTTGGTCTCTGACAGGCAAAAGCCCTCGCAGTCCGAACCTGTTTCACAGGTCTTGCCCGCATCCGCCAACGGCAGGATGCACACATACTGCTGCACTTTGCCCGCAACCTCGTAAATTCCGCCTTTGGCCTCGCAAGCCTGCCGTTCATTCTGTGCAGGCTCAGCCTGCGCCTTGTCATCCGTTGGAAGACAAGCCGCCAGAACTCCTGCTCCGACAAGCACCAAACACCGCGACATCACTTTCATGAGTTATTCCTTCAGTTGATGCCCCGGTGTCTTGGCTTTGCGAAAACTCTACAAGGGGAAGTTTCAGCCCTTCGGCGCCCGCTTCACCAGCCCCAGCTTCTCGCGCACTTCCTGCGCACCGATCACCCGCGCACCCATGTTGGAAACGATGGTGTTGGCGCGTTCAACCAGCTGCCAGTTTTCTGCCAGAACGCCCTTGTCGAGCCATAGGTTATCTTCCAGCCCGACGCGCACGTTGCCGCCAGCCAGCACCGAAGCCGATGCATAGGCCATCTGGTTTCGTCCCAGCGCGAACGCGCTGAACGTCCAGTCATCCGGGACATTGTTGACCATGGCCATGAAGGTGTTGAGATCATCCGGTGCGCCCCACGGCACGCCCATGCACAACTGAACCAGCGCCGGGCTGTCCAGAATACCGTCCTTAACCAGCTGCTTGGCGTACCACAGATGGCCGGTGTCAAAGGCTTCGATCTCGGGCTTCACGCCCAAATGTGTCATCATCCGACCCATCGCCTGCAGCATGCCCGGCGTGTTGGTCATGACATAGTCAGCTTCGGCAAAGTTCATGGTACCGCAGTCCAAGGTACAGATCTCGGGCAGACATTCGGCCACATGCTCGACCCGCGCGGCTGCGCCGATCATGTCGGTACCTTCCTCGTTCAACGGCAAAGGAGATTCTGTCGGGCCAAAGATCATGTCACCGCCCATACCTGCGGTCAGGTTCAGGACAACGTCTACTTCGGCCTCGCGAATGCGGTCGGTGACTTCGCGATACAGGTCCAGGCGACGGCTGGGCGCGCCGGTTTCCGGGTCCCGCACATGGCAGTGAACAATGGCCGCGCCGGCCTTGGCCGCAGCGATCGCACTTTCGGCAATCTGCTTCGGTGAACGTGGTACATGCGGGCTGCGATCCTGCGTTCCACCTGAGCCCGTGACGGCACAAGTGATGAAGACTTCGCGGTTCATTTCCAGTGGCATGGTGTTTTCCCCAACTTATACCCGGTTTTGACCCAAGTTATCCTCAGGCTTCTCCCCGGATTCCGATTTGCGTTCTTACCCGACTCTGACGCAGCCTTGTGGAAACAACTTGCCAGAATGCGAATCGAACTTGATGAAATCCGCAAAAAACATACTGCAGCCCGAACATCGCGCCCTGAAAACGGCCGTGCTGGTTCTGGATGAATGTAACACGCTCAGCTTTGCATCGGCGGTTGATCCGATGCGCGCAGCGAACCGGCTGGCGGATCGTCCTGCCTTTGACTGGGATTATGTCACCGCCACGGCTGAGCCTGCGATGCTTACCAGTGCACTGAACGTTCCCGGCATTCCGCTGGCGCGTCTGGACAGTTGCGATCTGATGATTGTGGTTGCAGGCTTCCAGCTTGCGCGCCACGCAACCCCCAGCCTGCTGGCTGGCTTGCGCCGTATCGCGGCCTCTGGTGCGACCATGGCAGGTATCGACGGCGGCCCGTGGCTGCTGGCCGAAGCCGGCTTGCTGGACGGGCACGCAGCAACCACTCATTGGGAAGATCTGGACAATTTCTCGACCCGTTTCCCCGAGGTCGACGTGCGCCCTGACCGTTTCACTGTTTCCGGCAACCGTCTGACATCTGGTGGCGCGATCCCGGCGGTCGAGATGATGCTGCATATCATTGCAGCCCGCCACGGCGCAGGATTTGCCTCACGTGTATCTGGGCTGTTCCTCTATGAGGGAGCACCAGAGCCAACCAAACCGCAAAGCCGCACCGGGGCTCCGCACCGCCACTCAGCTCTGACGTCAAAGGCAAACAGCCTGATGGAGGCGTCACTGGATGAACCTCTGCCACTCGCCTATATTGCCGACCGTTTGGGAACCAGCCCACGCACGCTGCAGCAACAGTTTCGACTGCGTCTGAACACCACGCCGCAAGACCATTACCTGCAGCTTCGCCTGGCCGAGGCGCGCCGACTTGTCACCGACACAGACATGCCACTGATGGATGTCGCGCTGGCCACAGGCTTTGCGTCGCAGTCAAGCTTTGCCCGGGCGTTCCGAACCGCACATGGTCTTTCCGCCCGTGACCTGCGGCAGGATCGCATCCAGCCCACACATCACTGACGGGGTCTACAGCAGGTGATGGGGGCATTGCCCCCTTACCTTAGTACGGCATGGGATGGGCGCGATGGGCCAGGTTGATTTCTTTCAACACATCCTGTGACAATTCCAGATCTTTCCCATCCAGAATGCGCTGCAATTGTGCCTCATCCGTGGCCCCAAAGATGGCCGAGGTCATGAACGGTCTACTGCGACACCAGGACAACGCCATATGCACGGGATCCAGCCCATGTTTGTCAGCGATCTCCAGATAGGCAGCGACGGCGTCAAAAACCCGAGCAGATTTGCGCCCGCCCATTTCAGGCACCAGTGACATACGCGACCCTTCAGGAACGGTGCCGCCTTGATATTTGCCTGTTAGGAACCCGGCAGCCAGCGGCGAAAAGGCGAGCAGTCCCACATCTTCATGCGCACTCAGCTCGGCCATATCGGTATCAAAGTGACGGCACAGCATTGAGTATTCGTTCTGCACGGACGCGACGCGTGGCGCACCGGTTTCATCTGCCAGTCGCACCCATTGGGCCGTTCCCCAGGCGCTTTCATTCGACAGACCAAAGGCGCGAATATTGCCCTTTTCGACCTGTACCTGCAGCGCCTCAAGACACTCCTGCATATTCGCAACAACCTCGTCACGATCCCCACCTGAAGGATCGTAATCCCAGTTCTGGCGGAACATGTAACTGCCCCGGTTTGGCCAGTGGAACTGATAGAGGTCGATATAGTCAGTCTGCAACCGGCGCAGGGATCCCTCGATTGCCTCGGGAATGGTCTGGCCGGAAATTGGCGCCCCCTCACGGGCGTGAGAAAATCCTGCTCCTGAATGCTTGGTCGCCAGAATATAGTCGCCCCGGCGCGCAGCATTGGCTGCATTCCAATTGCCCAGAATTTCCTCGGTCCGGCCCACGGTTTCCTTCGAGATCGGATTCACCGGATACATCTCAGCCGCGTCGACAAAGTTGATCCCGGCTGCCAGGGCCATATCCATCTGTCGGTGTCCACCGGTCTCGGAGGTCTGTGTGCCAAAGGTCATTGTTCCAAGGCACAGATCCGACACCATCACACCGGTGCGCCCCAAAGGTTTCATTTTCATCTGGAAATCCTCCTGCTCGCCCTGCACCCTAGCGCAGGGTTTGACCGGGGCAAGCCCGATCAACTCAGATAAATCAGACTGGCAACAAAGAAAAAGGCCAGAACGCCGAACACATCGTTCGACGTGGTTATGAAGATGCCGGTTGCCGCGGCCGGGTCTTGTTTCAACGCCCTGAGCAGGAACGGCACCATCGACCCGACCGACGCTGCGATAACAGTCACGATCGCCAGTGCGACGATCGAAGTCAGAACCAACAGGCCTGGCTTTTCAATTGCGATGAACAGGCTGCCAATCACAACCAGAAGGCCCACGACCATGCCAACGATCAGCCCGTTCAGCAGGGCCCCACGCAGTTCGCGATAGAATCTCGACGGCAGATCGCCACGCCACTCCGCCCCCGAAGTCAGTACCTGCACAGAAACGGTCGAGGCCTGAATTCCGGCGTTGCCGGCTGTTGCCAGAACAACGGGAATAAAGCTTGCAAGGATCGCGGATTCGGCAAGTGCGTCCTCATACGACACGATGGCAACCGCTGCGATGGTGCTACCGACCAACCCGCCCAGCAGCCACGGCAGGCGGCGGCGGGCAATCTGGCCAGGCGTGTCGAATTGCGTCGTATCGGGGGATACGCCCCCCATCTTGAGCATGTCTTCCTCAACTTCTTCCCGCGCAATCTCGGCCAGTTCCGGCGGGGCTATCCCGCCCAGAAAACGGCCATTGGCATCGACGACAGCGATAACAGAGGCCGAGCGCGCCTCGGCCAGGCGCAGCACCTCTTCCTGATCTGCAGAACTGTCGACCGTCACAGTGTCTTTTTGGACGATATCAGAAACGCAGGTGTCATCCGGGTTCAACAGTAGGTCCCGACTGCGCAGATAGCCAACCAGTCGTTTGTCCTGTTCGAGAACAAAAATCATATCCAGTCGCGCAAACTGGTCCGAGGTTTTTCGAAGATGAGATACCACCTCGCCAATCGTCCATCCAACAGGAACCGTCAAAACCCCGTGGCGCATATGCGCAGCCGCACTGTCATCATCTGCAGACAAGGACTGTCGAATGACATCTGCATCCTTCCGATCAGCAATCAGATCATCATGAGTGTCGGGCGGCAGCGTTTCCAGCAACTCGATAGCCAGATCAGACGAAACTCTGGAGACGATCTTGCGGAATTTCTTTCGCGTTGAAGCCTCAAACAGAACTGAACGCAATTCCGGATCCAGTTCGACAAGAACCGGCAGACTCACATCATCAGGTAACCATTCGAACACCCGGCGCGCACGCTTGGTCTTCATCTTCAGCAGGCATTTCACAACGTCGGCCGCATTCCAACTGCTCAGGACAGTAAGAACCGCCATCCGCTTGCCTGCGGACACCAGCCGTTCCAACGACGAGGCGACCCTCGCGTTGTTATGGCGCGCTTCCGGGCTGTTTGCGCTGTCCCAATGCAGCTTTTTTGGAGGAACCTGATCCATCCGCTCACCTCACCTCAATCCACGCAGCTGTGACATTGCCAAGTGACGGTAGCGTGAATGAAAGATTATCTGAACAGATCGGCGCAGTGAAAGGGAGATCAGGCTTCTGCCTTTTTCTCCCACCGGCCTGAATCCTCGGACCAATATTGCGCCGAACAACCTGCTGAGGTCAGCGCCTTCCATTGTACCCGTGCGGCCTGAACTGCGCTTTGATCGTTGCCATCAAACAGAATGCAGACACGCTCGGATGCTTCGACTTCGTCCGGCTCAACCGCAGCGCCATCGATCGCCATCAAACAGGATGGATCATTTGCCGCCATCGTCTCGGTCGTCAGCAAAATAGGCTGTATCGCATCGTGCGGTCCACCGGCACGACCATGTGGCAGGAACCCGTCATCAGGCCCCAGCCACAGTTTTTCATCCAGCCAGTCCAGCCGAGCGGGATCAGTGCCCCGCACGGCTATCCGCCACCCGGCCTGCCGTGCCTTGTCCAGCAGTACCGGCAAGGTCTGCTCAAGCGGTTGGCGCGTCAGATGATAGAAATAGACGGCCCCCATTCGAGTTACTCGAAATTGTCCTGAACAAACCTGCTTAGCGCGCGCACGCCCCAACCGGTTGCCCCTTTGGGCGCATAGGATGTCTCGGACGATACCGAAGCAACACCCGCGATATCCAGGTGAATCCAGGGGGTATCTTCCTTGACGAAACGTTGCAGGAATTGCGCCGCAGTGACCGATCCGGCCGGGCGACCACCCACGTTCTTCATATCCGCAATGCGGGATTTCAGCAGGTCATCATAGGCTTTGCCCAGTGGCATCCGCCATGCGCCTTCATCCTCGACTTTGGCCGCCTTCAGGAAAGCATCGCAGAACGTGTCATTGTTCGAGAAAACGCCCGCATTCTCATGCCCAAGCCCGATGATGATGGCACCTGTCAAAGTGGCCAAATCAATCATGCCGACAGGATTGAACCTCTCCTGCGCGTACCACATGACATCACACAAAACCAAGCGACCCTCGGCATCGGTATTGATGATCTCGACCGTGTCGCCTTTCATCGATTTAACGACATCGCCGGGGCGCGTAGCGCGGCCGGAAGGCATATTTTCCACCAGCCCGACCAGACCAACCACATTGGCCTTGGCCTTGCGCAACGCCAATGCACGCATGGTGCCTGCAACGACACCCGCACCGCCCATGTCCATGGTCATCTCTTCCATGCCCGCAGCGGGTTTGAGCGAGATACCACCGGTATCAAACACCACGCCCTTGCCCACCAGCGCCAGCGGAGCGTCGTCCTTGTCGCCACCATTCCAGTGCATGACCACAACCTTGGACGGGCTGTCAGACCCCTGCCCGACGCTCAGCAATGTGCGCATGCCAAGCTCGGCCAGTTTGTCCTCTTCCAGAACCTCAACTTCCAGCCCCAGCGCTTCCATTTCTTTCAGGCGATCGGCGAATTCTGTCGTGGTCAGAACATTGGCGGGTTCATTGGTCAGATCACGGGTCATGCGCACGCCATCGGCAATACCGTTCAGCGGTGCGAACGCCGCTTCGACCTCATCCGCTTTGGAATGACTGATCACAATTTCGCCCGTGGAATCGGCGTCCTTAGTCTTGTGCGCATCAAAATCATAGCTGCGCAGCACCATGCCCAAGGCCAGTTCCTCGGTCCGCACCTGATTTGCGGCCATCACCAGCACGTCCTTGCCCTTGGCCAGCTTTGCCAAAGCAGCACCCGCCTTGCGCGCCTCGTCATGATCGGGGCGACGCGGCAAAACCAGAACGTCCAGCGCTTCAGCCGCCATGCCACCGGGCCAGGCCAGAGAGATCACGTCGCCTGTCTTGGCTTTGTCAAACTTCTCGCTCTCGACCAGTCGGGCCACTGCGCCTCGTGTCAGGCGATTGGCCCTGCGCGCAGCGGGGCTCATCTTTCCTTCGGCAGGAATAATGATGACCACACGCCCTTCGGCCTGCGCCATGAGATCCAAATCAAAGTCCTGAAAACGGATTGGTATCAGACTGCTCATCTCTTGCTCCTGAAAAACTCTTCCCCAAGACCTAGCGTGGACCACCAATATTGACCAGATAGCAGTTTTCCCCGTCTGCCATTTGCATTAAGGTCGCCCGAAAATAACCGGCAGGCTCGGGGGAGAAGTATTGGCACCAAACGGCAGGCATAGGCCTTCGCGCATGATTCCATGCCGGGGCGATTCTGGCGTGGACCCCGAGCTCAGCGGTCAGCCGGAGGTGAACTCGTGATCCTCGACCGCTATTTTGCCCGAAGATTCCTGCAGAGTTTTCTCGTTATCGGCGGCATTTTTCTGACGCTCATGATTCTGATCGACCTGATCGAGCAAGTCCGCAAGTTCACTGACGTCGACCTGAGCTTTGGTCAATTGCTGCGCCTGACCCTGCTGAACACCCCGGCGGCAATCAGCGAGATGCTGCCGCTGTTGATGATTCTGGCCACGATTGCGTTGTTCATTGGTCTGGCGCGCAGTTCCGAACTGGTCGTAACACGCGCTATCGGGCGGTCCGGAATCCGCGCGCTTGCTGCACCCGTTCTGCTGGCTTTGGCGATCGGTGCACTGGCGGTGGCGCTGCTGAATCCGATCTCTGCCGCGACATCCGAAGAATACCAGCGTTTGGCAGACGGATATCGCAACAATGGCAGTTCTACCCTTTCGATCAGCAGCGAGGGCCTTTGGTTGCGCCAGGGTTCCACATCGGGTCAATCCGTGATCCATGCTGTCGGGACCGATCCCGACGAGGATTTCGGGCTCAGGGAGGTTACCATCACGACGTTTTCGCCCGATGGTATTCCGACCGAACAGATCTTTGCTGAAACGGCACGTCTAGAAGATGGAAACTGGGTTCTGTATCAGGCCAAGGTTTGGACGCTCCAGAACGGCTCGAATCCCGAAACAAATGCAATCACGTATGAACAACTTGCTCTTCCCACGACTCTCACACGCGATCGCATTCTGGATACATTAGGCCAACAGGACTCCGTTTCAGTCTACGACCTGCCACAACTCATCCACGATCTTCGCGAGGCAGGATTTTCAACAAAGCAATACGAAGTCTGGTTGCAGGTACAGCTTGCGCGGCCATTCTTTCTTGTATCGATGGTTCTGATTGGTGCTGCTTTCACCATGCGCCATGTCCGTTTCGGCGGCACAGGCATCGCTGTTCTGACAGCGGTTCTGTTGGGCTTTGCCATCTACTTCGTACGTAATTTCGCTCAAATTCTGGGGGAGAACGGCCAGTTGCCGATCTATGTCGCCGCCTGGGCACCGCCCTTTGCCGCAATCCTGTTGTCCTTAGGCCTCTTGCTGCACGCGGAGGACGGTTAATGCGGCGACTAATATCTTTGCTGCTGTCCAGCACTCTGGTTCTGGCGGCACCGTCCATCGCACTTGCGCAAAACGCATCAGGTTCCGCAGCCGCTGGACAGGATGGGGCTGCCCAAGACCAGCCGGCCCTGTTGGTGGCGGATAAGATTTTCATCACACCCGACCGGAAACTCGTCGCCGAAGGGAATGTCGAAGCCTATCAGGGCGACATCAAACTATCGGCCAAAAGTGTAATCTTCGATCGGGAAACCGGTGAGCTGACCCTCGAAGGTCCGATCCGGATCGATCAGGCGGGTCAATCCACTGTGTTGGCGGACTCCGCTCAGCTGGATGATGGCATCCAGAACGGGCTTTTGATCGGTGCCCGAATGGTGTTCGATCAGCAGGTTCAGATCGCCTCGGTTCAGGCAACCCGCGCTGGCGGCAGGTACACACAGTTCAGCAAAGTGTCGGCCACCTCATGTCATGTCTGCGCCAATGGCAAACCACCACTCTGGCAAATTCGGGCGCGCAAGGTAACGCACGATCAGTTAGAACGGCAGCTGTATTTCGAAGGTGCACAGTTCCGCATCCTTGATTTCCCGGTCTTCTACTTTCCCGTACTGCGCCTGCCCGACCCGACACTGGAGCGTGCAACAGGTTTTCTTGTCCCGTCGATCCGGACGACCTCGCAACTGGGAACCGGTGTACAGGTCCCCTATTTCTTTAAGCTGGGCGACCACAAGGATCTGACGCTGACGCCCTATGTCTCACCCAAGACAACGACATTAGGCTATCGTTACCGTCAGGCTTTCAAAAACGGCCGCATTCAGTTCGAAGGCGCATACACCCGCGATGACGTGCAACAAAACCAGGATCGCGGCTATCTTTTTGCGAATGGTTGGTTCGCTCTGAAAAATGATTACCGGCTGACGTTCAACATTCAAACAACGTCGGATGACGCGTATCTGGCTGATTATGGTCTGCCGGACTTTGACCGTCTGCGCAGCGAAATCGCACTGGAACGGATCAAACGCGATACCGCGTTCAAAACCAGTTTCATCCACTACAAAACCCTGCGCGACAGCGAGAATCAGGACGAAATCCCCTCGCGCGTTTTCGATCTGAACTTTGAAAAGCGATACTTTCCCAACGCTCTGGGCGGTGAAGTGAGGCTTGCGTTTATCGGGCATTCCCATACACGAACCAGCGATCAGAATATCGTCGGACGGGATGTGGCCCGTGCGACGATGGATGCCGAATGGCTGCGCAGCTGGACCTTTGCCTCAGGCCTGCGCGCCGATGCACAGCTGGGGGCGTCGGTCGACACATTCGATATCCGCAATGACAGTCAGTATCCCAACCAGATTACCAGATCGACGCCTCGGGCAGCCCTTACTCTGCGCTATCCGATGGTGCGGCGCGAGCAGACCGGCGCAACGCAGTTTCTCGAACCGATTGTTCAGGTAGGCTGGACGCATGTCTCGAATACCGACGTACCCAATGACGAAAGTACGTTTCAGGAGTTCGACCAGGGCAATCTGCTGTCCCTGTCTCGCTTTCCAGCCGAAGATCGCCGCGAAAATGGAGCAACAGCTGTTGTCGGCGTGAACTGGGCGCGCAATACGCCGAACGGCTGGCAAGCGCTTGCAACCGTCGGTCAGGTGTTCCGCGCCGATGCCGATCCGGATTTCACCCTGACCTCGGGCCTGCAGGGCACCACATCCGACCTGCTGCTGGCCGGGCAGTTGAAAACCGCCAAAGGCCTTACTCTCGCGGCACGTGGCCTGCTGGATGATGACTTCAGCTTTGCCAAAGCCGAGTTCCGGGGCGTTTGGGCCAAAGACGACAACGCGCTGACGGGCAGCTATGTCTGGCAGGAACCCGACCCTGCAGAAAACAGTGACAAAATATCCGAGATTTGGCTAACGGGACGTTACAGAATCGATCAGAACTGGCTGACACAGGCACTGGCGCGATATGATCTGGCCGAATCTGAGCCAATCCGCTACGGGCTTGGAGTTACCTACGAAAATGAGTGCGTGCAGGTTAACATGACCGTCAGTCGGCGCTATACGTCCACATCAAGTATTGAGCCTTCGACAGAATTCGGCTTTACCGTTGCACTAACTGGATACGCCGTCGAAGGCGGGGGCAAGAAGTACAAAAGAAAATGCAGCTGATATCAGGTTTCTCCAAGTTTCTTCGTACCGGTTGGCAAAGACCGGCTTTGCCCGCACTCGCTGCGGCGCTTATCGCCTTTTCTTCGCCGCAGGCCATCGGGCAAAGCCTGTTCTCACCCGCGATCCGGATCAATCAGGATATCGTGACGTGGTATGAATTGCAGCAACGCCAGCAATTTCTCGAAGCGCTCGGCCTGCCGGGAAGTTCTGAAGATGAAGTGCGTGAGGCCCTGATCGATGCTCGCCTGCGCAAGCAGGCGATGCGGGATGCCGGAATTCAGGCGACACCAGAAGATGTACAGCTTGGTATCGACCAGTTTGCCGCTCGTGGTCAGCTTTCGACTGAAGATTTCTTGCGGCTGCTCAATGATGCCGGTGTAGATCCTGAAACAGTACGGGATTTTGTTGAAGATCAGCTTTCGTGGCGTGACTACGTCAGCACGAGGTTTATCTCTCAGGCGCGCCCCACAGAGGATGAAATTAACCGGGCAATGGGCCAGGGCGGCGGTGGCGGCCTCGAAGTTCTGTTGTCCGAGATTATCATTCCCGTAACACCCCAGACGCTCGCTCAGGCTGACGCGCTGGCGCAGGAAATTTCTCAGGTAGACGGTTATGACGCGTTTTCCTCCGCTGCCACACAATATTCGGCGGCAGCGACCCGCGAAAACGGAGGTCGACTGGATTGGCTGTCGCTCAATAATCTTCCGCCCGCGCTGCAGCCCGTCATCTTGGGCCTGCAGAACGGAGATATAACCGAGCCGTTGAGTCTTCCCAACGCCATAGCCCTGTTCCAGATGCGCGGCATTCGCGAGGTTTCGACAGGCGCACCACGCTATTCCAAGATCGACTATGCGATCTACTATATTCCAGGCGGTCGTAGCCCAGAGGCCCAGAAAACTGCGGCGGAGCTGAAGGAAAACATCGACACTTGTAACGACCTCTATGGTATCGCCAAAGATCAACCGCCAGAGGTTCTTGAGCGCGTGTCCGCCAGCCCCTCCGAAATCCCGCGCGACGTGGCGCTGGAACTTGCCAAGCTGGACCCCAACGAGATTTCAACAACGCTCACCCGCAACAACGGGCAGACGCTGATGTTCCTGATGCTGTGCACTCGCACCCGCGATCTGGGCGAAGATACGTCTCGTCAGGATGTTGCTAACGCTTTGACCCAGCAGCGCCTGCAGGCTTTTGCCGACAGCTTCATCGAACAAATGCGGGCAGACGCAACCATTATCGAGCAATGACCCGCCCGATCGCGCTTAGCTGTGGTGATCCGGCCGGTATCGGCCCCGAAATCGCAGCCAAGGCGTGGCAACAACTGCGCGGCACCTGCCCGTTCGTCTATATCGGCGACGCCGCGCATCTGCCAAACGACACTCCGGTTGCACGAATAAATGACCCGTCCGAAGCGGCCGGGGTCTGTGCGATGGCCCTACCAGTGCTTCAACTGGATTTCCCCGCGCCGAATGTGCCAGGCCATCCCGAGCCAAACAATGCTCCCTCTGTAATCGATGCAATTGAACGCGGTGTTTCTCTAGTACAATCGGGTGCGGCATCAGCGCTCTGCACGGCTCCGATCCACAAAAAGGCGCTGATTGACGGAGCGGGATTCGATTATCCCGGACATACAGAATTTCTGGCCGCTCTTGCCGGTAAAGATCGTGTCGTGATGATGCTGGCCAGCGATCAGCTGCGCGTGGTCCCAGCCACGATCCACATCGCACTCTCGCAAGTCCCCAGCGTCCTGACCCCAGAGCTGCTGCGCGAAACGATCGCAATCACTGCACAAGGTCTGCAGAACCAGTTTGGTATTCAAAATCCGCGCATCGCGATTGCGGGGCTGAACCCCCATGCCGGAGAAGGTGGCAAAATGGGTCGTGAGGAGCTGGACTGGATTGCCCCGCTGATCTCTGATCTCAATCCCGACGGCTACACGGTTACGGGCCCGCATCCGGCCGATACCATGTTCCACTCCGCCGCGCGCAGGCGGTACGATGCAGCCATCGCCATGTATCACGATCAGGCCCTGATCCCGATCAAGACACTGGATTTCGACCGCGGCGTGAATGTAACGCTGGGTTTGCCCTTCATCCGGACTTCACCCGATCATGGCACCGCGCTGGACATCGCCGGACAAGGCATCGCCAACCCGACCAGCCTGATTGAGGCCCTCAAACTCGCGCAGCAGATGGCGCAAGGGTCTTGAACCTGTACAACGCAGGCCATATCCCGGACCGAAGTGAAAAATTTCTGGCGCATGACACCCTATCCGCGCCACGGTGAACGGATCATGAGCGCTATCGACACCCTCCCCCCACTGCGCGAAGTCATCGCGACCCACCAGCTATCGGCCCGCAAATCGCTGGGGCAGAACTTTCTGCTGGACCTGAACCTGACCGCCAAGATTGCACGGCAGGCCGGTGATCTGACCGAATGCGATGTGCTCGAGATCGGACCCGGACCGGGTGGCCTGACCCGTGGTCTGCTGTCCGAGGGCGCGCGCAAAGTCGTTGCTTTGGAAAAAGACACCCGCTGTATCGCAGCGTTGAACGACATTGCCGAGGCCTATCCCGGCCGGCTTGAAGTCATTAACGGGGACGCGCTTGAAATCGACCCGCTGACGCATCTGACACCGCCGATCCGGATTGCGGCCAACCTGCCCTACAATGTCGGGACCGAACTTCTGGTCCGCTGGCTGACGCCACCGGAATGGCCGCCATTCTGGCAAAGCCTGACCCTGATGTTCCAGCGCGAAGTCGCCGAGCGCATTGTGGCCCAACCCGGCAGCAAAGCTTATGGCCGCCTTGCCATCCTCGCCCAATGGAGGGCCGAAGCACGTATCGCCATGTCTTTGCCCCCCGGAGCCTTCACCCCACCACCCAAAGTGTCCAGCGCCGTGGTCCACCTGACTGCCCTGCCCGAGCCGCGCTATCCGGCAGATGCAGCCACCCTCTCACGCGTCGTGGCAGCAGCCTTCAACCAGCGCCGCAAGATGCTTCGCGCCTCTCTGAAAGGTGTCGCACCCGATATCGAGGATCGCTTGCTGGCTGCCGGCATCAAACCAACGGAACGTGCGGAACAGGTTCCGCTAGAAGCGTTTTGTGCGCTGGCTCGTTCTGTCGCAGACACTCAAAAACCGTAGTTAAAGATCAATTTGCTGAACCTTAGCTCAATGTAGCTTCAATAGACTATAAGCATCAAAAATCCATATCGAGGGAAACAATTGAAACTACTTGCTCTGATCTCTACTGGTTTCCTACTTGGCATGACAGTCCCGGCCATCGCACTCGAGCTTGAATACGTGTGTAATTTTGAACCCGAGAGATCAGGTTTTATTCCACAAAGAATATCTTTCACATTCGACGAGAACTTTGAAAGCGTGGTTGTTTCAGACGACATTGTACGAAGCGTTCGCAAAGCGCCGATAAAGGTATTGGTAACATCTCGACACGGCCGGAAATATCAAGCGCGTTGGAGATTAGACTTACCAGTTTCAATCAACGAACATACGAGCAAACGAAAATGGGAAGCCAAATATCGAGCAACCTATGACGCTAGAATAGATTTAGAAGCTCTATCCGCGAAAATGAAAGTAAGTCTACGCAGCGGTCAATTCAGAACCCAAAATAGCGGAGTGTGCCACTCTAAAAAATAGCGTTCTCACACACACATCTTTTCAAATCAGCACAAACAGTACACCTCAATGCAAAAAACCCCGGCAATTTGACCGGGGTTTTTCAATTTCCTTGATCGCTTAGGTTACTCAGCCGCCTCTGGCGCGTCTCCGTTATCCGCTGCAGCCTGTTCAGGCTCGGCGGGTGCAGCCTTGGGCTTGCGTGCACGTGGACGGCGTGGTGGCTTTTCTTTCTTGGCAGGTGCCTCTTCGACTGGTTCAGCACCCTGGCTTTCCGGTGTCTCGACCAGACCAGATTCAGGTGCGGCAGGCTCGGACCCGAAATCCATCACGTCAGGTTGCGGCGCTTCGGCCGGATCTGCCTGACGTGCAGCTTCGCGTTCCTGACGCTCGGCGCGCTCACGGTCGCGTTCGGCCTGGCGCTCACGGTTCTGGCGTTCCTGCTCTTCACGGCGCGCTTCGATTTCGCGCTGCGCCTCGCTCAGCATACGCAGGTAATGTTCCGCGTGCTGCTGAAAGTTCTCGGCCGCGACGCGGTCATTCGACAGCTGGGCGTCACGCGCCAGCTGATTATATTTATCAATGATCTGCTGCGGGGTGCCGCGCACTTTGCCCTCTGGACCCGAGCTGTCAAAAACCCGGTTTACGACATTACCACCAGAAGGGCGATTGCGGTTGTTCTTGGCCCGCGAGCGGGATTTGGAAGATCTCATCTTACTTTACGTCAGCCTTGTCATTCACTGTCGATCAACCCGTACGTTGCACTGCTCTAAGGCCTTTTACCGTGACGTGCTGTCGACTTTTTGGGCTTGGCGTCAGGGGCGCGCTGAAACAGCGTCAACCTCGCCGACTACCCTGAGTAAGCATGTCCTGATCATGCAGACAAGAGGGTAATATGCATTTTCGCAGCTTTTTTACCTGAACCGGCGTTTTTTGGCCTCATTCACCCCATTCAACCCGGCATTCTGGCGCCAACAACACGGTCCCGGCCATCCAGATCCGGAACCACGCGGATATCGATCAGACCCGACGCGTCAAACAATGCCGCGACAGCCGCCGCCTGTGTCGGACCGATTTCGACCAGAATACGCCCACCCGGCATCAGAAAATCAGGGGCTGCAGCAGCAATACGCCGATAAGCGCCCAGCCCGTCCCCCTCATCCGTCAAAGCCATCCTCGGCTCGTGTTCCCGCACTTCTGGGGACAGCTGTGTCATCTCATCCAGCGAAATGTATGGCGGATTCGAGACGATCAGATCGAACTGCCCTTCTTCTATCCCCTCAAACCAATCGGACTGTATGATCTCGACCCGGCCCTGCACCTGATGCAGCACCGCATTGGCGCTGGCCTGAAGGCAGGCAGATTCGCTCAGATCAACGCCAATTCCGGATGCGCTTGTCCGCTCGGCCAGCAAAGTCACCAACACACAGCCTGACCCGACACCAAGGTCCAGAATGTGATCGAACGGTTCACTCAGCGCGGCCTCGATCAAGGCTTCGGTCTCGGGGCGTGGATCCAGAACATCCCGGCTCACCCGAAAGCGGCGGCCATAAAATTCGCGCTCTCCCAACAGGTGGGAAACCGGCACACGGATGGCACGCAGCGAGATCAGCTGATCATATCGCTCGGCTATCTCAGGCGACAATTCTTCGGGTGCGATCAACGTGACGCGACTGGCTTCGATACGTGCTGCATGGGCAAGCAGAACCCGCGCATCCCGGGCGGGATCTTCAACACCGGCAGCCCGCAGTCGCGCTGTTGCAGCAACCATGGCCTGTGCGGCCGTCTGCGCCCCGTTCATTGTGACATCTCAGCCAGTAGACGCGCCTGATCGTCTGCCGTCAGCGCATCGATCACCTCGTCCAGATCGCCCTGCATCACCTGATCCAGCTTATAAAGCGTCAGGTTAATGCGGTGATCGGTCATGCGGCCCTGCGGGAAGTTATAGGTTCTGATCCGCTCAGACCGGTCCCCAGATCCCACCTGGCTGGCGCGATCCGCCGAGCGTTCGCTGTCGATCCGCTGCCGCTCCATATCGTAGAGACGAGTCTTCAGCACCTGCATCGCGATCTCGCGGTTGCGGTGCTGGGACTTTTCGGAACTCGTGACTACGATCCCGCTGGGAATGTGGGTAATCCGTACAGCCGAATCTGTGGTGTTCACGTGCTGCCCACCCGCGCCGGAACTGCGCATCGTGTCGATACGAATATCGTTGGGTTCGATATGAATATCCACATCCTCGGCCTCGGGCAGAACCGCCACGGTAGCCGCCGAGGTATGGATACGCCCGCCGCTCTCGGTTTCGGGCACCCGCTGAACCCGGTGCACACCGGATTCGTATTTCATCCGAGCAAAGACATTGTCGCCCTTGATATGGGCAACCACCTCTTTGATCCCGCCCAGATCCGAGGATTGTTCCTCGATGATCTCGAACTGCCATCCCCGCGCCTCGGAATAGCGTTGATACATCCGCAGCAGATCACCCGCAAACAATGCGGCCTCATCACCTCCGGTTCCGGGCCGGATTTCCAACATTGCCGGACGCGCATCGGCTTTGTCTCTGGGCAACAACGCCAGTTGCAACGCATGCTCTGCCTCGGGAATGCGAGCCTGCAGCTCGGGGATTTCCTCCTCAGCCAGCTCTTTCATGTCCGGATCGGCCAGCATTACCTCGGCTTCGGCCAGATCGGCCACCAGTTGGCGCCATGTCTCGATCTGCTCAACCACAGGCTTTAAGTCCGAGTATTCCTTGGCAAGCGCCGCAATATCTCCGCCCGAGGCGCCATCAGCCATGGCAGCTTCGAGGTATTGGAATCGCTGGGTTATCTGTTCAAGGCGTTCTTCGGGGATCATCCCGGCGGTGTCTATCATCCGCGGGCTTTGGTCAAGGGCCTGCCTTGTGCTAAGCTCACATGCATGAAACGGATTATTCTTGCGCTTACCCTGTGCACGACCCCTGTCATGGCTGATGTAATTGGCCCCGGCGGCAAGGTTCAGGATTGCTATTGCACCGACAAAGCCGGAACCCGAGTCGAGCTGGGAGAGATGATCTGCCTGCAGGTCGATGGCCGCATGTTCATGGCCCAATGCCAGATGTCACTGAACGTTCCCATGTGGCGCGAGGTTCAGGAGGGGTGTTTGTCATCAGGGTTGGAGCAAACCCAGCCCCAACTCAGCAATTCTGCAACTATTCAAAGCTCGGGTTAATCACCTACAGATCTTCCCACTTGCTTAGCTTGTGCTTTCTGCGCGTCGTCCGGATATTGTGCTCCGCGCAAAGCGCCATGCTGACACCAAAGAGCAGAGAGCAAATAGCCAATCGTGGGACCATGCAAAGCGGAGGTGAGAGAAATACATATAAACCCAGCCCCCAAAGGCCTCCCATCACCAGTGGATCCCACGTCAATCGCGATACCTTGGTCCGATAGAGTTCCGGTTTCGGCCTGCATCCGGCACGTCTGAAAAAGCGAACATATGGGGTGGATTTTCCGGGCTCTTGCAGTCCCGCATCTTCCAATTCAGCGGTTGCCCTCTGAAACTTGGCTTCATAATCACTCATACCACCAATATGGGAATTAAGTTTTTATTTTCAACCTATTGAAGCTGCCCTAGCCAGCTTTCAACCCGCGCTTTATTCACTCCGAAATCCTTGCGCCCGAAACGCAGCCTTGCGTGGATACGCAGCGCGTCACCATCCTGCTGCGCGGTGGTATAATCCGGAAATCCCATCAACCGACTTCGGGTGATATAAGTCACCATTCCCTCGTCGACCGACCCGGCCAAAACACTGGTACGAGGGGACTGACGCGCAACCACATCCAGCCGTGCAAGCCCGTCCGGGCCGGTTTCAACGACCCGCACTACCGCGCCCATCATGTCCCTGCTGGTTTCGCCCACAGGTGCCACATGCCAACGGGAGGGATCGGAAGGGGCAAGACGGATGTAACCGGCCAGCAAAAGCCCCGCGCATACCAATACCCAAACTACAGTCATCTTCATCCCGCACCTGTTTCAACCGAACCTAGCCGGAACGCATCGGTGAACAAGATGTTCAACCAGCCCTTACCGCGACGTCACGCCTGGAAGAATGCACAGCATTTCGAACAACAAGTTCGCAGCCGTAAGCGCAGTATTGCCCGATGGATCATAGGGTGGAGAGACCTCGACCAGATCACAACCAACGACATTCATCCCCTGCAGTGCGTGGATCAGTTGCAGTGCCTGCGGTGTTGTCAGCCCGCCGATTTCAGGCGTGCCGGTCCCAGGCGCATAAGCCGGGTCCAGACTGTCGATATCATAGGTGATATAGACCGGATGTCCGTCGATCGTCTTGCGGATCAGAGACCCGATCTGGGTCAGGTTCTGCTGCCAGATATCCCACGCCGGATATTGACGGAATCCCCACCCCTGCGCTTCGGTGAAATCGCTGGCGGCATAGCCAGATCCCCGAATACCGATCTGAAAGGTCTTGTCCGGAACGATCAGATTTTCCTCATAGGCGCGGCGGAATACGGTGCCATGGGTCTCGCGCTCACCAAACATCTCGTCATTGACGTCGGCATGGGCATCAACATGCACCAGGGCAACCGGACCATGTTTGTCTGCTATTGCACGCAGAATTGGCAGGGTGATCGAATGATCGCCCCCCATCGCAACGGGAATGACATCCTGTGCCAGAATACCGTCATAGCTTTCCTTGATAATCTTCAGACTATCCGACAGCGAGAACGTGTTGATCGCCAGATCCCCGATATCGGCAATCTGCAGGTTATCGAATGGGGCAGCAAAGGTGGCCATGTTATACGGCCGGATCATCGCGCTTTCGCTACGGATCTGTTTTGGACCAAACCGCGTACCCGATCGCCAAGATGTGCCAATATCCATCGGGATCCCAAGAACAGCGACGTCCAGCCCATCCAGAGAGGACGCCTGCGGTAGCCGCATAAACGTATTCGGCCCCGAGAACCGCGCCAGATCATTGCCGCCAATCGGCTGGTTGAATTGGGTCATGTACTTTCTCCGATCCGGTTCTTCACCAAGCACTTACCGGGATTATGCCTAACCAAAGGTTAAGGCTTTACCAGCTTGTTCCACCCCAGCAGGCAGATGATCTGCGTTGCCACATGTGCCCCGGCAATCGCAGTGGCACCAGACGTGTCGAATGGAGGCGATACCTCAACCACATCCCCGCCCTTGATGTTGATCCCCGCGATATCCCGCAGGATGATCTGCGCCTGAATCGAGCTGAGGCCACCCCAAACAGGTGTCCCGGTTCCCGGTGCAAAGGCCGGATCCAACCCATCGATGTCGAAGCTCAGGTAAACCGGACTGTCGCCCAGAATCCCCTTGATCTTCTGGGCTACGGCGGCCGGTCCGGATTCATAAACCTCGCGTGCGTCGATGATGTTGACTCCCAATGTGTCCTCGTTGGTGGTGCGTATCCCCACCTGAACTGATCGCTTGGGGTCCACGATCCCGGACTTCACCGCCTTGTAGAACATGGTTCCATGATCCACTCGGGACATGTCGTCATCGGCCCATGTGTCCGTATGCGCATCAAACTGTAGCAGAGACATGGGCCCGTATTTTTCGGCATAGGCCTTCAGGATCGGAAAGCTGATGTAGTGATCTCCGCCCAGCGTCACCGAGGCGACATTCGCCTCCAGAATCGTGCGGATGTGATCGGTCAGAGTATCCGGAAAGGCTGGAATATTGGCATAGTCATATGCCATGTCCCCGTAGTCGATGATTGCCAGTTCGCTGAGCGCATCAAACGGCCAGCCATAGGGTGCGTCGGGTGACTGCAACGCGCTGGCCTCGCGAATGGCACGTGGTCCCAACCGGGTACCGGGACGGTTGGTTACCGCCTGATCGAACGGCACGCCGGTCACCGCGATGTCTGCGCCTTTCAGTTCCTTCGTATAAAGCCGACGCAGAAACGAGGTCGCGCCACCAAATGTGTTCTCAAAGGACAGGCCTTTGAGATCCGGGTTGGTGAACGCCTCGTCCACCTGAGTCTTTGCATCTTCCAATGCCATTTCGGGTTATCTTCCTCCCAAGGTTCCCGATGGGCTGGCGACGCGCGCTAACGTCAAGCCACAGGCAGCGCCTTTTCCACGATCTTCGCGAAAAAGGATGCACCCACCGGCGCGATTTCGTCGTTGAAGTTGTATTTTGGATGGTGCAGCCCCGCACCGTCCCCCTGCCCCAGAAACAGATAAGCTCCGGGCCGTTCCTGCAGCATGTATGAAAAATCCTCGGCCCCCATCTCGCGACCGGTGTTTTCGGTGACCCGCTCGGCCCCCGAAACCTCGCGCGCCACGTCAGCGGCAAAAGCGGCCTTTTCCGGGTCGTTGATCGTGGCGGGATAACTCACATCATATTCAAGCCGCGCCTCAACCCCGTACGACGTGGCCTGTCCCTGCACGATCTGCTCCATGCGTTCCATAACCATCTTCTGCACCGCCGGGTCGAAGGTCCGTACCGTGCCGTTGATATAGGCGGTGTCCGGGATCACGTTGTTCACCGTGCCGGTATGGATTTGCGTCACCGACACAACCAGATCGTCCAGAGCGTAGTGATTACGGCTGACGATGGTCTGAATCGCCTGCGCAATGCCACAGGCCGCCATGACCGGATCGCGCGTTTCATGCGGCATGGCCCCGTGTCCACCGACACCCTGAATGTGAACCTCGAACGTATCGACAGCAGCCATGATCGGACCCGGCGTTGTATAGAACGAGCCTTCCGCAAAGCCGGGCGCGTTATGCAGCGCGTAAACCTGCGCGATGTCGAACCGGTCCATAATTCCTTCTTGAACCATAACCCCGGCGCCGCCGCCCTCTTCCTCGGCAGGCTGAAAAATCAACGCAACCCGGCCGCGAAAGTTCCGGGTTTCGGCCAGATAACGTGCAGCCCCCAGCAACATCGTTGTGTGCCCGTCGTGGCCGCAGGCGTGCATCTTGCCTGGATTCTTCGAGGCATAGTCAACGCCGGTTTCTTCGGGAATCGGCAACGCGTCCATATCCGCCCGCAGGCCAATCGTCGGTCCTTCGCCCTGACCGTTGATTATCGCGACGATACCGGTCTTGGCGATCCCCTCATGCAGCTCATCCACGCCAAACTCGCGCAGACGCTCAGCAACAAATGCCGCTGTTTCGTAGCATTCGAATTCCAGCTCAGGGATTGTATGCAGGTGCTGGCGCCATGTGGCCATGTCGGTGGCAAAATCGGCAATTCGGTTGACGACGGGCATCTGGGGTGGACTCCTGATCCAAGCTGCGAGATGGATGCATCTGACACCGGAATAAGGGGCTTCGCAATGGCTGAAAATCCGCTGATCCATAACTCGGACGCAGGTATCGAACGTTTGTTGGAAATCATGCGTCGTCTGCGTGACCCGGAAACCGGTTGTCCGTGGGATATCGAGCAGGATTTCGGCACTATCGCGCCCTATACGATTGAAGAAGCCTATGAGGTCGCCGACGCCATCGAACGGCAGGCCTGGGATGAACTGAAGGGCGAATTGGGCGACCTTTTGTTCCAGTCCGTGTTCCACGCCCAAATGGCCGAAGAAGCCGGTCATTTCGCGTTTCAGGATGTGGTGCGGACCATGTCCGACAAGATGGTGGCCCGCCATCCGCATGTCTTTGGCGATGAATCCCGCGACAAATCGGCTGAACAGCAGACGAAGGACTGGGAAACGATCAAAGCCGCCGAACGCGCAGGCAAGGAACAGCAAGGTGCACTGGACGGTGTAGCTGCCAACCTGCCGGCCCTCCTGCGGGCGCACAAATTGCAAAAGCGTGCGGCTCGCGTGGGGTTTGACTGGCCCGATGCCAGCCACGTGCTGGCCAAAATCACCGAAGAAGCCGCCGAGCTGGAAGAGGCGCGCGAAAGTATGGACGCAGACGCGCTTGAGGATGAATTCGGCGATCTGCTCTTTGTGATGGTAAATCTGGGTCGTCATTTGGGTATCGAGCCCGAGGCCGCTCTGCGACGCACCAACGCCAAGTTCACCCGCCGGTTCGAGCAAGTCGAGGCACGGCTGGCTGATCGGGGTAAAACCCCGACGGACAGCACCCTCGAGGAAATGGATGCTCTTTGGGACGAGGTCAAAACCGAAGAACATCGCGCCAACGGCAAACTCCCGCCAGCAATGGCAAACACGGCCCGTGGAAGCGCGTAAATTTGCTAGACAACAGCGGCGACACTTGCCAGTGTCCGTCCTTCAATATCCCGGAGGCCACCCATGACTGCGCGCAAGATCATCATCGATACAGACCCCGGACAGGATGACGCCGTCGCGATCCTGCTGGCGCTGGCCAGTCCCGAAGAGATCGAGGTTCTGGGCATTACCGCAGTCGCAGGTAACGTGCCGCTGGATCTGACCGCCAAAAACGCGCGGATCGTTTGCGAATTGGCGGGCCATACCGATGTGCCGGTTTATGCCGGATGTGATCGACCGCTGAACCGCCCTCTGGTAACCGCTGAACATGTACACGGCAAAACTGGCCTCGACGGCCCTGATCTGCCCGACCCACAAATGGAACTGACCGAAGGCCATGCTGTCGATTTCATCATCGACAGCCTACGCACGCATGAGCCGGGTACCGTCACCCTCTGTCCGCTGGGCCCTCTGACCAACATCGCAGCCGCCTTTCAGAAAGCGCCTGACATCGTTGAACGCGTGCAGGAAATCATTCTGATGGGTGGCGCTTATTTCGAGGTTGGCAACATCACCCCCACGGCTGAATTCAACATTCACGTTGACCCGCAAGCCGCTGACATTGTGTTTAAATCTGGCGTTCCAATTGTTGTTATGCCTCTGGACGTGACGCACAAGGCGCTGGTTACAAAGCCCCGCAACGACGCCTTCCGTGCACTGGGAAGCAAGGTTGGTATTGCTGTTGCCGAGATGACCGATTTCTTCGAACGTTTCGACAAGGAAAAATATGGCAGCGCGGGTGCCCCACTTCATGATCCTTGCGTTACAGCCTATCTGATCAAGCCCGAGCTGTTTAAAGGTCGGCACGTGAACGTCGAAATTGAAACCCAGTCCGAACTGACTATGGGCATGACCGTCGCCGACTGGTGGGGCGTTACAGATCGCAAACCCAACGCCCTGTTTATCGGCGATGTGGATGCGGACGGGTTCTTTGACCTGCTCACCGAACGGCTGGCGCGGCTATGACTGCCGCACTGCGCCTCGCCCGCCCGGACGATCTTGACCGTCTGATGACCCTCGTCTCTGCCTTTCACGCCGAGGAAGGCATCGAACAGGATGCCGATCAACTGCGCGAAGCGCTGCTCCCCCTGCTCGAAGGCATCCCTCATGGCTGCATCTATCTCATCGGGCCGGGCCGCGCGCCACTGGGCTATATCATCCTGACATTCGGCTGGTCCGTCGAATTCGGCGGAATGGACGGTTTTGTGGATGAGATTTACATCCGCCCTGCAGTCCGAGGCCGTGGAATTGCCACAGAGGTTCTGCTTGAACTTCCCAAGGCGCTGGCTGGTGCAGGGCTGACCGCCCTGCATCTGGAAGTCGACCGCACGAACGAGTCAGCACAAAAGCTCTATCTTCGGACAGGCTTCAAGCTGCGCGACCGCTATGCGCTCATGAGCAAGAAGCTCTAGCGAGACTCCCCGCGGAAGATCACATTTGGATTGTACATTTCCTGAACCGGGTCATCCGACGACACCTTTTGACCGGTGATCGGATAGGTTCCCGGGCCTGCACAGGCAGCCATCAGTCCCAGAGAGAGGGCGGAAATTACCAGAAGGAATTTGGATACAGGCATCGTGTTCTCCTTTCTGCAATGCAAGCAACATAGGTCACGATGCGCCTGTCTCGTTAGGTACAGGTTCACACATAAGGATATTTATGTCGGCGAATATTTGCCTATAGCCCTACTTTTGGTACCCAGCAGGTCAAAATTTCAAAATGATATCTTAACCCTTAGTGTCCGACCCAGATTGATCCGGGCATAGTGACATTTCAAAGAACAGAAGATGGCCTTCGACAATCTCTGGCAGATCTGAATACGCGTCACGCAACTGAAAGCCTAAAGACAGGTACAATTGAGTCGCCGCCTCAAGAGGTTTTCCCGTGTCCATCCGAATGTATTCGAATCCATCGCTCCGACACTGTTCAATAAGACTTAGCATGATCGCACAGCCCGCGCCGGTGCCGCGTGCCTGCTCGTTGACATACACTCGCTTGATTTCTGCCACCCTGGGTTCAAGCGTGTGAAACATCCCGCACCCTATCGGCTGTCCATTTAACAACGCCAACCTCATCCCACCAGAGGGCGGCATGTGATCGGTTTCGATCGCCTCCAACACGCGGGTATACTTTTCCTGTGGATAGACAGCCTGCACGATTTGCACCGATCTTTCGTCCAGCGTCAGCAGAAAATCTCGATACTCCCAACACAAACGCCGAACCGCGTCTAGCTGGTCCGGCGTTTCTGGATTGATAATACTCAGCAAAATACGATCCCCGGGAAGTACCCAGGTATCAAGATAGCATCACAGTAGTTATTTGCGAAGGATCGACGCGCCTGCGTACTCGGCAACTTCGCCCAGCGATTCCTCGATCCGGATCAGCTGATTATACTTGGCCAACCGGTCCGATCGCGCAAGCGAGCCGGTTTTGATCTGACCGCAGTTGGTTGCAACCGCCAGATCAGCAATGGTTGCGTCCTCGGTCTCGCCCGAGCGGTGCGACATAACGTTGGTGTAACGTGCGCGGTGCGCCATATCGACGGCGCGCAGCGTTTCGGTCAGCGATCCGATCTGGTTCACCTTAACCAGCATCGAGTTCGCGCAGCCACGCTCGATCCCTTCGGCCAGACGTGCAGGGTTGGTCACGAACAGGTCGTCACCCACCAGTTGGACCTTGTCGCCGATGGCATCGGTCAGGGCTTTCCAGCCGTCCCAGTCATCTTCGGACATACCGTCTTCGATCGAGATGATCGGGTAGTCTTTGACCAGAGCCGCCAGATACTCAGCGTTTTCCTCAGAGGTCAGTGAGATGTTCTCGCCCGACAGGACGTATTTGCCGTCCTTGTAGTATTCGGTTGCTGCGCAATCCAGCGCCAGGTGGATTTCCTTGCCTGGCTTGTAACCTGCCTTTTCAATGGACTGCAGGATGAAATCCAGTGCTTCGCGGGTGGATGCGATGTTAGGGGCAAAACCGCCCTCGTCGCCAACACCGGTGGCAAGACCAGCCGCCGACAGCTCACGTTTCAACGTGTGAAAGACCTCAGAACCCATGCGCACGGCTTCGCGGATATTCGCGGCAGACGTCGGCATGATCATGAATTCCTGAATGTCGATTGGGTTATCAGCGTGTTCACCACCGTTGATGATATTCATCATCGGAACAGGCAGAACACGGGCCGAAGTGCCACCGACATAACGATACAGAGGCTGTGTGGTGAAATCCGCAGCAGCCTTGGCTGTCGCCAGCGAGACACCCAGAATGGCGTTGGCGCCCAGACGGCCCTTGTTCTCGGTCCCGTCCAGTTCGATCATCGCCTGATCGATGGCGACCTGCTCGGTCGCGTCAAAACCAACCAGTTCCTCCGCGATCTCGCCGTTCACTGCTGCCACGGCCTCTAGCACGCCCTTGCCCATATAACGGGACTTGTCACCATCGCGTTTTTCGACGGCTTCATAGGCACCGGTCGACGCGCCCGAAGGTACAGCGGCACGGCCCATGGTGCCGTCTTCCAGAATAACGTCCACCTCAACAGTGGGGTTACCCCGGCTGTCCAGGATTTCGCGTGCGTGGATGTCGATGATGGTGCTCATGATACCGGTCCCTAAAGATGACTTTGGTTGCATGCCTCATAACAGCACCGGGCAAAAAGTAAACCGGCTCCGTTATCGCTAACACGCCTATTTTCCGGCCTTTAGGGCTAACATTTTCCTGTTTGCGCCAACGTGCGACGATCCGTCAGGCTGCGACCGCCATTTCGCGCGCCAGCCTGCGTTCACGGATAAAGGTGTACATGCCCGACCCGATGATCAGCGATGCACCTGCGATCGTCATCGCATCGGGGCGTTCCCCAAACATCAGCATCCCGGCGGCGATCGAAAAGACCAAACGGGTATAGCGAAACGGCGTCAGGGCCGAGGCCTCTCCGATGCGCATGGCTGTTACAATGCCGTAATAGCCCAGAACTCCAAAGCCGATGGCACCCAGATAAGGACCAACCTGTACCGCCTGCAACGGCACGACCGGCTGTGCTGAAAACGCCATCAACGCAACCCCTGCCAGCGCGACAGCGATATAGGCCTGCAAAGCGACAACGGATGAAGGTACACGAACATCCAGTTTACGTGTCAGCAAGTCTCGCGCGGCGATAGCAATCACGGTGGCTACGACGAACAGCGACTCGGGCTCAAAACCCTCAAGCCCGGGACGAATGATCATCAGGACACCGACAAAGCCGATACCAATCGCGCTCCAGCGCCGCCATCCGACATGTTCACCCAGAAACAGCGCCGCGCCCATGGTTACGGCCAGCGGCATCGCCTGAAATACTGCAGCAACCGTGGACAACTCGACCAGCGATAGCGCGGTAACAAAGGTCAAAGCACCAACCGCTTCGGCCCCGGCTCGGGCCAATGGCAACGGTTGCCACGCCACGGGATCAAAGATGCGTTTACGGGTCGCCAGAGACATCAGTACAAAAACCAGCCCACAGAACAGACCCAACACGATCATGATCTGCCCCGTCGATACACTGATCGACAGATGCTTGATGAACATATCCTCAAGTGAGAAGGCCGCCATCGATCCGATGATAAGCAAAATGCCGTTTACGTTATTCATGCGCGTGTCCGTAGGGATGGGCTGACAAAAATCTGCGCCCTTACGTCAGCAAAAGCGTAACTTTTGCGACGTAGCAAGCCATATTACGACAGGTTTGATGAATTGCCGTGAGGCGACCAATCGCGTTTCGTGATGGATCAGTCCTGCTCCAGCGGGACGCCGTACAGCTCCAGCCGGTGACCTTTCAGCTTATACCCAAGCTTTGCGGCGATCTTTTCCTGCAATGCCTCGATATCGGGATCGACGAATTCGATCACCTCTCCGGACTGCATGTCGATCAGGTGGTCGTGATGGTCCCGTTCGGCGTCTTCGTATCGCGCGCGCCCGTCACCGAACTCCAGCCGCTCAAGAATGCCGGCTTCTTCAAACAGCTTCACGGTCCGATAGACCGTTGCAATCGAGATACCCGAATCTATCGCCGAGGCGCGGGCGTAAAGCTCCTCGACATCAGGATGATCCTCGCTTTGCTGAAGGACCTGGGCAATGGTCCGGCGCTGACCGGTCATGCGCAGCCCTTTGGCTTCGCAACGTGCGATGATCGTGTCCGACATGATACCCCTCAGACTTGTTCGGGTTTCTGTCTTAGTACGTCTGGCGCGCTTGCGCCACAGGGGAAATGCGCTTTACGGCAGGGCAATTCACGCAACCCGCTGAAGGTCTGCCCAGATCGGCAGATGGTCCGAGGCGATATGCGCAGGCCGCTCGCCGTGCACACCATGCGCCATGGCGCGCAGCCCATCACCCAATGCAATACGATCCAGTGCCCCCAACGGCTGCGCCGCGGGAAAGCTGGGCATTGGCGGCAGGAACCGCATATCCGGGGCCAGATTATCGAGC
Organism: Ruegeria sp. CE12; assembly: GCF_056537525.1. Classification (NCBI taxonomy): domain Bacteria; kingdom Pseudomonadati; phylum Pseudomonadota; class Alphaproteobacteria; order Rhodobacterales; family Roseobacteraceae; genus Ruegeria; species Ruegeria sp. CE12. The sequence goes on along the minus strand of NZ_JBQFRS010000002.1, from coordinate 438,559 downwards.
ACGGGCTGCCGAGACCATTCGTTGAAATCCCCGGCCCAAACTGTTGGCATCTGATTCAGATCCGAGTCACATCTGCGAATATGGGTAATCTGCTGACGCCGCGACGCAGGCAACAGACCAAGGTGCATCCCCATCACACGCAACGGTCCGATGGGCGTATCAAACTCAACCCGCACGGCCCCGCGCGGCTCAAGCCCTGGCAGTTCATGATGACCGGTCTGCTGGACCGAGATCCCCTCCCCCCGCCAGATCACGGCATTCCCGTGCCAACCCAGGCTTCCAGCCCCGCCAAGATCAACAATCTGCCAACCTGCCTCATCCAGCATGAAATGCGGCAGCGCGGCTGGCCGTGGCGGCAGTCTCTTGTCAGCCTCCTGCAACACCACGATGTCGGCCTTCAACCGATCCAGCACCTGCATGATGCGTTGAGGCTGACGGCGGAAATCCAGCCCGACGCATTTTTGTATGTTGTAGCTGGCCAGCCGTAAGGTCGATGCTCGGGTCATGATGTCCTGAAATATCGTTCAGCCCTAAGATTGCCCTGCCTTCGACGCAGTGCAACCCCGAGTTTCAAAACATCCGCGCAAGTGTTGGCCCCACTTGCCTAAATGGCTATTGATGAAGCGTCTGAGACCACATCGGGATCGCATAAAATGGCAACACAGAACACAAGCAACACCAAACGTCTGGAAGGTCGTTCTCTGGTGATCGCAATGTGGGGCAATCTGTTCATGGCCGCAGCAGGGATCGTTGCTGGTGTGCTGTCCAATTCGAACGCGATCATGATGGACGGCCTGTTCTCGCTGATCGGGTTCGGATCGGCCTTTCTGGGGCGTCGGATCAGCCAGCGTGTCGATGCAGGTCCCGACAAACTGCGTCCCTTTGGCTATGCTGCGGACGAGGCGATCTTTTCGACCTTCAGGTCTCTGTCACTGCTGGGGCTTGTGCTGTTCGCGATCACGAATGCCGCCAAGAACATCTACAGCTATTTCAATGGCATGATGCCCGAGCCGCTGAACTTCGCACCGATGTTCGTCTATTTCGTTGTTATCGGACTAACCTGTTTGTTCCTCTGGGCATTCCATCATTTCACATGGCGCAAGACCGGTAAGGTCAGCTCGATCCTCAGGCTTGAATCCAAAGCGGCGCTGTTCGATGGGCTGATCACGGCCGCCGCCGGCATCGGGTTGGGAGCCATTTATATGTTCCGAGACGGACCACTGGCCCCGATCGCACCAATTGGCGACTCGATCATCGTACTGTTGCTCTGCCTGTTGGCCATAGGTTCCTATGTGCGCGACTTTCGCGGTGGTCTGGGAGAGCTGGCAAATGTCGTCGCCAGCCCCGAGCATCTGGCCACGGCCCGTCGTGCGCTGCGCGCAACGCTAACCGAAGACGGCGGCACCCTGCAGGACATGTCAGTCACCAAACAGGGCCGCTCTTTCCTCGTAACCGTTTATTACGATCCCGGCCGCCCCGTAACCGCCGAGCAGATCGACGACCTGAATCTTCGCCTGATCAGCGATGCGCGCAAGGCGATTGATGGATCGGATGTGTTTCTGATGATCACAAAACACCCACGACGCTGGCCAGATTCCATCAATCCTTATCAGACAAGCCAGTAAACTGGTTCAGGTCCCGCAGAACGTCGCATGTACCACTTCGCTCTCTGTTGGTGGGCGGGTCAAGTCTGCATTCTTCGGCTGATCGAGATATGGCGTTGCCAGTACCGAACCCAGCCTGTGGAAGGGCTCATAGTCGCCTTTCACAGCAGCCTGGATCATCTGTTCGACCCGGTGGTTGCGCGGGATAAAGGCGGGATTGGCTGCTTTCATGACCCTCTGCGGTGTCTCTTCACGCTGCAGTCGCACGCGCCAACCCTCGGCCCAATCGTCAAAGGCTGTAGGGTCGGTGAATTGATCCCGTGCCTTGTCGCTGCCCAGCGCACGGAAGGTGTTAGTGAAATCCGCATGGTTCTGCGCCATCCGGGTGAGGAGATCAGACAGCAAGTCCAGATCGCCCTCGTCCTCTGTTGCCAAACCGATCTTGGCACGGAATCTCATCATCCAGTTTTCCTGCAACTGTGCTGGCATCGCATGAACGATCTCGGTCGCTTCCTCAACAGTGGCTTCTTTGTCTTCCATCTGCTGGATCAGCGCCGTAGCCAGTTGTGCGACATTCCACACCGCGATTTCAGGCTGACTGGAATAGGCATAGCGCCCCATGCGGTCGATCGAGCTATAGACCGTGTTGGGATGATATGTGTCCATGAACGCGCAGGGACCATAGTCAATGGTCTCACCAGCGATCGAGCAATTGTCGGTATTCATAACCCCATGGATGAAACCCACGCTCATCCATTGCGCAATAAGGCTTGCCTGCGCATCCCTTACTGCGCGCAGCAATCCCATGGGCCCTTCCGCCTCGGGATAATGGCGGGCAATGGCGTATTCAGTAAGCCGCCGCAGACTGTCCAGCTGCCCTCGCGCGGCAAACACCTGAAATGTACCCACGCGCAGATGGCTCTGCGCCACGCGGGTCAGCACTGCACCGGGCATTGGTCCCTCACGCAGGACAACCTCGCCGGTTTCAACAGCCGCCAGCGCACGGGTGGTCGGGATGCCCAGCGCGTGCATCGCCTCGGACACGACGTATTCGCGCAACACAGGCCCCAGCCAGGCGCGTCCATCTCCTTGTCTGGAGTAAGGGGTACGGCCTGACCCCTTCAGCTGTATGTCCCGCCGGATACCATCGGTGCCTACCGTCTCTCCCAGCAATACGGCACGCCCATCCCCCAGCTGAGGGTTATAGTGCCCGAACTGATGCCCGGAATAGAGCTGCGCCAAAGGCTCTGCCCCATCAGGCACAGAGTTTCCTGCAAAGGCCTCGGCCATTTCTTTCACGTCTCCGGCCGAGATCCCCAGTATTCTGGCGAGATCTTCATTGAAGGCGATCAGATGCGGCGCACGTACAGGCTCGGGGGCCTGTCGGGAATAAAAGGTGTCCGGCAGCCGGGCGTAACTGTTGTCGAAGGGGATCGTCAGGGTCATGTCGCAAACATATGGCCTGTGCTGACGATTGCCATAGCGGATCGTCCTGTCCCGTGCATAATCGCGCGAAAATACAAGAGGATCCCAATGACAGCGCAAGACATCATCGACCACCTCGGCCTGCAACAACATCCCGAGGGTGGCTGGTTCAAGGAAACATGGAGAGCCGACAATGAAGGCCGTGCCACCGGCACATGTATTTATTTCCTGCTGCGGGAGGGAGAAAGCAGCCACTGGCACCGTGTCGATGCGACTGAGATCTGGCTGTATCACTCTGGCGCACCGCTGATCTTGTCTCTCAGTGAAACCGATCAGGGGCCGGCCACCGAACATCTGTTGTCTCCGGACCTGTCTCAGGGTGCCCCCCAATTGATTGTCCCCAAAGGACATTGGCAAGCCGCCCGCACCACCGGCGACTACACGCTGGTCAGCTGCACGGTGTCCCCCGGGTTCGAATTCGATGGTTTCGAACTGGCAGAGCCCGATTTCGACATCCCGCGCGGTTAGACCCTAGCGCCCGCGACAAGGGCTTGATCCATTTCACTGGACATCTAATGTCACGTTATGGATCACCGCGCCCTGATAGCCTCGCTGCCACCGGAAGCCAAAGACCAGCTGCAACAACGCTCGGATATAGCCGGGCTGAAGCATCTGGTGCTTTACTTCACTGCAATAGCGGTGATCAGCACTGGAATTCTGATGCAGGTCCCCCTTTGGCCTCTGCTCATCCTGCCGCAAGGCATCCTGTTGGTGTTTCTGTTCACGCTCAGCCACGAATGCACTCACAAGACGCCGTTTAAGTCGGGCTGGCTGAATGAGGCAGTCGGGCACCTTATCTCAGTTCCGATCGCCCTGCCCTTTGTGTGGTTCCGGTATTTCCACCTCGCGCACCACAAATGGACAAACGATCCAGAGCGCGACCCCGAGCTTGGTGGAAAACCGCGCCCCGACAGCTGGGGCTGTCTGTTGATCTACCTGAGCGGCTGGTTCTACTGGAGCGGAATGGCAAAAGTGTTGGTGATGAACGCACTGGGTCGTATCGACGCCCCCTATCTGCCAGCACGCCAGCATGGCGCGATGAAGACTGAAGCCCGCATTCTCCTCGGCATTTATGCGCTTGCCGCCCTGAGCCTGTTCTTTTCACCAGCACTTTTCTGGGTCTGGCTGTTGCCCGTTCTCGTCGCGCAACCGGTATTGCGCATCTATCTGTTGGCTGAACACGGGCTCTGCCCGCCAGTGGCAAATATGCTCGAAAACTCCCGAACTACTTTTACCAACCGGATCGTCCGTTTTCTGGCCTGGAACATGCCCTACCATGCCGAGCATCATTCCTTTCCGAACGTCCCGTTCCATCAGCTTCCGGTGTTCCATGAATGGACACAGAAACACCTGAAGTCGACATCAGACGGATATACTGAATTTTCTGCAGACTATGCGCGATCGATCACGCGTTAAGCACTGCTGACTGCTCCTCGCATCGGGGCAGAAACAACACCGCCCCCCACCAGCGCCTGCACACCCGTCGTTCCCGGGCAAGAGGTCGGCATCCCGCGCGCAACCCGGACGGCGAGATAGGCAAAGGCCTGCGCCTCCAGCATGTCACCATCCAGCCCGACGGCCTCAACAGGCTCAACCGGGCAATCCAACGAGACACGCAGCATCTCCATCAGAACCGGATTGTGTCGTCCGCCGCCCGTGACCAAAACCCGTGCGGGCGGTTTCGGGCAGTGTTCCATTCCCTGTGCAACGCCAGCCGCACACATCCCGGTCAGCGTCGCAACTGCATCCGCATCGCTGAGTTCCTTCACCAGACCAATCATTTCGGCAAAGTCATTGCGGTCCAGCGATTTCGGCGGCATCCGGGCAAAGAACGGTTCAGCCAGAAACAACTCCAGCGCTCCGGTCTCGACCGTGCCTCCGCGGGCAACAGCGCCATCCCGATCCATCGGTTTGCCCAAGCGTGCCTGCATCAGATCATCTACCGGCGCATTTGCAGGCCCGGTATCAAAGGCCAATAATGCCCCCGGCATTTCCGGACCATCAAAGGACGGGTCCACATAAGTCAGATTCCCGACACCACCCAGATTCAGAAAGCAGATTGGTGTGTCGGCACCGATCCATTTGGCACAGGCGAAGTGAAAAAACGGCGCCAGGGGTGCACCCTCGCCCCCCATGGCAACGTCATCACTACGGAAATCCCAAACCACCGGCAAACCCAGCGCCTGCGACAATCCGATGCCGTCACCTACCTGCAGCGTCCCCCGACCACGCGGCTCATGTGCCAGCGTCTGACCATGAAAGCCAATCAGGTCCACATCTTCGAATTCGGACAGAACATCTGCGTGAGCATGGGTGACCAATTCACTGGCCTTTTCCACCTCTGCCCCGTGCCACTGCCCAAGCGCGCCACGCAGCATTGTACGCTCCTCATCAGAATACGCCCGATACCGCGACTCTCCGAAGCCAAAGATGGACTGCCCGTCTGTTTCGACCACAGCGGCATCCACACCGTCCAGCGAGGTGCCTGACATCGCACCCAGAGCCTTGATCGCCCCAACCCGTTTGATGGCTTGCTTCACCACGTTCTCTCCTGCTTGGCTGCGTATGGCTCTTGCAATACGGCGTGTTCACCCTGCCCGCGATTGCAAATGCAAGGCAAGGCGCATGAATACCGGGGAATGTGTTTTTTGTGCGGAGAGGCCCAAGTCCAACACCTGAAAATGGGCCTGCGCTTCGGCACACCAAACTCGAAAACCCCGTGATCGTTGCAACAAGTTAATAAATCGGCAAGCATTCTGCTCACACAGATCGTTCAACTAAGTCATAGCTGGCCCGGAGCAGACGGTATCGTGCGGGCTTGGATCAAACGGTAGATGGCCCATTGATAAATGGCACAGACGCAAACGCCTAAGGTAAGCCCCCCGGCAGAGGGCAGAAACTATCAGCTGATCTTCTGGTCTGGTGCGCTGGCCACGATCGGTGGGCAACTGGTCAATCCGACACTCGTTCTGCCCTTTCTCTACCTTGCGCTGGGGGCGCCAACCTTCTTTGCCGGGCTCTTGCTTCCCTTTGTCACCGGGTCGCGATTGATCGCCGAAATCTTCATGTCGCCCTTCATCAACCGCGCCACCCGCGCAAAGCTGGCCGTCTATGTTCCCAACATCCTGACTGGCGCGGTACTGGCGATGGTCGCCCTTTTCGCGACCGATCTGCCCAATGTCATGATCGTTCTTTTGTTCCTGACAACAGCAGTGGTCATGGGGTTATGCCAGGGTATCACCAGCCTGGGCACCAGTCAGATCTATGGGATCTCGATCCCCGACGCCAAGCGCAACCGCATGGTGTTCGCCCAGGCCACCATCTCGGGAATTCTGGCCATCATTGTGGTCTGGATTACCAAAGATCTTTTGGTATCAGACCAACCGATGCAACGTCACATCGTCGTCATGTGGTGCGGCGTGACAGCAATGTTTGCTGCAGGCATCAGCTTTGCCGGCGTACGCATATTCGAGGAAGAGAGACTTCACCCTGCCCCCAAGGTGAAAAAACCGAAGCCGATGGCCGAGCTTGTCACCGGCTTCAAAACAGGCATGGCCTACAGATGGTATCGCAAATTCCTGTTCGCGCGCTTGCTGTTTGTCTCGGTTGAACTCGCCATGCCCTTCTACACGATCCACGCAGCAACTTTCCACGTGGGCACGAAACACTCGCTCAGCTATTTTGTAATCGGTGCCAGCGCGGGCGTTGTGATCGGATCGATTGTCTGGGGTTGGCTTAGTGGGCGTATCTCGGTCAAACCCGTGATGTGGCTGGGTTGTCTGATTTCTGCACTTTCGGCCATCATCGCACTGGGATTCACCTTCACCGGCTACGCCCAAAACGTCTGGCTGTATGCGCTGGTCATCATGCTTTTGTCGCTGGGCGGCAACGGTGTGATCTATGGCCGCTACCTCTACATCATCGAAAAGACCAACGAAAAGGAACGCCCCTATCTTGTTGCTCTGGGAGATGTCAGTGCCGGGGTTGTCGGCATGGTATTCGCCGCGATCCTTGGTGCGGTGGCGCATTTTCACGACCCGGTCACACCGCTCATTGTCCTTGCGGCTCTCAACCTGATCGCAATGTTTTATGCCTTTGGTCTACCGCCTACCAAAACTGCGGGTGCAACAACGCAGCAATAAGGTCATTTTTCATGGAAAAGGTGCCTTTTCCTTACCCACAGCGCCGCCTATACAGTGCCCCGCAACATTAACCCGAGGCACGACATGACCTACCACCCCAAATCGGATTTCATCGCCACGATGATCGAGCGCGGCTTTCTCGCCGACTGCACCGATTATCAGGGCCTTGATGAGGCACTGATCAGCGGGGTGCAAACAGCCTATATCGGGTATGACGCCACGGCGCAGTCACTGCACGTGGGTCACCTGATGAACATCATGGTCCTGCGCTGGTTGCAGAAGACCGGCCACAAACCGATCACCCTGATGGGCGGTGGCACCACTAAGGTGGGAGACCCCTCGTTCCGCTCTGATGAACGCCCACTGCTGGGCCCTGAACAGATCGACGCCAATATTGCAGGCATGAAGCAGGTCTTCGCCAAGTACCTGTCCTATGACGACAGTGAAACCGGCGCTCTGATGCTGAATAATGCCGAATGGCTGGACAGCTTGAACTACCTGGATTTTCTGCGCGACATCGGGCGGCATTTCTCGGTCAACCGGATGCTGAGCTTTGAATCCGTGAAATCGCGGCTGGATCGTGAACAATCGCTGAGCTTTCTCGAGTTCAACTACATGATCCTGCAGGCCTATGACTTCCTCGAGCTGAACCGCCGCTATGGCTGCGTTCTGCAGATGGGCGGTTCAGACCAGTGGGGCAATATCGTCAACGGCATCGACCTGACCCGCCGGGTGCTGGATCACGAGATCTATGGCCTGACCACGCCCCTTCTGACCACCAGCGACGGCCGCAAGATGGGCAAATCGCAGGGCGGCGCGGTATGGCTGAACGGCGATATGCTGTCGGCCTACGAGTTCTGGCAGTTCTGGCGCAACACCACCGATGCGGATGTGGGCCGGTTCCTGAAGATCTTCACCGAACTGCCTGTCGAAGAATGCGACCGGATGGGCGCTCTGGCCGGGTCCGAGATCAACGAGGCCAAAATCCGCCTCGCAAACGAAGTCACCACCCTGCTGCACGGAGCCGAAGCCGCTGCGACTGCCGAAGCGACAGCGCGCGAAGTATTTGAAAAAGGTGGTGTCGGAGGCGATCTGCCCACACTGACCCTCAGCGCGGATGAACTGGGTGACGGCATGTCGATCGTGCAGATCATCGTGAAGTCCGGTCTGGCCAAATCCGGCAAGGAGGCCAAGCGCCTGATCGCCGAAAACGGCGCCAAGCTGGACGACGCGCCCCTGACCGATACCGGTCTAATGATTGATGCCGACGCGCTGTCCTCACCCATCAAGCTAAGCGCGGGTAAAAAGCGCCACGCATTGGTTCAGTTGGGGTAAACAGCCCCAGTCAGAGCGTCGAAATAGACGGCCACCCATCGGGGTGGCCGTTTTCAATTGAGGGCTCGACCCATTTGGATGCGTTGAATGCTCAGTTTGCAAACACAGCGGCCATTCGTTGCGTATTCCGCACTGCGCCAGACGAAGGCTGGCGATGCGAAGAAATCGGACTTTGCAGAATATCGTGGATTGAACACAGCCGCCGACCAACACCGGCAGATTGCTTTTACAGATCTTCGAGGTTGTAGATGGCGAAATCACTGAAGTAGCGCGACAACACCCCAAGCGCTGAAAAAAGGCTGCTTCCGATCCTGGAGCAAACTAGTCATGCCCGTCTCGGGTTAATGGTGGCAGGGTCGCCAAAACCAAACCCTAAACATAATAGAATCAGATACATGCGAAAATACATTAACCCCCAAGCGTGTTTTTGTAGATAACACCATCCTTCATAATAATTAGAAAGTTTGTCTCCGGGTCGACCAGCAAGTTGATGTCCTCAACTGGGTCACCGTCCACCAATATCAAATCCGCGTATGCTCCCGCTTCAATCACACCTAGTGGTCCCTGCTGGTAGGGATTTCGCGGTCCCGACATCTCCAATAGCTTTGCAGTGTTGAAAGTGGCCTGTTGCAATACTTCTGCACCTGACCACCAGCGGCCTCGGCGTTCGAACTCAAGGTTCTGCATCGCCATAAGCTCAGGGGCTCCAAACAAGTCAACACCGAACGCAATCGGAAGGTCGTACTTTTTGATCAACGCAACATAGTTTTCGACATTGTCGCGCAGTGGCGCGCCCTTCTCGATGGTCGCGGGATCGCCTGCGGCCAACATATTCTCGTCCGGCGTGAAGATTAGAAACTGCGGATTGAGTATGGCCCCGGCATCGCGAATGGCACGGATGGTCTCTTCCTCAAAAATCATGTTGCCATGATCGATGCTCTTTACCCCGCCCTTGAGCGCCCGGATGACAGACTCATCAGTGTAGGCATGAACTATGACATAGGTGTTCCAGTCCTCAGCGGCCTCAACCGCAGCGCGGATTTCTTCGGGGCTGTAGTGGGTTGTGTCCAATGGATCATAGGGAGTGGAGTTGCCTCCACCCAGGCTGATTTTGATCTGAGTGGCCCCGAGGCGCAGCACCTCTCGGGTGGCTGCCCGCACCTCAGATACGCCGTCAGCGATGAACGACCATTCGCGCTCAAAGGCAGTTCGCTCAGTGCGCTGACGGTGATGGGTGTCATTGTACAGACGAAAGTCAAAGTGACCGGATGTCTGGCCGATCCAGTGACCTGAACTAAAGATTCGTGGCCCGGGAACGATACCTTCGTCAATCGCCTTCGCGATACCGTAGGACGGGCCACCCGCGTCCCGCAATGTCGTGAAGCCCCGCATCAACATGCGTTCCGCTTCTCGCGTGACCAGGGCGCCCGTGTATGACCAGTGAAGGTTATACGCCAAGGCCAAGGGAGAGGTCGGCAGCATGATGTGGTTGTGGCCGTCTATCAGACCGGGGATCAAAGTCCGCCCTTGGCCGTCTATGACAACAGCACCATTCGGCTCGATTGGATCGGTCGACACCTTGGCAATCAAATTGCCCTCGACAAGGACATTGGCGTTCTCAATGACCGCCGCGTTTACACTGTCAAAAACGTCTACATCGACAAACAGCGTTCGCGGCAGTTCGTCTTGCGCCGCCACTCCGAAAGCCAAAAGGAACGACAGTGTAGCGGATAGAATTGCGCGTACTACAACGACGGTCATTGCTTAAACCCATTCGAATATGTGCGATCACGATCCAGAATTGCGTGCAAGGTAGTCTAAGTCAACGCAACCACGCGTTTCAGAGCGTCAGTTCGCGGCCACGCAGTCGACTTCTAAAGCGGAAACTACTTGGGACAGGGCTCAATCTCCGCAAGCTGCTTAACCCACTTGTCGAAATAACCCATTGAGAAAGTTGGCAACAACCTCACCGGCATGTTTGGATAACCAACAGATCAGCCTAGAAAAACACATTCGTTTTGTGTGATACTTCAGTCAAAGTCAAAGTGGGCGATGCATCTGGATGACATCTTTCCTGCTGACGAGCCAAAACGGAACTGGAGATTGCAGTGAGTGGTGATGAAAGCAAGCCCATCCCAGCGCATGTGGAACTAGACCCTGATCATGAAGATGCCATCGTTCGATGGTGTAACCGCATGATCCGCCACGGGGTCAGAGCTTTGTCCGTTCTCATGCTCGGCATCATTCTACTAGCCATCATTGATGCCGGTTTCACAACATTTCTGAAGTTGATGGAACCGCCTGTATATATCCTAGAGGTCAGTGACCTTCTCGCGGTTTTCAGTGCTGTGTTGGTCGTACTCATTGCGATAGAGATTTATACAAATATCACTCTCTATCTGACCGCCGACGTCATCCACATCAAGCTAGTTGTCGCGACAGCCTTGATGGCGGTAGCTCGAAAGATCATCACGCTCGATGACAAAAATTTGGAACCTCAGTACTTTCTTGGTTACGCAGCAATCGGCCTTGCATTGGGCATAACGTATTGGCTTATCGCTAGAAAACCGTAAGTCGAAACTTCCAGTGTCCACAATTCTGGGCACCGTCGTCTTTCACATAGCGACATTGAATCTTCAGTCCGCGCGCTCGGCAACTTGCTGTGTGAGCAAGACAATAGTGGATGTTGAAGTCTCACTAAGGGCTGAGAACAGGCATTCCATGACTTCCCCCTTCACCAGATGACTGGACAGCAACAGGCTCTTCCGATTATTTGAACACATGTTCATATTACGGGAAGAGGAGCCCGCCATGCAATTGTCCACCACTGCCGCCATTATCACAGGCGGCGCGTCGGGTTTGGGAGAAGCCACCGCCCGTTACTTTGCCGAAAATGGTGCGCAGGTCACGATCCTGGACCGTGATGCCGAGCGTGGCGCGCAGGTTGCGGCTGAGATTGGTGGGCATTTTGCACAGACGGACGTAACCGACGAGGCGTCCGTTGCTGCAGCCATCGCTCTGGCAGTCGAAAAAATGGGCAAGATTACTGCGGCAGTAAACTGCGCCGGCATCGCCTATGGCATCAAAACCGTTGGCAAGGATGGCCCCCACCCTTTGGACGCTTTCCAGCGCACAATCGACATCAATCTTGTCGGTACGTTCAACGTATCCCGCCTTGCCTCGGCCGAAATGGCCAAGAACGACCCGGAGTCAGACGGCGCGCGCGGTGTGATCATCAACACGGCGTCGATTGCAGCCTTTGACGGCCAAAAGGGTCAGGCCGCTTATGCCGCGTCCAAAGGCGGTGTAGTCGGTATGACCCTGCCCATGTCGCGTGACCTTGCCTCCAGCGGTATCAGGGTGATGACCATTGCGCCGGGTATCTTCATGACCCCGATGCTGGCCGGTCTGCCGGAAGAGGTGCAGCAGCAACTGGCGGCTGATGTGCCCAATCCGCCTCGTCTGGGTGATCCGCGCGAATACGGGCGGCTGGCAGGGTTCATTGTCGAGATGGGATATCTGAACGGCGAGGTCATCCGCATCGACGGCGCGCTGCGGATGCGCTAGGTCTGCCTCATGAGCGAGCGGCAGAAAATGCAGTCCGGCCATTGGTACAATTGCATGGACCCCGAATTAGAAGACCTGCGCATGCAGGCCCGACGCGCGGTCCATGCCCATAATCACACCGTACCGGATTTGCGCGGTCCGCTTGCACCTGAGTTAAAGTCCCTGTTTGCCGAAACTGGTGAAGGCTGTTTGCTCGAAGCCCCGTTTCACTGCGCCTACGGCCTGAACATTCACTTGGGTGAGCGGGTGTATTTCAACGCTGGGTGCACCATTCTCGACACCGCGCCTGTTCGGATCGGCAGTGACACAATGTTCGGCCCCGGCGTCCAGATCTACTGTGCCCAACATGCGCAGGATCCGATTGAACGCGCACAAGGTCTTGAGATCGCCCTACCCGTAACCATCGGTCAAAGTGTCTGGATCGGCGGAGGTGCGATCATTCTTCCCGGAGTGACGATTGGCGACAATACCACGATCGGTGCAGGCAGTGTTGTGACCAAAGACATCGCCGACGGCGTCACCGTCGTCGGCAATCCGGCGCGCCCGATCACCTGAACGCTCTCATTTGGCTTGAGCCGAGGATTGTACAAACCGGATAAGGTGGCGTTCGGACCTTGTACAAATCCTAAGATCCTGCCTCGGCTTTTTCTTCCAGCAACAGCCATTCTTCCTCTGCAGCAGACAGTTTTTCCTGCCGTTCGACCAGCGCATCTGTGGCCTTCTGGAACTTGATCGGTTCCCGCGAAAACAACTCGGGGTCCGACATCAGCTCTTCCAGTTTGGCGATCTCTGCTTCAAGCCTTGAAATCTCGGACGGCAGTTTTTCCAATCGGTGCTTTTCGGAAAAGGACAACCCGGATTTCGGCTTTGCCTCCTGCTTGACCTTAGGCTTGTTGATCTTTGTTTTTTCTTCCTTTTTGGCAGTAACATCGCCACGTTGGGCGATATAGTCTGACCATCCACCTGCATAAACGGTGGCCTGACCGTTTCCTTCCATCGCAATCGTTGTCGTCGCGACTCGGTCCAGGAAATCCCGGTCGTGGCTCACCAGCAGAACTGTCCCGTCAAAATCGTCCAGCAATTCCTGCAGCAGGTCCAGTGTTTCAACGTCCAGATCGTTTGTCGGTTCGTCCAGCACCAGCAGATTCGATGATTTCGCCATCAGTTTGGCAAGCAGCAATCGCGCTTTTTCCCCACCAGACAAGGACTTAACAGCCGCTCTTGCCTGCTGATCATCGAACAGGAATTCCTTGAGATACCCCACAACGTGCTTGGGCTGACCGCGAACCATCACCTGATCGGCCTTACCTGACACCCGCATTTCGGGGTCTCCGGTCAGACTGTCCCAAAGGCTCATCTCGGGATCCAGTTGAGCGCGGGTCTGATCAAAGACAGCGACTTCAAGATTGGTACCCAATGTCACCGTCCCTTCATCAGGATCGGTCTGGCCCAGCAGCATTTTCAGCAGCGTAGTTTTTCCAACTCCGTTCGGACCGACAAAGGCCACGCGATCACCGCGTTGCACCAACAAATCAAAGTTTCGGACAACCGGCTTGCCATCAAATGACTTGGATAACCCTTTGGCTTCGATGACCTTTTTACCGGATTTCGGGCCAGATTCCAAAGACATCGCTGCCGAACCCTGCCGCTTGATCTGCGATGCGCGCTCTGCGCGCAAGGCCTGAAGGGCACGAACACGGCCTTGATTACGTTTGCGGCGAGCGCTGATACCTTCGACCGCCCAACGCGCTTCGGATTTTATCAGGCGATTCAGCTTGTGCCGCTTCTGATCTTCTTCTTCCCAGATCTTATCGCGCCATGCTTCGAACGACTCAAATCCCTGTTCCTGACGACGCACTTCACCGCGATCGACCCACAAAGTCGCCCGGGTCAATGCCCGCAGAAACGCCCGGTCGTGAGAAATCAGCACAAAGGCCGCACGTGTCGCGCCAAGTTCCCGCTCCAACCACGCAATCGCCTCGATATCCAGATGGTTGGTGGGCTCGTCCAGCAGCATCAGGTCAGGTGCTTCGGCCATCAGCTTAGCCAGCGCCGCGCGCCGGCGTTCACCACCCGAGGCGGTCTCAACAGCGCGGGACGGATCAAATTTCAGGCCCTCACCCGCGCGTTCGACCTTATAAAGTTCACCTGGCTCCAACCCGCTTGAAGCGTAGTCACCCAGTGTGGCGAACCCCTCCATCCCCGGGTCCTGCTCCATGTATCCAACGGATTTCCCCGGAGGAATCACGATATCGCCCTGATCCGGCTCGACCAGACCGGCCATCACTTTCATCAGGGTGGACTTGCCTGATCCGTTTCGCCCGACCAGCGCAACACGGTCACCGGGTTGGACCACCAGATCGACATCCGAAAATACCGGATCACCCCCGAAAGTCAGGGAAATGCCGGACATCTGCAACAAAGGAATTCTCGCCATGCCAGCCAGCTAAACCGGCATGATCAGGGCGTCAACGCCCCTGCCCGACCTTTTTCGGATTACACCGCCATTGCACGCAGCAACCTTTTGCGTGCCGGGGGAATGGCCCCAATCTCGAGCCCGGTAAACACATGCAGCGTATTCATGTGCCGATCCACGACCGCATGGTCGCTGACCCACCCACCCATCAGCAAGTAGGTACGCAACAAGGGCGGCATACGCAGCATCGCCTTTTTCGCATCGGGTCGGCGACGAAGCCGGGAAGCAAAACGAAATACATCCGGTGCTTTCACGCGAGGCAACCATCGCTTTGGTGCAAGATGCCGATGTTTGAGCATAGCGAAAGCATCAAGGTACTCCTCGGTCTCAGTCCCGGCAAAAGACGAGCAGCCGAACAGCATCTTGACCCCGTTTCGGTCCACAAAGGCCGTCATCGCACCCCACGCAACACGCAGGATATCCGGATCGGACCAATCTGGGTGAATGCAGAATCGGCCCATCTCGACCATGCGACCGCTGAATTCCCCTAATGCTGATAAATCATAGTATTGGGATGAGTAGCTTCGACCAATCTCGCTCCCATTTTCCATCGTCAACATGCGAAAACAGCAGACCAGTTGACCACCGCACCGCATATCCTCAATCAGAACATGGGCACAGATGTTGTCAAAGTCGTCCCAATCGGTCTGCTCGGTGGCAAAGGCCAGCGTTCGCAACGCTTGCGCAGCCGTCACGTCCGGCGCCGACTGCGCCAACCGGGCACGATAGCGCCCTTTGTTCAGCAACACTGCACTGGCCATGGTCGCATCCTCCGCGGTTGCATACCCTTAGGTCTTCGCCGCCCTCCTATCACAAATTTTGTGACTGTCCCGTGAAGGAACAAGAGCCAGGAGTGAATTAGTTGTTAGCCCCCGGGATGTTTGCCGGATTAAAGTTACCGATGTTGCCCAGCAGCTGACGCAGGAAGCCTTTGTCCTGAACGCTGGAATCGGTCACGCGGCGGTCGAGAACGATGACATACCCGTCTTCGAGACCAAATCGCTCAATGTTGCTGACAACACCACGCTGATCAAAGCTCACGGCGACCAGTTCTCTCGAGATGACCTTTGGTCGCTTGGGGCCAAAATGGCGAACCTCAGAAGACACATAGTAGAAGCCGGAATCACGCAATACGCCGGCGGCACTTGGCGCGCCAATCGCTTCGAGAACAGTATCCCGGGTATCCACCCCCACCTTCACTTCAGCCAGTTCGTGAGGGGTCGGAACGTAGCCGTGATGCTTAATGACAGGGGAGCAGGCCAAGAGCCCGGACAAAACAACGCCGCATGCTAGCGCTTTGGACGCTGGTTTCAGCTTGTTCATTACCTTCGACATCTTCACCCTCTTGCCTTGGCACCTTGCGGCTTCTATCCGATTACAGAAACCGGTGCTACGGTTCAACACAGGAAAGAGTCAGAATGACGAACCAATCATCCTTACGGGTAGCTGATCTGCCTCAGAACACGCCCACCCCGTTCGAATTGCGCCCCAGTTCGCCTGAATTGGATGCGATCAAGCAGGAACTGGGCCTGTTGGGGCTACGCAAGGTCAGCTTTGTAGGTTCAGTTCAAGCGCAGGGAAAGCGCGATTGGCTTCTGACCGCAAAACTGGGTGCCACGGTTATCCAGCCCTGTGTCATCACGCTGGATCCTGTAACGACTCGTATCGATGTACCTGTACGACGGTTGTTTCTGGCGGAATGGTCCGAACCCGACGAACCCGAATTTGAAATGCCAGAGGATGATGAAACCGAAGCACTCGGCCCGGAAATCGACCCGGCGCAGGTCATGATCGAGGCCTTATCGCTGGCCCTGCCCCAGTATCCGCGCAAAGATGGTGCGCATCTGGGTGAGGCAAACTATACCGAACCCGGAAAACAAGCGATTACGGACGAAGATGTTAAACCCTTTGCCGGATTGGCGGGTTTGCGTGATGCCCTGAAAAAAGACGAGTGACACAAGATTGATTTCCTGTCATAGCAGGCGGTCAGAAAAATCGCTTGAACATGTCGAGAATCGCAGTATTTTCGCGCGCTCATCGGAATTTGGGTTGGACAACGTGGGGCATGTACCCTAAACGCGCGTCGAACCACGAGAAAACGAAGTATGAAACCCGGTCGGCGGCGAATCTGCTGACCCTTTAGTAGACAAAGGTTGAGACCATGGCCGTCCAACAGAACAAAGTTTCCAAGTCGCGTCGCAACAACCGCCGCGCACACGACGCTCTGGTTGCTGCAAACCCGAACGAATGCCCGAACTGCGGCGAGCTGAAGCGTCCGCACCACGTTTGCGCATCCTGCGGCCACTATGACGATCGCGAAGTCGTCGCGCAGGCCGATGAAATCGACCTGGACGAAGACGCGGCCTAAGCCTGATTAAACGCAGGTTCTGGCATGACGGCGCAGCCCACGCAAACCGGACGGATCGTTATCTCGGTTGATGCAATGGGCGGGGATTCAGGTCCCGCGGTTGTAGTGGCTGGAATTGCGAAATCGGCAAAGAAGAATCCCGAAATCGGGTTTCTTCTCCATGGCCCCGAAGATGTGCTGCGCAAGCTTGTAGCCAAACGGCGTGTCCTTGAAGGACGCGTCGTTTTTCGTGATTGCCCGGATGTAGTCACGATGGAAGACAAGCCCAGTCAGGTTGTCCGAAACGGCAAACAAACCTCGATGTGGTCCGCTTTGGAGGCAGTCCGTCAGGGTGAAGCGCATGGTGCGGTGTCTTGCGGGAACACCGGTGCACTGATGGCATTGTCGATGATGCGCCTGCGCAGACTGCCTGGTGTCAACCGGCCCGCAATCGCCATTCTGTGGCCATCGCGCAACCCTCAGGGATTCAACGTGATGCTGGACGTGGGCGCGGATGTACGGGCCGACGCTAAGGATTTGCTGCAATACGCGCTGATGGGCGCGTCTTACGCGCGCAATGGTATGGCACTGAACCGGCCCCGCATCGGCTTGCTGAACGTTGGCACCGAAGAGCACAAGGGCCGCGCCGAGCTCAAAGAAGCACACTCCATGATCGCCGATTTCGCCGACCGGGCGAATTTCGATTTCGTGGGCTTTGTCGAGGGCAGTGACATCCCCGGCGACAAGGCAGATGTGATTGTAACAGATGGATTTACCGGAAATGTCGCCATCAAGACAGGCGAAGGTACTGCCAGCCTGATCGGCGAACTGCTGCGTGAAGCGTTTAAATACACCCCCCTTTCACGACTGGCTTCGGTTCTTGCGATCACATCGCTTCAGCGTTTGAAAAAGCGCATTGATCCGCGCCGCGTGAACGGCGGGGTCTTTCTGGGCCTGAATGGTACAGTCATCAAATCACATGGCGGCGCTGATTCGACCGGCGTGTCTGCGGCTGTGAAACTGGCCTTTACGCTGGCCCAATCCGGGTTTTCCGAAAAATTGGCGGCACGGGTTGCATCAACAGCCGAGCTTGCACAAGATGCCGCGCATGCTGCGCCGCAGACGAAAAAATAACAAAGAAGGCAGTAACCCAAAATGGCAGGCCGTTCAGTTGTTGTAGGTGTTGGGCATTATTTGCCAGAGCGCGTCGTTCCAAATGCTGAGTTTGAACAGACGCTGGACACATCGGATGAATGGATTCGCACTCGTTCAGGGATCGAGCGCCGGCACTTTGCGGCAGATGACGAAACCACCTCGGATCTTGCGACCAAAGCTGCCGAAGCAGCCCTGAAGGATGCCGGACTCGAGGCGAGTGATATCGACGCGATCGTTTTGGCAACCTCTACCGCTGATCTGACCTTCCCTTCTGCGGCAACCATGGTTCAGGCCCGGTTGGGCATGACAAACGGGTTCGCCTTTGATGTTCAGGCAGTTTGCGCCGGTTTCGTTTTTGCGCTGAGCAACGCCAATGCCTTGATCCTGTCCGGGCAGGCCAAGCGCGTTCTGGTCATCGGAGCAGAGACCTTTTCACGAATCATGGATTGGAGCGACCGCTCAACCTGTGTGCTGTTCGGCGATGGCGCGGGTGCGCTGGTGCTTGAAGCACAGGACGGTAACGGATCATCGGATGATCGCGGAATTCTCTCTACAGATCTGAACTCGGATGGACGCTACAAAGATCTGCTTTACGTAGATGGCGGCGTGTCGACGCAATCGACCGGTCATCTGCGGATGCAGGGCAATCAGGTTTTCCGGCATGCTGTTGAGAAACTTGCAAAAACTGCCGAGACTGCGTTGGGTCGCGCCGGGCTAACCAGTGGCGACGTTGACTGGATCGTTCCACATCAGGCCAACATCCGCATTATCCAGGGCACAGCCAAGAAAATGGGGCTGCCGATGGAGAATGTCGTGGTGACTGTTCAGGATCACGGCAACACATCTGCTGCATCGATTCCCCTTGCCCTTTCGGTGGGCAAGGAACGCGGACAGATCAAGCCTGGTGATCTGATCGTGACCGAAGCTATTGGCGGCGGTTTGGCCTGGGGTGCGGTGGTTCTGCGCTGGTAACTGGCACAAACCGGCTTACACAGCCGCCTGCAATTCATTGATATTGACAGCGAATTTCCCCTAACCATATGCTTTAATATAAACAGGGGAAAATAGCATGGGCGATAAAACACTGACTCGCATGGATCTGAGCGAGGCCGTCTTTCGTGAAGTTGGCCTTTCACGCAACGAAAGCGCGCAACTGGTCGAAAGCGTTCTGAACCACATGTCCGACGCCTTGGTGCGTGGCGAGCAAGTCAAGATTTCGTCTTTTGGCACGTTCAGTGTCCGGGACAAAACCGCCCGGATCGGCCGCAACCCCAAAACCGGTGAAGAGGTTCCGATTCAGCCGCGCCGCGTGCTGACCTTCCGTCCTTCGCATCTGATGAAGGATCGTGTTGCTGCCGGGAATCGTAAGTAAATCTGAGGTCGCGCAGGTATGAGCAAGTCTCCCGACGCATTTCGCACAATCAGTGAAGTTGCGGATTGGCTCGGTGTTCAGGCACATGTCCTGCGTTTCTGGGAAAGCCGGTTTAGTCAGGTAAAACCAGTCAAACGTGCAGGCGGGCGCCGTTACTATCGCCCGAATGACATGCGGCTGCTTGGCGGCATCAAAAAACTGCTGCACGAGGATGGGATTACGATAAAGGGCGTTCAGCGTATTCTGCGCGAGCAAGGCGTTGGCTATGTGTCATCGCTGTCGCAGAGCCTTGATGAAAACTCGGCACCTGCACCTGCAGATGAGACCGTCGTCCCCTTTGCCCCCAAGCCTACACCTCCAAACGCGCAAATCGACATGGACTTGCAGGTAGGGTCTGACCAAAAGGTCAATGGTGCTGGCTCAAAAGGTGAAGCTGACGAGAAACCTACTGAGGCACCGTCAGAACTGGGTGAGGTCAGCACAGCGCCTTTGTTTGGTGGTATCGCTTCACAAGCATGGCAGACAACGGATTTCGACGATGAGGTTTTGCGCAAGATAGAACCGATTGCCAAGGACTTGCGAGCTTGGCTAAACCGGGTCGAAGATCGATCGGCAGGATAAACAAAAAGGCGATGATTTCCTCTTGCCCCTGCCGGGAAAGTCTTTATGAACACCTCAACGTCGGGCTATGGCGCAGCCTGGTAGCGCGTCCGTCTGGGGGACGGAAGGTCGCAGGTTCGAGTCCTGCTAGCCCGACCAAATCACACCGACGTTTATGGCACAAAGGCCAGATCCCGCTCTGGCACAAGGGGGGATCGAGATGACAGGTGTTTGCCCAAACCAGCAAATCGAGGCGATGATTACGCGCGGTGAACTCACCGCCAGCCCTGATATTCTGCCTGCACAGATTCAACCCGCGAGCCTTGATTTACGTTTAGGGACAGTGGCTTACCGTGTTCGAGCCTCTTTTCTTGCCGGTGAAGGCCGAACCGTTTCCGATCGTCTGTCCGAGTTTGAAATGCACCGGATAGATATCAGCGAGGGCGCTGTTCTTGAGAAGGGCTGCGTCTATCTTGTGCCACTCATGGAATCTTTGGCACTGCCAGCGGACACCAGCGCCGTTGCCAATGCCAAAAGCTCAACCGGACGTCTTGATCTTTTGACCCGCACGATCACCGATGGCGGCACCGAGTTTGACCGTGTTCCGGCTGGCTACTCCGGCCCGCTTTATGCCGAGATTTGCCCCCGCTCATTCTCGGTTCTGGTGCGCCCCGGAATGCGCTTGAACCAGATCCGTTTTCGGAAGGGACAAGCGGTTCTGACTGACGCTGAACTGACAAGCCTGCACGCAGAATCGCCACTGGTAGATGGTCCTGCCGTGATTCAGGATGGTCTTGGTTTCTCAGTCGATCTGAAACTGCCCGAAACAGATTTGGTCGGCTATCGCGCCAAACCACATACCGGTGTGATCGATCTGGACCGCATCGGTGGCTACGACCCGCAGGACTATTGGGAAGAAGTGCGGACGCGTGATGGCCGGATCATTCTTGACCCGGGTGCATTCTACATTCTGGTAAGCCGCGAGGCCGTTCATATCCCTCCGATGTATGCGGCCGAAATGGCACCCTACCTCGCCATGGTGGGCGAATTTCGTGTGCACTATGCTGGGTTCTTTGACCCCGGATTCGGTCATGCTGCTGCAGGCGGGGCTGGTTCTCGGGGCGTGCTGGAAGTTCGCTGCCACGAAGCGCCATTTGTGCTGGAACACGGTCAGGTCGTGGGGCGATTGGTTTATGAACGCATGGCCGAGATGCCAACCCAACTGTACGGGGCAGGAATTGCCTCGAACTATCAGGGACAGGGCCTGAAACTATCCAAGCACTTCAAGGCAGTCAGCTAATCAGAACTTCATGAACCGGCGCATTTGGCGTGTCATTCGCTGCGCCTGCTTCAAGGTTTGTTTCTGCTGGTTGGAGCTTTGTTGCATTCTACGCGCGGTTTCAGGATCGCGCGGCGGAGCGGATTTCTCACCCGGTTTGCGCGACATTCGATCGGCCAGATCAAATCCCTTGTCCACCCCACGGCTGACAAGGCGGCGCATTACCTGCCGCACAATCATATCTATGATCCGGTTCGCGTTCATGGCTTCCTCCGCTTTCTGCGTAAGAACATATGCTCTTGTGGCGACGACAAAAGGGCGAGTTGATCACTCTTCCTCGAAGAGTTCCGTCTGATCCTCTTCGCTCTCATCATCATCACGCCCTTCACCCAGCGGCATGGCACCCGGAGGCGGTCGATTTTCCAGCAAACCAGCGGCACGCAGTTCCTTGAGACCCGGCAAGTCGCGTGCATTCTCCAAACCAAAATGATCCAGAAACTCGGGTGTTACCACGAAGGTGACAGGACGACCCGGTGTCATACGCCGTCGGCCCAGCCTGATCCATTCCATCTCAAGCAATTGATCGATAGTCCCGCGCGAAACCGACACGCCCCGGATTTCTTCGATCTCAGCCCGCGTGCACGGTTGGTGATAGGCAACGATGGCCAGAGTTTCGATGGCCGCGCGGCTCAGCTTGCGGGTTTCAACGGTTTCCTTCTGCATGAGGAACCCCAGATCGGGTGCGGTACGGATGGCCCAGGCCTCACCAACTTTTACAACCCGAACACCCCGCCCTTCATACCGTTTCTGAAGCATTTCGATCGCTTGAGCAGCATTGCTGCCATGGGGCATGCGTGCCTCAAGATCCGCAACGGTCACCGGTTCCGGGCTCGCGAACAGAACAGCCTCGACCATACGTTCCTGCTCGGCCAAAGGGGGCGCTTCGAACAGGGTGCCTGTGCCATCATCTTTAGGAGCGTCAGTCACGTTTATCGGTCCTCTTACGCAAATGGATGGGGGCAAAGGTGTCGCTTTGCTTGATCTCCATATGTCCTTCTTTAACCAGTTCCAGCGAAGCCGCAAATGTCGCTGCCGTGGCCGACCGCCTGCGCACTGGATCAGCGTCCCATCCGTCTGGAAGATAGGTTTCCATATCGGTCCATGTTCCAGCGAACCCAATCAGCGGACGCATACGCTCCAGCGCCTGCTCCATTGTAAAGACCGCGTCGCGATCCATGACAAAGGGCCGAAACTCGTCACGCGTGCGGATACGCGCGTAACCCTGCATCAGGTCCAGCAAGGTTGCCGAGTATGTCACGGTACGGATGCGAGTGATATCTTCGCCCTGCCCGCGTTTGAAGAAATCGCGCCCAAGCTGGTCGCGCGCCATCAGACGCGCGGCGGCATCCCGCATGGCTTGCAACCGTTCCAACTGAAAGGCCAGATGTGCGGCCAGTTCCTCACCGGTCGGCCCCTCTTCGTCAGGATCGGGTGGCAGTAGAAGGCGGGATTTCAGAAAGGCCAGCCATGCGGCCATAACCAGATAGTCTGCCGCAAGTTCGATCCGTAGCGCACGCGCCTTCTCAACAAAGGCGAGATATTGCTGCGCCAAAGCCAGAACTGAGATTTTCCGAAGATCAACCTTCTGCGTCCGCGACAGGGTCAGCAGAACATCCAGCGGGCCTTCGAACCCGTCCACATCAACGATAAGAGCCTCGGCCGCAAGGCGATCAGCAACCGAGATTGGGTCTTCGCTGAAAAGGTTATCCGTCATACACCTGCCCGTTCATCAAACGGGATAGTTCCGCCTCAGCAGCCTCGATGTCAAGTTCTGCCGGGGTTTTACGCATCGCAAGCGCATGTTCCGCCCGACGTTGAGCATCGTCTGACATTTCACCGACCGCTTCCAGCACTTCAGCACGGTCCGCAAATGAGCCATTGCAATGCAGGGTAATATCACAGCCTGCCTGAAGCGCCTTGAGCGACAACTCAGCCGCAGATCCGCTTAGCGCTTTCATCGAGATATCGTCAGTCATGATCAGCCCGTCAAAGCCGATATTCTGACGGATGACCTTAATCATCTTTGCCGAGATCGTAGCAGGCTGCGCGTCGATCTTCTCAAAAACCAGATGCGCGGTCATTCCCATGGGCAAATCGTTCAGTGCACGGAATGGGGCAAAATCACTCTGCTCCAGTTCTTCGAGCGACAGGTCGACATGGGGTAAATCAAAATGAGTGTCCAGTGTGGAACGACCATGTCCCGGCATATGCTTCATGACGGGCAGAACGCCACCATCCAGATGACCCTGCGCTACTGCACGCCCAATCCGTGCAACGTGGTTGGCATCATGACCGTAGCAACGGTTCTTCAGAAAGGCATGCGTCCCTTCCCGGGCTATGTCGAGCATTGGTGCACAATTGCTGTCGATGCCATAGGAGCAGAGCTCATGGGCAATCAGACGGTAACGCAGGTACATGGCCCGCTCTGCTGCCTCACCCGCCCGTTCGGCGTGATCAAGCGGCGGCAACCATTCACGAGCCAAAGGTGCGCGCAGACGCTGAACGCGCCCGCCCTCCTGATCAACCGTAATCGGGCAATCCCGGCCTACAGCTTCTCGAAAGTCATCGCAAAGGGCACGGACCTGATCGGCTGTGTCTATGTTTCTGGCAAACAAAATGAACCCAAACGGGTTCATTTTACGAAACAGTGCTTTTTCTTCGGGTGTCAGACGCAATCCTTCGGCGTCAGTGATTGCGGCTCCGAACTTCACCGGACAGCGACCGGGATACAGTCTGCGCCTTGCGCAACCAGAGCAGCGCAGAATTGACGCGAGTCGCTCAGGTCCTCAAAACCCAACACCCGCAGACGATAGAAAGTGCGCCCACCACTTGATGTTTTTTGTATAACACGCTGTTTTCCAACCATATACTCTGAGAAACGCCCGTTCACCCGATCCCATTCGGCCTGCGCAACTTCGACGCTTTCATAAGCGCCCAGCTGCGCCAGACGAGTTCCTTTGCTCAGCGAATCCGGGCTCACATCCAATCCAACCGCAGCTTTGACAGCAGCGTTGATGGCATCCTCGGTATTGCTGTCTGCGCTAATCCCACTGGGCGTCGCCCGCGCCGGACGCGTGGGTGGACGCAGAGAGCGTCGCACACCCGGCAGCGCGGCAATGGCGGGGTCAGGCAATTGTGCCGCAAGATCTGCGGGATCAATCGCTGGCTCTTCTTCAGGTGTGGACAGCGATGCAAGCTGGATCCCCGGCTCCTGGGCCTGCGCGGGGTTGGCAGCCTCGCCTGCCAATTCCGCAACCAGTGCATCAACAGCGCCCTGACGCAACTCGGCGGCTTCCTGATTGGTAATTTCTTCCTCGACCACATGTACCGCTGGTGTCGGCTGCAGAGTGCCCATAGGAGCATCTTCGTCAGTCAGAGACACCGGACGAGGTGCAAGGATCAGGCGATCTGCCGGAGGTGCTGCCGAACCTTCAGCAGCAACTGTGTTGACGGCAAGCCCTTGGTGATCAGCTGGGGTGCCGCCAGGATTTTCAGGTTGAATACGCATCGGGCCTTCGGCTGCGCGCACGACAGGCACTCCGCTGACATCGCGCATGACAAGCTTGTAACCCCAGACACCAACGCCTGCGACCAGTGCCAGAGAGGCGACCGCACCAAGGACATTGACCATGCGGCCCAGCCCGCCTGCGCCACGCGGAGCTTCGTCATAACCCTGCATTTCGTCGGAATAGTCATACGCATCCTCAGGATGCGGCTGATTCGTGTAATGCATGTGCTCGGGGCCTGTTTGCCCCGAGTAATCGTAACTCGCCATTTCCGCCTCACCGCCCGAATGCGCCTGAAAACATGGCGCGCGGGTCATTTCTTGTCTGCCTCGATCCGGCGGTTTGGGCGGTATTGGTTACCGCATCTCCTGCGCCGGAGTGACGCCAAGAATACCCAAGCCCGCTGAAATCACAACAGAAACGGCCCGGGCCAATGCGATTTTTGATTGGCTTGTGGCAACATCGCCATCCTGGATGAAACGCAGAGAAAGCTCTTCATTGCCCTTATTCCAGAGCGCGTGGAAGTCACCAGCCAGCTCATACAAGTAGAAAGCGACCCGATGCGGTTCATTGGTACGGGCGGCGATCTCGACCAAGCGGGGCCATTCCGCCAGCTTTTTGGCAACCGTCAGTTCCGAGGCATGGTCGATCTTACCTAGATCAGCGCCTTTTAAGGTCGCATCGTCTGCGGCAATCTCGGCCTCGGCGGCGCGGCGCAGCACGCTCATGACACGGGCATGGGCGTATTGCACGTAGAACACCGGGTTCTCGCGGCTTTGCTCCAGAACCTTGTCGAAATCAAAGTCCAGCGGCGCGTCGTTCTTGCGGGTCAGCATCACGAACCGGGTGACATCCGGACCAACCTGATCGACCACATCTCGCAGGGTGACAAAGTTCCCTGCCCGCTTGGACATCTTGAATGGCTCGCCGTTTTTCCACAGCTTCACCAGCTGTGTCAGCTTGATGTCCAGCGGCACTTTGCCATCGGACAGCGCCGACACGGCCGCCTTCATCCGTTTGACATAGCCGCCATGATCCGCGCCGAACACATCGATCAGCGCGTCAAATCCGCGGGTCACCTTGTCATAGTGATAGGCGATATCCGGGGCGAAATAGGTCCAGCTGCCGTCTGACTTCTTGACTGGACGGTCGACGTCATCGCCATGCTCGGTGGACTTGAACAGGGTCTGCTCGCGCGGCTCCCAATCCTCGGGCTTTTTGCCCTTCGGTGGTTCCAGCACGCCTTCGTAGATCAGGCCCTTGTCGGTCAGCGACTGCAGCGCAGCTTCGATCTTGCCGGTGCCGTAGAGCGATTTCTCCGAGAAGAACACGTCCATCTCAACACCCAGCGCCTTCAGGTCAGCCCGGATCAGGTCCATCATAGCATCGGTCGAGAACTCGCGCAGATCTTCCAGCCATTCGCTTTCCGGCTTGTCGATTAGGCTGTCGCCATACTTCTCTTTCAGCGCCTCACCGATCGGGATCAGATAGTCACCCGGGTATAGCCCCTCGGCGATCTCTGGGCTCAGACCATTCGCCTCCCGGTACCGCTCGTACGCCGACCGCGCCAGCACATCCACCTGCGCACCACCGTCGTTGATGTAATACTCACGGGTCACATCGTGGCCGGAATATGCGAGCAGGCTCGCCAGAGCATCCCCGAAAACAGCGCCCCGCGTATGACCAACATGCAGCGGACCGGTGGGGTTCGCAGACACGTATTCCACGTTAACCTTCTGGCCATGACCCATGGTCGAGCGGCCATAATCGGTGCCCTGCTCCAACACAGCCGACAGAACACCCTGCCACACCGACGGCGCCAACCGCAGGTTCAGGAAGCCCGGACCGGCCACTTCGGCGCTGGTGATCCGGTCATCCGCCGCCAGCTTTCCGGCAAGCGCGTCGGCGATATCACGCGGCTTCATCTTGGCTGGTTTCGCCAACACCATCGCAGCGTTTGTCGCCATGTCGCCATGTGCGGCATCGCGCGGCGGTTCAACGGCCACGTTGTCAAAGCTCAACCCCTCGGGCAGAGCGCCTTCGGACTGCATCTGTGCCAGCGCGTCCAGTACGAGGCCGCGGATCTCGGAAAACAGGTTCATTTCGGATGTCCTTTTACTTGCCCGGCGGTTTACCACGCAGCACGGTAAGGTCAATGGAAGCGATCAGTTGGGACTTGGTTTACCGACAAAGCCCGCTACTGTCAGCGTAAATTCAGGAAACGGAGACCGATCCATGCGCTTAGCCCTACTCTTTGCCGTTCTATTATCGACTTCCATGCCGGCCTGGGCCGAGATGCCCGCTCCGCAAGGGCACGTGTTGTTGACGCTGGGTGGTGCGATCACAGAGACCAACTTGCCCGCGCGTGGTGAAGATGATGGTGGGTTGCTCGGGTATCTCGAGGTTCAGCACGATGGGGCGGCAGGTTTTGATGCAGCCATGTTGGACGGAATGGATCAGACCGAAATCACCATTTCCTACGGCCCTGAAGGAAACAAACGTGATATAGCCTTTTCCGGGCCGCGCTTGTCGGACGTCATGATCATGGCCGGTGCAGAAGGCAAAGCAGCAACTCCGGTTGCCATGGACGGGTATCAGTCCCAAATCCCGTGGGACAGTATCGCTGCGCACCAACCAATCGTTGCGACGCACGCTGACGGCGTCCCCATGGGCATTGGTGGCTATGGCCCTACCATGATCGTCTTTCCACCTACGGACGATGCTGATCTGGCGCAGGAGCAATCCGGGCAACAGGTCTGGGCGATCGCCTATATCGGAATTGAGTGATCAGTTGCCGGTAAGCCTTGCATGATCCTGCAACGCAAATCGGTCTGTCATCCCTGCGATGTAGTCTGAGACAATGCGCGCAAGTGCCGTCTCGGTCCTAGCTGCTTCGATATCATCGTGCCAACGTTGAGGCATCTGCTTGGGATCATTCAGATATATCGGGAACAGGTCCTCAACGACTTTGCTGACCTCTTCCCGCACCTGCATGACTGTTGGTGCTCGGTACATGCGCGCGAACAAGAACGCCCTGATTTCTTTGAGTTGTGACCAAAGCCCGTCGGAAAACTGGATCACCGGGTAACCCAGGTGCCGTATATCTTCCACCGTCTTTGCGCCCGACTGGGATATCAGCTCCCGGGAGGTTTCGATCACGTCGGAAACCATCACCCCAAAAACGCGCCGCAGCGCTTCGTGCCGGCGGCGATAGCGGTCTAAGCCGGGATATTTCTGATCAACTTCAGCATAACAATCGCCGACAATCGGTAACTGCTGAATCTCTTCGTCAGTGAACAACCCCGCCCGTAATCCATCCAGCAGATCGTGGTTGTTATAGGCAATGTCGTCAGACAGCGCTGCCACCTGTGCCTCGGCACTGGCGTGAGTGTGCAGTTCCAGATCAAAACCTTCGTTGCATTCTGCCAGTGCCCACGGCAACTCCCCCGTGACCGGTCCGTTGTGCTTAGCAATCCCTTCGAGACATTCCCACGTCAGGTTGCACCCGTCGAATTCCGCATAGTGACGCTCGAGTTTCGTAACGATCCGAATGGCTTGGGCGTTGTGATCAAACCCGCCATAGGGTTCCATCAACGCATGCAAAGCATCCTCGCCGGTATGACCGAACGGCGTATGGCCAAGATCATGGGCAAGTGCGACCGCCTCGGTCAGCTCGCCATTCAGACCCAAAGCCCCGGCAATCGTGCGCGCAACCTGAGCGACTTCAATCGAATGCGTTAGCCGGGTGCGATAACTGTCACCCTCATGCTCAACAAACACCTGCGTCTTGTGCTTGAGCCGCCGAAACGCGCTGGCGTGTATGATCCGGTCTCGGTCACGCTGAAAGCATGACCGGAAACTGCTCTCCTCCTCTGGCACAAGCCGCCCTCTTGCGCGGCCTGGGTCTGAGGCAAAACCCGCTATGTCCAAAGGTCTTGTCCTTGTCGCCTGTCCTTGCAATTTCTATATTGTAAGGCGTAAAGGAAATAAACCTTTGGAGTTTGGCATGAATCTGCCCCCCACAGTCACTGAACGCGCTTTTGAGCGTCTCGCCGAAATCGGCGCAGCAGATCAGGGTCAGGCCCTGCGCGTCGCTGTGGAAGGCGGCGGATGTTCCGGTTTTCAATACGAAATCGCGCTGGACGAGCCCAAAGAGGATGACCTTGTGCTGGAAGGCAAGGGTGAAAAAGTAATCGTCGACTCGATTTCGCTACCGTTTCTGGAAAACGCGGTGATCGATTTCACACAGGAACTGATCGGTGCGCGGTTTGTGATCGAAAACCCGAACGCAACCTCATCCTGCGGCTGCGGCACTTCATTTTCAATGTGACCTTGCCCTGCCCGCGCGGTTGAGGGATAGATCAACCGGCAGCCAGCCGGAGGATCGCGCATGAAAATCGCCACGTTCAACATCAACGGCATCAAAGCGCGGGCCGAAGCCCTGCCCCGATGGCTGGATGATGCGCAGCCCGATGTCGTTCTCCTGCAAGAGATCAAATCGATCGACGAGAATTTCCCCCGCGAGCTGTTCGAGGAACGCGGCTATAACGTCGAAACCCATGGACAAAAAAGCTTCAACGGTGTGGCGATCCTGTCCAAGCTGCCACTTGAGGACGTGACCCGCGGCCTGCCCGGCGATGATGAAGATGAACAAGCGCGCTGGATCGAGGCGACTGTCATCGGCAAAAAAGCGCTTCGCATCTGCGGCCTTTACCTTCCGAACGGAAATCCCGTGCCTGGCCCCAAATACGAGTATAAGCTGGCTTGGATGGAGCGTCTTTATGATCGGGCGCGCGACCTGTTGTCGACGGAAGAACCCGCTCTGATGGCTGGTGACTACAACATCATTCCCCAGGCCGAGGATGCCAAACGCCCGGATGCGTGGCGCGAGGATGCACTGTTCCGTCCGGAAAGCCGCGCGGCGTTTCGCAAGATATTAAATTTGGGTTTCACCGAGGCGTTTCGCGCCGTGTCTCAAGGGCCCGAACACTATTCATTCTGGGACTATCAGGCCGGGGCTTGGAACAGGAACGATGGTATTCGGATCGACCATTTCCTGCTGACGCCGCAGGCTGCTGATCTGATGCGCGATTGCAAGATCGACGCCGAAGTGCGCGGGCACGAAAAACCGTCGGACCACGTTCCCGTCTGGGTCGATCTCGATCTGTAACCGCTTACGCCGTAGGGTCGTAATCGTATATCCAGTCGTAACGCCGCCCCATCCTTGGACCCAAAGCTGTCAGAGCCATTTGGGCAGCGATCCTCATGGGACCACGCAGATGGAAATTGCGCGCGTTTGATGAAGCTGCATCGACAACCCTGCGCGCACGTGGGGCACGCTTGGTTTCATAAGCCTCCAAAGAGCTGGTGACGTCGCCCTGATCGAAGGACTTCGCCAGTATCCACGCATCTTCCAGCGCAAGACAAGCACCCTGCGCCATAAATGGCAGCGTTGGATGCGCCGCATCACCCAAAAGGGCAATTCGTCCGTTCTGCCATTTGCGGGCGACGGGACGCAGGAAAAGAGCCCATAGATGCGTTTCTTGCACCTCTTGCAGGACCTCGTGCACCTTGCCGCCGAAATCGGCAAAGCGGGCGCGGAGATCGTCGGGATCACCCTTGAGGCGCCAGCCCTCCTCCTGCCAGTCAGAACGCTCCTCGATTGCAACGATGTTCATGAGGCTTTGGTTGCGCAATGGATAGGTTACAACGTGACGGCCCGGCCCCATCGTCAGATGCGCCTTTGGGGCTGTCAGATTACGATCCCAGGGAATTGTTGCACGCCAGGCAACCTGATGCGTGAAACCAAGTAGCTCTTCGCCGTTCAAAGCAGCGCGAATACTGCTTCGCCCTCCGTCGGCAGCTACTATGCAATCGGCACCAATTTCTTCGCCATTACCCAAAACTACGCCCACATCATCTGGGGCATCATGGATTTGCTCCACCTTGGCGTTCAGCTGGATGTTCACTCCAGTGGCGACAGCCGCGCGGTGCAGCAAGTCGATCAGGTCGGCTCGGTGATAGTAATACGTCGGTCCGGCTGCTGGCGCGGGAATGCGACTTATGAACCGTCCACCGCGGTAATCCCTCAGCACTGTGCCATAGGATTTCTGGCCAGCTTCCGGCACGTCACCAACCACGCCAAGTGCACGTAAGACGCGCGTGCCATTGGCACTGATCTGTAGACCGGCACCTACCTCAGCTATTTCTGCGGCTTGTTCGAGTACAAGAACCTCAGCACCACGTTGACGCAAAGCGATGGCTGCGGCCAACCCGCCAATACCAGCGCCAATAACGCAAAACTTGAGACCCTCGATATTCATGTCCCGGGCTTAGCGCAAAAAAAACGCCGGAGCTACAGGCCCCGGCGTTCATGTGTTGTTATATTCCAGCGATCAATCGTCGCGGTGGACTTTTTCGCGGCGCTCGTGACGCTCCTGCGCCTCAAGCGTCATAGTTGCAATTGGACGTGCATCCAGACGTTTGAGTGAAATCGGATCACCCGTCATTTCACAATATCCGTATTCGCCTTCGTCGATCCGGCGCAGGGCCGAGTCGATCTTGGCCACCAGCTTGCGCTGACGATCCCGGGTGCGCAGCTCTAGCGCACGATCGGTTTCCTCACTCGCGCGGTCGGCGACATCGGGAATATTTCGGGTATTGTCCTGCAGGCCTTCGATAGTATCGCGGCTGCCCGCCAAAAGTTCGTTCTTCCAATCCAGCAGCTTGCGGCGGAAATACTCAAGCTGAAGGTCATTCATGAAAGGTTCATCTTCGGCCGGACGATAATCCTCCGGCAGAAAAACTTCCTGCTTCATATTGGCTCCCTCGGTATGGCCAGAAACGTCGGTCGCGGTAGTTTCACCTGACATTTGGCACCCCCTTCTGCGGAGCGTTTATCCGACAGGGCACAGAATGTCACTACACAAACTTCTGCACAGTTTACCGTCACGCTCACCAGTCTAAATATGAGACTTTAAACAACAAAACCTTGTTTTTCTGTGAAAATTGCCGGGCTATTCCAAGGCATTTTTCAACCACCGGCTTACCCGAATGCGTGCGAATCAAGCAAAACGGATTGAAGTCGCAGAGAAATTCATCGTGACGCGACGTAGCGGCCATGCTTGTAAAAATATCCTCCTCTCTGTAACCCGGGCAACACAATCTATGCCCGCACCGCGCGCAAACTGATCATGAGGGCCCAATGACCGCACGTTTCCAAGGCACAGCCGAGTATGTCGCCACCGACGACCTGACGATAGCAGTAAACGCTGCCGTCACACTCGAGCGTCCTCTGCTGGTCAAGGGCGAGCCGGGAACCGGCAAGACCGAGTTGGCGAAACAGGTCGCCGGTGCGCTGGGTCTGAAGATGATCGAGTGGAACGTGAAATCCACCACCCGTGCGCAGCAGGGCCTGTATGAATATGACGCCGTAAGCCGCTTACGCGACAGTCAATTGGGCGAAGAGCGCGTTCATGACGTGTCGAACTATATTCGCAAAGGTAAGCTTTGGCAGGCATTCGATGCGGACGAAAAGGTTGTTCTGCTGATCGACGAGATCGACAAGGCCGATATCGAATTTCCCAACGATCTGCTGCAGGAACTCGACAAGATGGAGTTCCATGTCTACGAGACAGGCGAAACGATCCGCGCCAAGAACCGCCCGATCGTGATCATTACGTCGAACAACGAAAAAGAACTGCCTGACGCGTTTCTGCGCCGCTGTTTCTTCCACTATATCCGTTTCCCGGATGAGGCCACGATGCGCCGGATCGTTGAGGTACATCATCCTGGCATCAAAGACTCTCTGCTGACCACTGCCCTTACCCAGTTCTACGAAATTCGCGAGACGCAGGGGCTGAAGAAAAAACCATCGACCTCCGAAGTGCTGGACTGGCTAAAGCTTCTTCTTGCCGAGGATCTGACTGCCGAAGACCTCAAGCGCGGAGGAGCGGACGCGCTGCCCAAACTTCATGGTGCGTTGCTGAAGAATGAACAGGATGTGCACCTGTTTGAACGGCTCGCCTTTATGGCGCGCAGCAAGCGCTGATCAGCCGGGACATGAACATCCGGTGATCACGGCTTGCCATATGGCAGGTTGGCTGCCAGCATCGGCCAAACATGCACGCGGCCCCTCACTGGGTCGCGCTTTCATGCCAAACACAGGATAGCCATTTGACCCAAGCTCCGATCATCAGACCCCTGAAAGCCGCTGACCGTCCGGAATGGTCGGTTTTGTGGCGCGACTACTTGGCGTTTTACGAAACCGAAGTAGCGGATGAAATCTATGAGACGACTTTTGAACGGTTACTAGGAGATGATCCGCATGATTTCTCATGCTTCGTCGCTGAGGTTGATGGACGACTTGTTGGCCTGACCCATTTTCTGTTTCATCGCCATGCTTGGAAGGTTGAAAGCGTCTGCTACCTGCAAGATTTGTTTGCTAGTCCCGAAGCACGTGGAACCGGTATCGGCCGGGCGTTGATCGAAGCAGTGTATGCTGAGGCCGACAACAAAGGTGCACCCAGCGTGTATTGGCTGACGCAGGATTTCAATCATACTGCGCGTAAGCTCTATGACCGAATAGGCAAGCTTACCCCATTCATCAGGTACCAGCGCCCGTGAAGCTTTGGAGCTTTGTTCTAGTTGGCGCCATCATGGCTGGATGCACTACGGTTGAATCGATTGAACTTCCGAGTGAGGTCAAAACCGTAGAAATCGTACTGCCACCGGCAAAGTCGTTTAGCAGGTCCCAGCCTCTGCCGCCTGTGCGATCGAACAAAAACATGGCCGAAGATTTTCTGGATCTTCACTTCGAGCTCGAAAGCGGCGCCGAGCTTCCTGTTTTTACACGTTTCGAGATGCCCGTCACCGTGCGGTTAACGGGGACGCCGCCGGCCACCATGCGAACTGATCTCACTCGCCTGTTGTCCCGTCTTCGCAGAGAGGCCGGGATCGACATCCAAGAGATCACTGATGGTCAGGCCAACATCACGATCGAAGCAGTCAGCCAAAAGCAGATCCAGCGTATACTACCGCAAGCAGCCTGTTTCGTGGTTCCAAACGCATCCAGTTTCGAAGAGTATCGCAGCGACCGTCGAAAACCGAAAAGCAACTGGTCCAAACTGCGCAGTCGCGAGCGGCTTGGAATCTTTATTCCCTATGACGTTAGTCCGCAGGAAATCCGGGATTGTCTGCATGAAGAGCTGGCGCAGGCTCTGGGTCCGCTAAACGACCTGTATCGTTTGCCGGATTCAGTCTTTAACGATGATAATTTCCACACCGTGCTGACTGGTTTCGACATGTTGATGCTGCGTGCGGCCTATTTGCCTGAACTGCAAAGCGGCATGACGCGCGAACAGGCTGCTGCGGTCATCCCTGGTGTTCTTAGTCGACTGAACCCGCGCGGCGACAACCTGCCCGCACAACAAATCTCGGAAACCCCACGGGAATGGATCAAGGCGATCCACAAATCCGTTGGGTCCCGTTCATCCTCTGCCAATCGGCTCCGATCCGCTCAAAGGGCAGCACAAATCGGGCAACAACAAGGGTGGACTGATCACCGCAGGGCATTTCCACATTATCTGATGGGGCGGATGGGGCAATTCGACAACCCAGAGGAAGCGCAGCGCCAATATGCAATCGCACAGCAATATCTGGCGAACACACCCGGCACCGAGTTACATCGTGCGTATATCACCACGCAAACCGCGGCTTATGCACTGGCACGTCGAAAAGGACCAAGCGTCCTGCCTGAAATCGACAATGCAATCGCAGTCATGACACGCGCCGAAAACGCATCCATGCTGGCCACGCTTATGTTGCTGAAATCCGAAGCTCTGAAACAGTCCGGAAGATACGAACAGGCACGCGCCGTCAGGCTGGACAGTCTGGGGTGGGCGCGATACGGCTTTGGCTCGGAAGTTGTGGTTCGCTCGCTGATGCAGGACATCGCATTGCGCAACCCGCAGAACATCGAAGACGGATGATACGCGCATGGTAGTGGTTCTGGGAATGGCTTTGTTGGGTGCGATTCTGGGTGCCCTGACGGCTCGGAAACGTAACGGCAGTGGCGCTGACATGGCGCAATACGCGGCCGGTTACGGCATCGCCTTTGCATTGGTTGGACTAATCCTGTCGCTGATCCTTGTCCGTCTGGTAGCGTAGATCCATGTTTCTACCCTTTTTCGAAAATCTCAGAAAAGCCGGCATTCCCGTTTCGTTGCGGGAATATCTGACTTTTCTTGAAGGTATGAAAAAGGGATTAGCGACCTACGACGTCGAGGCATTCTACTACCTCGCCCGCGTGTCGATGGTGAAGGATGAGCGCAATATCGACAAGTTCGACCGAGCCTTTGCCGCCAGCTTTGAAGGACTGGATGAGATTTCGTTTGAACAGGTGCTCGAAGCTGTCGACATCCCGGCCGACTGGCTGGCCAAGATGGCGGAAAAACATCTGTCGGACGAGGAGAAAGCCGAGATCGAAGCCTTGGGTGGTTTCGATAAGCTTATGGAAACGCTGCGTGAACGTCTGAGCGAGCAGCAGGGTCGCCATCAGGGCGGCAACAAATGGATCGGCACCGCAGGCACCTCTCCGTTTGGCGCATATGGCTACAACCCCGAAGGTGTTCGTATCGGGCAGAAAGAAAGCCGCCATCAACGTGCGGTGAAAGTCTGGGACAAGCGTGAGTTCAAGAACCTCGACGACACGGTTGAGCTTGGCACCCGCAACATTAAGGTCGCACTGAAACGCCTGCGCCGTTGGGCGCGTGAAGGCGCCGCCGAAGAGCTGGATTTGGATGGTACGATCCGAGCGACTGCTGAACACGGTTACCTAGACGTCAAAACCCGACCAGAACGCCACAATGCGGTGAAGGTTTTGCTGTTCCTCGATGTAGGCGGCTCGATGGACCCGCATATCAAGGTGGTCGAAGAGCTGTTCTCGGCCGCCCGGACCGAGTTCAAGCATCTGGAATACTACTACTTCCACAACTGCCTGTACGAAGGTGTCTGGCGTGACAACCGTCGTCGGTGGGACCAGCAAACCCCAACACACGAAGTCCTTCGTACCTATGGCGGAGACTACAAGTGCATCTTTGTCGGCGACGCATCGATGAGCCCTTACGAGATCGCCTATCCCGGTGGTGCAAACGAACACTGGAACCCGGAATCCGGGCAGGTCTGGCTACAACGTGCTCGCGAGCAATGGACTTCGAATCTTTGGATCAACCCGGTGCCTGAAAAATACTGGGAGTATACGCATTCGATTGGCATGATCCGCGAGATCTTTGAAGATCGCATGGTCCCCATGACCTTGGCCGGACTTGAACAGGGAATGCGGGAACTTACGCGCTAATTAACTTCTGCATACCCTTCAGGTCCAAACGTGTTGCAGCCCAGTTGCGCGATGCACTGTGACCGGGCTGCTTAGCACTGACAGGCGAAAGTCGCTTTGTTGAAAGCGTTACACCCGCTCTTTGAATTTTTTGGCAAGGCTAATCGCTGCTCGTCCAGCCGCTGTGCGTTTCATGGAATTGAGCGTTGAAGAAGTGGCCGCCATATGCGCCCGAATGTCCAGATCTTCAAACTCGACCTTCGGCAACATAGGATCGACTTTGTACCAGAGATTTCCGTAAAACTGGGTCCGCTGCGTCTTCAGATGATCATAATTCGCCTTCACTGCGTGCATAGTGTCCTCTGAGGGCGCAAAAAACACGATGCTGTTGTTGTTGCGCTGCTGCTTCTGGGTTTCGCACCAATCCCACGGCACCCAACACCGATCGACATCCTGATTGCCTTGCCAGAAGCTTGAAATAAACGCCCACTCTGGCTTGAATGTCATATAGTGCGTGTGGATATCGGCATTTTCGCTATCCGAGCCAGGATTGGCATTGAACATCCACGTTAGCGCTTTGCGCCGGGTGTCGGGATGAGGGCTGATTTCGTAGCCATGCAGGTATTTCTGTATTCCGGCATCCACCACAAGCTCTCCCTGAAGCTCGAACTTGTTGGCCAGCGCCTCTTTCATCTCGTCGGATTTCAGAAAGGCATCAAGTGCTTCCAGAATGCTGCCATTTGGGGGCGTGAGGCGCAGGACCATTCCAAATCCCTCGGTCGCCTTATGAACGCTCTTCTGAGACTCACCCTCGAGCCACTTCAGGTACTCGGCCTTCGAAGTGACACAACCCGGAAAAGAGATGGCTCTGTAACCAACGCTTTCCAGCTGGTCTAGAAGTTGCCCTGGCGTGTTTGCAGCGGTCGTATCGATCTCACGTGCGCCTACAACCGCCTCAAAATGTTCGTCGGACAAAAAACTCTCGATATGAAGATGCTTGAACGGCTTGCTCTCAAACTCCGCGTTGCGGATTTTTTCAATCAAGTAGTCAAACTCATGGCCCATGACGAATGCTCCCTCAAATTTTCAGTTGTTATATCTATCAGAAACCGACCTTGCCGCGCATGCTCATTTCTTGAACCTTGTCATCTTTTTGCTGATCCAAAATGGCGGAAATAGGGCATCAGATATCTAGTTTCTGGGGTGTGCTTTATAGATCAACGACCTGCGAACCAAGGCATCATCTGTTGCTTCAGGCGAAACGCACAATCTTTTACAAGGCAAAGTCAAAATAGTATTTGCCCCACCGATAACGCGGTCCCATATCTAGAACATGCTCCGTCTAACTCCCATTTTGCTGGCCATCGCTTATGCCTTTGTCATGTACCGGATTTCCGTCTGGCGCACGCATCGGGAGTTGGATGCAAAGTCTACTGAACTGGCTGATCCGGCACTTAAACGTATGACGGACAGGCTTGCGTCGGCATTGGATGTCGCGCGTGTGCCGGTTTATATCTATGAAATCGATCCGGTTAACGGCCTAGCCGCCCCGGATGGGCGCATATTCATAACGCGCGGATTCTATCGAAAGTTCCGCAATGGCGAAGTGTCCGCAGAAGAGATGGCAAGCGTAATCGCGCATGAACTCGGCCATGTGGCGCTTGGGCATGCGCGTCGCCGGATGATCGACTTTTCGGGTCAGAATGCGATGCGGGCTGCGCTGATGATGATCCTGAACAGGTTCATCCCGTTTATCGGCGCATGGATTGCCAATGCCCTGACCGCCCTGCTCGCCTCACGCCTGTCGCGTGCGGATGAGTACGAGGCAGACGAATATGCGGCTGCGTTGTTGACCAAAGCGGGTATCGGGATCGGTCCGCAAAAATCTCTGTTCCACAAGCTTGAGGATCTGACACAGCAGCGGGCCGGTGTGGTACCGGCCTGGCTGATGAGCCACCCCAAGACGGACGAGCGCATTGCGGCGCTTGAGGCACTGGAACACCGCTGGGGCTCGAATGGCTAAGGTCTTGCCCTAAGTCGCCAGAGCTTTGCCCAAGCGCGGCAGCCGGGCTTTCTTCATCAGCGCACGTAATGTCCACTGATCGCCTGACAGACGGTTGGCTTCAGCCAGGACTTCTGCGGAAACAGCTTCGATACCCTGAGGATCCCCAATCCAAAACTGATGCAGCAGTGCATCCGGATCAATCCGCTCAAGCCCCTCTTCCGCCAGTATATTTCTGGGAAAATCCTTGGCGTTCACGGTAACGATTGCATCCGCCGAGGCACTGACGGCCGTCGCCAAGACGTGAACATCTGCAATGTCCGGCAGCCAGAGCCGCTGCTCGATACCCGGAGCGGCTGGGCGTTCGGCATCGGACCATTTGGATTGTGCCAATGCGATCTCGGCGCGTGCCTGCGCTTCGCCCTGAGGTCCGAGCTTGCGGGCAGCTCGAGCCCATTCCTCGAGGATGCGCGCCGACCAGATCGGAGTGAAATGCCCTATGGCCGCGGCACCCAGCAACATCTCCCGCATCACGGTGGGGTAGATGACGCAAGTATCCAGAACTGCCTTCACAACCGGTAGAACACGGCTTTGAGATAACCGCTCTCGGCCAGTTGCGGCAGTTGCGGATGATCAGGCCCGGCAAATCCCGTGTGGATCATTTGTGCCTGCCGGCCTGCCCGGCCAATGCCACGCGAGGATGCATCACGGAACCGCCCTAAATCCGCCGCGTGAGAGCACGAGCAAAGACCCAGATAGCCACCCGGCTTGACCAGGGGCGCAGCGAGCCGTGCAATTCGTTCATAGGCACGCAGCCCGGCATCGAGCGCTTGTTTGGACGGTGCGAATGCAGGTGGATCACAGATGACAACGTCGAATTCAGCGCCTTCTTCGCCAAGTTTCGTCAAGACATCAAAGGCATCCCCCTGACGCGTTTCAAACCGGTCGACGAAACCCGAGGCATCGGCACCTTTTGTGGCAAGTTCCAACGCAGCGGCAGAGCCATCGACCGACAAAGCCTGTGCCGCACCGCCTGCCAGCATTGCCAGCCCGAACCCACCGACATGGCTGAACACATCGAGCACGCGTGCTCCCGGCTGGACCAATCTGGCTGCAAAGGCATGGTTTGGGCGCTGATCGTAGAACAGCCCTGTTTTCTGCCCGCCGGTAAGGTCTGCCATATAAGTCGCGCCATTCATCGGCACCGGCAAAGGGGCGTCAGGTGCGTCGCCCCGCAAGGTCAGATTGACATCGTCCAGACCTTCCAATCCACGGGTCCGACCTGATGCGTTCTTGAGTATGGTGCTGACGCCGGTCACCTTGATCAGAGCTTCTGTCAGCAGTTCAAGGTACAGCTCAGCCCAGGCCGCGTTCGGCTGAACAACACATGCGTCACCAAACCGGTCAATGATCACTCCCGGAAAGCCATCCGCCTCGGCATGGACCAGACGGTAGTAGGGCTTGTCGAACAGGCGTTCTCGCATCTCCAGCGCGCGTTGCAGTCGTGCCTCGAACCAATTGGCATTGAGCTCAGCAGCGGGATCGCGATCCAGAATGCGGCACATGATCTTTGATGCGGGATTGACCGCAACCAAAGCCATCGATTGACGCTTGTCATCTTCAAGAACCGCCAGCGCTCCGGCTTCGATCTTGCGGGTGCGCCGGTCGGTGACAATGTCATTGGCGTACACCCAAGGAAATCCGTGACGCACACCACGAGCGTTGGCTTTGGGTTTCAGACGGATTCGTGGGCGGTCGGAAGAGGAAGTCTGGGTCATGACGCCCTCATAGTCCCGAACATGCGCGTGTAAAAGCCCTTTAGCGCGGGCGCGAGCGCCAGCCGCCGCGCCGTTTAGGCGTTTGTGCGGCCTGCAACCCCTCGCTCAGCACCTGAGTCATCGGGTGTTCGGCATCCTGACCAGAATACACTGTGTGCAGGTCGGACAAAGCCTGCTGCTGGTCACGGTCATCAGGCAGGCTAAGCGCCCAGTCCAGAAAGATGCTTCGACACTCAGGCAAAGCGATGCCTTCGATGCGATAAGCCTCTCGGATAAGGCCCTTTGGATCATTCGGATCATCACTGCGTGCCATTTTCGTCCCCCTCAACCACGGCTCCGATCAATGCGGCAGCGGTGTCATAACTTTCCTGCAGCGCAGCCTGCAACTGTTCGACCTGTTCAAAGCCGGTAGCACGGCACAGAAAGGCCGTGCCGCCCTCGCCAATCTTGTCAGCTTCGATCACCTTGCCAGACAACAGCCGTGCCGCGCATTGTACGGACCAGCATAAATCGTAACAGTCTTTAAGCGTTTGCGCCTGCGCGACATCCAGTAATTCGGCAGCGACTGCGCCATCCAATCCCGAATGTACATCACGTTTGGTTGTCCCCGACAGCAAAGCTCCGGTTTCGGCAATCAGTTCGATATCCATCAGGCGGCCTGCGCCGTTTTTCGCATCCCAGATCCCGGCCGGAGACTTGGCCGCCGCAAGACGTCCACGCATCTCGGAAACTTCGCGCAGAATTTTGCCGTGGTCCCGTGGTCGTGACAAAAACTCCGAACGGAACGCTTCGATGTCTTCTGCCAACTCATCATCACCAGCCACCACATGCGCCCGCGTCAGGGCAAGATGCTCCCAAACCCAGGCTTCGTTCTGCTGGTAATTAGTGAAACTATGCCAACTGGTTGCCACCGGCCCCTGATTACCAGAGGGGCGCAAGCGCATGTCGACTTCATACAGCCGACCCTGCGCCATCGGAGCAGCAAGGGCCGTAATCAATGCTTGGGTAAAACGAGCATAGTAAGTGCGCGTGGCAAGCGGTCGGGGACCGTCTGACATATCCTGATCCTGCGGATCATATATCACAATCATGTCCAGATCGGATTGCGAGTTGATCCGCCCTGCCCCCAAAGACCCCATCCCCAGAACAGCAGCACCGCGCCCGGGTGCCGGGCCGTGTTTTCGCGCAAAATTCTCGATGACAAAGGGAAGTATGGCGGCGATCACCGCTTGCGCCAGCTCGGCATATTGCTGCCCTGCCTGTGCACCATCGATCAGTCCCCGCAAATGATGAACGCCAACCCGGAAATGCCATTCCTTGCACCAACGGCGAGCGAGATCGAGCTGAGATTCATAGTCGGCTTCGGCAGAAAGGAGCTGCGACAGCTCTGCCTGCAAATCGGCTTGTCCGGGCCAATCGGTAAAGAAGCTACCCCCGATTACAGCATCGAACACCGATGCATTGCGTGACAGATGGGTGGCCAGCGCGTGAGAGGTGCCCACAATGTCAATCAACAGATCAATCAGATGCGGATTAGCCTCGAACAGGGAAAACAGCTGAACACCTGCAGGCAACCCGGAAAGAAACCCGTCCAGTGCGACCAGTGCTTCCTCTGGCTGGGCGGTCTTTGCCAACCGCGACATCAGCTCGGGCTTCAGCCGTTCGAATATCCGTGCACCCCGTTGCGAGCGCAGGGCCGGATATGTGGGCCATCGTGCTAATACACCTTTGTCGAACTCGACAGGCTGTGCAGCCACAGGCGCGGCACCGGGCCCCGGAGCAAAAAAACCTTCGGTTAGTTCATGTACTTCGGTCAGGCGGCGGGTCAGGTCCGATGTCAGTTCTTCGCTGCTGAGCCCCATCAGACATGCCACCCGTTCTATGCCGTCTTCGGATTGTGGCACTTTGTGCGTCTGGGCATCGTGCACCATCTGGATGCGATGCTCGAC
Organism: Ruegeria sp. CE12; assembly: GCF_056537525.1. Taxonomy (NCBI): domain Bacteria; kingdom Pseudomonadati; phylum Pseudomonadota; class Alphaproteobacteria; order Rhodobacterales; family Roseobacteraceae; genus Ruegeria; species Ruegeria sp. CE12. The sequence continues at coordinate 396,567 of NZ_JBQFRS010000002.1, read as the reverse complement.
TTCGCGATGGGCACGATAATGATCAGTCAGCTTGTCAGCCACATCCTGCGGCACCCATCCCTTGGACGACAGGGCTGCCAAACCTTCAACAGTTCCACGAACCCGCAAATCCGGATCGCGCCCGCCTGCAATCAACTGTCGGGTTTGCGTGAAAAACTCGATTTCGCGAATTCCACCTTGTCCCAGTTTCATGTCGTGCCCCGGAATGGACAGGGCACCACCAGTACCTTTGTTTTCCCGAATCCGCAGGCGCATATCATGGGCGTCCTGTATCGCGGCAAAATCCAGATGTCGCCGCCAGACAAACGGGCGCAGTGCTTCCAGAAACTTTGTTCCCGCCGACAGATCACCGGCACACGGTCGTGCCTTGATGTAAGCTGCACGCTCCCAAGTCCGACCAAGGCTCTCGTAATAGCGCTCAGCCGCTTCCATCGCCAGACAGACGGGCGTGACCGCTGGATCGGGCCGCAGCCTCAGATCGGTGCGAAAAACATAGCCGTCTGCTGTTTTGTCGCTAATCGTTGCACAGAAATTCCGCGTCGCGCGCACCATGCTCTGACGCGCCTCATAAAAGTCATCAGGATCAAATCGGGTCTCGTCGAATAACACGATCAGATCGATGTCAGAGCTGTAATTCAGCTCATACGCGCCCATCTTGCCCATCGCCAGGATCACCATCCCAGCAGCGGTTTCGAGGTCATCATCCGTCATACCCGGCAGCTTGCCGCGACGGATCAGGTTTGCGATCTCGGCCTTTGCCGCCACATCTGCAGCAAGTGCACCAAAATCAGTCAGCGCCGCGGTTACTTTTTCCAATGGCCATGCACCTGCCAGATCCGCAAGCGCTGTCAACAGCGCCATGCGACGCTTGGCCTGACGCAGACCCGGCTTAAGTTGGTCGGGGGGAAGATCACGCGCAGCCGTCATCACTTCGGCCAATGCCTGATCCGGGTGTTGTATGGCTTGCGGCAGCCACTCCCTCTCGCGCTCGATCAGCCCCTTGAGATATGGGCTGGACCCTGCTGTCCCCGCGATCAACTCGGATTGCTCGGGTGTCAAATCCGGAACAAGCGAACGCGCCTCCTCACCAAGTGACGGATCGAAGGGGCGCGGAACACGGTTGATGGCAAGAACATCTTTCATAGAGGCAAATTGCGCAGCCCTATCGCACGGCGTCAATGGGACAAACCTATCACTTGGCCTCTGTCGGAGTATCCTGACTGAAACTGTTGATCCAAACGCCGAGGCGACGCTCCCAAAGTGAAGAGATCAGCATCGCCTCCCACTCGGCCGCATCCGGCCTTTGATAATCTGCGCGGTAGGAAAGCAACACGATATCAGGTGACAGCACCCTTAGCTTGGTCTCGCTGAGTTCAAATCTGGCCATAGTCGGCGCATCAGCAAATTGACCCACATGATCGTCTCGGTTTGCAAACCCTGTCGGGTAAACCCCCAGAAAGTCCGGGCTTAGCAATGCACGGTCTGCCTCTGCATTCCCTTCAACCAACGCTGTCCACACCTTCTTCTCGAGTGTCAGGATCTCATCAAGCGTAGGAGCGGTCTTGTTTTCTGTATTTTCCATAGTCGGAATGTAGTTTGACATTTGTTTTTAAAGATACCCAGAAGAGCCCGGAGCGATCCGGATAAATGCGGATGAGCGGTTAAGAAAGGTGTTCACAAAAAGCTCCGGCAGAATAAGTTCATGTAACCCTAGTGCTTTTCAAACAGCGTTAAAACAAGGTTTCATCTGCAAATCTTGATTTCATTGACACACAAGCCTGCAAATGAACCAGCATCGCAAACGCGCCATACAATAAAGGCCATCCTTGCACTATGGCTCGAACATAAGACGTGAGGCAGCACGATCATAGGATACTTTGAAGGCTATTGAGTTACTCAAGAACTCGCCATGACACCCGATAACTTCAAAACGGTTTTTTCACCGGTGGGTATATTTGCCCGACATACCTTCAAAACTTCATTTGAATCGACCTCTGTTTAACCAGCTTAAACACTTAAACCGCCTCATTCCCCAGAATTGCAAACAAGCCTGTCAGGTCGGACAAGCAATTTAGGGGATGGGGACCTTGATACGACGGATCGAGAGCTGATCCAGACGACAATGATGTACAACAACGTCGCCCCGACATTTTAAGTACTTTATTTTGCCGTTTACTTGTTCCAATTACCCAATCCGCCTAACCTTCTCCTATGTGTGGAAAATTTGCAGCCGGCCATCTGACACAGCGACAAATGCTGGCGATTATGGAGGCCCTTCTTTATGGGAAAGTCTCCCCTGACCTTCCAGAGCGATTGCCATCAGGAGGTTTCAACATATCGCCAACCGACCAGGTCAGCATGATCCGCTGGGATGGTGATTGTGCGGAAATTACATCGGCGCGTTGGCAAATCAAGGATCCCCGCAGTCGGAAGCCCCTGATCAATTCAAAAATCGAAAACGTCAGTTTCTGGAAGGACTATTGGGACAACGGGCGCTGTCTCGTACCAGCCCTTGGCTACTATGAATGGCCAAAGGGCCAGGGTCACGATTGTCCCGTGTTTATCTCTGTTAAAAGCAACTCACCCACGATGTTCTTTGCGGGCTTCTACCGGACAGAAGATGGACGCCACAGTTGCAGCATAATGACCCGCAAGCCCAGCTCTCAGATCGCACATATCCATAATCGAATGCCAGTCATTCTGACGCCTGAAGAAATTGAAGACTGGCTAACAGGCGTCATCACTCCGCAGGACGCACAAGTGACACTTGGTACGAAATACGAAGGTCGATTTGAGCATCATACCGTAAAGCCAATCAAGCCGGGCGCAAACGGTGAAGAACTAATATCCCCCTACGCCCCCCCCATCCAAACCGGCTTCGACTTCTAGATTTCTCAAAACTGTCTTGCTGCAAACACTGGTGTCAGAGTTTGAGAGAACCTGTTTCGAGCTAAACGGAAAATTCGGCACATCCTGCCTTTTCGCCAGCCGATCAAACATCTTGCATTCGGCCAAATGTAAATCTTTTTCACATACACCCCTTGCAACCAGTCCAAGGCTTCCCATCTAGACAATGTGAAAGGAATTTACATCAACCTGGAGAACCCCAATGACCGCATTGTCCGAACACACCGTCCCAGAAAATCCGGGATGGCTTCACCGTTGTGAAGCCTGGCTAGACAGCAAGGGCAAAGGCGCCTGGATTGCCGCCATGGTCCTTGGCTTTATCTTCTTCTGGCCTATCGGCCTGGCCTTTCTTGCCTATATGATCTGGAGCAAACGTATGTTCAGCAAATCCTGCAGCCACCGCAAATCCTGGCAGAGCCACATGAGCGCCATGAAGCCGTCAGGCAACAGCGCGTTTGATGCCTATAAGGCCGACACTTTGGCACGGTTGGAGCGTGAACAGCAGGAGTTCGAATCCTTCCTGCGTCGTCTGCGCGAAGCTAAAGACAAAGCCGAATTCGACCAATTCATGGACGAACGCGCCCGCGACAACCAGAATGAGGCCGAGTCGGGCAATCCTGCCTGACCTGCCCAAGACAACTTTGCCCTGCCCCGCATTCCCGGGTCAGGGCCTTTGACACCCATCACCTGGACTTCATGAAATGAACCATTTGCCTGACCCTGATCGCCAACCAGAGTTTTATCAATCTGTGGCGATCAAACGCTTTATTGCCTGGTTGTTTGATATCGCCTTTATCTCACTACTTTGCACAGTCGCCATTGTGCTTACCTTTGGGCTCGGGTTCTTTATCCTCGCGCTGATCTATATGGTCGTCAGCTTTGTGTATCGCGTTGTGACAATCGCGAACGGGTCAGCCACGCTGGGCATGCGTTTCATGGGAATCGAGTTGCGCGATGCGTTTGGCGCGCGAATGGATACCGGTAAAGCTGTTGCACATACGGCCGGGTATTTTGTCAGCATGGCCTTCCCCGTTATCCAGATCATTTCAGTGATCATGATGCTGACCAGCGCCCGTTGTCAGGGCCTTACAGACGCCTTCCTTGGCACTGTGATGATCAATCAGCGCGCATAAGCCAGTCTTGAAGTGAATCACTTGGCGCGTCCCGGAACGGTTGCTATCATCCGTTCCGAGGAAACACGGGACCTTCATGCGACACACGCTGCCAATAGCGCCACAGTTCTATGTGACGGCTCCACAACCCTGCCCTTACCTTGAGGGCCGGATGGAGCGTAAGCTATTTACCGCCTTGCAGGGTGAAGGCGCAGATCAGCTGAACAATTCGCTGTCGCAACAAGGGTTTCGTCGGTCCCAGAATGTACTTTACCGCCCGTCCTGCACCGATTGTGCCGCCTGTTTATCGGCGCGCATCGACGTCTCGGCCTTCCGCCCAACCAAAAGCCAGAAACGCGCAGCCAAGCGCAATTCGTATCTGGAGCGGCGCGCCACATCGCCCTGGGCGACAGACGACCAATATGAACTGTTCCGACGTTATCTGGACGCCCGGCACGCCGATGGCGGCATGGCAGATATGGACGTGTTTGAGTTCGCTGCGATGATCGAAGAGACGCCGATCCGCAGCCGTGTTGTAGAATATGCAGATCCTGAAACCGGAAACCTGATTGCGGTCAGCCTGACCGATGTTCTGGATGACGGGCTGAGCATGGTCTACTCATTTTATGACCCGCAGCAGCCGCAAAGCTCGCTGGGTACCTACATGATCCTTGATCACATCGATATCGCGCGCGAGGCAGGCCTGCCCTACATCTATCTCGGCTACTGGGTGCCGGGGAGCCCGAAAATGGGCTACAAAGCCAAGTTCTCGGGCCTCGAAGCCTATGTGCAGGGTGAGTGGCAAAGCATCAAAGACCCGGATGAGTTTGCCGAAACGGCTCAGCATCCGCTGTCCTCCCCTCCGATTGCCGAGCAGGTTGCCAATATTCAACTTCCGGATCGGCATCCGACCAAAGGATAAATTACCATGCAGCAGAACCTTCATGCGGTCACCCTCGTGGTGCCGGATTACGATGACGCCATCGCATTTTACACCCAAACGCTGAGCTTTGAGCTTACACAGGACATCGATCTGGGTGGTGGCAAACGATGGGTTCGGGTGAGCCCAAAGGGATCAGGCGGGGCGTCGCTGCTGATCGCCAAGGCAGATGGAGAAGAACAGCAATCCGCCATCGGCAATCAAACCGGTGGCCGCGTCGGTTTCTTCCTCGAAACGGATGATTTTCAGCGGGATCACGCCGCCATGGTTGCAAATGGCGTTCACTTTGAGGAACAGCCCAGACACGAGCCATATGGCACTGTGGCAGTTTGGCGCGATCCATTTGGAAACCGTTGGGATCTGATCCAGTTCGCGTAACTGGCAACCACTTGTAAAAAAACACATATTCACGCCTTCACAGCAGGCGCCGATCATTAGCTTAAGTTGAAACCAGGCGCTTGTTTTTGGTGATCGCGCTCAGCGGAGAGTTGAAAACTGACGCTGGGTCACCAGATATCGCTGACCTCGTGCACTGTTGCACCGAGCGGGAATTCAGCGGCCACAGCCGTTTGACATCATTGAATTATCGATTGCAGCAACGGGTCCCCGGCCCGTCGCTTTGGTTTTATTTGGGGGAAAGCAAATGATGTACGCCATGCGTAAACTGCTTGCGGCAAACCTGACGACACAAATCCTGGTTGCCTTGGTTGTGGGAACCGTTCTTGGATTGATCCTGAACTATTGGGGCAATCCGTTTCTAGAGAACAATCTGGTAAATGGTTTGTTCGGCATGATCGGCCAGATGTTTCTGAATGCGCTTCAGATGCTGGTAGTGCCTCTGGTCGTCTTCTCTCTGCTTTGCGGCGTCATCGGTATCGGTGACATCAGGGTATTAGGGCGCGTAGGTGGGCTGACGTTCGTTACCTATCTGGCAACAACTGCGTTGGCCGTAACCACCGCATTGGTGTTTGCCAGCCTGATTGGTCCCGGCACCGGATTTTCCGGAATGCACCTTGCTGATCAGAATGTCGCTGTGGCGTCTCAACAAACCGCGTGGGACATACTTGCAAACATCATTCCCAAGAACCCGGTGCATGCACTGGCGAACGGTGAGATGCTGCAGATCATCTTTTATGTCGTCGTGGTCGGAGTTGCCGTCCTGATGATCGGCAGCAAAGCCAAAGCGTTTGTTCAAGGATGTGAATTCATGAACGAACTGGCGATGAAGATTGTCGAAATCGTCATGGCCTTTGCGCCGATCGGTGTCTTCTGCCTGATCGCCAGAACCTTTGCCCTTGAAGGATTCAGCCTGTTCGCACCGGTCATCGGTTATCTGACAACAATCAGCCTGACGCTGGTCTTCCACCTTTGTGTAACGCTGATGGTGCTGCTTTATGCATTTACAGGACTGAACCCACGCATGTTCATGCGCAAGATGCGCTCAGCTCAGGTCTTCGCGTTTTCAACCTCCAGCTCGAACGCAACGATCCCGGCCAGCATGCAATGCGTGACACAGCGCGTTGGTGTTGACTGTTCGGTCGCGTCTTTCGGTATTCCGCTGGGGGCAACGATCAACATGGATGGAACCGCCATCATGCATGGTGTCGCGACAGTGTTTCTGGCCAATGTCTACGGCATCGATTTAGGTCTGGGCGGATATCTGACGGTGATCTCTATCTCGGTTCTGGCGTCCATTGGTACGGCTGGGGTGCCGGGCGTCGGCATGGTCATGCTGGCCATGGTGTTGAACCAGCTTGGGATGCCACTTGAAGGGATCGCCATCATTCTGGCGGTTGACCGGATCGTAGACATGATGCGGACTGTCGTGAATGTCACCGGAGACGCGGTAGTTACCACGATCGTCGCGCAAAGGGTCGGTAAGATGGACCATTCTGTCTTCAACGACCCGAACGCAGGCACACTGGATGTCACCCATCTGGAGATCGATCACGGTGCAGAGCGTGAGTTCGCCAAACTAACCCACGCAAAAACCGACGTCTGAAACGAAAAACCGGAGGCCATTTGGCCTCCGGTTGTGTCTTGTTGCTATGCGATCTCTTAATTCGGGATCAGATCCGGAACGATCGTTACGATCGTTGGGAAGAACCAAAGGATCGCAATACCGACCACCTGAATGATCACGAACGGAATGATACCTCTGTAGATGTGGCCCGTCGTGACCTCTTTGGGTGCCACCCCGCGCAAGTAGAACAGGGCAAACCCGAACGGTGGCGTGAGGAACGATGTCTGCAGGTTCACTGCAACCATGATGGTGACCCACTTCGGATCGAACGACCCGCCATAGATCACCGGACCAACAATCGGGATCACGATGTAGATGATCTCGAGGAAGTCCAGCACAAAGCCCAGAATGAACAGCACCAGCATCACGATCAGGAAGACCGTGAACTCGTTGTCAAAGCTCTTCAGGAACTGCTGGATGTAATGCTCACCACCGAACGAAATCACCACAAGGTTCAGAAGCTGTGACCCGATCAGGATGGTGAACACCATCGATGTCACCTTGGCCGTCTCGCGTACCACGGGTGTTAGGACACCACTGGCAAACAGGATCCAGCAACCGAACAGCAAGCCGAACAGCGCATAGAGATAGGCAGCATAGGCAAGAACGAATGCCACCCAGGTCTCGAACGTAACGCCACCCTGATTGATGCGCAGATCAAAGTTCACACCCAACAGCAGACAGATGATGACTGCGAAGGTCGACCAGATGATCACTTTGCCGGAACGTCCCTCATCCTGCAGCTTGCGATAGGCGGCCAGCATGATCGCACCACCCGCACCCAGCGCAGCGGCCGGTGTCGGGTTGGTGATACCACCAAGGATCGAGCCCAAGACCGCGATGATCAGAACCAGTGGCGGGAAGACCACCCGGATCAGATCATTTGTGGCGCATCGCGCCGCAGCCTCTTTGCACCCGTACAGCGCAATCGCAAACGGTATCGCCAGTAACAGGAACGTCACACCCGAAGATGTTGTTGGCGCGACAAGCAAGGTATCGACAAGCAAGACAAGCAACAGGCCAATAGCACCAAGGATCAAAGGCTGCATCGGGCGCGAGGGTGCGATACCCCGACCCAGAACCAGCGTCAGAGCCAGCAGTACAACTGTCACGGCCACGCCAGTACCAATCGGAGCAGCTGCCGCGATCTTGGCCTCACGTTCAGCCGCGATCTCCTCTTCGCTCAGACGCTGAGCCTGTGACACACCGCCTGCCTCGTCAATCGCTTCCTGCTCGGCCACGGCCTGATCCCAGGCAGACTGACCATGCAGTTCGATCATCGAAGCCTGACACTCAGCCGAGACATTGGTGCGAAGCGACGCGCCCTGCCCGACATCGGAAAAGCCCGATACTGCGATGTTCTGACTACCGATCACACCGACACTGCCCAGCAGGAAGGCACCAGCAATCAGAGCAACCGGTGCACCCAGCAGCCAAGTCAGACCTTCGGCGCGGGTAATCGGTTCACCCGTGCCACCCGACATTGCAACCGCAGGCGCCTTGTCCGGGTTCAGCAGTGCATAGCCAAACGCATAAAGCGCATAGAGCAACGCGAGCATGATCCCTGGCAGCAGAGCCGCCTGGAACAATGTTCCAACCGAAACCACCGCAGGCTCACCCAGATAGGTCAGCGCGTCGGTACACCCTGCCTCAACCGCGCGGGTTTCCTGTGCGGTCGAATAGAGGTCACCGGCAAGCGTACCCAGCAGAACGATAACAATGGACGGTGGAATGATCTGACCCAACGTGCCCGATGCCGCGATGACACCCGTCGCCAGTTCAGGCGAGTAGTTGTTGCGCAGCATGGTCGGCAGCGCGAGCAAGCCCATGGTTACAACGGTGGCACCCACGATCCCGGTCGAGGCTGCAAGAAATGCACCCACGACCACGATTGACACGGCCAAACCACCCGGCAGCGGGCCAAAGACGCGCGCCATTGTAGTCAGCAGATCGTTTGCGATCTTCGAGCGCTCCAGCGTGATGCCCATCAGAACAAACATCAACACCGCCAGCAGGGTCTCAATCGACTGGCCCGCCAGAACACGTTCGTTCATACGGTTAACGATGAACGACACGTTGCGGTCCAGAGCGGTTTCCCAACCTGATGCAAAAACCGGCTCGGCGATCCTTGGCAAATCCGGGTATCGGAACACGGATATCGTGTCGGGTTTGATGCCCGAGTTCACAACATCCCTGTAGGCTTGCGAACCGGTATCGATCGCCTGATGGATCAACAATCCGGCGCTGTCCAACGCCGCGATGATCCCGAACGAGATAATCCCTGCCCCACCAATGGCAAAGGCCACCGGAAAGCCGGATAGGATGCCCCCGAAGAGGCAGAAAAATACGATAATGAGGCCTATCTCGACGCCATCAAGTCCGAATAACATTGTCTGGGTCTCCGTCCCTAATGTGCGCCTTCGTAGGCTTCTTCACCCTCGCCAAGGCTGTCCTTGTCGAGGTATTTTCCAACGCTTTCGGGTCCTTCTACGTATTCCAGATAGGATCGGTACAGGAATGCGATTGCGTGAAGGAAAACCATCGCCGCAAATGCAACCAGCAGGATCTTGAACAGGAAATAGCCGTTAAAGCCGTTGGGGCTGAAACCGATGGTTTCGACGTTCCAGCGCAAGGCGCGGGATTTCATCACCAACCGATCCAGTGTGTCGCTTGCCGAAGGCTTTGGCACGATCAGGTGCCGCCACATGAAGTACCAGCCGTACATCCAGGTCAGCACTGCCATTGGCATCATGAACAGTACCGAACCCAGCATATCCACCACACGCTTGGCCTTGTGGCTGATACCTGCATAGATCAGGTCAACACGAACATGCCCGCCCTGTACGAATGTGTAGGTACAGCAAAGGCAAACGACCATTGCGTTATAGAGCTTCAGTTCCTCAGCGTACCAGCTGATGTCCATCTGGACCGGAATGCCCAGCCCGAACGACATGTCGGGGCGCGCGAATACGCGCTGCATGAATACGATGACGATCTGCTGAATCACCATCAGCAAACCTGCCCAGGCAAAGAAACGCCCGGTCGTGTTCGCGAACGCCTCAAGGCCCCGCACCATGCCCCACATGAAGTTCCGGTAATAGAGGCCAATGGCCGTCAGAACCAGAAACAGTGTGAAGATCACGAAGAAAAACTCGACCGATCCGCCATAATAGACAAAGCGCATGATGGCTTCTTTGTCCGACCAGTTCAGCCAGAGCTGCGGATGCGTGATGGCGTATCCGAAATTATAGAATGCTTCGGCGATGTTCTGAACGAACCAGACCAGTCCGTTCCACAGGGCGCCGAAGAAGGAGATACCGTTATCGTCCTGCATGTTGTCCCCAGGTCGCATCAGTTGCAATGCTGATTATAGCGGTTTTGTCCAATCCGCGCATTTGCAATAGGAAAGGTTCCCCCGCACAGGCGGGGAAACCAATTGATCGTATTGAATGTGATTAGCCGCGTACGCGGTTACGCTGGGCCGTGTAGATGCCCGAAGACTGGTCCAGCCAGCCTGCCGACGACGCCGACGACGCCATGTGGCTGTCGTGGATTTTCTTGAACAGCTCATCGCCCATGTTCTCGTCCAGAACTTCCTGGCTGGCTGCGCCGAACGCATCCCAGACGCTGTCAGGGAATTCCATGACCTTGACGCCACCCGACTGCAGACGCTGCAGGGCCGCACCGTTGTTAGCCAGGAATTGAGCCAGGTTCCACTGGTGACATTCAGCCGCCGCGATCTCAATGATCTTCTGCTGAGCAGGTGTCAGGCTTTCGAAGACGTCGCGGTTGGTTGCCAGCGACAGACCTGCGTTCGGCTCGTGGAAACCAGCGGTGTAGTACACTTTGGTGATTTCCTGGAAGCCGGCTTTCTCGTCGGCCCACGGACCGATCCACTCGGTTCCGTCGATCGCGCCGGACGACAGCGCCTGATACACTTCCGAACCCGGGATGTTCTGAACAGATGCGCCCAGTTTACCCAGAGCTTTACCGCCCAGACCCGGCATACGGAACTTCAGACCGTTGAAGTCTTCCGGGCTGTTGATCTCTTTCGAGTACCAGCCACCTGCCTGCGCGCCGGTGTTACCTGCCAGGAACGATTTCAGACCAAAAATCTGGCCCAGCTCGTCATGCAGCTCCATGCCGCCGTCCTGGTAGTACCAGTTGACCATTTCCTGAGCGGTCATACCGAACGGAACAGCAGTAAAGAAGGCATAGCCCGGGTGCTGACCAACAAAGTAGTAGTCAGCCGCATGATACATGTCCGCCTGGCCCGATGATACGGCGTCGAATACTTCGAACGCGCCAACCAGCTCACCAGCTGCCTTGATGTCAACGGTCAGGCTGCCATCCGACATAGCATTGATGCTGTCGGCGCAACGCTGCGCGCTGTCAAATACCCCAGCCAGGCCACGGCCCCACGAGGTAACCATAGTCAGCGTGCGGTTACCCTGCGCGTATGCCGGTGCCGCCAGAGCGGTCGCCGCCGCGGCTGAGCCGCCCAGTGCTGACGTTTTCAGAAACTTACGACGATCCATATGAGTGATCCTCCCCTACATATTCAGTACCCGGACTCCTCCGGGCTTAATCGTTTCAGTGCGCGCCAGCCTAATGACGAGGATGTGAATGTGAATACCTAGTACTGCGTAGAGGACGGGCTTTTTTTCAGCTTTCCGGATAATTATTAGCCTCAATTTCAAGCCTGAACCCGAATTCTCAAGGCTTTACCGCACTAAAATGCCCATTCTTTTTGCAATTACCCCTCGGCTTGCGTATCGATTCGACCATGAGGGGATTCCGAAATCTGGTCTCACTGACCTACGCACAGAAGCTGTCACTGGTGGCCGCCCTACCGCTGGTCGTGGCTGTGGCGGCAATTGCACTGTTGGTGACATATGAATCTCGGGCCACAGCCGAGCGTGAGATTCAGGCCCTGGAGCGTCGTCTGATCGAGGCCAAGAAAGAAGAGTTGCGCAACTACGTTACTCAGGCACGCAACGGTTTCGCCTATATCTATGGTCGCGCCGCCCCAAATGATGAGATCGCGCAGAACCTCGTGAAACAAATCCTCTCGGCAATGATCTATGGCAAGGATGGTTTTTTCTTTGTCTATGACTATGAGGGAAATAATCTGGTCAGCCCGCGCCAGACCGAGTTCATCAACCGCAACTGGGAAGGCTTGACTGACAGCGATGGCACGCCCGTCGTAAACGAATTCATTCGTCTCGCCCGTCAGGGTGCCGGTTGGCACAGCTTCATGTGGCAAAAGCCCTCGACCGGGGAAGAGGCGCAGATGATTGCATATGTCGTGGGACTGCAGGACTGGCGCTGGGTGGTCGGGACAGGTGTCTTTATCGACGACATTGTGGCCACCGTTGCCAATGCCCGGGCCGAGGTTGAGGCGCGCGTACAGCGTACTTTCATGTATATTGGCGGGATTGTTTTGGCGGCGGTTCTGATCGTCTTTACCTCGGGTATGTTACTGAACATCCGCGAACGCCGCCTGGCGGATGCCAAACTCAAGGAACTGACCCAGCGTGTCTTCGATGCGCAGGAGGAAGAGCGTGGTCGCGTGGCCCGCGAGTTGCACGATGGGATCAGCCAGATACTGGTTGGTGTCCGTTATGCGCTGGATAACACTCGCCGCCGCTTGTCCCGCGGCGACGATGATGGCGCACGTGATCCGTTGGACAAAGGGATCGAGCATCTGGGCACCGCCATTACCGAGGTTCGCCGTATCAGCCGAGACCTGCGCCCTGGTGTTCTGGATGATCTGGGTCTTGGCCCCGCCCTCAAGGCGCTGACCGATGATTTCAGGGAACGCACCGGAATTGAAACTGAATTCACCACCGTTGTTTTCCGCAACCGTCTGGATCAGGACAGCAAGATCGCTCTTTACCGTATCGCGCAGGAGGCACTGACGAATATCGAACGCCATTCCGGCGCAACTCGTGTTACCATTGACCTGCGCGGCCACAAGAAAGGTGCAACCATGCGGATCACGGACAATGGCCGCGGATTGCGCACCGGACCAAACCGATCAGGCAGCGGCATTGGGCTTCGCAACATGCAGGAGCGCATCGAACAGCTTGACGGCTCCCTGCGCATTCTGTCATCACGCGGCGCGCAAAGTGGCACCGTGATCGAGGCCAGTTTGCCGCTTAGCCACTTGCTGCCACCGCAGGAAGACGCAACACCGAAACGAAAGGCCGGTTCATGAGTTCCAATACGATCCGTGTCCTGATCGTCGACGACCACCCCATGGTTGCCGAAGGCATTCAGTCAATCCTGGAAAGCTATGACGAAATCGAAGTCGTCGGTACGCTCAGTAACGGTCAGGAAGCAGTAGATCAGGCGAACCTCCTACAGCCGGATGTCATTTTAATGGATCTGAACATGCCCGGACTGGGTGGTCTGAGCGCGACCGAGCTCATCCTCGAACGGCTGCCGGACACCCGTGTTCTGATACTGTCCATGCATGACAGCCCGGAGTACATTTCTACGGCTCTGAGCCACGGTGCGAGAGGTTACATTCTGAAGGACGTTCAGACCGAGGAAATCAAACAGGCGATCGACGCCGTGATGCAGGGTGAGCGTTACCTTTGCACTGGCGCCAGTGGCTCACTTGAACCCAAAGGCGACAGCGCGCGCGAGGCCCTTACGGGGCGTGAACAAACCATTCTTTTGGAGCTTGCACAGGGTAAATCCAACAAAGAGGTCGCTCTGGCCCTGGATATTTCAGTGCGAACCGTTGAGACCCATCGCAAGAACATCAAACGCAAACTTGGCATTTCCTCGACCGCAGGCCTGACACGATACGCCATGGAACACGGCATGCTGCAGGGCACTGGTGTCGGCTTTTAGTTCGGCCTCAACGTGGCCGAATATCTTCGCCAAAGAATATAAGCGTGCCATCTTCGTCGAGCACGTGGAACTCGCGTTGCAGATAGGGTTGGTCAAACGGTGCGCGTACGCGACCTTCGGGCAGATCGTCCAACCCCGAACGTAGTTGTTCGTACAACTCATCGATCCCTTCTACATCAATGTAAAAGGAATGCTCAGCCCCAAGGGGTCGGCCATCCGCACGCGGCGGACACTCAAGCAAGCGAATGGCAACCGATCCCAAAGATAGGAAAGCATAGTTGTCCTGCGTGAAACCACAGTTGAAGCCCAATCGATCGCAGTAAAAGTCGATCTGCTTCTTCAAAGATGAGCACAAAACAAAAGGTGTGAGCTGCAATATCTGTGACACGCTGAATCTCCTGTTTGAAACAGCGCTATCTTACAGGTCAAAGCCGTTCAATCCAGCAACTGGTCTTTCCTCAGCCCCTCACGTTCATAATGATGAGGCAGCACTCGCCCATATAGTTGTCTGGTCCGCTCCACCCCGCCACACATGCCCTCTGCTTCAACGAATGAAAAAATGCCGACATATCGTCTGCGGTCACCTTTGACCGGCGCGACACGATGTAGAGAATATCGTCCCCTGAAAATCTGCAGATCACCGGGCTGCAGTTCTAACTGCCTGACACGTGCCATGTTCCCGTCAAGGATCGAGGCGACCGCATCAAAATTCTCGTCTTCAGTGCTGCGTAGATTGGGTGCATATTCAAACGCCCCACCCTCTTCGCCATTCTGAATCGCAAGTGTCACGGTGTAGTTGTTTGTGTCGAAGTGCCAGGGGAAGCCCTGCCCTTCCTCGACCACGTTGATAATCACATCAGCCAGCGGATCATCGTATCTAAAGAACCGATCCTCATCCTCTCCCAATGCTTCGCGAATGAAAGGCAGAAAGCCTTCAAACTCATAGATCCTGCGCAGCGGACCGGAATCTGGAAAATTGTCAGCGGGCACAAACGCGTTTGAACGGTCGTAAAAGCGGCGGATCGGATGGGCGATCCCAAAACGCGGATCGTCTTTGGTGAAATAGGCATTGGTGCGGTTGAAAGACCGGTGCGCTTTGGGCGCGACAGTGTCAGCCTCCTGCAACAACAGCTCGATACCGGTTTCATGAACAAAGCCGGGCAGAACCGCGCATCCGTCCTGATCCAACTCGCGCTTCAAATCTTCGATCATCCTGTCGTAGGCCGGTGAGTCCGGCCGATCGATCGGATACCGCCCAAGATCTACCAGATCGTGTAACATGTTCCGCCTCCCTTGTTTGGGCTCTCAGGTTCAGCGTGACGCAGACAGGGGCGCCGATCATGCCCGTTTCGGACATCGGCCTGACGCATTCTGACAAGTCAATTCAGTGCCATGAGCACCAAATGCACGATCAAATTCGCGGAAATTCCCGACATGCGTCAATCTGCGCAATAAAATGTCGCAAAATACCGCCCTCAAGATAGAAAATTGGTGCGATTGCCTGTTGACGCCCCTTCCCCCCGCTCATAATGTCCCCTGCAAGCAAAGAGGAGCCTCTGGCGATGAGAACGCTAGTCGTAATCGTAGGAACCACGCGCATGGGCCGGTAACGGTAAACCATAATCGAACCCATGCGCCTCCGAAAATCTCGGGGGCTTTTTTTTGTCAAACGCAAGACACATGTCGCGAACGGAGCAAAGCAGATGACACGTGAGATGACCGGCGCAAAGATGGTTGTTCAAGCCCTCAAGGATCAGGGCGTGGACACAGTATTCGGATACCCCGGCGGCGCCGTGCTACCGATCTATGATGAGATTTTTCTGCAGAACGACATTCGCCACATTCTGGTGCGGCACGAGCAAGGCGCTATCCACGCCGCCGAAGGTTATGCCCGCTCGACCGGAAAGCCCGGCGTTGCGCTTGTTACATCCGGCCCCGGTGCCACCAACGCGGTGACCGGCCTGACGGATGCGTTGCTGGATTCGATCCCGATCGTGGTTCTGACCGGCCAGGTGCCGACTTTTATGATCGGCTCTGATGCATTTCAGGAGGCTGACACAGTTGGCATTACCCGCCCCTGCACCAAGCACAACTGGCTGGTGAAGGATACGGATTCCCTGGCATCTACGCTGCATGAAGCATTTCATGTCGCAACCGCTGGCCGCCCCGGCCCGGTTCTGATCGACATCCCCAAGGATGTGCAGTTCGCCAGCGGTGAATACACGCCACCAAAACCGTCGACTTCGCATTATCAGCCAGCATTGAAAGGCGATCTGGAAGAGATCACCGAGCTTGTTGCCGCTATTGAAACCGCCAAAAAGCCAGTGTTTTACACGGGCGGTGGGGTTATCAACTCGGGTCCCGCCGCAAGCCAGTTGCTGCGCGAACTGGTGGATGCGACTGGGTTCCCAATTACATCGACCCTGATGGGGCTGGGTGCTTATCCTGCGTCGGGTGAAAACTGGTTGGGAATGCTGGGTATGCACGGCCTCTACGAGGCCAACATGGCGATGCATGACTGTGATCTGATGATCAATATCGGCGCGCGGTTCGATGACCGGATCACCGGACGCATCGATGCATTCTCGCCGAACTCGAAAAAGGCGCATATCGACATCGACCCGTCATCGATCAACAAGGTGATCCGGGTGGACATCCCGATTGTTGGCGACGTTGCCCATGTTCTGGAAGATATCCTGAAGGTTTGGAAAGCGCGCGGACGCAAGACAGACGCTGCAAATGTCAAACAGTGGCAAAGTCAGATCGCAGACTGGCGCAAGATCAACTGCCTCGCCTATTCGGAGAACAAAAAGTCGATCAAGCCGCAATACGCGCTGCAAAGGCTTGAGGAACTGACGAAAAAGCATGATCGCTACATCACGACCGAAGTTGGTCAGCACCAGATGTGGGCAGCGCAATACCTGGGCTTTGAAGATCCGAACCGTTGGATGACGTCGGGCGGCCTCGGCACCATGGGGTATGGCTTCCCTGCCTCCATCGGCGTTCAGATGGCTCATCCTGAAGCGCTGGTCATCAACGTGGCCGGTGAAGCATCTTGGCTGATGAACATGCAGGAGATGGGCACCGCAGTACAATACCGTCTGCCGGTGAAACAGTTCATCTTGAACAACGAACGTCTGGGCATGGTGCGTCAGTGGCAGGAACTGCTGCACGGCGAGCGGTATTCGCATTCCTGGTCCGAGGCCCTGCCTGATTTCGTCAAACTCGCCGAAGCGTTCGGTGCCAAAGGTATCATGGTCAGCGACCCCGCCGATCTGGATGACGCGATCATGGAGATGATCAACTATGACGGTCCGGTGATCTTTGACTGTCTGGTTGAAAAGCACGAAAACTGCTTCCCCATGATCCCGTCGGGCAAGGCGCATAACGAAATGCTGCTGGGCGAAGCCGAGACGCAGGGCGTGATCGACTCCAAAGGTTCGGTTCTGGTTTAACAACATTCGTCGGAATTTACCGGGCGTTCGGCGTCCGGCTTTCGCAAGATGATGAAAGGGACGTAAATGTCTGCCCTACATATCAAAAAAGGCTCTACTCGCCATTCCGCCTACAACCTACGGCCCACCTTTTCGGACGTGCAAGAACGCCACACGATCGCCGTTCTCGTTGAAAACGAACCCGGCGTCTTGGCGCGGGTGATCGGTCTGTTCTCGGGCCGAGGTTACAACATCGAAAGCCTGACTGTGGCCGAGGTGGATCATACAGGCCATCTCAGCCGTATCACGATTGTCACCACGGGTACGCCGCAGGTGATCGAGCAGATCAAGGCGCAGCTGGGACGTATCGTTCCGGTTCATGATGTGCATGACCTGACTGTCGAAGGCCCCTCGGTTGAGCGCGAGCTTGCCATCATAAAAGTAGTGGGTGAAGGAGACAAAAGGGTCGAAGCACTACGTCTGGCCGATATCTTTCGCGCCAACGTAGTGGACAGTACGCTCAACTCTTTCATCTTTGAAATCACCGGCGCGCCGGACAAGATCGACGCTTTTGCCGATCTGATGCGCCCGCTAGGTCTGGCCGAAGTTGCCAGAACTGGCGTTGCCGCGCTTTTGCGCGGAGACTAAACGACCAACTGCCCCGGTCTGAAATCTGCAATTTGGACCGGGGTTGGCCTGCTTATAAACAGCAGGCACCCGGACAGGCGAAACTGCACCGGTCTCTATCAGTCATAATTGACTGAGCGCATGAAAAAGATCATGCAAAATAACATAAAGCCTATTGCCTTTACTGCCCGGCACGTTAGCTTCGGGCGCGCAATGCGTCGTTTGGCGTGTTCGCTGGGGTCATCTTTACGATTTTTGACTGAAATGCGGCCTTCGGGACCGCATCGGTCCTGTTTTCCCTTAAATGGCGGTAAAAACCTGAGACATACATGATCAAAGACACCCGAAGCCCAGAAGAATTGCGCAAAATGTTCGGCGCAAATCTGAGGCGGCTTGCAAACAGATACCCTTCTGTCTCGGAACTCTGCCGCCAGCTCGGGATAAACCGTACGCAGTTCAATCGATATCTGGCTGGTGAGAGCTTTCCGCGTCCGGATGTACTGGACCGGATCTGTCGGTTCTTTAACGTCGATGCCCGCATCCTGCTCAAACCTCTGGACGAAATATCGACACCCCGGGGATACTCCGCCGGAGCAGCTTTGGCACAGTTTCTGGGTTCCGGACCTACCGCCTTGACAGAAGCAGAGTTTCCGAACGGGTTTTATCACGCTGTTGAAACCGCCCAGTCTGAATCCGAAGCCGCGATCCACAGCCTGTATTACGCGTACCGCGTTCAACAGTGCACTCTTTTGCGCAGCTATCTATCCCGAGCAAAAGGCCCCGCCCTACTGCCCGGAGATCGTGAAATACGTGGCTTCGTCGCCTGTGCAGGCCCCAAGCTCTACGCTCTGGCCTCTCGCTATGGCGCCGCTGACTGCCGCATGTTCCTGCTGTCAAAGTCATCCGATGAACCAGAGGATCGATGGTTGGGTTTTGTTGCCGATCTATCTGAAACAGCCGTAGAATTGGCGGCTGCCCGGAATGTTGAATTTCGCCACTTGGGTCGAGATTTCCCTGCCGCATTGGCAGTCGCCAGAATGGCGTCCAACCCCGGTTGATTAAGAAAAGTCTTAAAATGCTCAGCGTTTGATTTTCTCAATAAACACTCATGAGTGTCGTTGTGAGAAAAGCTGAGGTCGCAGAAATATTAGCGACCGAGCTCCCTTCGTGCATAGGCTGGCAGAGTATTGAGGAGACCCACATGGCCAGCACACCCACCGATTTGTCGGCAGTTCGCAAGCCCATAGCAAACGCTCTTGGATTGCCGAACGGCCACTACACCGACCCTGCGTTGCACGCAGAAGAGAGTCAGGCCCTGCTACAGGAGGGCTGGTCAGGCCTGGCCGTAACAGCAGACGTCCCCGAACCGGGAGATGCAGTACCCTTGGAATTTATGGGTATTCCATTGCTGCTGCTTCGCGATCGTTCTGGTGTTGTCCGCGTTTTCCAGAACATATGCCGGCACCGTGGCATGATACTGGTCGAGGAGCCTCGTAAAATCGAAGGGGCCATCCGCTGCCCCTATCACAGCTGGTGTTACTCGACCGAGGGTCGGCTGGTCGCAACGCCGCATGTCGGCGGGCCCGGGCAGAATGCGCATGAAAATGTAAAACGCTCTGAACTGGGCCTTATCGAGGTGCGCAGTCACATCTGGCGCGAGATTGTCTGGATCAATGTCTCTGGTACAGCGCCCGAATTCGAAGACGCCAACGCCAAGCTGATCGAACGTTGGTCTGAGTTCGAGAAACCCTTGTATCACGGGGGTGCAGACAGCGCGTTCCGGCTGGACGTGAATTGCAACTGGAAGCTGGCGGTCGAGAACTATTGCGAAAGCTATCACTTGCCTTGGATTCACCCGGGCCTGAACAGCTACTCCCGACTGGAAGATCACTACAATATCGAAGAGACCGGCCTGTATTCGGGCCAGGGCACGCTCGTTTACCGACAATTGAAGGGCGACAATGGAGATGTGTTTGCCGATTTCGAGGGGTTGAGCGACAAATGGGACAAGGCAGCGGAATACATCGCGGTCTTTCCCAACGTGCTGTTGGGCGTTCACAGAGATCATGCCTTTGCGATTATCCTAAGGCCTGAGGCACAGGACAAGACCTCGGAGCATATACATCTGTTCTACGCCACGCCCGATACTGACAAAGACCTTCGTGCGCGAAACACCGAACAGTGGAAAGTCGTGTTCGAAGAAGATGTATTTGTAGTCGAGGGTATGCAGCGCGGCCGTGCGGCACCGGGTTTCGATGGCGGTCATTTCTCGCCCGCCATGGATGGTCCGACGCATCTGTTTCATGACTGGGTCGCGTTGCGGCTTGAGGCGCACCGGACCGATCTGGCAGCGGAATGACCAATCTGAACACACGCCTGCTGCAAGCCCACGCAGCAGGCGACACTAAGTCGATCTCAGCACTTTACGAAGAAGCAGCCGACGCAGCGACCGACGATGATGCTGCCGGTTTCTTCCTGACCCATGCCTATGTGCATGCTTTGGAAGCAGGTTTGCCAAGCGTCGAGCAACTGCGGGATCGGTTGATCAAAATGGGTCGAGACGTGCCGCAAGGCTAGGCACGGCCCAACCGCACTATTTAAGAAACTCGCCTCTGGTAGGGCCTAGCGCCGCGCGGCTGGCGACCGCGCAGCGAGGTAGCGCCTGTTCTCAGGTCGTTACTCCAGCTTCCGCGTCAGGCACATCACGGCTGCCTTCTGTGATCTGACGATAAAGATGCCAACTGGCGTGACCTAACAATGGCAGCACGATCAACAGCCCTAAAAACCACGGCACCATGGCCACAAATGTCAGGATCGCAATAAAGACACCCCAGCCGAACATGATCCTCTTATTGGTGCTGACATAGGCATAGCTTGAGATCATGGCAGTCACGAAATCCAGCTCGCGATCCAGCAACATGGGGATCGACAGCACCGTCAGCATGTAAAGAAGTATCGCAAACACCGCACCGACGGCCGAGCCGACGGCCAGCATCGTCAGACCATTTGGCGTCAGAAAAACCTCAAGCGAAGATGATACATTGGTCATCGTGGCAAGCCCCATGAAAAGCGCAAAGATCATGTGGCCAAGAAAGAACCAGAACAGGAACATCACCACGATAATCGCGCAGATCGACGGAAGCTGACGGCGGCTCTGCTGGATGACCACGCCGAAAATCGCTCCGAAGCTCAATGGTTCGCCCTGTTCCAAGCGGTGTGAAACTTCGTAAAGCCCGACAGCTGCGAAAGGACCGATCAGCGGAAAGCCGATAGCTGCCAGAACCAGCCAATACGTTGTCCCGGTCTGGAGAGTTACCCACGTCATCAGCCAGCCCGCCAGGACATAAAACCCTGCAAAAAGAAGGCCAAAGACAGGTGCCCGCCGAAAATCCTGCCATGCGCATCTCAGCGACTCGCGTAGCATTTCGGTCGTGACAGGTTTCATCTTGGGAACACCAAAGGGCCTATCCATGATCTGTCTCTCCTCTGCTCTTATTCTTGCATCACATTGCTGGTCGCTTCTGCGGCCATTCAGTCGCCTGATGGTAAGCTGCACCAATCGAAATCAGCTTTGCATCTGCGTTCTTCGGGCCAAATAACTGCAGGCCCATTGGCAAACCTGCAGAACCAAACCCGGCGGGAATAGACAGGCACGGCAGCCCCAACAGGCTGACCGGCGTTACCACCTGCATCCATCGATGGTAGGTGTCCATCGAAACGCCGCCAATCTCAGTCGGGTACGGCTGTTCGATCTCAAACGGCCAAACCTGCGCAGCGGGCAGAACCAGCGCATCATAATCTGCAAACAAGTCAACAGAGCGACGGAACCAGTCAGTTCGGAGCACGCTTGCACGATGAATATCCATTGCGCTGAACGACAGTCCCCGATTAAGTTCCCATTGCGCCGTATCCTTCAGAGCGGCCTTTTGAGCGATTAGTGGTTCCAACCCGGTGGCAACGCTCCATGATCTCAGTGTAATCCAGCTCTCCCAGATCTTATCCGCGTCGAATGGAGGGGGCACGACCTCAACCGCAGCTCCGAGTTCTTCGAAGACGTTAAGAGCGTCCGCACCAAGATCGAGAATACCCTGCTCCGTGGGAAATGCCCCACCCCAGTCACCGAGCCAACCAATTCGCATCCCTCTGAGATCAGCGACCTGAACGGGTGAAACGGGATCGCTTTGCCCAGCTAGCGGATGTCGCGCGTCGGGACCGGAAATAACATCAAGCAGAATGCCTATATCTTCCGGACTACGCGCCATGGGACCGAGGGTAGACAACTGATGCAGATACCCGTCCCCTACCGGTTCCGACGGGACGCGGCCCCATGTTGGGCGGAACCCGTAAACGTTGTTCCAAGCTGCCGGGTTGCGAAGGCTACCCATCATGTCAGACCCATCCGCCAGCGCGACCATGCCTGTAGCCAGTGCCACAGCAGCACCCCCGGATGAACCTCCGCAGGTGCGCGAAGGGTTATAAGGATTGCTGGTCGCACCGTAGACCGGGTTGAAGGTGTGTGAGCCCAAGCCAAACTCTGGCGTGTTGGTCTTGCCAATCAGGATTGCCCCTGCATCGCGCAACCGCTTGGCGATCAGATCATCGGATTTGGGAACGTGGTCCTTGTAGATCGGTGATCCTTGCGTCGAAGGAATACCCGCCACATTCACCAGATCCTTGATTGCAATGGGTAAGCCGTGCAGGGCACCGCGGTTCGGCCCATCATCCGCCGCCTGCGCTTCGGACATCAAATCATCCTCATCCCGCAATGCGACGATGGCGTTGACCTGACCGTTGACCTGCGCGATCCGGTCCAGAGTGCTGCGCATCAATTCTGTAGCTGACAGGCGACGATCAGACAGATCGCTCAGAAGGTCCTTGGCAGATGCCTTGGTCAGATCCATGGGTAGGTGTCCTTTGGCTGCTCGCGGGCAGCCTAGCGACGCGCTTGGATCATTTAAAGCCACTGTTTAGATGTATCTTTTCCTGTTCGACAGAGACCGCTATCGAATCTTGAGATCGAACCTGAGATTGCTTTCCCGGCCAAGCAGGTTCTTCAGACAAAAATAGATCGCGACAACACTGATCAACAGCCACAGCCCGCCCCACATCATTGTGGTTCCACCAAACTGTTCTGCCAGCATATAGGCATCAGACCGAACCCCCGGACGACGGATCGTGTCATCGAAAATGTCGTATGGTACGTAAATCATGCTGGTGAGCCCGATGATCCGCAGAACCATATCACAGGCCTTACGTTCAAGAAATCGGGCCATTGCCAGCATCGCCAGCCCGACACCTGCACAGAACGCCATTGGAAACGGATCGCGGATGTAAAGCAGCGTCACCAACAGCATCACACCACCAAACAAACCCAACACGAACCGGTCTGCATGAGAACGCAAAGCAACTGTCAACAACAACATCCCCAGCAGCAAAGACCCAAGATAACCTGCCGTCAGGATGAGGAACGGGTTGCCACCTCGGATTAGGGCATAGCCACCCTGATGGATCGACAATGAAATACGCTCAATGGAACCGCCTGTCAGGATGCCTGCAATGCCATGGGATAGCTCATGCAGAAACACCACCAGAATTTTGAGCGGCAGAATAACAAACGTGTTCCAAAACACGAACACCAGCACCGTGATCAGGATCAGCTGCCAGTGCCCTTTAAGAAGCGTCATGAACATGCTGCCCCGACGCCTCTCGTCAATCTTCGCCCTGCGCCTCGGATCGGCTTTTGCCCGCAACGTTCAGAGCCAGCGTAGCTGCCATGAACCCGTCAAGATCGCCGTCCAGAACGCCCTTGGTGTCGGACGTTTCGAAATTTGTCCGCAGGTCTTTGACCATTTGATAGGGCTGCAGAACGTATGACCGAATTTGGTTGCCCCATCCTGCGTCACCTTTGGCCTCGTGCGCCGCATTGATTTCAGCGTTCCGGCGATCAAGTTCCTGCTGATAAAGGCGGGATTTCAGGGCTTTCATCGCAATATCGCGGTTCTGGTGCTGCGATTTTTCCGAGCTTGTAACCACGATACCCGTGGGAATGTGCGTGATCCGCACGGCCGAGTCGGTTGTGTTAACGTGCTGACCACCAGCGCCCGACGAACGATACGTATCAACCCGGATATCAGCCGGGTTCACTTCGATTTCGATATTGTCATCGACCACGGGATAGACCCAGACCGAGCTGAAGGATGTGTGCCGTTTCGCCGCCGAGTCAAAGGGAGAAATACGCACGAGGCGATGCACGCCGCTTTCCGATTTCAGCCAGCCATATGCGTTATGTCCTGAGATCTTGTACGCCGCAGACTTAATACCGGCCTCTTCCCCCGCGGTCTCTGACTGCAGCTCGACCGTGTATCCCTTTTTCTCAGCCCACCGCACGTACATGCGCGCCAGCATCGAGGCCCAGTCGCAGCTTTCGGTTCCACCCGCGCCCGAGTTGATCTCGAGGAAGGTATCATTTCCGTCGGCCTCACCGTCCAGCAGTGCTTCGAGCTCTTTCTTGGCAGCTTTTGCCCCAAGTTTCTTGATCGCTTCCTCGGCGTCCTGGACGACCTCCTCGTCCTCTTCCATCTCACCGAGTTCAATAAGTTCGATATTGTCGTTCAAATCGGTTTTGATCGTCTCGTATGTCTCGATCGCATCGACCAGCATCTGACGCTCGCGCATCAGTTTTTGCGCGTTCTCGGGGTTGTCCCAAAGGTTGGGGTCCTCAACACGCGCGTTGAATTCTTCCAACCGGTGCGGCGCGGTCTCATAGTCCATACGCTGCTCCAGCAGCTCCAGCGACTTTTGGATTTCCGCCACGATGTTCTGGGTTTCGGCGCGCATGGTCTGGTCCCAACTTGCTCAATCAGGCCTGCGTGATAGCAAGAGGTGCGTGCCACCACAAGACAAGTGAGATGCGAATGAAGGATACACCGGACAAGTTGTTGGACCGATGGGGCCTGACCATCCTTTCAATGGTGGCAGATACCGGCCATGCGCGAATCTGGAAGGTTGAAACGGCTGACGCGGTTGCGGCGCTCAAGGTGTATCGCCGGTCAGATCGCGGCAACGAAGGCCCGGGGTCGCGGCTTTTGTCTGCTTGGCAGGATCGCGGTGCGGTTCGAATACTTGAAGAGGCGAACAACGCAGTTCTGATGGAGTGGTTGGATGGTCCGTCACTGGGGGATGTGGCGCGCGACGGTGACCCAGAAACTGCTGTGAATTTATTGGCTGAAGCTGCATCAGATCTGCATTGCTCGCCCCCGGTGGAGATTTCCGGTCTCAGAACACTAAACGATGTTTTCGCCCCTCTATTTCGCTGTGAATTTACAGACACTTGTGACCCTAACCTAACGAGCGACATGCAGCAGTCTGCAGCATTGGCCAGAGAACTACTGGATAGTCAGCAGACACTGGTTCCGCTGCATGGCGATCTGCACACCGACAATGTCATACTGACCAAGGCTGGTCCAAAGGTGATCGATGCCAAGGGTTATCTCGGCGATCCCGCGTTCGAGCTTGCCAACGCCTTGCGACATCCCAAAGGGATGCCGGATCTTGTGCGAGATTCCGTACAGATCGCGAAATGCCTACAGCTATATTCAGAGGCGATGGCGATTACGCCCGAACGCCTTGCCAAATGGGCAGCCGCAAAATGTGCATTGTCAATCTACTGGCGTTCGCACCAACAGGTTTCGGAAGACATAGAAGCAGACCTGTTACGCCTGTTCTTGCAAGCGGCGGCTTAGTAAAGCCCGCCCCCCTGCAGATCACCCTGGCTTGCGTTTGGTCCTACTGTGATGGTGTTACCCGTCGACGTGGTTACCTGACGACCCGAGCTGGCTTCTTCGAACAGAGGCAAGTCGGATCCCATGGCAAAACCACCGTCATAGATACGATCGATAAAGCCATCGACGCCGTCACGGAAATACTCGGCAACGACGTAATCGCCTGAGGCGTTATCCGGCAGGCGTGCGCCGCTGAACCGGTCGATCTTGATGAAATGCCCACCCGGAGGCACTTCGAACGGACCACCACCGTATTTCTCGACTGCTTTTTCCATAAAGCTCTGGAAAACCGGACCGCAGAGAGTACCACCATAGGCCCCCCGCCCCATTGGACGCGGACGGTCATAGCCAATGTAGCAGCCTGCAACGATGTTCGACGTAAAGCCAATGAACCATGCATCTTTGGATTCGTTGGTCGTACCGGTTTTGCCAGCTGTCGGCACCGGCAGATTCACAACGCGGGATGCCGTTCCACGATCCACCACACCTTTCATCATGGACGTCAGCTGATAGGCCGTAACCGCATCCATGACCTGTTCACGGTCGGTGACGATGGTTGGTGACTCATCCGGTTCTAACCAGCTGGAGTTGCAATCCAGACATTGACGGTCGTCGTGGCGATAGATGGTTTTGCCGAACCGGTCCTGAATACGGTCAACCAGCGTGGGTTCTACGCGTTCACCACCATTGGCAAACATCGCATAAGCTGCAACCATTTTGTAAAGCGTGGTTTCTTCGGCCCCCAATGAGTTGGCCAAAAATGCGCCCATCCGGTCATAGACACCAAACCGTTCGGCGTACCCGGCGACAACCGGCATCGTGACCTCTTGCGCGAGACGAATGGTCATCAGGTTCCGGGACATCTCGATCCCTGTACGCAGTGGTGTCGGGCCGTAGAACTTATTTGTCGAGTTCTTGGGACGCCACAGCCCCTGAGGGGTGTTCACCTCAATCGGGGCGTCCACAACGATAGTGGCCGGGCTGTAGCCACTGTCCAAAGCTGCGGCGTAGACGAAGGGCTTAAAGCTTGAACCCGGCTGTCGCTGCGCCTGTGTCGCGCGGTTGAAGACCGTGTCCTGATACGAAAAGCCGCCCTGCATCGACAATACGCGGCCCGAATTCACGTCCATCGCCATAAACGCGCCCTGCACTTCAGGCACCTGACGTGCAGACCACTGACCTTCCTCGCCAGCAACCACCAGAATGACGTCGCCGCGTTTGAAATTGGCTGCGAAATCGCCCTGCATCCATTTGATGTCTGAACGCGGAATAACACCGTTGGCAGGGCCATCTTCGATACCAACAGTCAATTGCTGGTCAGCGACATCCATAACAACAGCGGGATACCACTGCGTCGGCAGCACAACGTCGCGCGGAATCTCAAGAATCGCCAGGGCTTCGCGCCACTGCGCCTCATCACCCAGCTTTTCTTCTGCGATCACCTCACCCGTGCCGCGCCATTTGCCGCGGGAACGGTCATATTTCTGTAGGGCTTCCCGCAGCGCGCGGGCCGCTTCGACCTGCATTTCTTCATCCACCGAAGCGCGAACCGTAAAGCCGCCGGTAAAGAACTCTCCCTCACCAAAGTCCTCGCTCAGCTGGCGACGAATTTCATCGGTGAAGTAGTCGCGAGGTGGCAAAGCAGTACGGAAGCTTTCGAAATCCCCGTTCTGAACGGAACGCAACGGCATCTCCACTTCGGTCTCATACGTTGCCTGATCGATATAGCCGTTTTGTTGCATTTCACGCAGCACGTAGTTGCGGCGAGCCAGCAGACGCTCTTTCTGGCGGACAGGGTGATAATCCGAAGGCGCTTTGGGCATGGCGGCAAGCATTGCAGCCTCATGTGGCGCCAGTTCCTGCAGCGTCTTGTTGAAATAGGTCTGTGCAGCAGCGGTCACGCCGTAGGAGTTCTGACCAAGAAAGATCTCGTTCATGTAGAGTTCGAGGATCTGTTCCTTGTCGAGCGTATCCTCAAGCCGGGTGGCGAGGATAATTTCCTTGATCTTGCGTTCTGCGCGGCGGTCACCTGACAGCAGAAAGTTCTTCATCACCTGCTGCGTGATGGTCGAAGCACCGCGAACGTTTTCACCCTTGGACTTCACCGCCTCAACCCCGGCAGCAACGATACCGCGCGGATCATAGCCCTGGTGGGTGTAAAAGTTCTTGTCTTCGGCCGAGATGAACGCCTGCTTCACCAAGTCGGGAATTTCTTCGGACGGAGTGAACAGTCGGCGCTCCTGCGCGAATTCGTCGATCAGCTGGCCTTTGCCCGAGTAGATTCGGCTGATGGTCGGCGGCTTGTATTGTGCAAGGGATTCATGGCTGGGCAGATCGCGCCCATACATCCAGAAGACCGCACCAACAACCAGCGCGGCCATAAAAATACCCAAAGTCACGAGGCTGAAAATCGCCCCGAAAATCGAAAGAATGAACCGGATCACGTTGCTGCCTTTTATTCGCGGTGCCGTCTATATAGTGACGCTCAGCCCAAGGGTCAAAACACCTTGGCGCATTCTAGCCAGTTTGCGTCGTCAGGTCACTGTCCAATCAGTGACCGTTTGATCACGTCTTCTTGCCGCCACTTCTCAAGCCCTTTGTAAATGCCTTGCGCCATCGATGCGCGCCATTCAGGATTCCTGATGTTTTTCAAATCTCTGGGGCTGGACAGAAACCCAAGCTCTACCAGAACCGAAGGGATATCAGCTGCCTTTAGGACAGAGAACGAAGCGGTGCGGATCGGGCGACGATTCATCGGGCCGCCCTGCTGTGCCATCCCGTTGGCAATCGCCCGTGCCAGCGCGCCTGTGCGCGGTTTCGTTTCCTGCCGCGCCATGTCCAGCAACACGTCTGCGACCTGATCATCCGACCCACTGAGGTCGATGCCTGAAATCAGGTCGCCCCGATCATGGCGCTCTGCCAGTTTCAGGCTGGCAACGTCCGATGCATCTTCGGACAATGTATAGACTGCCGCGCCATGGGCCTGCCCTTCGGACAGCGAATCTGCATGCAGCGAGATAAACACATGCGCCCCCGCCCGATGCGCCAGCGCAATGCGTCGTTCCAACGAGACAAACTGATCATCAACACGGGTCATGACCACCTCGTACCCGCCAGCCCGCAGCAACAGCTCGCGCAGTTCACGCGCAAAGGTCAGCATCAGCGTTTTTTCATCGGTTCCGGACACTTCGGCACCCGGATCAAGTCCACCATGTCCGGGGTCCAACATGACGCGCAGAGGCTGATCACCCTTGCGAGGTTCAGCCTCTTCCGTGATCGCGGGCTCGGGCAAATCCCAGCCGGGGTTGCGTGGGGCACCAGCACCTTCCGCGAATGTATCAAAGTCGGTTCCACGCAGATTGAGCGTCAGCAGCGCTGCCCCCGTTGCTGCGTCAACGCGCATATCAGCCGTATCCACAGCCAGCGGCGCACCAAGTTCCATCACAAGGCGGGACCAACCAGGGACGTACGCCCCAAACTGTACACCGGTGATCCGGTTGCTTTTCAGAAACGCCTTGCGGTCAAGGCCAGTCCAGTCGACCTCCTGAAAATCCAGCACCATCCGGTACGGATCCTGCAACGTGAAAACGCGATATGGCACCCCCTGGGTCAGACCAATACGCAGACGAACACCCGAAGCGCCATTGTCCGTGATCTGGCTTTGATCGGGAATAACCCGGGCAAGCGCACTGAAATCCTGCGCAAGCGCATTGCCGGTCAGCGCCCATAACAGCGCGAGAACATAGAAAATCCTGCTCATGGCCTCAAGTTTTCCCGAGATCGTTCGGCGCAAAGCCTATAGCACCGACATGGTTTTGTGAACGCTTTTGGCGTCAAGCGTTACTCAGTGCAACGTTACCGCGTTCAGCCATGAAAACGCGCAGACGTTCCAGGCCTTCCTCGATATCGGCAGTTGAACGTGCGTAGGAGAAGCGCAGCGTTTCATGTCCACGCTCGGGATCGAAATCCAGACCCGGTGTCACTGCAACGCCTGCCATCTCCAAAATCTCGGCGGCAAAGGCGCGGCTGTCATTGGTCAGATCCGAGACATCCGCATAAACATAGAATGCCCCATCCGGCGGCGCGATATTGGTAAATCCGGCTTGGGGCAAACCCTTGAGCATCAATTCACGATTCCGGCGATAGACATCCAGATTGCCCTGCAGTTCTTCGTCGCAATCCATCGCGGCCAGTGCCGCGACCTGACTGGCGTGTGGGGCACAGATAAACATGTTCTGGGCAATACGTTCTACCACGCGCACCTGATCTTCGGGAACGACCATCCAACCGACACGCCATCCGGTCATCGAGAAGTACTTTGAGAACGAGTTGATCACATAACATTCGTCCGTCAGTTCCAACGCGGTGACCGCTTTGGCCTCGTATTCCAGACCGTGATAAATCTCGTCGCTGATAAACGATGCTCCCTGCCCTTGCGCCGCTTCGATCAGCGCACTCATCGCGGCATGGTCCAGCATAGTGCCAGTTGGATTGGCTGGCGAAGCGACCATGAGCCCTTGCAGATCGAGACCAGCAAAATCTGCTGGCACTGGCTGCAGCCGATTTTCAGGTGCGGTGGGCAGATCGACAGGCACCAGCCCCAGCGCTTTGAGAATCTGGCGATAAGACGGATAGCCGGGCGCGCCGATGCCTACGCAATCACCGCTATCGAACAACGCTGTAAATGCCAGCAGAAAGCCGCCAGAAGACCCCGGTGTGATAACAACACGCTCAGGGTTCAGATCGACATTGTACCAATCGCCATACATCCGGGCGATCCGCTGTCTCAATGCAGGCAGACCCAACGCTACTGTATAGCCCAGCGGTCCTTGCTCCATTTCCTTGGCCAGCGCCTGCACCGCCCCTTTGGGTGCGCCTGTTCCTGGCTGACCAACCTCCATATGAATGATGTGGCGCCCGTCCTCTTCTGCTTTTCGTGCAGCCTCCATCACGTCCATCACGATGAAGGGATCGACCCCGGACCGGGTTGAGTTTCTCATGCCCATCTCCCATGTTGCAGCCATGGCTTTTGAACGCGTATCCAGGCTGGCGTCAATCCCGGCTCTGATACTGGCTGTTGGCATGTGGATGGCAACGGCGGCTCAAAGCTATGCGCAAAGCCTGATACGCGATCCGGATATTGAACATGGCTTACGAGAACTCGCCTTTCCAATCCTTCGCGCGGCTGGGCTGAACACCAACCGGGTACAGGTCCTTGTCGTAAACGACAGTACTTTCAACGCCTTCGTCATCGACTACAACACGATCTATGTGAACTACGGCCTCATTCTGGCGGTTGACAGCCCCGAGATGCTGCAGGCCGTTATTGCCCACGAAGCCGCCCATATCGCCAACGGTCATCTGGCCCGGCGCGCCGAGAACCTTAGAGCAGCTCAGCGAAATGCCCAACTGGGTCTGGCACTCGCTCTGGTCGCTGCAGCTGCAGGTGGTGGCGAAGCCGCAGCGGGTATCGCAGCTGGAACCTCGTCCTCTGCATTACGCAGCTTTCTGGGCCATACACGGGCCGAAGAATCTTCAGCTGACCGAAGCGCTGCCAGCTATCTGCGATGGGCAGAGATTTCACCGATCGGCATGGTCGAGCTGCATCGGAAATTCGCGGGTCAGGAGTTGTTGAGTACGATAAATCAGGACCCGTACATGCGATCGCATCCGACCAGTCGCGAGCGTTTGCGTGCCGCCGAAGCCTTTTTGGAAGAGTTTTCTGATAGGGCCAAGTCCAACCCGAATGCCGACTACTGGTTTGCCCGTGTGAAAGGCAAACTATCAGCATTTCTGCGCAGCCCCGGATGGACATTGCGGCGCTCCAAAGAAGAAACAGCGCAAGATATCCGCCTGATGCGCGAAGCAGCTGCACATCACCAGAACCGAAATCTGGCGAGTGCACGTGCTGCGATTGATGGCGCCCTCGAGGTTCGTCCTGACGATCCGTTCTATTACGAGCTCAAAGGCCAGATCTTGCTGGAAAACCGTCGGGTTAAAGAAGCTGTTGACGCCTATGGTAAAGCAGTAGAGCTTGCGCCCAATGACCCGCTCATTCTGGCTGGCTATGGTCGCGCGCTGCTGAGCGATGGCCAGACGAAGAACGCCCTGCAAGCCCTTGAAAAGGCTCGTGCAAGAGACTATCGAAACGCGCGACTAATGCAGGATCTGGGTTCTGCCTATTCTAAGGTGGGCAATAACGGGATGGCATCGACCGTCACCGCAGAACGATATGCTTTGCAAGGTCGGTTGGCCGATGCAGGCATCCATGCAAAACGTGCTGTCGGGCAATTGCCCGTGGGCTCTCCGGGTTGGCAAAGGGCGCAAGATGTGTTGATTGCCTCGGAACGAGCAAAGAAAGAGAAAAGGAAACGGAAATGATCCTCAGACATGCTGCACCGGCCCTTCTGGGGCTTTCCCTGATCTCCAGCCCTGCGGCGGCGCTGGATCTCAACTCGATGAGCGATGCGGAGAAAGCTGCTTTTGGCGAACAGGTCCGCGAGTATCTGCTGGAAAACCCCAGCGTTATCGTCGAAGCGATCACCATTCTCGAACAACAGCAGGCTGCCGCCGAAGCCGTCGCCGACAAGGAACTGGTCGCAGCGAATGCGGATGAACTGTTCAATGATGGATATAGCTGGGTAGGCGGCAATCCTGATGGTGATATCACTCTCGTCGAGTTCATGGATTATCGCTGCGGCTATTGTCGCCGAGCGGTACCAGAAGTCTCGAGCCTGTTGTCAGAGGACGGCAACATCCGTCTGGTAATAAAGGAATTCCCGATCCTTGGCGAAGCGTCCCTGCTGTCCTCGCAGTTTGCCGTGGCCACCAAGAACGTTGCTGGCGATGATGCATACAAACAGGTGCACGATGCGTTGATGGAATTCGGTGGCGATGTTTCCGAGGTTACTCTGCGTCGTATTTCGGATGGTCTGGGGCTGGACAGCGATGCGATCATTGCCGCCATGGACAGTGACGAAGTAAACAACGAAATCGCTCAAACCCGCGCACTGGCGCAAAAGATGAAAATTTCAGGCACGCCCTCTTTTGTTCTCGGAACCGAAATGTTGCGCGGTTATCTGACTGCAGATCAGATGCAGCAAATCGCCGACGGCGTTCGCGCTGATCAAAGCTGATTGAGAGGGGGCGGACACCCCGCCCCTTATCCATCGCGAGAACTTACCAGGCCTGGATGGTGTATATGCAGCCAGCCCGCTGGATTGCACAAACAAATCTGTTGATCTTGAGAGGCAGATAGCGATGAACAGAAGAGAAATGTTGCTTGCCAGCGGAGCATTCGGCCTCATGACACGCCCAGGTATCCTCAGCGCAAACCCTGTCACCGGCTATTTCGTTCCGCCTGAGGAAGCCCCGCATCAGCGTACATTCATGCAGTGGCCGGCGAACCGCAGGGTGCACTCTGACAGGGTTTTCCGGAAAATGGCGCAGCAGACGATCGCTGATATCGCGAATGCGATATCCGATTTTGAACCCGTCACTCTGCTTGCTGCGAAGGAAGATCATTCATCGGCACGCAAAAAGCTCTCTGCCAGCGTTGAGCTTTGGGACATTCCTACCGACGACCTCTGGTGCCGCGATTCTGGACCGATTTTCGTAGTTAATGAAAACGGTGATCTCGCCATCACAAATATCCAGTTCAACGGCTGGGGCGAGAGGCAGATCAACACGAATGACTCGAAAGTCGCCCGACGTGTTTCCGAACACCTGGGCCTGCCCTTCCTCAAATCCGGTCTGATCGGTGAAGGGGGTGGCATTGAACAAGACGGCCACGGCCTGCTCATGGCGCATGAGAGCTCTTGGGTACACAACAACCGTAACCCGGGGATGTCGCGCAATGAAATTGAAGCGCTACTGCTGAAGGCATACGGGGCCGATCGCATGATCTGGTCCGAAGGCGTTTGGGACGAGGATATTACTGATTACCACATCGACAGTCTGGCGAGGTTTACCGGCCCTGGGCGTGTCCTGATCAACCTGCCGGATGATCCGGATCCTGCCGACCCGTTCCATATGGCGGCTCTGGACACTCATGATGTACTTGTGGCTGCCGGGCTACAAGTAGATGTCATCCCCGAACCTGTTGAGCGCCGCATCGATGATGAGGAATTTGTCGCATCCTATGCAAACTACTACGTTTGCAATGGCGCGGTAATCGTTGCCGAATTCGGTGATCGTGAAACCGACCAGATCGCGCAGGACGCGATTTCCCGGCACTACCCTGGCCGCGAAATCATCACACTTAACGTCGACACGTTGGGTGAGATGGGAGGTGGCATTCACTGCGCAACGCAACAGATGCCAGCAGTCACTTGATCTGCATCGCGGGTCGCGGGCGACGCCCTGAATAAGCTGTGCTTTACTCGGCTGCCTCTTTGGCAGCATCGAGTTCTGCCGCCTTTTTCTCGACCTCTTCAACGATGTGGTCGATCATCTGATCGTTCGACATCTTGTGGCTGGCCTTACCGGCCAGATAGACCATACCAGACCCTGCCCCACCGCCGGTGAAGCCAACATCGGTCATCAGCGCCTCACCCGGACCATTCACCACACAACCGATGATCGACAGGCTCATGGGTGTCTTGATGTGCTCAAGGCGCTTTTCCAGCTCTTCAACGGTTTTGATGACGTTAAAGCCCTGACGCGCGCAGGACGGGCAAGAGATGATGTTGACGCCGCGGTGACGCAGACCCAGAGATTTGAGAATCTCGAAACCCACCTTGACCTCTTCGACAGGATCGGCCGACAGGCTGACACGGATCGTGTCCCCGATGCCCATCCAAAGCAAGTTGCCTAGCCCGATGGCAGATTTGATCGTACCACTGACCAGTCCCCCTGCCTCGGTAATCCCCAGATGTATCGGTGCATCTGTCGCCTCAGCAATACCCTGATAAGCCGCCGCTGACAGGAATACGTCGCTGGCTTTCACACTGATCTTGAACTCATGGAAATCGTTGTCCTGAAGAATGCGGATGTGTTCCAGCCCGCTTTCGACCATCGCCTCAGGGCACGGTTCGCCATATTTTTCCAGCAGATGTTTTTCCAGACTGCCCGCGTTCACGCCGATGCGGATCGAGCAGTTGTGGTCTCGTGCAGCCTTGATGACTTCTTTCACACGCTTTTCGTCACCGATATTACCCGGGTTGATGCGAAGGCAGGCAGCGCCGGCTTCAGCAGCCTCGATACCACGACGATAGTGGAAATGAATATCAGCGACGATCGGAACGGGGCTTTCGCGCACGATCTCTTTTAGTGCTTTTGACGACGCCTCATCCGGCACCGAAATCCGCACGATATCCGCGCCTGCCTCAGCTGCTGCCTGAACCTGTGCGATGGTTCCGGCCACGTCTGTCGTCAGCGTGTTGGTCATGGTCTGAACAGCAATGGGCGCATCACCCCCAACCGGGACGTTCCCAACCATGATCTGGCGGGATTTGCGGCGATAGATATCGCGCCAGGGACGTACGTGATTGAGAGACATGAAAACCGGTCCGCGTCTGCCTAGGTTGCGCCTTAGATAGTTCGGCGACCGGGGTACCGCAATGGTTAGATCACTCGGCGGGCGCTTCTGTCGCCTGAGTTTGCAATTCGGCGACCAATTGCTTGAGCGCACTGTTCTGGTCTGCTTCGAGATCGGCCACGATGAACTGCTCGGACACCGAGTCTTTGGACAACACAACGCCCTTAGCTACTGTGCCGGGCGCGCCGACAGGCCCATAGTGTTTGCCATTTACTTGGAAATAAACCGAACCTGCAGCACCAGCGCGCAATTGAGGTGGCTCTTCTGTCAAAGGCACCTCAAAGGTGTTGCCATGCTCAACAGTTCCAAGAGTTCCCTCAAAAATCACACTACCATCTGCCGCTCGAACACGCATCCAAGCTGGATCAACAGCAACAATCCGCAGTGCAGTATCAAGTTTCTCTACAACCTGCGGCAACGCAGGGCGTTCGACCGTGTGAACATCGGCAATCTGCGTTTCAGGAATCTCTGGAGGTCTGAAGGTGCCTACCGTACGCGGATCAAGCGTCGATATCGGCGCATCACGGGCAACAAGAACGGGTACGTCCAACGCCTGCGGTCGATAGAGGCGGTCAAGCGCTTCTGCACTCGGGCTTTCCAACCCGGCTATCTCTGGCTCCTGCGAACGGCTTTGCGCTTCGTGCAACGGATCAAGATCCGACAGCACGACCGGGGCCTGTTCAACTGGCGCCACCTGTACCTGTTGAATCTTGTTCAGCACTGACCAACCGCCGTATCCAATCCCACCGATCAGCGCCAGAAGGACGAGAGACGACCCGATTGCGCGAGGCTCAATATGGCTGAAAACCGATTCATTGCCGGGCAGGTATGGTGTGTTGGGAGAGATGAACGGATCGCGCCCCATAGGACCGCGGTTTGGCAGATCGCCAGTTGCCTTTTTTACAACCGAAGCCTCTGCCGACATGCCATGCGCGACCTCAAATCCACTTTCCTGACAGAAGGCAGCAAAGGTATCATCCGGGTTCATCCCCAGATAGCGGGCGTAAGAACGAACATACCCGGCAATGAAGCCGGGTGTGTCAAATGCATCAGGATCAGCATTTTCGATGGCAGCGATGTAGTTGGCTTTGATCCGCAGTTCGCGCTGAACATCCAGTAGCGACTTGCCCATGGTTGCCCGCTCGCCGCGCATCATGTCACCAAGCCGTACTTCGAAGTCGTCGAAACCCTTTGGTCTGACGTCTACGTCTTCCTCGGAATCGCGCTGTGTCCTGCGCCCAATCATCCCTGCTGCCCCATTTTGCCTGCCGCGTGCTTAGCGCGAACAGCGAATCGTCCCCATAACGATTCGTCTGTTTGTTTGTTAGCGTAAGCTTAACACGCGGCAAACGTGTTGCACACTTTGGCGTGAGGTTAACCGGCAAGTTCGGCGCGATTTAGCGCACAATGTGACCAAAGTTCGTCCATCGCCTGGATCAAACGGTTCATCTCGCCGGGCCCGTGTACAGGTGACGGCGTAAAGCGCAGGCGTTCAGTCCCGCGAGGAACGGTCGGGAAATTGATCGGCTGAACGTAAATTCCATGATCATCCAGCAGCCTGTCACTGAGGATTTTGGTGTGTACCGGGTTGCCGACAATCACCGGAACGATGTGACTGCCGTGGTCAATCAACGGCAAGCCCATCCCTTTCAGACGCAGCTTGAGCACCTTGGCCTGCGTCTGATGCTGTTCCCGCAGTTCCGATGCACCTTTGAGATAGGCAACGGAGGCAGCAGCACCCGCAGCAACCGAGGGCGGAAGAGACGTGGTGAAGATGAAGCCCGGCGCGTAAGAGCGTACAGCGTCGCACATCTTTTCGCTGGCGGCGATATAGCCACCCATCACGCCGTATGCTTTAGCCAGCGTTCCGTTGATAATGTCGATACGATGCGCCAGCCGGTCACGCTCGGTTACACCACCGCCGCGCGGGCCATACATGCCGACCGCGTGCACTTCGTCGATATAGGTCAGCGCGCCGAATTCGTCTGCCAGATCGCAAATTTCTTCGATCGGACCAAAGTCACCATCCATCGAATAGACAGATTCAAAAGCGATCAGCTTGGGCACTGCAGGATCGTCGGCCTCAAGTAGTTCACGCAGATGCGCGACATCATTGTGGCGGAAGATTCGCTTATCGCCACCATTGCGACGCACACCTTCGATCATCGAGGCGTGGTTCAGCGCGTCGGAATAGATGATCAGGCCCGGGAACAGCTTAGGTAGCGTGCTCAGCGTCGCATCGTTTGCGATATAGGCACTGGTGAAAAGAAGCGCAGCCTCTTTACCATGCAGATCCGCGAGCTCAGCTTCCAACCTCTTGTGATAGACAGTTGTGCCAGAAATGTTGCGTGTGCCGCCCGACCCTGCACCCGCGGCATCAACGGCCTCGTGCATTGCGTTCAGGACGACGGGATGCTGCCCCATGCCCAGATAGTCGTTGCCGCACCATACGGTAATATTCTGCTGCGAACCGTCTGGACGGGTCCGAACGGCGTGAGGGAAATGGCCGTTGCGACGTTCGATATCGATGAAGGTCCGGTAACGTCCTTCTTCATGCAGCCTGGCAATCGCTGAATCGAGCTGAGCAGTGTAGTCCAACGGACCCTCCTTCGATGTCCGGATTGTTTTGACCACAACCGGACCACTTTGTTCGTCGTATCTCCTGGCCTAGACCATTAGTACGACTTTGCGTTCCTCTGTATCAACTACCTACTGCTGATCAGTGGGACCTAACTTTGATTTGCATCAATTATCCCTTAACACGCCCCCGGACAAGTAAAGTTACGGCTATAAGACGCGAGGAAACGACGCAGGTAGTTCTACGGCGCTTTCCTTATTTCCGACAGTATACCCCAATTCCCGCCGATACACACTGGACGACACCGCCAGCGCTGCTAGGCTCCGCGCAAATTCACATCCATTCAGGAGAAGCCTATGTCGCTTGACGCTGTTCTGAGCAGGATCGACACCGATCTGACCACTTCCATCGACCGGTTGATGGAGTTTCTGCGCATACCGTCCATCTCAACTGATCCAGCCTTCAAGGAGAACGTTGATCAGGCAGCAGACTGGCTGGTCGCAGATTTGCAAAGCATTGGCATTAAGGCGGAAAAGCGTGAAACCCCCGGCCACCCCATGGTGGTTGGGCACGTCGGTGATGATGGCGATGGGCCACATGTGCTGTTCTATGGCCACTACGACGTACAACCGGTTGATCCGCTAAATCTGTGGAACCGTGATCCGTTTGACCCTGCGTTGGAAGATACCGAACACGGGCAAGTCATTCGCGGCCGCGGCTCGTCGGATGACAAGGGCCAGTTGATGACCTTTGTCGAGGCTTGCCGCGCCTGGAGGGCAGTTCACGGTAAACTGCCCTGCCGGATCACATTCTTCTTTGAGGGAGAAGAAGAATCGGGCTCTCCGTCGCTGGTGCCGTTCCTCGAAGCCAACAAGGAAGAACTGCAAGCTGATCTGGCCCTCGTCTGCGATACTTCGATGGTCTCGCGCGGCGTTCCTTCGATCGCCTCGCAACTGCGCGGCATGCTGAAGGATGAGTTCACAATCATCGGCCCCCGTATCGACCTGCACTCCGGCCACTACGGTGGGCCGGGCCTGAACCCCCTTCGTGAGCTATCCAAGATTGTCGCTTCTTTCTATGACGACGAAACCGGACGCGTTGCGGTCGAAGGGTTCTACGAAGGTGTTCACGAAGTTCCAGCCGAGCAGCTGCGCCAATGGGAAGGTTGCGGATTTGACGAAGCTGAATACCTGAACTCGGTGGGGTATACCCAACCCCACGGCGAAAAAGGCTACTCCACACTTGAACAGCAATGGGCGCGCCCAACGCTGGAAGTGAACGGCCTTTGGGGTGGCTACAATGGTGCCGGATCCAAAACGGTGATCCCGTCAGAAGCGCACTGCAAGATCACCTGCCGACTGGTCGGTGACATGGACCCGGATGCCCTGCGCGATAAGATCCGCAAACACGTGGAAGAGCGGCTGTCCCCCGACGCGAAGGTTGTTTGGGACAATGACCTCGAAGGCTCCCCTGCTTCTGTCATGAACCTTGACCGCCCCGAATTCGAAGCCGCGCGCGGCGCACTGTCCGACGAGTGGGATCGCGAGGCTGTATTCACCGGCATGGGCGGCTCGATCCCCGTAGTCGGCTACTTCGATACGGTTCTGGGACTGGATTCGATGTTGGTCGGCTATGCCAACGACGATGACGCTATCCACTCACCGAACGAAAAGTATGACGTAAAGAGCTTCCACAAGGGTATCCGCTCGTGGGCGCGCATTCTGGATGCTTTGAATAAGTAAACAAAAAAGGCACCGCCGATGTGGCGGTGCCTTTTCCCTTGGGATCATCCCAAACTTACATGTGAATCACACGGCCGTAGGCGTCCAGCACACTTTCGTGCATCATCTCGGACAAGGTCGGGTGTGGGAAGACGGTGTTCATCAGGTCTTCTTCGGTGGTCTCAAGCTGGCGACCAACCACATAGCCCTGTATCAACTCTGTGACTTCTGCGCCAATCATGTGCGCGCCCAGCAATTCACCGGTTTTGGCATCAAATACGGTTTTGATCAGGCCCTCGGGCTCACCCAGAGCGATGGCCTTGCCGTTACCGATGAAGGGGAAACGGCCAACCTTGATCTCGTAGCCCAGTTCTTTGGCCTTAGCTTCCGAGTAACCGACCGAGGCGACCTGCGGCTGGCAATATGTGCAGCCTGCGATGCTTTCCGGTTTGACCGGGTGTGCGTGTTTGCCTGCAATCAATTCGGCAACCATGACCCCTTCGTGGCTGGCCTTGTGTGCCAGCCAAGGCCCACCAGCGATATCACCGATGGCATAAAGACCCTCGACACCGGTGCGACAGAACTCATCTGTCACAACGTGAGTGCGGTCGATTTTGACACCAAGCGCCTCGAGGCCGAGATTTTCGACATTACCAACGATTCCAACTGCAGAAATCACGGTGTCAAAGTCGTGTTTCTCGACCTTGCCATTGACCTCGATATGCGCTGTGACTTTGCCTTTGCCACGATCCAGCTGCTTGACCATTGCCTTTTCTTTGATGGTCATGCCCTGCTTGGTAAAAGACTTTTTGGCGAATGCGCTGATCTCGGCATCTTCGACGGGAAGGATGCGGTCCATCACCTCGACCACGGTCGTGTCAGCACCCAAGGTGTGGTAGAAGCTTGCAAACTCGATACCGATTGCACCTGAGCCGATGACCAACAATTTCTTGGGCATGCGCGGTGGCTGCAGAGCGTGCTTGTAGGTCCAGACCAGATCACCGTCAGCCTCAAGCCCGGGCAGTTCGCGGGCACGGGCGCCGGTTGCAAGAATGATGTTCTTTGCCGTCAGTTCTTCGGTACCCTTATCGGTTTTGACACTGACCTTGCCTTTGGCTGGGATTGTTGCCTCCCCCATCACAACAGTGACTTTGTTCTTTTTGAGCAGATGTCCAACGCCACTGGTCAACTGTTTGGCGACCCCACGCGAACGTTTGACCACAGCGTCGAGATCATAACCAATCTTGTCAGCACTCAGACCAAAATCCTTGGCACGCTCCATGAGGTGAAACACCTCTGCAGATCGCAGCAACGCCTTTGTTGGGATGCACCCCCAGTTGAGACAAATCCCACCCAGATGCTCGCGTTCGACCACGGCTGTCTTCAGTCCCAGCTGGGCCGCGCGGATAGCAGCAACATAGCCACCGGGCCCTGCCCCGATTACGATCAGATCAAAGGATTGTGCAGCCATGTGTACCTCTCGGCGCAGGTCGATTGAAAACTAGTTTACCGTTAAACTATTTTTTCAAACTCATCAATGTCCGTTCCCGCGACATATATGACGCGGGGTCAGCGTGTCTGAATTACACAGATTTGAGCCTATACCCGAGATGCACCAATAGCTAGAACAGAGGTGCCCGGACCACCGGGTATTTCATTCTCTTAGATTTCCGAAAGGCGTATCATGGCCAAAACGCTCAAAGATCTAGTGCTCGCCCTTTTGAACGCAACTTTGATCCTTGTGGCCTTGTGCCTGTTTCTGGGACTGAAACTTAGCCAATCGATCGAGAGTATCCGGGATGGGTTTGCTGAGAACCTGCAACTGGTGGCGCCTCTGCGGGAGCAGGCGCAGAGTATTCGGGGAGAGCTTGCAGCCGTGCGCAACGATTTGGCGGCTATTCGCGCACAGGATGGTACACTGGACAGTGTAGTCAGTCAGAAACTGAATGCCACATTGCAGCGGCTGAATGATCTGGAAACCAAACTGGAGACTACCCAGTCGCAGCTTGCGGGTTTAGCAGAAAAACCCGAAGAACTTATCGATCACGCCATTAGCACTTCGGCTGATGTCGTGACCGATCGAATTCTTGTTATTCGAGGCTGTGAGCCCGCGACCTAGGTCGCGGCCCCCTGCAACTCGCGAACAGTTGAGCCGTAACCACCGCTGCTGACATATGCCGCCTCGTGTTCGGTTGTCGGACGCTCCAGCGCCTCGTTCCGATATGGAAACCGACCGAACTTGCGGATCACTTCGCGGTGGGCTCGTGCATGCAATAGGTTGCCTGCGCCGTTTTCCGGCATCCGCTCACACATGAGCCGCACGCAGCGTTCCTGATCACACAGGTTTTCCGAGTGCATCATCGGCAGGTAAAAGAACTGCCGTGCCGGCTCGTCAATCTTCAGATCCCAGCCTTTGTCGACCGCACATTTCGCGGCTGTCAAAGCTGCCCTGTCAGACGAGAACGCCTTTCCACTACCCCGAAACATATTGCGCGGGAACTGGTCCATCAGAATGATGTACGCCAGTGAGCCGCTGGGATATGTCAGCCAGAGCGAGAACCTGCCCTCGCACGCCGCTTCCCATGTTTCGAGGAACCGTTCACGGATTTGCGCATCAAGCGTTTCATCCTGCAGATACCACCCCTCGGGGCCAACTTCATCTAACCAAAAACTCAATACTTCTTCAGGACCTACCATGCCCTTGACTCCGTAATTGCCCTCCCCAGGGACGTAAGGTCATTTAAGTCCGTTTTACAGAATTGTTACAGTAACATATTGCAACATTTGCGACACAAATCCGGCGCTCAGGCAGGTTCTTGCGCATCCGGTTCATCCTGCGCAGCTTCGATTGCAACCTCCTGCGCCACTTCAAGTGCAACTGGTGACGAAGTAGGCAGAATGGAAGCAATCGAACTGGTCTCATCAACAGGTACGTAGGCACGCTGTGTCATACGGTAGAGCGCATAAACCGCCATGATAAACATGAGGGTCGCAATAAACAGGAAGAAGCCTGCAGGTCCCACGATGCCTTCACCCATCAACCAACCCGTAATGAGCGGGCCTGCAATCGCACCAAGCCCGTTGATGAAGATCAGGCCGCCAGAGGCTGCGGACATATCGTCATACTCAAGATAGTCATTGGTATAGGCAATCAGCAGCGAATAGAGCGGGCTGGTCATGCCACCGATCAGGAATGCGCCTGCCAACAGGATCGTGAAAGTGGCACCGAAGAACATGCCGATCAAAGCTCCACAGCCCCCTACGACAGCGACAAGCAGGATCAGGATGCGTCGATCCATACGGTCGGAAATCCAGCCAATCGGATATTGCAGCAACACTGCGCCCACATAGAACGAGGCTACAAACGTCGAGATTTCGACAAGCGACAAACCAGCCTGAGCGCCGTAAACCGAGCTCATCCCGAACTGGGCCGAGAAAATGCCGCCCAACAGGAACATGCCAACGCAACCCAACGGAGATGTCTCCATCAGCTTGCGCAAGGTCATGGGTTTAGTCGTGTCAAATGCAGGGGTTGGTGAAATCGACAACAGAATTGGTGCAAAAGAAACCGAGACAAGGATCGATGCGATCACGAATGTCTCATAACCTGCGGGATCGCCTATCAACAAAAGTGCCTGCGCGCTGACGATACCCGTCATCTGAACGATCATGTACAGCGACAGCGCTTGCCCACGGTTTTCATTGCTTGCGGCATTGTTCAACCAGCTTTCAGCTGTCACATACACGCCGGAAAAGCAGAACCCGATCACAACGCGCCCAAGTGACCAGGCAATCGGGTCGGTCAGCATCGGATACATGATCATCACGGCAGAGATGAAAGACGCCAGTGCCGCAAACACGCGTACATGCCCTACGCGCCGGATCATCTCAGGCGCAAGGCGCGATCCGCCAAGGAAACCGACAAAGTAAGCCGACATCACGAATGACATCTGCAGAGTCGAGAAACCCTCGATCTCACCCCGCACACCCAGCAGCGTACCCTGAAGGCCGTTGCCGACCATCAGCAATCCCATACCAAGAAGAAGCGCCCAAGCGCTGGAAAGAACCTGAAGCATGCTGCCACCCGGAATTGCCGACGTGTTGTACGTCTTGAGATCAAAAAACCCTTTGGTCGCGCTTGTCTACGACATTCTAAAGGCGCGATCCGG
Source organism: Ruegeria sp. CE12 (assembly GCF_056537525.1). NCBI lineage: Bacteria > Pseudomonadati > Pseudomonadota > Alphaproteobacteria > Rhodobacterales > Roseobacteraceae > Ruegeria > Ruegeria sp. CE12. Next base: position 352,873 of record NZ_JBQFRS010000002.1, on the reverse strand, counting down.
AAAACACGGCTTTCAAGGCATCAAAAGCGACGCATCTCCATAAGAGAAGAAACGATATTTCCTAGCGATGGCATGCGTGTAGATGTCGTTGACCCGATCCTGCCCCATCAGCGCCGACACCAGCATCAGCAACGTCGATTTCGGCAGGTGGAAGTTGGTCATCAGCGCGTCTGTCACATGAAACTCGAAACCCGGATAGATAAAGATATCGGTTTCGCCTTCCCACGGCTGAATACTGCCGCTGCGGGCCGCGCTCTCGATCAGACGCAGTGCAGTCGTACCTACGGGAATAACCCGTCCACCGGCGGCTTTGGTCGCGCGTATTTCCTCGGCGGCCTGTTCGCTGACGCGCCCCCATTCGGCATGCATCTTGTGTGTGGTGACGTCCTCGACCTTGACCGGGAGGAACGTCCCTGCTCCTACATGCAAGGTAACATGTGTAAAAGTCACCCCGCGTTCGCCCAGCACATGCAACAGCGCCTCATCAAAATGTAGCGATGCGGTTGGGGCTGCGACCGCTCCGGAATTCTGCGCCCAAACAGTTTGATAGTCTGTCTTGTCCTGCTCATCCGCAGGTCGTTTGGCCGCGATGTAAGGCGGTAAAGGCATTGCGCCTGCTTGTTCAAGCGCTTCGTCGAAATCATCGCCTTGCAGATTGAAACGCAAACAGGCTTGTCCGTCCTCGACCCGTTCCAGCGTCGCACTCAGCCGTTCCGAGAAAACGATCTCTTCGCCAAGCTTCACTTTCTTAAGCGGTTTGATCAGTGCCGCCCATGTGCCATCAGATTGCGGATCAAGCAAAGTCGCCTCAATGGCTGCCGAGACAGGCCCTTGCGCGCTATTGCGATGGCGACGCCCATTCAGTCGCGCAGGAATCACCCGTGTATCGTTCAGGACAAGACGGTCACCCGGGCGCAGCCAATTGGGCAAATCCAAAACCTGCTGATCCGTGATCTCACCCCCATTTGCCACCAGCAGGCGCGCAGAGGAGCGCGGGCTGGCAGGCCGCGTCGCGATCAAGTCTTCGGGCAGGTCGAAATCAAAGTCACTCAGTTGCATGGCGGCGCATTACAGGGCTCTGACAGATTCGGCCACAGCCTGACTTACCGATCCTCACCGCGAGTTCCCTGAGTGGGTTGAGTTCCATCTGGACTCTGCGGCTGAGCGTTAGGCCCGTCAGAAACCGTGGGTCGTGGTCCGCGCATCAGATCGCGAAGAAACAGTGGGGCGAGTCCGGATAGTGGGTTTACCGAAACCTGAGGGGAGCCAATCGGCCCCGTTAATGTATAGTTGAATGCAAATATCCCTTCACCCTTTCGCGTCAGAACACTGCCAATCGCGTTGACCAGGTATATCGGTGATATCGCCCCGCGCAGGTTCAGCGTCTGCCTGACCGTATCCACAGTGCCATCAAAGGATAGGCCCATTGACGGGCCTACCGCACTGCCACTCAATATTTTCACTTCGGTCGGTGTAATCCGCATCTTGCTGTCGATGGACGAAAAATAGATGCCCTGCCCCGCCATCTCGGTCAGCAAGCCAACCAGGCTGATGGCATTAAGCAAAGCAGCCATCGCCGGGGCGTCCTTGATACGGGTATCGGTGATCTTTAGGTCGACATCATAGTTCCCGGCTTCGGCAATCGGATCCAATTGTACGCGCAGGTTACCTTCTCTTGCCTGCGTCAAAAGCCCGGCAGAACTCAGAACCGCACCTGCATCATTCGAGGTAAGGGTCACCGCACTTCGACCGCCACGAGGGGATACCTGACCGTTGATCGCTGCTTTTCCATTCACCCGCGCTGAGAATGGCCCCCGAAGACCACCTGTGGTTTCAAACGCACCCCGCATCCCTGTTAGGGCAACCTCTTCGGTGACCTGCAGCCGATCCAGTGCAACCTCAAGCTTTGGTCCCGGCCCAGAGCTGCCTCCGCCACCCGTTCCATTTCCAAAGGTCGCCTTTCCCAGATCCATGACGCCACCGAGAACACGAATATCCGGCAACGCGGCTCCTCGCCCAATCAGCTCTGCCGGTACGGCCAGCCATTCACCCAGCTCAAACGAACTGAACTGAACACGATCCAACTCATCACCATCCCGGAACGATATCGACGCGACCGTTCTGAGGCCAGCTGCATCAAGCCTGAGCGAATCCACACGCAACTGGTCACCCAATGTGGCCTCTGCCGTTAGGCTGCCACTACTGTTTGCCCCTTTCCGCCAGCCGAGCTCAGGGATGGCCAGCGCCACTCCGACCAAATCGGATTCCGCGGACAACTTTGGCGGCTCGCCCGCGCCAATCCCCAATCGGAGTGCTGCCGTACCCTGCCCGGTTAACATCCCCTTGGGCAGCCCTGCTCTGAGTTCATCCATTAACCGAGGTGATAACTCGATCTGTCCTGTCAGTTCGCTGCGCTGAGGCTCTTCGCCTCCGATCGGTTGTTGCCAACGAGCCTGAATCGGCACCACCCCAAAGAAGCCATTCCCCTGAATGCTGACCTGCGTCTGGTCTCCGCTCAATTGCAGAGTTTCTGCGCTGACGCTGACGTCGGGAACCAGCTTATCGCTCGCCAGGTCATCGAGACTTCCTGTGAAGTGAAATTCCGCTTCTTCAAATTTCAGCTTCTTTTTCAGCGGTAGAGACAGTGTGCCTACCAAGCCAACCCGGCCACTGGCCAAATCAACTGGCAAACCGGCTTTGGTCATCACTTCGAGAGGAGCCCGGTTCAACAACGAAAGCGCCGCTGTAACGCTACCGTTTGCAACAATCCGGGCGATACCGGGTGTCGTTTTCTTGATACTCACATCCGGGATGATGAAGGACGTGCCGGATGCATCAACTGATCCGCCCTCGTCTGCGATAACGACGCCCTTTTGAGCCGTCACCGTAAAGCGGTCATTAATCAGGCTTGCCTGACCCTGAGCATCCTCCACAGGAGGCAATGTCTTGGCAAACCGAACGCGAGCTTTATCGAAATCGAAATCCAGATAAATGTCGGGTTCAGATTGTGGTCGCAACCTGAGTGCAAAATCCATGTCAGATACTTCACCCTGATACAGATTTTCAGTCACCCAAATACGCGGTTTGGGTGCAAGCCGTGGCGGCCAATATTGCAAAACCTGTTCAGATGGCATCTGGTCAATATTCGCATTCAGATCCACGCTCCAGCCTTCGGTCAGACCGACCAAGTTTCCCGAAGCGCGCAATCGATGCGCACCATCCTCGATCGTGACCTGTCCCAACTGCACCCGAAACGGATTTAGCTTCATCTGAAAATCCAGATCAGCGCGTCTCAGTTCCAGGGTCTCAGTGAACAGATTTGCCGGATTCACACGAATACCGATCAGACGAAATTGTGCCGCCATGCTCTCTAGCAAGCCGCTATCAACGCCTTGCAGAAAAGCCTTGCCTTCAGCCTGCACAGACCCCCAGGCTGAATCGATCGAGACCTCGTTGAAATCCAGAACCTGACCGACCGGATCATAGGTGAAATACGTGCGCGCGGATTCAAAAGGCACAGGCTTAATTTCGGGGTTCGGTTGCACTGCACCAGCGCCCAGATTCAGGGTCGCAAAGACCGGACCCAAAGCCGCTTGCGCATCAATGCTGCCTCGTAATGCCCCGGAAATTGGCGTGTTGAGCACCTGCAACCATGCCAAAGCCGGGGTCTGCCCGGCAATATCTTCGGCAGGCAAGTCGGTGATTGATACGCCAAACCGGGCCGCGGGTGAGCCCAGTGTGCTCGTATAATTGGCTTCGATTGAACTGACATAGTCGCGCCCTGCCAGTACCGAGAAACCCGTTGCCAAACGTACTTCGTTGTCATTGCGGTTGGCTTGAATATGCCCACCATCCAGAAGCCACGACCGACCCAGTCGCAAATCCTTGTAATCAAGAGTGATTGCATCAAGTTCGACCGAAGTCAGGGCCGACAATGCCGGGGATTGGAATATCCTGTCCGAGCCTTCCAGTAGCTGTGCAAAATTCGGTGCCTCCTGCAAAGGCGTGCTTCCAGATCCGACGGTCAGCGACAGCGCGCCATCGGGACCGCGCGTCAATGCAATCAGCGCTCCGTTCAGGATGATGCGCTTGGGGCGCACCTGGCCGCGCAACAGCGGCCTCATCGCCAGACTTGCACGTACATCTGCGACCTGAGCGATTTGCTGTCCCGCCGCATCGCTCACGGTCACATCCGTGAGTCGCAATCGGGGTCGCCAGCCTTCGTGAATGATAAAGCTGACGTCACCGAACCTGATCTGCAAACCACCTAAGGCCCGCTCAAGACGCGCTTCGACGCGATCGCTGAGCCACTCAGGTGCATGCAGCCGCTGACCAACCACCATAAATCCCGTGAACAGCGCGAGAAACAACAACAGGACAACGCCGCGCAAAGTCCACAGACCAGCCCTGCGCCGACGGGATCGGCGGCGCGGCTGTTGTTCTGCCTGCGCAGCACCTTCCTGATCTTGCTGGATCAATTTGCTATCCACGCCTTTCAAACCGACTACGCCGCCCTATGATGTCGAGCATCAATTAAAAACCTTTGCCGGAGTTTCCAATGCCCGACGTTTCAGACACCGCCCCCGATTTCACTTTGCCCCGCGATGGCGGCGGAGAAGTGACCTTGTCGAATCTGCGCGGCGGTACCGTCGTTTTGTTTTTCTATCCCCGCGATGATACGCCGGGCTGCACCAAGGAATCCATCGGTTTCTCGGAACAACTTCAATCCTTTGCCGACGCGGGTGCTCAGGTTTTTGGCATCTCGCGTGACAGCGTCGCAAAGCATGACAAGTTCGTCGCCAAGCATAGCCTGACGACGCCCTTGCTGTCAGACGAGCGATCATCTGTTTGCGAAGATTACGGCGTCTGGGTGGAAAAGAAGATGTATGGCAGAACCTCCATGGGGATCGAACGTTCGACCTTCATCATCGATGCAGAGGGGAAGATCGCCCGCGTCTGGCGCAAGGTCAAAGTACCCGGCCATGTCGAGGAAGTGCTGGAAGCTGTTCAGGCGCTTTAACGGTCAAGTTCACAGTCCTCTCGACCCTTGGCTTGATCCGGTTTATCACCCGCCACGAACAGCGATTGGCGGAGGAAACCCGTGCCAAAAACACTGACTCAGATGGCGACCGAGGTTCTGACCACCGCGGACGGCAGGGCGAAAACCGCCCTGTCAAAGAAATATGCGGCTGCGTGGTTCGAATCCAGAAAAGGCGATTCTGAGCCGATCGAAGTCGGAACGGCAACTCCTCCGCTTAATCCGGCGCGGCCTGATCGTCCCGAGCTGTTGTCGCCCCGCGATGTTCCAAGACGCCGCCCCGGGAGTGAAGCGGGCAGGATCGCTCTGCTGCATGCAGTTGCACATATCGAGTTAAATGCTGTGGATTTGCACTGGGACATCATCGCCCGGTTCGGGCATGTGCCCATGCCTATCGGGTTTTATGACGACTGGGTGAAGTGCGCCGAAGAGGAATCGCGCCATTTTGAAATGGTGTGCGACTGTCTGGAACAAATGGGCAGCCACTATGGCGCCCTTCCCGCCCATGCCGGCATGTGGCGCGCAGCTGAAGACACCGCAGAAGACCTGATGGGTCGGCTGGCAGTTGTGCCGATGGTGCTTGAGGCGCGTGGGCTGGATGTAACCCCCGGCATGATCGACATATTCCGCAAAGCTGATGCAAAACAGGCGATTGAAGCGCTGGAAATCATCTATGCCGAAGAGGTTGGCCACGTAGCATATGGATCAAAGTGGTTCCATTTTTTGTGCGGTCGGGAAAACGCCGACCCGAAAGATGTGTTTCATCAGCTCGTACGTCGCTATTTTCACGGGGCGCTCAAACCGCCCTTTAATGAAGAGAAACGCGCCGAGGCCGGATTGCCTCCGGATTTCTACTGGCCACTGGCGGATGATATGCCACCACCTGGGGTTGTGAAGGACTGATATTCCTCCCTCAGATCGGCAATTTCCTGCCGATGCCGTGCGGTAATTCTCTGTCCGGGCGGACCTGATTGTTAACAAACTTGCCCAAACGCGACTTGGCCTTTATGCAATCGGCCCAAGGGACGGCTACCCACTCATGACCGGTCCCGAACAGGGGATGAGAGGTAAAGACGCGTGCGAACACGTCTGGCAATCAAACTACACTCACTGCTCGAGCGGCACTTTCCGGAACGCCGGGTATTTTTAAAGTCCGATAATGACACGCGGTTCATCCGTCTGAGTTCGGAAACTCAGATCGCAGCTGTTGCTGGCGTTGCCGTTATGGTGGGCTGGACCGCTGTCTCAACGGCAATATTGCTTATGGACAGTATCGGATCTGGGAATTTCCGCGATCAGGCCAAGCGCGACCAGGCGACCTATCAGGAACGTCTCAACATACTGTCCGCAGAACGCGACGCGCGCGCCGAAGAGGCACTGGCTGCGCATGATCGGTTCAACGCGGCACTGGAGCAAATCTCGGCAATGCAATCCGAGTTGCTCAAGTCGGAAAACCGGCGTCGCGAACTGGAAACCGGGATCGAAGTTATTCAAACCACCCTCCGCGCGACTATGAAGCAGCGTGAAGAGGCACGGGTTGAACTCGCCGAGCTCCAGCAGGAAACAGACAGCGACGAGATGTACATGGTGGCTTCGGCCAATCCTGCGCAGATGGCGTTCATGACAGATGCGCTGGCACGCACTGCACTTGAACGCGACGAGATCGCCGCGAACGCCCAGGATGCGTTGGAGCAGCGCGATGAGCTTGAGCTTGAAATCCGGCTGATGCAGGAGCGCAGCGACGAGATTTTCCGTCAGCTGGAAGAAGCTATGGTGATCTCGGTCGAGCCGCTGGATAAGATGTTCCGGCAGGCTGGCATGCCAACAGATCGCATCATCGAAGAGGTCCGGCGCGGATATAGCGGTATGGGCGGTCCGCTGACCCCTTTATCCTTCAGCACGCGCGGTGAAGAGGCAGAGCTTTCTGCCGACGAAGTGCGTGCGAATACTCTGCTACAGCAAATGGATCAGTTGAACCTGTACAGGATCGCTGCAGAAAAGGCCCCCTTTGCAAGTCCGGTGCGTGCGGCCGTGCGCTTTACCAGTGGCTTCGGCACCCGACGCGACCCTAAGACGGGGGGCCGCCGAATGCACAATGGCGCTGATTTCGCTGGTGCAACCGGCACCGACATCTTTGCGACAGCAGATGGCGTTGTAACCCATGCAGGCTGGCAATCCGGTTTCGGCAGGCTGGTTAAGATCAAGCACGCCTTCGGGATTGAGACTCTTTACGCTCATAACACCAAGATCCGTGTAAAGGTCGGTCAAAGGGTCTCGCGCGGCGATCATATTGCTGATATGGGTAGCACCGGACGGTCGACCGGCACGCACCTGCACTACGAAGTACGCGTGAATGGTAAACCTGTAAATCCAATGACTTACATCAAGGCTGCGAGAAATGTTTTCTAAGAGCAAAATGAACGAGCCCGCACCCAAGGCTTCTGAGGCGGCCAAACCCGCCGCTCCGGCAACTCCGGCAACCCCTGCCCCTGCTGAGACAAAGGCAAGCACTGCGCCCAAGCCAAAGCCACCGGCGTCGGTACTGTCTTCTGACCTGCATATCACAGGTAATATCAAGACCACCGGAGACATTCAGGTTGAAGGCACTGTCGAAGGCGACATCCGTGCGCACCTGTTGACCATCGGTGAAACCGCGACCATCAAGGGTGAAGTTACCGCTGATGACGTCGTAATCAACGGTCGTATCGTTGGCCGCGTGCGTGGATTGAAAGTACGCCTGACTTCGACAGCACGCGTCGAAGGCGACATCATCCACAAGACCATCGCCATCGAAAGCGGCGCACATTTCGAAGGTTCGGTTCAGCGTCAGGACGACCCCCTGAATCCGGGCCGCAGCGGCAAGTCGGGCGCAAACCCGGCAGCCGAAGTCAGCCAGTAATCCAGCTGACATCCCAATCGTTTCAAACACCGCAGAGAAATCTGCGGTGTTTTTTTGTTCGATACAGATGCATCGGAGCTTGCTCGAAAATTACTGCAGTTCCGATTTAGATGTGTAACCGTCAGAGGCAATCACTCCGAATCCGGAACAGAGTGTTGCAGGAGGCACAGTGGGCAAACTTCAAGCTGATGATCGGATCGAGGTCTCCCCCGAACAAGCCACTCTGACAGCAAAGGCGCTTTTCATAGCAGCTGGCACCACGCCCGAGGTTGCGGAAGAAGTGGCAAAGCACCTTGTGGAAGCTGATCGATGCGGGGTCGAATCCCATGGTATCGTACGTGTGCTGCAATACACCCGAGAGATGTTGGACGGTACGCTGAACACCGGTGCGAAACCTGAGATCAAGAAGAGCGATAGTGGCCGCCTTACCGTCGATGCGCGTGGCAGTATCGGCATCCCCGCAATGCGAATGGCGCACCAGCTGGCAGCAGAGACCGCGATCGACAGGGGCATTTCAACTGTTGCGGTTCTCGGTGCCGGACACACGGGACGGCTCGGAGCGTTTGGTGAAATAGCAGCCGGAAAAGGTTGCCTCTCCATCGCAATTGGCGGAGGCAATCGCAAACGCTGGCGTATGGTAGCCCCTTATGGAGGGCGCACAGCGCTGCTTCCAACCAACCCCTACTGCATCGCAATGCCAGGCGGAGAACAGGGCCCGGTTGTGATCGACATCGCAACCTCACAAGCTGCTGGCGGCTGGATTTATGCCGCACGTGCTGCGGGTGTAGAACTCCCTGACGGTTTGATCGTGAACCGCGATGGTGAACCAACGCGAAATCCCGAAGACTATTTTGATGGCGGAGCGATCCTACCCAAAGGTGGCCCGCTGGGATATGGCTTGGCGTTGATTGCGGAATTGATCGGCGAAGCGATGCTTGGCCCGGTACTGGAGGGTGAGATCAACTGGTTGGTACTGGCTCTCGATTGTCGTCGGTACAACACGTCCCCATCGATGCAGATCGCTGCCGAAGAGATACTATCTGAAATTCGCAGCTCGGCACCGGCAAAGGGGCACGACGTTGTTGAAGTGCCGGGGGAACGCGAACGAAACCTGTTTGCGGCTTCGCAAAACCAACCTTTACGGATACCGCGCAGGATATGGGATGCGATCGAAGATTTGGCCTGCGAACTAGGCGTGAATACGCACTAATAATCTAGTGACGTCGGCATAAAGTCTATCTGTCAATCAGCTCCGCCAAGACATGCAACCACCCGCAAATATGCTTGATGCAGGTTTCGTACAAAGGCTCAGAACACCGTTCTGAGCAACACAATTTACGCAATTGACGACAACGCGCAAAAACTCCCCATCAGGCACAGTTTCACAAAAAGTGTTTTTTGAATTAACCTTAACTCCATTGTTTTGTGGAGGACTTTCAATGTCATCAAAACTTCTGGCTGAATTTTTCGGCACTTTCTGGCTGGTTCTTGGCGGCTGCGGCAGTGCGGTTCTGGCGGCAGGTGTCGCTGATGTTGGTATCGGTTGGCTGGGCGTCGCGTTTGCCTTCGGCCTAACGGTTCTGACCATGGCTTTCGCCGTCGGACATATCTCGGGCGGACATTTCAACCCTGCTGTCAGTCTTGGTCTGATGATCGGTGGACGGTTTCCGGCGAAAGATCTTCTGCCTTACTGGATCGCTCAGGTCATCGGTGCAATCGCTGCTGCAGCAGTCTTGTATCTGATCGTCAGCGGCGCACCGGGTTTTGAGGGTGTCGGCAGCTTTGCGACAAACGGGTATGGCGAGGCCTCACCAGAGGGCTATTCGATGATGTCGGCTCTGGTGATCGAAATTGTCCTGACCGCATTTTTCATTCTGATCATTCTCGGTGCAACATCTGATCGGGCTCCCGCCGGTTTTGCTCCGATAGCCATCGGTCTGGCCCTGACACTGATACATCTAATCTCAATCCCGGTGACGAATACATCCGTAAATCCCGCACGTTCGACAGGTGTGGCGCTGTTTGCAGATGGCCCGGCTATGGCACAGCTTTGGCTGTTCTGGGTCGCTCCGTTGATCGGCGGCGCCGTTGGCGCGCTAATCTGGAAGGTGATGGCATCTGACGAGTAGCAAAGTCTCTGACCGATAAATCCACGAAGACGTTGCCGAATTGGCAGCGTCTTTTTTTTTGGAAATTCGGCAAACTCTGGTCCACCCAAACGGACAGCTTCTTTGACTTCACCAAGTCACACCCGAGACAAGAATTGGACCTTCGCGCTCTGGTGTGTTGAAATCCGGAATTAAGCCGCGAAAATCCATTCGCATGTGCAAGAGAGCAAGTTCATGAGTTCCCGCCCCGGCTTTAAACGCCCCGCATCGGCGATCCCGGCTACAACCGGTGTGATCGCCATTACCGCAATTCCAATCCTGCATTACCTATGGCCTGACATGCCAGGGGTATCGGATCGGGATCAGACAGTGCTGTTTGCCCTGTCGATATTTGGTTTGCTCGCCCTGTCCGAGATATTCATCGCAAAGATCCACCGCCAGCCGGGCAGCGGTCTGGTTTACAGGCCCAAGAACTTCTCAGATCCGCAGTACATTCTGGACTTTCAGATCAAGCTTGTCGGACTGGCCGCCAGTTTTGGACTTCTGGCGCTGTTTTATCTGACTGCGGATATCTATCGAAGGGATTGGTATCAGCCGTTCTTTTCCCTGCTCGCGGACTATTGGGGCCTGATCTTGGCTGTTGTCCTGCTGACAGTAACTGCGGTTCATTTTTCCATGCGGCATCCGCGTGACGGGCTTTGGCACCTGGGACGCGTGGTCCTGACCTTTGGTCGTCAGTCGACTGATGCCCCCGGGCTGAAGGTTCATCTACTGGGCCTCGGGATCAAAGGGTACTTTCTGCCGTTGATGTTCTGCTATCTCGTCTACGACTGGTCTTTCCTGCAGACCCGTTCCCTTTGGGATTCAACAAGTTTCGCTGAAGCCTATCGCTATCTCTACCGATTTGCCTTCTTTTTAGATCTGACGATCGTTGTGATCGGCTATGCCACGGCAACACGCCTGCTGATCTCTCAAATCCGCTGGACTGAGGCCACGGTAAGCGGATGGCTGGTCTGCATCATCTGCTACGCTCCGTTCTGGCAACTTTTATCGCGCAACTACTTCAACTATGTCGAAGAAGGGTTCGCCTGGGGCAATTGGCTGTGGGACTATCCGGTGCTCTATGTCTTATGGGGCAGTACGATCCTCTTCTTCCTGGCGATTTACTGCCTGACTGCCGCGCGTATGGGGATCAGGTTCTCAAATCTTACCTATCGCGGGCTGGCATGTGACTTTCCCTACAACATCAGCAAGCACCCGTCTTATATAAGCAAAAACATCACTTGGTGGCTTATTTCGATCCCTTTTATCGCGGTTGATTTCTGGACCGGTATCGCGAATTGCACTGCTCTGCTCGGGGTAAATGGGATCTACTATTTTCGGGCATGGCATGAAGAAAGATGCTTGTCGCGAGCCCCATCCTATCGCGCCTACAAGAGCCATATCAATGAACATGGAATGCTGGCGCGCGTAAGGCGCAGTCTATCCGGGCAGGCGCGTCAACGTCCCAAGCAAACAAGTTAAGGGTTCTTGAAACTCTGCGGGCTTACCCCTCTCAGGGATCAATCATCCACGTCCCGTTGGGCCAGAATGCATGGAAGGCAAAGGCGAACATCACGTCGTGGACAACATCGCGCCCGTTACCGTCCCGCACCCGGATTGACCCGACATCCCGCCCCTTTCCAATGCGGCTGGTATCCAGAGCCGAAGACTGCCCCGGCGCCCAACTGATTGTCACACCCGCCTCGCTCACTTCTCCTTCGCGACTGAGACGTGTCAACGGCCAGGCTCGATTGCCCACGCGCACCACCCGTTCCAACGGATCAATGCCATGCGGAGGCATTTCGCCGGAATAAAGGAATGGTCGGCGTGAAGTATCGTAACCACGATAAGGGTTGCGCCCGTAGTCGCGATTGAAGTCCGGCTCAGCCATGACAAGCCCGCTCGGGTTACGCTCTTGAAAATCTGCCCAGCTTTCCATCCAAGCAGGCAGCGCCTTGAGTTGAGTTCCTGTCAAGCGTCCGACAATCGCTTCACCGGTGGCTTGTTGCCACCAGCTCTGGGTTTCGCGGTCATACATGATCATGTCCGAGTTACGCAGTTTCCCACTGACCCCGAAACTAAGCACACCGCGGGGAGTACGACGATCGAACACGATGCCGGAATTGCAGAGCGGGCAATAGGTCACCGCGATCGGCTTTCCGCCAACCCGGTCATTCACGATCTCATGCCACATCAGGTATCGAATGGGATAAGCGCGTGGGCTTTGGCCTGACAGTTCGACAGTAATGACAGGTTCTGACGCTGCGAGACCTGATTTGCCCGATGCGCGCACAAATGCCGGATCACTTAGCGCCGGAATCCCATCCTTGGGTGGACCGCCCGATTGAACCTCAGACCAACTCCCGATGTTAGTCTTTCCAAAATTGGTATCAGGCCACTCGCCACGCCATTGATCCGGGTTTGCTTGCGCCGTGGCTGCAAACAGGATCATCAGTAAGAAGGTAAAGATGCGCATCTCGTTACCTCGCCATTTGTCTCATCTTAGACAGACGAAATAACGCAAACAGCCTGCAACACGTAGACGTGAGGGATTGTGCAGGAAATGAGATGAGAGAGAATACCGGCACCAGGGTTGGTGCCGGTCGATAGCGTCACTCGACGACGGTGACCTTTTTCATGACGTCTGGCTGGCCAACGACGGCACCGTTCTGGCCGGCGCCGCGCTTGATGGCATCAACCACGTCCATACCGCCGGTTACTTTCCCGACGACCGTATACTGGCCGTCGAGGAACGGACCAGGCTCAAACATGATGAAGAACTGCGAATTGGCGCTGTTGGGATCCTGAGCCCGCGCCATTCCGACGACACCGCGATCAAACGAAATATCCGAGAATTCAGCAGGCAGATCGGGACGCTCAGAACCTCCACGGCCTGCCGCGCTGACGTTGAAGTTGTCAGAGTTCATGTTGCCGTATTCGACATCACCTGTCTGCGCCATGAATCCGTCGATCACGCGGTGGAATACCACGCCGTCATACTTGCCTTCACCAGCCAGAGCAGTGATCTGCTCGACATGCTTCGGTGCGACGTCCTCGAGCAGATCGACGGTGATCGTCCCGTTGGCGCCCTCTCCTTCGACCTCAATTTCCAGGCCGGTGGCCAGCGCAGGGCTGGCCAGCAGGGCAAATGCAGCTGCCAGCTTATACATCGGCGGCCACCTTGACGCTGATCATGCGGTCAGGGCTCATTGGCGGCTCACCGCGAACAATCGCATCCACGTGCTCCATCCCGTCGATAACGCGGCCATAGACCGTGTACTGACCGTTCAGGAAGTGGTTGTCCTTGAAGTTGATAAAGAACTGCGAGTTGGCCGAGTCCGGATTCTGCGAGCGTGCCGCACCCAGTGTGCCACGATCATGAGGCAGCTTGGAGAACTCAGCCGGAACATTCGGCAGCGACGAACCACCGGTCCCCGCCATACGCAGGTTGAACCCGTCTTCCATGTCACCGTGCTGTACATCGCCGGTCTGCGCCATGAAGCCGTCGATCACACGGTGGAAGGCCACGTTGTCATATTCGCCAGCCCGGGCCAGTTCTTTCATCCGCGCGCTGTGCTGCGGTGCCACATCAGGCAGCAGCTCGATGACGACATTGCCGTCTTTGAGTTCGACGATGATTGTGTTTTCGGGATCCTTGATCTCGGCCATCTGGCCCTCCTGTCGATTGGTCTTGCGCAAATACCTATGCGCCGGGCGCGCGAATGCCAAGTCACGCATTGACCTGAGGGCAAAATGCAGGAAAAGAACCGCCTAATTCTGTTGCAATGGTCGAGGTATGCACAATGGGCTGGAAATCACTGGACGACATGGACCTGAACGGCAAGCGAGTATTGGTGCGCGTGGACATCAACGTACCTGTCGCCGACGGTCAGGTCACCGACGACACCCGCATCCAGCGGATTGTACCGACTGTGCAGGATATCCTGAAGGCAGGCGGCAAACCAATCCTGCTGGCCCATTTCGGACGCCCGGGTGGTGAACCCCGTCCAAACCTATCGCTCAAACAGCTGGTTCCGGCTTTGGAAGCGGCCTTTGGCACAACAGTTCGATTTGCAGATGACTGCGTCGGCTATGAGGCCGAAAAAGCAGCGGCTGCACTGGGCACAGGTGAAGTCCTTTTGCTCGAAAACACCCGATTTCATGCAGAAGAGACCAAAAACAGCATCGATCTTGCGAAGGGCATGGCCAAGATGGGCGATGTCTACTGCAATGACGCATTCTCCGCCGCGCACCGCGCGCATAGCTCGACCGAAGCATTGGCCCGTCTGCTACCTGCATGTGCCGGACGCCTGATGCAGCAGGAACTCAGCGCTTTGGAAAACGCGCTGGGGTCACCTAAGCGCCCAGTTACAGCTGTTGTTGGTGGTGCCAAGGTTTCAACCAAACTGGATCTTCTGGGCAACCTGATCGAGAAAGTGGATTATCTGGTGATCGGCGGGGGTATGGCGAACACCTTCCTGCTGGCGCAAGGCCTGAACGTCGGGAAATCTCTGGCCGAGCATGGTATGACCGAAACCGCGTCAGATATCATGGCCAAAGCTGAAAGCACCGGATGCAAGATCATCCTGCCGCGCGATATTGTTGTCGCTGAGAAATTTGAGGCCAATGCCCCGCATCAAACACTGCCAGTGGATCAGTGTCCTAACGAAGGCATGATCCTGGATGCCGGTCCTGAAAGCGTTGCGGCAATTGTCGATGTGTTCGAACAAAGTCAGACGCTGATCTGGAACGGCCCTTTGGGGGCCTTTGAAATCGAACCCTTCAATGCGGCAACAGATGCAGCAGCTTTGAAAGCCGCTGAACTAACCCGCGCAGGCAAGCTGATTTCGGTTGCCGGAGGTGGCGACACAGTGGCGGCACTCAACGCGTCTGGCGCGGCGAAAGACTTTTCTTACATCTCAACAGCGGGTGGGGCCTTCCTTGAATGGATGGAAGGAAAGACCTTGCCGGGTGTTGCTGCACTGGATCAGTGACTGGAAGATTAAGACGCCTCAACCGAGGCGCCTTTTTCATTTTCGACTCAGGTCGCAACTTTTTGTGCATTCGGGGATTCACAACCCGAATCACCTATGACATAGTGCCGGGAGATGCCCGAAAAGGGCACGTTATTGAGGCAGTATTCATACGGCGGTAAACAGAGTGTCCCGTTCCCATCGGCCCGGTTTGGGCGCAGTTGTCTTCTTTTCGGTGGCTTTCATGCTGGGTGTTTATTTCACCTTCGCTGCCGTGCAGGGCGACTATGGTCTTTTCCGCAGGGTTGAGATCGCAGCGGAACGGGACGCCCTGTCACGCGATTTAGCTGCCCTGAATTCCGAAATCACCGAAATGGAAAACCTGACGCGCCGTCTGTCCGATACCTATCTGGATCTGGATTTGCTGGATCAACAGGCACGCTCGGTCCTTGGCATGATCCGTGCGGATGAAATTGTGATCCGCTAAGTCCGCTCTGCCATTCAAGGTCTTCTGTTTCCCTTACTTGGACAGAACAATGGACCACGTAAAAATCCAAAAATGGGTCAGACCCGTCTGCCCGGGCGACAGAACGCGCTGGGAAAGCATGTTTGAAGCATACGCGCGTGTCGGACGGCAAGATCAGACTGCTGAAATGCGCGCACGTGTCTGGGATTGGGTCCAAAACCCCGACAGGCAGGTATTTTGCAACATCGCGGGTACCGATGAGGCCGGTTCTGTAGGCTTCATTCACTTTCGCGCATACGAAAGACCCCTACCCGCCACCATCGGTTGCTATATCGATGACATGTTCGTCTGCCCATCTGCCCGCGGTCTCGGTCTGGCTGAACTATTGATCGAAAGTGTCTGTGACTCGGCATCTCAAAATGGCTGGGACGTCGTGCGCTGGATGACGTCTGAAACCAATTATAGGGCCAGAGCACTTTATGATCGAATAGGCTTTAAAACAAAGTGGATCACCTATCAGGCTGGCGAGAACTCAACTGATCTGACAGGCGAAAAATCGCAACGATAAAGCCCTGGCAACGTCGCGTCACATTTCCCCTCGCCAGATCGCGCCAAATGCTTTATGAGATAGTTTAACGCTAAACTATCTTGCCGTAAGGGGGAGATCGCCACGATGGCCGCGCGAAAAACCACAAAGAAACCAAACGTTTCGGCGGATGAGCTGAAACTCTACTACCGTGAAATGTTGCTGATCCGTCGATTCGAAGAGAAAGCCGGTCAGCTTTATGGAATGGGTCTGATCGGGGGGTTCTGCCACCTTTACATCGGACAAGAGGCTGTTGTGGTAGGCCTCGAAGCTGCCGCCGAAGAAGGCGACAAGCGCATCACCTCTTACCGCGATCACGGCCATATGCTCGCCTGCGGAATGGATCCGGGTGGCGTTATGGCCGAGCTGACCGGGCGCGAGGGCGGCCTTTCAAAAGGTAAAGGCGGCTCAATGCACATGTTCTCGAAAGAGAAGCATTTCTACGGCGGCCATGGCATCGTCGGCGCGCAGGTGCCGTTGGGTGCGGGTCTCGCCTTTGCGGACAAATACAAAGGAAATGGCCGTGTCACCTTTACCTATTTTGGTGATGGCGCTGCAAACCAGGGCCAGGTTTATGAAACCTTCAACATGGCGGCGCTCTGGGATCTTCCGGTCGTTTTTGTGATCGAAAACAACCAATACGCTATGGGCACAGCTCAGGCGCGTTCGACCTCGACCAAAGACATCTATCACCGCGGCGAAGCCTTCGGTATCCCAGGTGAGATCGTGAACGGCATGGACGTGCTGGCGGTTAAGGAAGCCGGTGAAAAGGCCGTTGCACATTGCCGCGCGGGCAAAGGCCCGTACATTCTGGAAATCAAAACTTATCGCTACCGCGGCCACTCGATGTCCGACCCGGCCAAATACCGCACGCGCGAAGAGGTTCAGAAAGTCCGCGAGCAAAGCGACCCGATCGAACACGTGCGTGAGCTGCTGCTGTCCGGCAAGCACGCGACCGAGGATGACCTGAAGGCGATCGACAAAGAGATCAAAGAGATCGTGAACCAGGCCGCCGAATTCTCGAAAGAAAGCCCTGAGCCTTCGGTCGAAGAGCTCTGGACTGATATCTACGCCTGAGAGGACGAATAAGACATGGCAACCGAAATTCTCATGCCCGCCCTTTCGCCCACGATGGAAGAGGGCACATTGGCCAAGTGGCTGGTCAAGGAAGGCGACACCGTATCATCCGGCGACATTATGGCCGAGATCGAAACAGACAAAGCGACCATGGAATTCGAAGCTGTCGATGAAGGCATCGTTGGCAAGATCCTGATTGCGGAAGGCACCGAAGGGGTCAAAGTGAACACCCCCATCGCGGTTCTGATCGAAGATGGCGAAGACATCTCCGCTCTGCCTGCTGCTGCGCCCGCAGCCGCTGCAGTGGCCGAAGCTGCCCCAGTGGCGGTTGAGGTCCCTGCTCCTGCTGCAGCAGCCCCTGCCGCGCCCGTCGTGGACTTGTCCCCCGACTGGCCTGCAGATGCCGAGATGAAATCTGAAACCGTCCGCGAGGCCCTGCGTGATGCGATGGCCGAGGAAATGCGCGGCGACGAAGACGTCTACCTGATGGGTGAAGAAGTCGCCGAATATCAGGGCGCTTACAAAATCTCGCAAGGTCTGCTGGATGAGTTCGGCAGCAAGCGGGTGATCGACACACCGATTACCGAACATGGCTTTGCGGGTATCGCGGTTGGTTCGGCCTTTGGTGGCCTGAAACCGATTGTCGAGTTCATGACCTTCAACTTCGCCATGCAGGCGATTGACCAGATCATCAACTCTGCCGCTAAAACGCTTTACATGTCCGGCGGTCAGATGGGTTGTCCCATCGTCTTCCGGGGACCTAACGGCGCAGCGGCCCGCGTGGCGGCGCAGCACTCTCAGGATTACGCTGCATGGTACATGCAGATCCCTGGTTTGAAGGTGGTGATGCCGTATTCGGCAGCCGACGCCAAGGGGCTGCTGAAATCAGCGATCCGCGATCCCAACCCCGTGGTGTTTCTGGAAAACGAAATCCTCTACGGTCGGTCGTTCGACGTTCCGCAGGTTGATGATCTGACTATACCGCTCGGCAAAGCCCGCATCTGGCGCGAAGGTTCCGATGTAACCATCGTCAGCTTCGGCATCGGCATGCAGTTCGCTCTGGAAGCTGCCGACAAGCTGGCCGAGGAAGGCATCCATGCCGAGGTGATTGACCTGCGCACCATCCGCCCGATGGATACCGGCTCGATCATCAATTCGGTGATGAAGACCAACCGTCTGGTGACCGTCGAAGAAGGCTGGCCGCAAGGGTCCGTTGGTAGCTACATATCCTCTGTGGTGATGCAAGAGGCGTTCGACTATCTCGACGCACCGGTCATCAACTGCACAGGCAAAGATGTACCGATGCCTTATGCCGCCAACCTCGAAAAACTGGCGCTGGTGACCACGGATGAGGTGATCGCAGCCGTCAAACAAGTGACCTACCGGTAAGGAGCGACGCAGATGCCTACAGAAATTCTGATGCCCGCCCTTTCACCGACAATGGAGGAAGGCACGCTTGCCAAATGGCTGGTCAAGGAAGGCGACACCGTCTCCTCCGGCGACCTGCTGGCCGAGATCGAAACCGACAAGGCCACGATGGAGTTCGAGGCCGTGGACGAGGGCGTAGTCGGCAAAATCCTGATCCCCGAAGGCACCGAAGGGGTCAAGGTTAACACGGCTATTGCTGTGCTGTTGGAAGATGGCGAAAGCGCGGATGATATCGCGTCCACATTGACCAAAGCGCCGGAAGCGGCGCCAGCCGCCGCGGGCAACGAGGCTGCCGCCACAGCGGCACCCGAGGCGCCCGCCCCTGCTCCGGCTGCTGCGGTCAAAGCGGATGGGAGTCGTATCTTCGCTTCGCCGTTGGCCCGTCGGATTGCCGCTCAGAAAGGTCTCAATCTGGCGCAGATCGCCGGCTCGGGCCCGCATGGTCGTATCGTCAAGGCTGATGTCGAAGGCGCAACAGCAACTGCTGTCGCTCCGGCTGCAGCTCCTGCACCTGCGGCGGCGGCCCCCGCTGCGGCAGTACCGGCTGGTCCTTCCGCCGATGCTGTTGCACGGATGTACGAAGGTCGTGAATACGAAGAGATTACCCTCGACGGCATGCGCAAGACCATTGCTGCGCGCCTGTCCGAGGCCAAGCAAACGATCCCACATTTCTACCTGCGTCGCGATATCAAGCTGGACGCGTTGTTGAAGTTCCGCAGCCAGTTGAACAAGCAACTGGAAGGCCGGGGTATTAAGCTCAGCGTCAACGACTTCATCATCAAGGCAGTCGCGAATGCATTGCAGCAGGTCCCTGAGTGCAATGCTGTATGGGCAGGTGATCGGGTGTTGCAACTGAAACCATCGGACGTGGCAGTCGCCGTTGCGATTGAAGGTGGTCTGTTCACCCCAGTTCTGCAGGATGCCGACACCAAATCGCTGTCTGCCCTGTCGACCGAGATGAAGGATCTCGCAGCCCGGGCACGGGAACGCAAGCTGGCCCCGCACGAGTATCAGGGTGGCACCTTTGCGGTTTCAAATCTTGGCATGTTCGGCATCGACAATTTCGATGCGATCGTGAACCCGCCCCATGCCGGCATCCTGGCCGTCGGCACAGGCCTGAAAAAACCTGTTGTCGGCGACGACGGCGAGCTGACCGTCGCGACCGTGATGTCGGTGACGATGTCCGTCGACCATCGGGTTATTGATGGTGCTCTGGGGGCTCAGCTCTTGCAGGCCATCGTCGACAATCTGGAAAACCCGATGGTCATGCTGGCCTAGCCCGCAATTCAAACATCAAAAAAAGCCGCCCCGAAGATCGAGGCGGCTTTTTTAGTTAATTGACTAGAGCTTACTGGTCTTTACCCAGCATATGATCCATCGAAATCGACGGCTGGTCGCATCCAGCCTCTCCTACGATCTTGGCGGGGATACCCGCCACGGTCTTACAAGCAGGAACTTCCTGAAGAACCACAGAACCTGCGGCGATGCGGCTGCAGTGGCCGACCTCGATATTGCCGAGCACTTTGGCCCCGGCACCGATGAGTACACCATCTCCGATCTTGGGATGGCGCTGCTCCTCTTCCTTGCCGGTTCCACCCAGTGTTACCGAATGCAGCATCGATACATTGTCGCCCACTACCGCAGTCTCGCCGATCACGATGGAATGGGCATGATCGATCATGATCCCCTTACCGATCTTCGCAGCCGGGTGAATATCGATCCCGAAAATCTCAGAGGAGCGCATCTGGAAGAAATAGGCCAGATCGTGACGACCCTTGCGCCACAACCAATGTGCCACGCGATAGGCCTGCATCGCCTGATACCCTTTGAAGTATAGGATCGGCTGCAGCAACCGATGACATGCCGGGTCACGTTCATAGACCGCCATGAGATCCGCGCGTGCAGCCTCAAGCAAGCTTTTGTCGTCGGCATAGGCTTCGTCAACGATTTCACGCAAAACCATCATCGACATCTCATTCGAACACAGCTTGGCAGCCACGCGATAGGATAGAGCGCGCTCGAGGCTGCGATGATGCAGAATACAGGCATGCACCAGCCCGCCCATCAATGGCTCTTTTTCAACCGCTGCCTGGGCCTCTGACGTGATACGATCCCAAACAGGGTCCACTGGGGTCACATGAGTGCGCGTTTCGAACATGGCTTTTCATCCTTTGCTGCGCCTAGAATAGCCATCTAGGCTCAAAAAGGCCAAACGCAAACCCTTGATGTGCGACACAACAAAAAATGAACGAGACCGATCTGCAGCATTTCAAAACGCTTATTCTTGCTCGGCTGGCCGAACTGGAACAAAATTCCGTCGCCGGACAAGATGCCCAGTCAGTTGTGGAACTGGACCAGCAAGCAATCGGCAGGCTCAGCAGAATGGACGCGTTGCAGAATCAGGCGATGGCCAAGGCACAGCAGACACGGCGGGACATGGAATCTCATCGCTTAAACGCAGCACTCGCCCGCATTGAAGAGGACGAGTTCGGGTATTGCGAAGACTGCGGAGATGAGATTCCACGCGGGCGACTGGAGCTTGATCTGGCAGCAAGCAAATGCGTCAGCTGTGCCTCTGGCTGATGTGAAACCGGACCAATTGGCGCAATACCAATTCGAAACACAGGCAATACTCCACATCATCGAAGGCTGGTTCATCAGCTAGTGTTCGGGTCCGTGCTGCAGCCATCAACGATCCGTTTCCATACGCCGGATGCAACTTCCCCGTTTGCGCAACATGCTGATCAGCAAGTTCCGCCTCGGTGATCATCTCTATGCAAATCCGGTCTCGCTCCGACTGCGGCAGGGCCAGCAGCGCCCGTGCCGCAGCACTGACATCTCCTTGGAGAAGTGGGCGCATAGAATTGTCTATCCGATGGACAGATGGGCAAATGCCCCTGTTCCGAAATTTGCGGATACCTGTGCCACCTCAAAATCATAGGCGCCTGCTAGCCCATCGTCTGTTTTCATGGCGCTGGTATATTGCCAATTTGGTGAACTCGTTACTGCTTCGCGCAGAACGGCGCCGTTGGATCGCACCCGCACCAGATAGGATTCGCTTTCTTCGCCCAGCGGCACGTCCAGGCCGCTCCAGTCATCTCCATTGATGCGCGTACGTCGTATCCAGTCAATTACATCTCCAGAGTTCGATCTTTTCACTTTCAGATGTGCTGGCGCATAGGGGCGCAGTCCGTTGCCCTGAAAAGTTTCGACCTGATGTACATAAGCCGGGTCTTCGTAGCCCCGCGTGGCCGGACCGATCCGATAGTGCTTTGCAATACGTCTCTCGGTTGGAAGAAGCCCAGTCTGATAGACCCGTTCATCGAGCAATACGAACATCGAACCTTCGGGCCACACATCAGGCATCGTGGTGTCTGTACCCAACTGCCCCCGCAATCGCCCGGACAGCGCGTAAACTCCGGTCTCTTTCAATTCTGCATCCGCAAACTGGAACAGCTCCCAGTTTCCTGTCGTGCCATCTCCTATGGCGGCCAGATTGGCACCGTTCAGCAATGCTGACCGAGGGCGCGATTCCAAAACACCGTCGATCAGGTTCACACGCAGCGGACTACCCTGATCCCATAGCCCCGTAGAAGCCTTGAACAGCGGGGTTTCAGTAAAGCCGATAACTGCCTGACCCGAGATCAGTTCGTGTAGCACATAGTCCTCGTCGCTCGCGGCTGCGTAAACTGCTACATTACCGGGCCACGGATCAGCGGTCACAGCCAGATATGGCGCATGCGGGACTTCGGCCCCTGTGATCAATGGCAGATCCATGAATACGGGCAGCACTGGTACCGGGGCGTTGTAGGGTTTGGCTTTTACCTGGTCATCTGGCAGGTCAGAGGGGGCATAGACACCCGGCTCGATCCGAACGGCGTCCGCCAGTTGCATCTCGGCCTGTTCCAATCGGTCGATACGGTAGAGCGCCCCCTTACCCTGATCCGTCCCTGCCAACCGAACCACATCGCCCGCACCCAAGTGCAACAAAGACGGCGGCAAGGCAAACCGGGCTGTTTCGCGCGATGTTCGCGCTTCGCTCAGCCAACGCTCGGCTGTTTGACGCCCTTCAGCTCGTGTCATCGACAACGGCATCTCATTCACGGACACGGCATGGGTTTTGTCGTCGGGCAGAATTGCCTCTTCTGCCACTACATCATGGTCCGAATCCGATTGCACGAACCTCAGGCGCACACGACCGCTCATTTCCGCCTCGGCCTCTCGCCGGTATTCAACCGTGCCTTCAATTTCCGAGCTCATTGCCATTTTGTCCGGGGTGATCTCCTGTACCCCCAACCCGCCCCGCGTTCGGAAATGAAGAATTCCATCACGCTCGATGGCGTCGAATCCATAGCGAAGCATCAACGGCTGCAACGCAGCACGCGCATCCATCACATCCTCAACCGCATACCCGCGGACAACACCATACAGGCGGGAAACATCGATTTGCGTGACACCGGCATGATGGCAAATTTCCGTTACAACCGAAGCCAATGAGCGCGAGCCTGATCGTCCGTTCAGCCAATGCCCACGGGCATAGTTGACCCCGTCGCTCCATTGTGAGCCAAGGTTGGGAAAGGTCGGGTACGGTCGCGCATCCCACGCCCAGACATAGGCATTCGACATATCAACCATCCTGCCACCATAGTGATGCGACACCGGGTTGTTCTGAGGTGCATTCCAATAGCCCAATACGGCCTTCAGATACTGAATCTGCATAAAGTCGTCACGCATTCCATTGGAATAGCGCGGCAAACTTGATTCCGACGATTTGGGATCCAGAAACTTGTTCGGCTGGTTTGTGCCCTTGTCGATGGCCGCACACCCCAGCTCGGTAAACCAGATCGGCTTTGATCCTGGCACCCAACTCGTCGGCGTCGCCTGTCTGACGCCTCCGATCCGCTCGTGATGCGGTTTGGACCACCAGTTGCTCAGATCCTTGTAACGCCAGATCCAGGGCTCGTCGTGTTCGTCATCTTTGATTGGAGTTCTGATCTGGGCTTTGGCTTCTTCTGGCGATGCATAGAACCAATCGTAGCCTTCCCCGCCTTCGACATTACTGCGCAGATAGTCCAGATCATAGATTGAATGGACACCGGCCTTTGCATCCACGTGCGTATCGCCGTCCCGCCAATCTGAGATTGGCATGTAGTTGTCGATTCCAACGAAATCGATATTTGCATCTGCCCACAAAGGATCGAGGTGAAAATACCTGTCGTCACTGGCATCCTCGGGTTGGTATCCGAAGTATTCGGACCAGTCCGCCGCATAGCCGATCTTGGTATTGGGCCCAAGAAGCTGACGAACCTCATTTGCCAGCGCGCGCAACTGAACAACCGCTGGAAACCCTGACGCCCCCCGGATTTGTGTCAGCCCGCGCATTTCCGAACTGATACAAAACGACTCGACCCCGCCTGCCGCCTTGCACAAAGCGGCATTGTGCAGGATGAAACGTCGTAAACCCCAGTCCTGCGGACCGTGATACGAGACCTTGCCATTTGCGACTCCAAAGTCGCTGGCTCGGGCGCCGCCAAAGAATGCAGCCACTTGTGCATCGGCTGTTGCTGTCTTGTCAGGCGATCCCGCGCGTCCCGGAGCCACACTCAAAGATATGCGCCCACGCCAGGGCAAATGCGGCTGCTCTCCTGACTCTGACCAGGGATTGGGCAGACCATTCCCTTTCAACTGGTCCATCAGAATGAACGGGTAGAACATGACACGCTGACCAGACTGTCGCAGATGCTGAATAGCCTGCACCACAGCGTCATCCGCCGGAGTACCGCCATAAACCGGACGATCATTCTCGTGCTTGACGACCTGAGCAGATTGACGGGTCAGGCCCGCAACCTTCCACGGCATGTTTTCGCCGTCTACATCTCCGCGCACTACCTTGGGGGTGATCTGGCACTGACCGCAGCGCAGATCGCTACCGAACCAGGATACGATCAATGACGTCGCTCGGCACTCGCGCAATTCATGCCGCAATGCCCTGACGGACGTCACCAGATCAGGACGCCCAGAGCGCGAGTTTACATTGGCAGCCCAGCTGCGACCCTGGCCTTTGGTGTAGTTCACCTGAGTGCTGGCAAGCGCATACTCGCCCGTGCCCGGCATCAATGCCACGCCCTTGATGATCTGACACAGCGCGTCGGTAAAGCGGGGCATGGTGCCTTGTTCCTGCCGCACGACCTCGAACGAGAACTGCGGTACCCGGTTCCCGTACGAGCCCAGCTGCAGATCTTCTATCACCACATATGCAGTGCCGCGATAAGCTGGAACCTGACCCGTGCCCTCGATGGATTCAATTAAAGGATCTGGTAGCTGATCCGGACCACCATGATAGACTCTCATGTTAAGAGAAGATCTCTCAACTTCTTCTCCATCCGCCCAGATCCGCGCCACATCCGAGATTATGCCGGCGCCAACCGCAATCGCCAGTGATACCGAATAGCTGTAGGTATGTGTGGTGGTGGTCGTCGTCACCTGTGGCTGTTTCGGCTTACCTTTGCCGCCACCGCCCGTCGTTTGGGTTTGGGTCGACGTGCTCTTGGTCTCCAGAAAGTCCGAGGCCCAGATCACCTGCCCACCAACGCGCATCCGACCAAACGTTGTGGATACCGGTGCGCCTTCGCCGGTCTCGGTCAGACGAAAACGATCGAGGCGGCCAGTCTCGACAACTTCGCTGCCTCCGCCCATAACCGATTGACTCATCAACCGCTGATCAATGACGCGGCCCAGAGTTGCGCCAATGGCGCGACCGATGACTGCCGTTGAAAGACCCGCGACCGTCCCCCCAATGGATCCCCCGATTGCAGCGCCTGCTGCAGACAAAACGATAGTAGCCATCAGCCATTCTCCAGCGGGAATTCAAAACAAGCGACGACCCGGCGTCGCCAAGGATCGCTTAATGTGTTCTCGACAACGCCATGCCCGGAATATGCGTGGATGAAGCGCGGCACTGCACCATCAGCGCTTACGATGCCCAGATGCTTGGCCACACTCTGGTCGCGCATCCTAAACAAAAGGACATCGCCGACCCGCATTTCGGCCGCACTCTTTTCAACAAGGTGTCTTTGTGCGGCAGCCCACATGCGCTCTTCACCCTGCGGTTCGGACCAATCCATGCTGTAGACAGGTACTGCCTCTGGCTCGTGTCCCATGACGGAGCGCCACACACCACGCAAGAGGCCCAGGCAATCCGCCCCAGCCCCCCGAACCGAGGCCTGGTGGACATAGGGCGTTCCGAGCCAACGCCTGGCCTCGGCGACGATGGTTTGCTGTGACACGCTCATCTCCTGCTACCCCCTTTGTTGGGCTTGCCGGATTTGGGCACGGCCATCACCCAATCTTCTTCGGGAAGATCCGGGAAACCCTGAAAATTCAGAAGATTGTTGAACTTTAACCGGCAGGTATTCATGGCCTTGTCACATCCAGCCAACAAACGAACCCGGTCACCCGCCGCCACAGGCGCATTGATGCCAGACCACAAAGTCACCTCGCGTCCACCCTCAATCCGCCGGTCCAGTTTGATAGAAGCCCACAACCCTTTGGCCTGACCGGACAGGACATCCAACCTTCCCCTCTTGAACCAATCGTCCAAGGGCTCAATTCCGCCGCGCAGCACCAAAAGAGTTCCGCTTTCGGCTTTGGCCACCTCTGCCTCGGCTGAATAACCCGGCTTATTCAAATCGATCTGGCACGAGGTATCCCCAAGAACGGCGGTGCAAGGTTTTTGATAGATGCGCCCCATGGGTCGGTTCAATAGATCAGTCAGCCCGCGCAGCTCGGCATGAAATGCCCCACCGCCACGCCGCAGCTCACCAATCGTACCTCTGAACTGCAGCACACGTTGCTCGGGCGCGGTCCAATTGACCAACCACGCCCGCACTTCGGCCCCGTCAAAGCGGCCAGCCTCGATGTCCTCTTCGCGAACGGCGGCATCCGACAGAGCGCCCATGGCCTCGGAATTGTCGATCGACAATCCGGTTGCCTGCTCAATCGCGGCAGCGGTCAAACCGCTACTTGCCCGAAAGGCCACCCCCTCAAAGCTCAGTTCCATGTCATGGTCGGTAAAGCCAAAAACCTCTCCGTCGGTGCGTTTGATCGCCCAGCACCGGCAGGTCGTCGTCAACCCGCTTTCCAAATGGGTCTGCAATCCCTGTTTGTCACCACTCATCAGACCCGCACCTCCACCACAGGGACATTCGGAACGTCTCCTGCCTGAAAGCTCGCAACGCTGGTTTGAATCTTGTCGGTGTCAAATCGCACGGGCACATCGAATTCAAACCCGGCCGTAATCTCAACCTCATCAGGTGGCGCATTCTCGAAGGTAACCACGCCATTAGCGAGATTAATCTCAAAGTCCGTCCCCTCGCGCATTTCATCTTGCTCGAGGCCAAGCTTCACCGTTCCAAGTACCGGCTTCACGATCGGGCGCACATAGCTGAACCCGCCCGAACTGTAAGTCTTGATCAACTGAAACTCAGTTTGTTTCCCATCACCCCGTGCGATGATCTGATCGGCTTTGTCCACATCGGCCGAAGACGCGCCCGATTTGTAGTCAGACCAGTCTTTCCAACGGAATCCATACATCTGGCCCTGCCGCGCTTCGAAAAACGAAATCAGGGTTTCGATGTCATCCAGTGACCGCATTCCCAACCCCGCATCATAGCGGCGACGGGAATGCGCCCAGGGCGTGTTCCGCTCCTCAAAACCATTTGCAAGCGTCACGATGTCGGTCCGCCGTTCGGGCCCACCGACTGAGCCGAAACTCAGACTTGCGGGAAATCTTACCTCGTGAAAATTCATGACCTGTTCCCCTGATTATCTGTTGCGATTGCCGCGCCCCAGAGCACGGCTCATTTGTGCTGCAATCTGGCTTTGGCTACGGCGGAAACCCTGTACGTCAGGCGTGGTGATATTCATGACCACACTCACTGCGCGACCGCCGCCAGAGTTACGGACACCCAATTTTCCATCAGGACCACGGGCCAGCGGCATGATCGCTTCTGGACCGGCCTCACCCATTAGGCCGGTGCCACCCCGCATCGGAAAGGTGGTCGGCCCGCTGACCACCCCTCCATTTGCAAAGGGCATCACCCTGCCTTGTGAAAAGCTGCCGCCATCTGCAAAAGGCAGAATGCCCTGCACCAATCCGCCCACGGTGTTGGCCAAAATTCCACCGAAGTGGTCCGTCACAGGCTTGATCGCTGCTGAATACGCAGTGCGGATCATCGAGTTTTTAAGCACATCCAGCGCATCCGACAGGTTCATCCCATCCAGCACGACCCCATCAAAGGCTTTGCGCAACCCGCTGGACATGCCGCGTTCCAGCGTGGCAACGTCCTTACCCGTTTCCTCAAAAGCGGCGCTGATCCGTTTCATCTGCCCATCAAAGGCTGCCGCCATGGTAGCCGCATCGCCCAGCGAGTCGCCCAGCGCCTCACCACGCTCCTGCAGATCCTCCAACCCATCACGATCCGTCATCATGCTCTCCTTGTTCCTTGTCCGGATAAGCCGACAGCAGCGCATCCAGGCCCGCCCGGTTCATCGCGGGCATCCCCGCGCCTTGCCCCAACATCAGCCGCAGCTCAGCCGGGGTCAGACGCCAGAACTGGTCTGGCGTCAGACGCAGGCCAACAAACCCAGCCCGCATCAGGACGGGCCAGTCGAACCCGCTCATACTTGCTCGGGGACCATGAAGGCCCGCGCCAACAACTCAGCCGCCGCGCGCGCGCCCGCCAGCGGACCGCCTTCGATTTCGGCGCTCAGCAAATCGGATCGGGTAACCTTGGCCCCACCACCCCTCAGCCCGGCCACAATCAATGCCAGCACGTCACCGCTGGAATAGGCTCCACCTTCGAACCGTTGCACCAGTTCAACCAGTGATCCCGCCCCCAGCTCTTTTTCCAATTCCGCCAAGGCACCCAAAGTCAGCTTGAGCACATGCCGCTCTTCATCGATGGTCAGTGCCACCTCACCCGTCCAAGGATTGGCCATTGGTCAAAGCGCCGTGAATGTCAGAGCGCCTGCGCTCGCCATGCTCATCTCGTAGGTGGCCTCGCCATTGTGCGAGCCCGCATATTCGATGCCGGTCACCTGAAACGGCCCCTCTACGATACCGAAATCAGGGATGATTACCTGAAAGCCTGGCGTCTCTCCGTCAAAGAACAGCTGGCGCGCCCGTTCATCTGTCCCTGCGTCCTTGAACACACCCGAACCCGAAATAGCTGCGGACTTGACACCGGCCCCCGACAGCAGTTCTCGCCATCCGCCCTGACTTTCCAGAGATGTCACATCCACACTTTCGGCGTTGAAACTGATCCGCGTGGCGCGCAGCCCCGCGATTGTCTCGAACAGACCCGATCCGTTCATGTCTACTTTGACCAGTAGGTCCTTACCGTTCTGGGCACCCATATGCTCTCTCCAATGATTGCTTAGTTGTCTTCCACGCGCGCGCGAAATCTCAGATCGATCTGACGAATTGCGCCGCCGGTGCCGGTACGCCTGGCCGAAGCACGCTCGAACCACAGCCCTACAAGCCGGCCACGATCCAAGGTCAAAGGCGCATCCTCGAGCGCATCACAGACCGCGCCAGCCAGTATTTTGGCCGCGCCAAACCCGGCTGCTTCGGATACCACCGAAACCGTGAACCGATGCACCGCGCCCGCGCCGGACCGGTCCGAGGCTTCACGAACCTCTTCCGGACCCAGCGACACGTAAGTCTGGGGAACTGTCCCAGTGGGCACGGCGTCATAGATTGCACCGCCAGATTGCGCGCTGACCTGCGCGTCGTCCGAAAGCTGTTGAAACACTGCCGCTTGCAAAGCAGCTGAAACGCCATAGCTCATGCCGCCACCTCTTCATCAGCAAAGCAGGTCAGGTAGTGACCTCGCGCGTCCCGATCCGCGACAGCGCGAATTACGAAACGGCGCTCACCCTCGCGAAATCGCTGATCTGGTGCAGGCCGCATCGTCGATCCCTGGGGGGCATTCCGCACCACGATGCGATAGCTAACCCGCGAAACAGGCACTCCGGCGATTGATCGCTCTGCACCAGTACGGGCAGTGATCTCGGCCCAATGCTCTCCCAAAGCCTCCCAGGTCTCGGTGTATCCACCCGCTCCGTCAGCAGTTCTCACCGGTGACTCCAGCACCAGCTTCCGGTTCAAATGCGGTGCTTTCATCGCGCCACCCCTGCCCCAAAGCGCACCATGCGGTAGCGCTGGATCAGACTGGTCACACCAAAGGGCATGCACCCATCACCCAGTGCGGTTTCATCCCGATATTCATAGTAATGCGCCGCCAGCAGAAGTACCGCCTGACCAAGATCAGCCGGCAGGCCACCCCAATCTGTTGCCATGCCTGCAACAAAGGCAATGTTGACGGAACCTCCGATCGAGACCGCAGGCAGACTCGCACCTTTGGGGCGCAATCTGGGCCGCTGACTATCCCGCTCCAACCGATAGGCATCAGTCGCCACGGCGGTTTCAGATCCTGCCGCATCCGACATCGTCACCACAGATATCTCCGTCACCGGGGCAACAGGTAAAACCTCAACTACTTGGTCGCGCCATTTGTTCAGGCTCCACGAGAACTCGCGCTCGATCAAAATCTTGCCCGTGCGTGCCTCAATCGCTGCGATTGCTGCACGCAAGAACCCCTTCAACACTTCGTCCTGCACGGTGGCTTCGGTGAAACCCGTTCCCAGCCGCAGGTGTGCTTTGAACTGATCTACCGGCAGCGCCGCATCCGCGATGGCGGTTTCTTCGATCAACATCATCCATTCACTCCGCAATCTCGGACCCCTCCGGGGCCGCTTCTTGGAAAATGACGGGCACGCGCCGCCCCACGTTGCTCGGACGGAGGGGAGCAGCTAGACAACGCAGGGGATTCACCCCGGCTCGCGCCCGCCGTCCGAGGGGCACCAGACCCCTCGGATCCGTCACCGCTTAGGCGGTGCCGAATTTCACCAGCTTGATCGCGGCAAAATCGCTCACGTCGCCGCCCACGCGCTTGGTCGCGTAAAATAGAACGTGCGGCTTGGCGCTGAACGGATCGCGCAGCACACGCAGATCAGGTCGCTCGGCAATGGTGTAGCCAGAGTGAAAGTCACCAAAGGCGATCGAGAAACTGTCGGTCGCCGCATCCGGCATGTCTTCCGCGATCAGCACCGGATAGCCCATAAGACGTGCAGGCTCTCCCGCGGCCAGACCATCCGACCACAGGAAGCGGCCATCACTGTCCTTCAGTTTACGGATCACACCTGCGGTTTTCGAGTTCATCACAAAGGTGCCATTGACCCGATACTGTGCACCCAGCGCATAGACCACATCGACAATATTGTCCGCATCAACACCACCATCAATGCCGGAAGCCACATAACCCAGACGCCCCCAGGACCAGCTGTCCTCGGCCATCGTGCCGTGGTTCAGGATACCCTTGGGCTTATCCACGCCATCCCCATTGATGAACGCCGCTGCCTCGGCTCGCGCGAACTTGTCTGCGATACGCGCCGCCAGCCAGCCTTCGACGTCAAAGGCACTGTCATCCAACAGGCGCTGCGACGCCTTGGGCAAAGCGCTGAGCTCGTGCAATGGGATCGAGATGCGGTCAATCGTCGGTGTCGAAGTCTCGGTTGTGGCCGAGCTCTCGTCGGCCCAGCCCGCGCCGACATCAGTATGGTCGATCAGTACATCGAACGAATTCGCCTCTACATTCACCACAGACGCAATGGAACGGATCGAAGCGGTGGAATTCAAAACGGATTTGATAGTTTCAGCCGTTTGTGGGTCGATCAGATAGCCGCCCTCACTGTTGACCGCGCTGGACAGCGACTTGGCCTCCATCTCAAGCCCGCGCAGCCCGTCATCTTCACCTGATCGCACATAGGCATCAAAGGCCTTCTGATGCGGGGCTCCGTCCTCAAGCGAAGCCGCAAGATGCGGGCGCGCCGCGATGGTTGATTTACGATCCAGCATAGTCAGTCGCTCTTCTGTCTGTTGCAGTTTGGTTTTAACTTCAGCCTTCAGGCCCTTGAATTCATTCACGAAGCCAGCCATCGCCTGCTTCACCTCCTGAACCAGGGGCGCACCCTCTCCGGTCAAGGCCGGGGTCTCGGTCTTGCTCATCAGCATGTCCTGTTTTTGGGTGGGTATTGAGGCGCGCTAGGTCCGCGCCAGCTCCTGCCGGGCGTCGTTGAACACCTCAGCAATACTGCGCCAGGTATTCTCAACATCAGGCTCAATGCCCTTCGCTGCCACCCGCGCACTGGGCAACATCGGGAAGGTCACCAGCGACACCTCCCAAAGCTCCAGTTCGGTCAGGACCCGCTGGCCCTTGTCATTCTTCACAGCCCGCTTGGTGCGATAGCCAATGGACAGCCCGTCAATGGCCCCGGCACGGATCAACTCCGCTGCCTCGCGACCTTTTTGAGTGCTCTCCAACAGACGGCCCTTGACCCACAGGCCACGCGCATCCTCGCGCACCTCGTTCCAGACTCCGATGGGTTGGGCCGGGTCGTGTTGCCACAGCATTTTTACCCGCTGGCCAGCGGCCTTAAGCCCCTCGAGCGAGCCCCGATACGCCCCACGCTGCACAACATCGCTGCCCTGATCGACCTGATCGAACAGGCTGGCATAGCCCTCGATCACCGCATCTTCCGTCACCGAAAGACCGTCTCCGAACCGCGCAAATTTACGTTCTAAATCCATGAACTTCTCCATGTAACTCACTGAACTCATGGCGTTACCACCAAGATCGACTGAAGCGCCTGCGCCAGAATGACAGCGACCACGCCGTAGACCGTCAGCCACAACCGTCGCTCTAGCCGCTCCATCATCTCTTCGATCTGATCCAGCCGTCGGCACAGATGCGCATGCTGGATCTCGGCCACCCGCTCGTGCGCGGCCAGACGCAGGCCCGGCGCGCATTCGAACGGAGGATACCCTTCAGACATCCGCACGCTCCGGCAGCCCCAGCAACGCGCGCTTCTCGGCATCGCTCAGGAACTCGGCCCCGCTGACCCGCGCCCATTGCGCATCGCGTTCCGCCGACAGCGCGGGCACCTGATCCAGATCAGGTTTCAGCAACAGATCCTCGCCGGTAAAGCCCGCCAGCCACTCCGACACCGCCGCCGCCACCCGCGTCACCAGGGGCAGCACGGTCAGGCGGTAAAACGCCCGGTTGGCCTCCTGATAGTTCGAATAGGTCGCGTCGCCCTGAATCCCCAGCAGCATCGGCGGGACCCCAAAGGCCAGCGCGATCTCGCGGGCGGCGGCTTCCTTGGTCTTTTGAAACTCCATGTCGGACGGAGAGAAGCCCATCGGCTTCCAGTCCAGCCCCCCTTCCAGAACCATCGGCCGTCCGGCGTTCCGCGCCCCGCGATAGTTCTGCTCGATCTCATCTGACAGTCGGCGGAACTGATCTTCTGCCATCACCCCATGGCCATCGCCGCCCTTCCAAACCAGCGCCCCCGAAGGCCGAGCCGCGTTATCCAACAGCGATTTTGACCACCGAGACGCGCTGTTGTGCACATCAATCGCCATCGCCGCCGCCTGCATCGGCGAGAACCCATAATGATCATCCTGCGGGTGGAACGACTTGATATGGCAGATATTTTCCGCCGCAAACCGGTGCTTTTTACCGCCGACCGCGTAGTCATACGCCTTGGGCCAACCATCTACGCCTGGCACCACGCTCATTCGGTCGGATCGCAGCACATGTAGTTCAACCGGCAACCCCTCGTCGGCCTGTACCGCCTCGACATAGGCATTGCCTGACAGCAGCAACTGCCCGAACAGAGCTTCCATCAACTCCGCCCGCCCCTGCGCCGCATTCGGACGGCGCATCAGCGACAGGATCGGATGCACATCAAACCGCTGCGCCTGATCCTGCAGCACCAGTGGCAAAGCCGCCGCCGCCTCAGCAATCAGCTTGACCGAGCGAAACCCCACCGGGTTCCCCGAAAACCCCGTCCGAGTCAGCGACACCGCGTCCCGAGGGCTCCACGCCACGCGCCCGCCCGTCTGCCACGCCACCACAGGCCCCGCCGCGCTCGCCTTCGCCTCCGGCGCGCCTTCAGCCGATCTACGACGCAAGAAATCGAATACCATCTGTGCTCCTTTCTACCGCCGCTCTGCCCGGCTCGTTGAAAGGAGTTATGAGGGAAAGAAGTTTAAGGCTTGGGAACGGGGCGTACGGGGGATGAGCAACGGGTATTCTGCGCAATTGCCCGCCGCAAAATAGTTGGTTAGCCTAACAACGTACCAATCTTTGAACGGAACAAAGCTTCCAAAACAAAATAGACGAAAAGGGCAGCTGCAAGATGAGAATACTGGCGGTCCTTTTATTGTTGATATGTAACAGCGCCAACGCGTTGAGCTTCAAGGAGTATGAATCTATTCCTATAGGCTCGAGTGAAATCGAGTTAATAAATTCCAACCGTTTGGTCCCAATTGAAGTCATAGTACGAAACACCGATCGCAAATACCTGCTCGCCTGCGCAATCTACGACGCGGATGGTAGGCTGATAGACGGTAAAACGGATTTTGCTGACTACGATCAAACGAGGTTCTTTTTCATCAGAAAGCCCGGCGATCGAGATCCTAAAACAGCTAAATGCATCCGTACCCAGATTTTGTATCCCTCGGAAGACGACTAGCTTGGGCCTTCACTAAATCCCAGCCAAGCTTATGTGTCTCGATAATCTTCTCGAATTCTGTTGCCCGCCGAACTGACATCTCAGCTAACTCACGCGACACTGTATGAGTAATGTTACCGTCCAATCTCTCACAAAATCCGCACCCTAGGTCGCCGATACGCACCCGCAGGCCCCACGATCAACTCATGTAGCGCCCAGACCAGCGCGTCGACTCTGTCGGGTGAACCCTGTCCCTCGAACCCCCGCGCAGTCATCTGGTACATCTGCTCCTCTAGCGCGACCAACCCCGCTACATGACGAACCCGCCCCTGCTCGTACAACGCCGCCACAGGCTCGGCCCGTGCGACCTTACCGCGTGACGCCCGCACCGCCCGGAACGGGACCAGAGGGTCCACCTGCCGCACGACCTCTTCCACCAACTGCCCGCCCTGATTGACCTCGGCCACCAGCCGTTCGGCCCCGAATTCATCCATCGCATCAATCGCCGCCTGCGCCCAGCCTGCCGGACCGACGCCCTGCACCGTCCGGTCGGCCAGCACATAGGCGCGCCAGTCTTCGGGCGATCCCTGCACCCGAGCCCCCACGACCACGATCCCGCAAGCATCCGCATCTGCCCCCGCCGTCACCGCCGGGTCCAGCGCCACGACGATCCGATCCAACGCAGGCACATGCGCGCACCGCGCCGCCTCCAGCATCGATCCGGTCCACAACGCCCCCTCGGCATCCGACAACAGCACCCCGTCCAGCTCCTGCCTCCCCAGCCGCGTGCCTGCATAGCGCGCGCACACCTCATCTAAGAAGGAATCCGCCAGATTGGCCCGGTTCGCCTCGGTCGGCGCATGGGTCTGCACGGTCGAGGGCGACGCCAGCAACTCCTTCAAAACCTTCACATTCCGCGGTGTGGTCGTCACACAGGCCCGAGGCCGATCCCCCAACCGCAGCGCAAACTGCAACATGTCCCAAGTCTCACCAGCTTTCTTCCACTTGGCCAGCTCATCCACCCAGGCCGCATCGAACTGAGGTCCCCTCAGCCCCTCCGGATCATGCGCAGAAAATACCTGCGCCTCGGCCCCGTTGGGCCAGATCAGTTTCCGTTCCGATGCCTTCCAGGTGGGTCGGCGATCCGGCGGAGAACACTGCAATATCCCGCTATCACCAAAGATCATCACATCGCGCACCTGGTCAAAGGTCTCACCAACCAACGCCACCCGACTGGCCTCACCTCTGTCCAAAGGCTTTGCTCCTTCGACCATCGACCGCACCCATTCTGACCCGGCTCGCGTTTTACCCGCACCGCGCCCACCCATAATGACCCATGACCGCCAGTCTCCCTCGGGTGGCAACTGATGCGGCAACGCCCAGAACTCGAACAGGAAAGGAAGGGCACAAAGCCCTCCCTCCCGGATCTCACTCAGAAATCTGTCCTGCAGCGCAACAGGTGCGGAGGCGAGCCAACCGGCACCCGACCTCAAATCGAGCTCGGTTAAGGTCGAGCGCGTATCCCCCTTGGGCAATTCCGGCTTGTCTGTGATGTTGTTCGACAAAGCTTGTCTCCACTTTCTGACAACTTCGGATCAGCCCCTCTAACTGCCCGAGTTGCTTGGCTGAACCAGCAAGATCTGCATCCTCCCCGGTTCCGATTTGCCTGCGCAGTTCTTCCGCTGCCTGGCGCAAACCGCGAATGGATGCCTCAAGCGACTGCAAAAGTTCTGCCGTCTGGGACATCCGCTCTTCCGGGGTAATCAAAGTCATGTTTGCCTGTGACCTCATGCGTGAGTTTTCTCCGCACGAGAGAAACGAAAAACGACCACCGGGTCGCCCCGAGGCCGTTGTTCACTTCTTCTAGCATGACACAAGGTGTATACGATTAAGCGCGCAAAGTCAATGGGTTATGCAACATGGACGCAACACGGTGCGTACGGAAACCGAACGAAACATTAAGACAGAGCTCAACAATCGCTCACCTGGGTTTACCAAAAACAATTCCCGTAAAGGCGGTGCGACGCATTACGGAACCATCGTTGCAAGAAACGACAACGCCGGGGAATCCTTGCGCTCATAGGCAAGTTTGATCGCTTCCCCAACCCTACCTTGCGCTATCATCAATCGCTCAAGCGCGAAATTTCGGTCATCAAAGACAGAACGCCCATTTGAGTTGGGGTGCAAACGCCAAAGGTCCTCATACGTGTCCAGAGCACCTTCTATATCCCCTTGCTGCACCTGCAAATACCCAAGAACACCCAATCCTTCGCGTTGATATTCTGCAGGAATACTTAGACCCAACAGCGACAAGTCATTGTAACCGGATTGCAGATAAGCACGCCCCACAGTCCACAACCGTCGCTCGTAGTCAAAGCAATCCTCTGCATCCTGCAAATATAGTAATATCTCGCCGTTGTTCCCGCTAGATGCCGCATGAACGGCTCTGATCCCATCGACTGTGACGCTCGAAAACACATGAGAATTTTCAATGGACCAAATCAGCAACTCCATTTGTTTCGTATCGCCCGCAACCGCATGGACAAGGGCAAAGTCATCGGTGCTCGAATCGTAGCGATCCAGATTTTGCTGCTTCATGAACTCAAGCAGTTCCAGAGCCCCATCTACCTCGCCGTCCATCGCCATGGTCAAGGCTATATTTGACAGATGCAAAGCGCGATTTTCAGCATCCAGCAGATGATCTGCAAGAACTTGCGCATTCTGATATTCTTTCTTCTTCACACGAGTATCAATGCTGTCAGCCTTCAGAAATAACCGCTCCTTGGGCACCCCAACTGTCTCGATAAGTTGCAGCGCCTCCGAATAACGCCCTTGCAGAATCAGAACATTGACCACTTCGCGCTCAAGCAAGGCCTGCTCTTCGGTAGTTGCCGCCTCAAGCAGCGCTTCAACCTTTGCTCGATCTCCTGCAAACATCAGGAAATAGCCCGCCGCGGCCTTTGCGTGTTTTTGCCTCTTGGTCTCAAGCTCCGGCATGAGATCGAGAATATACGTCGCGAAATCCGCCGCCGTTTCCGGCGCTTCGTTCATCAACGGTCCAATCAAAACGTCTGAATGAAACCTCAACAGTGCGCCTTGCCGTGCCACATCGGGCCATTTTTCTGCAAAATGGGCAAGAAACGCTGCCCGCGTTTCTGCGTGATCAGGCGCACCCGAACGCTCCTGATGAACCAAAATCCTAAGGGTGCTCCGCATCCAATAGCCAGGATCGTACTCGGCCTCGGCAGCTTCGGTCGCGAGACCAAACACGCAATCGCGCGTCGGCTCGGTCAGACATGTATCAACCTCGGCAGAAACCGGATCGCTGGCCACTAGAAGGCCCGCAAAAACAATCGATCCAATAGTTTTCAAGGTCAAAGCTCCAACGAATGGCTTTCGGATATTCTGAGTACACATCCCTGCGTCGCTAATCCAGCGCCAGATCAACCCGGATTGGAGGCAAAACTTGACATTTCCCCCAATACCCCGCATGAGCGACCACAACACCGCGCTGCCGCGTGAGCACGTGGGCCCTGAACAGCCCCCACAGCGCCCGACTTTCACCAGTTCCCATTCACGCAGGGTTCTTGACGCGACGACCGGATGATGCAGGGTGCGCTTGCACTTCTGAGGTCTCGCACAACCCCTGTCGGTCGCGGATGCGGCCCGTCATGACTTGTCCATGAGTCATCCTCATGGGCGCAAAAGGATAGTTAATTGTTCGACTTCGACATGCTTGGCCTTGCGCCAGCGCTTAACGATGCGCTCAAAAGCGCCAATTTCACTCAACCCACTCCAATTCAGAACCAGGCAATCCCGCTGGCGCTGAACGGGCATGATATTCTTGGGCTGGCGCAGACCGGTACCGGCAAAACGTTGGCCTTTGGCTTGCCACTGATCGACCATCTGCTTGCCCAGCCCGGAAAGCCGGACCCCAAAACTGCCAAGGCGTTGATCCTTGCCCCCACCCGCGAGCTGGTGAACCAGATCGCTGACAGCCTGCGCAACCTCACAAAGAAAACCAAACTGCGTGTGGCGACAGTAGTTGGCGGCCAGTCGATCAATAAACAGATCATGTTTCTGGCACGAGGCACGGATATTCTCGTCGCGACCCCCGGGCGCCTGATCGATCTAATGGAGCGTCGTGCCGTTGACCTCAGCTCGGTACGGCACCTTGTTCTCGATGAAGCTGATCAGATGCTGGATCTCGGCTTCATTCACGCGCTCCGCAAGATTGCTCCACAGCTGGGCACACCGCGCCAGACAATGTTGTTCTCGGCCACCATGCCCAAGCAGATGGAAGAACTCAGCCGCGCTTACCTGACCAACCCACAAAGGGTTCAGGTCTCGCCTCCGGGCAAGGCAGCAGACAAGATCACCCAATCGATCCACTTCGTCAGCAAACCCGGAAAACCATCAAAGCTGCGCGAAATCCTGTCCCAGGATACCGACGCTCTCACGCTGGTCTTTTCCCGCACCAAACACGGTGCTGAGAAATTGATGAAGGGCCTGGTGGCGGATGGTTACAACGCTGCGTCGATTCACGGCAACAAAAGCCAGGGACAGCGCGATCGTGCCATCAAGGCCTTTCGCGCGGGTGAGATTAACGTACTTGTAGCAACCGATGTTGCAGCGCGCGGTATCGACATCCCGGGCGTTGCCTATGTGATCAACTACGACCTGCCCGAAGTTCCTGACAACTATGTCCACCGCATCGGTCGTACAGCCCGCGCAGGCCGCGAGGGCGAAGCAATTGCGTTCTGTTCGGCGGAAGAAGTCGATCTGCTGCGTCAGATCCAGAAACTGATGAAGATCGAAATCCCGGTGGCCAGTGGCACCATGCCCGAAGCTGTGGAGCCCAAGAAACCAGCAGGACGCCGCGGCAATGGCCCCCGCCGGGGACGAGGACCACAGTTCAAGCCTGAAGGTGCATCAAAGCCCGCCAACAAAAAACGGCGTCCGCGTCGCCGCCCGGCTGCATAACCAAAACTCGAGGATCAGAGTGGCTTGTGCCCTTTGATCCTCGTGACTGCCAGTCGCATATAGCTGAAAACTTCGGTTGGTCTGCGCCCCAGTTGTGCTGTCCGGCAAGTTCCATTGATATGGGCCAAGATCTCTCGAATCTCGGCATTTGGAAGCGAAACTTCAAAAGTCCGCATTTTCGATTGAGGCCTTAGAAATTCAGGGTTCGTCGCGAACCACGAATTATCCAAGAACACCTTCTTTCACCGAACAAGAAAGCCATCCGCGCCAAGACGCGGATGGCTTCGAACTTTTGTTAACAGGGTCAGTTACCCGAATTCCGCTCGGCTTCGATTTCGCGCCATTTGGCAACGTTCCGATTGTGCTCCTGCAGTGTCTCGGCAAAGGCATGCCCACCCGTACCATCAGCCACAAAGAACACGTAGTTCGTTTGATCAGGCGATACCGCTGCCTCAAGGCTTGCGAGACCCGGGTTTGCGATCGGTGTCGGCGGCAATCCATCAATCTGATAGGTATTCCAAGGGGTTGGTCTGTTCAGTTCACTCCGCCGCAAACCGCGACCCAGAGTACCCTGACCCTTTGTAACACCGTAGATCACCGTGGGGTCCGTCTGCAGCTTCATGCCTTGGTTCAGTCGGTTTACAAAGACGCTGGCCACCTGTCCGCGCTCTTCCGGAACGCCGGTTTCCTTTTCGATGATCGAGGCAAGGATCAGCATCTCTTCGGGGCTTTCCAGCGGAAGGCCCTCCTGACGCGCTTCCCAAGCGGCGTTAATTCTTAGCTGCTGTTTGTCCTGCATTTCCTGCAGAACTGCATTCCGATCTTCGCCCGGCGTTACTTCATAACTATCCGGTGCCAACATGCCCTCGGCAGGTATCTCTGCCACTTCTCCGGTCAGCATGTCGACCGATTTCAGAGCTTCGACAACCTGCCAGCTTGTCACCCCTTCAGCCAGTGAGATGCGATAGCGCGTATCCGCCTCATTCCGCTTCTCACCATACACTGCAGGAACTTCATCCTCGCCGACTTCGAACGAAGCGATTTCGACAAAGTTCAGTGTCGCAGGGTCCAGTTCGCGCACGCGCGTCTGAGTGCGGGTCACACCGATACGGTATTCAATCTCGGTTCCGCAGGTGCTGGCGCCACTACGCGTGATCTCATCGACGATCTCTTCCATCGATGCGCCTTCACGCACCAGAAAGCTGCCTGCCTTCAACTGCTGAGACTTGTCAGCGTAGTCGGCTGCCATCCGGAATATCGTGGCGCTGCTGATCGCTCCCTGATCCTCAAGCTCGCGGCTGACCCTGGTCATGTTCGACCCGGGCTTCACCTGCAGGCACATGGCGGTTTCAAGCGGGCCCTCGGCCTTGTATTGCGACTGCCCCCACAGGATCAGACCACCCATCAGAAACAGGCCGACCACCAGGATGGTCAGCATGTTCGACGCCAGAGCCCGCCACATTTAACTGACCTTTCCGAAGATCACGCTGGCGTTGGTGCCGCCAAATCCAAACGAGTTCGACAGTGCAACGTTGATTTCCCGCTCGCGCTTGGCGTTAGGAGCCAGATCAATCGGAGTTTCAACTGCCGGATTGTCCAGGTTAATCGTCGGCGGCGCGACCTGATCGCGAATAGCAAGGATTGAGAAAATCGCCTCGATTGCACCCGCTGCTCCCAACAGGTGGCCTGTAGCCGATTTCGTTGAAGTCATGGTCGCCTTACTCGCGTGCTCGCCCAACAGACGCTCAACTGCACCCAGTTCAATGGTGTCGGCCATGGTCGAAGTACCATGCGCGTTGATGTAGTCTAGATCATTCGGTTCAAGTCCGGCGCTGCGCAGCGCGGCTTTCATCGAACGTTCCGCACCATCACCATCCTCAGACGGTGCAGTAATGTGATAAGCATCGCCCGACATGCCATAGCCCAGCACTTCGGCGTAAATCTTGGCACCGCGCGCTTTGGCGTGTTCATAGTCTTCGAGAACCACAATACCGGCACCCTCGCCCATAACGAACCCATCGCGGTCAATATCGTATGGGCGACTGGCTTTCTTCGGATCGTCGGCATATTTGGTGGACAGCGCTTTGCACGCGTTGAAACCGGCAATACCGATTTCGCAGATACAACCTTCGCCACCACCAGCGACCATAACATCTGCATCGCCCGCGCGGATGATCCGGCTTGCGTCTCCAATAGCATGAGCACCTGTTGAACAGGCCGTTACGACCGAGTGGTTAGGCCCTTTGAACCCGTGGCGGATCGACACCTGACCAGAGGCAAGGTTGATCAACGCACCCGGAATAAAGAACGGGGAAACCCGACGCGGGCCTTTGTCTCGGATCAGGTTTGCAGTATCGGCAATTGAACCCAGACCGCCAATGCCGGAACCGATCAGCACCCCTGTGCGCAGGCGCGATTCTTCGTCCTCGGGCAACCAGTCGGCATCTTTGCAGGCCATTTCGGCAGCTGCGATTGAATAGAGGATAAAGTCCTCGATCTTGCGCTGCTCTTTAGGCGGCATCCAGTCGTCAGGATTGAATGTGCCGTCTGTCCCGTCGCCGCGCGGAACCTCGCAGGCATAGGTGGTGGTTACACCACTTGCTTCGGCATCGAACTGAGTGATTGGGCCCGCGCCCGACTCTCCGTCCAGCAACCGTGACCACGTTTCCTCGACCCCGCTGGCCAAAGGAGTGACCAATCCCAGACCGGTTACAACGACTCTGCGCATGAAATGCCTCTTGCCTGCTTCCTGTTTGAGAACCGCTCATACCCCGGCCCGGGGTCCGGGGGCAAGAGCAACAGCATATTCCCTACCGGCATCATACCGCCAAAACGGGTAAGAACTGGCTTCTGAACCGGAGATTTCGAATTGAAATAACAAAATCCGCCCCTTCCAGAATTCAGAAGAAGCGGATCATCGTTTAATTCGGCAGCTTTATTGGAACTGTGCCACCGGTTCGTGTGCAGCTTTGGCAACGTCCAAAGCCTCGGTCAGATCCAGCGACTTGCGGAACAGCGCCCGACCGACCAGCGCGCCGGAAATGTTGTGAATGTAAGCCAGCCGGGAAATGTCATCAGCCGTGCGGACCACACCGCTGGCGATTACTGGCGTACGAGAATGAGCCGCCAACCCCGAGATCAAGCCTAGCTGCGCTTCTACATCTTCCATGTCGCTGTCGATATCCGTGACAAGGATCGCAGCGAAGGGCGTACCCTCGAACGCATCAATAAACGCTTCGGGCGTGAATGCACTTTGGCTACGCCAACCTTCGGTCATGACATATCCCTGCCAGACGTCCACCGCGAGAACGATCTGGTCCGGGTAGAATTTGGCAAGTTCCTTGACCAGATGCGGATCGCGCGCTGCGAGAGTGCCGATGACGATGCGACCGGCCCCCTTGTCGATCCAATGTTCGACCTGTTCACGGCTGCGCATACCACCCGCCAGTTGTACCGGCATTTCTGCTGTACGAATAATCTCCTCTACCAACTCAGCATTGGTATCACGGCCTTCGATCGCATCGAAGTCGGTCAGATGCATCCATTCTGCTCCGGCCGTAGACCATCCGCGCGCAGTTTCGGCGGGGTCGACATGCCAGATCATCGCTTCGTCCAGACGGCCTTTGTCCAATGTGACACAACGGCCATTCTGCAATTCCATGGTGGGGTAAATCATCATGAGCCCGCTCCTACGCTCTGGTAATCCAGAATAACATACAAGCGGCAATTGCGTGCACATTTTACAGTATCGGCAAACCGGGTTCT
The DNA here is from genome assembly GCF_056537525.1 of Ruegeria sp. CE12. Classification (NCBI taxonomy): domain Bacteria; kingdom Pseudomonadati; phylum Pseudomonadota; class Alphaproteobacteria; order Rhodobacterales; family Roseobacteraceae; genus Ruegeria; species Ruegeria sp. CE12. The sequence goes on along the minus strand of NZ_JBQFRS010000002.1, from coordinate 309,869 downwards.
ATTTGCGGCACTCATCCGGCCGGATATGTTTCAGATCCGTGCAGGCGGTCCGTCGCGGCGAAACAAATGAACTGGCGTATCGTTGTATACAGACTCGCGCAGTTTCACATATCCCAGTTTCCCGGCAAGGTTCTGCGAAGCAGTATTGGTCGCATCCACCAACGCCACAAGCGGCCCGGGAATGACCCTGTCGAACCAGTCATGTGCAGCCTGCGCAGCCTCGTAACCAAACCCCTGCCCCTGCGCCTCAGGAGCAAGCACCCAACCTGCTTCGGGGAAAGTATCAAAATCCTCACCGAGGCATCGATTGCCGTAGAAGAATCCAGCTTGCCCAATGAGTACGCGATTCGACTGCATGACCACGCCCCATTGACCAAATCCGGCCATCTGCCAGTGGCCTGCGTTTCGCAGAAAGGAATCCCAGGCTTCGCCACGGCTGCGGGGTTTGCCGCCGATATGTCGCACAACACAGGGATTACGCCAGATTTCGGCGAACCGATTGAAATCCTCTGGTCGCATCGCGCACAGCGTCAGACGCGCAGTATTTATCATCGGGGTGGATCTTATCATGCCCTTGCCCGCTCAGGTTTTGCCTCTGGTTCACAGTGCAAACCCGAGATTCACCACGCAAGCTCGAATTTCTTGCAGGCATAAAAAACGGCGCTTCCGTTGCCCGGAAGCGCCGCTTTTGATCAATTTCGAAACTCTTAGGAAGCTTCGCTGATGAATTTGACGGCGTCGCCAAAGGTCTGAATGGTCTCGGCTGCGTCATCAGGGATCTCGATGCCGAACTCTTCTTCGAAGGCCATAACCAGCTCAACGGTGTCCAGGCTGTCCGCGCCCAGATCGTCGATGAAGGAAGCGTTTTCTGTCACTTTGTCTTCTTCAACACCCAGGTGCTCAACAACGATCTTTTTAACGCGATCTGCGACGTCGCTCATGTCTATTCCTCATTCCATTTCAGGGCGCTTTGCCCGGTTCTGCCCTTGCCCGCTCGGGGTGGCTTTGTTTGCCCTTACCGGGCGGTTTGCGTCCCGGGTCACCGGGAAAGTTGAAGGCCGACCAAAATGACCGGCCTCTGCATTTATGCGCCGCCTAATAACACAGACTACGCAAGAGGCAAACGCTTTCGCACCTGCCTCCGACAGCGCCTACAACATGGCCATACCGCCATTCACATGCAAGGTGGTTCCGGTAACATATCCTGCTTCGGGGCTTGCAAGGTACAAAACTGCCGCAGCAATTTCAGACGGTTCGCCCATCCGACCTGCTGGCACCTGTCCCAGAATGCCCTCTTTCTGGTCATCTGTCAGTTTTGCAGTCATTGCAGTCGTAATGAAGCCAGGCGCCACTGCGTTGGCTGTGATTCCACGACTTGCGACCTCATAGGCCAGTGATTTGGTCATACCAACCATACCGGCTTTGGATGCTGCATAGTTTACCTGACCCGGATTACCGGTTGCACCGACGACGGATGAGATGTTTATGATCCGGCCCCAGCGCGCCTTCATCATGCCGCGCAGCACGCCCTTACACAGCTTTGCTGTTGCGGTCAGGTTCACGTCAATTACGCTCTGCCATTCGTCATCAGACATCCGCATGAAGATATTGTCGCGTGTAATACCGGCGTTGTTCACCAGAATATCTACCGAACCCATTGCATCGGCCGCTTGCTTCGGCAGCGCGGCCACAGCCTCCAGATCGCTCAGGTTGCACGGCAACACATGCGCGCGCTCACCCAGTTCATCGGCAAGTGCCTGCAAAGGCTCAACCCGGGTTCCAGAAAGTGCAACGGTCGCGCCCGCCGCATGCAGTGAGCGTGCAATGTCACCGCCAATCCCGCCCGAAGCTCCGGTGATCAGAGCATTCTTACCAGTCAAATCAAACATTCGGTTTCCCTCTTGGTTCGTCGAAAGTGACGAGAAATTATGATCAGGCGTCTGCCTGAATGGCTTTTTGAACATCTTCAGGCGTACCAACCGCCTGACATGCAATGGACCGCTCGATCTTGCGGATCATCCCGGACAGCGCTTTGCCAGCGCCAATTTCCCACGCACCGGTCACACCCTGAGCAGCCATATACTGAACACTCTCGCGCCAACGAACTGAACCTGTGACCTGCTCGACCAGCAGCTGGCGGACCAGATCCGGGTCAGTGACCGCTTCGGCGCGCACATTGGCAACCAACGGCACTGCAGGTGCCTTAATCTCAACCTTTGCCAGCGCCTCGGCCATCACATCCGCTGCAGGCTGCATCAATGCGCAGTGGAAAGGGGCACTGACCGGCAGCATAATCGCACGCTTTGCGCCCTTTTCCTTGGCAATCTCAGCAGCACGTTCAACGGCGGCCTTAGCCCCCGAGACCACGACCTGTGTCGGATCGTTATCATTTGCAGCCTGGCAAACCTCTCCCTGAGCAGCCTCTTCTGCGACTGCACGTACAGCATCCAGGTCCAAACCAAGAATTGCGGCCATCGCGCCCTCACCCACCGGCACGGCGCTCTGCATTGCTTGACCGCGCGTCCGCAGAAGACGAGCTGTATCGGCAACGGACAGCGCACCAGCAGCAGCCAATGCCGAGTATTCACCCAGTGAATGACCGGCTACGAAAGATGCCTTGCCGATCGAAACACCTTCAGCCTCAAGCGCACTCATCGCCGCCATCGACGTTGCCATCAATGCAGGCTGTGCGTTCTGTGTCAGAGTCAGCTCTTCGATGTCGCCTTCCCAGATCAGCGCACTGAGCTTTTCACCCAGTGCCTCATCCACTTCATCAAACACGGCTTGCGCGGCGGGATATGCGTCAGCCAGCGCCTTGCCCATTCCGATGGTCTGGGCACCCTGCCCGGGGAAAACGAACGCGATTGTCATTGCGACCTCTTGGATGACGTTAGGTTGCGGCGGGGTGTAAACCGAGTGACGCCGCCGCACAAGCTCTGCATTCTGACACTTATTCTGTGCGCACTACGCTATTGTGTGTTTGCACCAGCCAATTAGGGTGTCCGCAGCCAATCAATCGGAGCCTGCGACAGATGCCCCTGACTAACACCATATCCAGCTATGGCGGAGTGACCAAAGCCTTCCACTGGCTAACCGCCTTGCTGATTTTGACGGCCCTGCCCCTCGGCTGGGTCGCTGAAAGTATGGCCCATGCAATCTACGACCCAAGTATTGCGTCAACCGAAGAAGATATCGCGCGCGCGGCCCGTCTTTTTTCGTTGCACAAAACGATTGGGATCACGGTGTTTTTCGTCGCGCTTGCCCGCATTCTATGGGCCTTGACGCAAACAAAGCCCGGTCTTTTAAACGCAGAAAACAAGCCCGAAGCATTTGCCGCAGAAACCGTTCACTGGCTTCTATACGGATCGCTTGTGCTCGTCCCGCTCAGTGGCTGGGTTCACCACGCCGCTGCCGAAGGGTTTGCTCCGATCCTCTGGCCTTTTGGACAAAACCTGCCCTTGGTCCCCAAATCGGCTCATCTGGCCGAATTGACCGCAAACCTTCACTGGCTGTTCATGTGGACTTTGGTCGGGGCACTGGCTCTTCATATTATGGGCGCTTTGAAACACCATGTCGTGGACAAGGACAGCACTTTGCGCCGCATGCTGCCTGGACGCTCTGATGCGCCTCAACCTCCCGATCAGCATCGTTCGATGGTTCCTGCTCTAGCTGCTGCAGTTGTCTGGGTAGGCGTGTTGTCCGGTGGCTGGATGACCGGTACCTTCGATGATGACGCACATGGCGAAACTGACGCGACAGAACTGACCGAAGTGCAATCCGACTGGAAGGTGCAGGAAGGCAACTTGTCCATCACAATAACTCAGCTTGGCAGCCCGGTGACCGGGACATTTGCCGATTGGACGGCTGCAATCATCTTTGACGAGACCGATGATCCCGGGTTGGTCGGTTCAGTCGACGCTACGGTTGCAATTGGATCGCTCAGCCTTGGAACCGTCACCGATCAGGCGATGGGAGCTGATTTCTTCGACAATGCCCAGTTCCCGACGGCGCAGTTCTCGGCTGACCTTTACAAAACCGACGAGGGATACGAGGCCCGTGGCCCCTTGACGATCAGAGATAAAACACTGGATGTCGTTCTACCCTTCACATTGGATATCGAAGACGACACCGCGAACATGGCAGGAGAACTGGAACTGAACCGTCTTGATTTCGATGTCGGAAAGTCCATGCCTGCTGAAGACTCGCTTGCTTTTGCCGTCACCGTTTCGGTTGAGCTTACCGCAACCGAGTCCGAGTAGATGTGAGCAAACAAAAAAACCGCCGGAGCGATAGCCACCGGCGGTTTCTTTTTGTCTTACGACCGGATCTTTAGTCAGCTTTCTGAGCTTCGACCGAAATCCTGACTTCGACTTCATCGCTGACGAAGGGTGCGAACTGACCCAGATCGAAATCACTGCGTACAAGCGTTGTGGTCGCATCGAAACCTGCCCATGGCTTCTTTGCCATCGGATGCTCGGCAACCTGGTTCAGTTTTGCATCCAGAACCACAGATTTGGTTACGCCGTTCATAGTAAGATCGCCGGTGATGTTCGCAGTGCCTTCACCCGTGACCTCGATTCCGGTCGAGGTGAATGTGATCAGGTCACCTTCGGCAACGCCAAAGAAATCTTCAGTCATGAAGTGGTCTTCGCGCGGCTTCCAGCCGGTGATCATCTCAACGACAGGCATCGAGACGCTTACACTCGAAGCTGCGGGATCTTCCTGATCGAACATGATCTCGCCTTCGAAACCTGAGAACATGCCATAGGTCGTCGAAAACCCGAGGTGGTTATAGCTGAAGACGACCTGGCTATGGCTGGGGTCCAGAACATATTTTTCGGCGCTCGCAAACGCCGTTGTCGCTGATACGGCCAGTGCAGCAGCAAGGAGGGTGGATTTCATGACAATCTCCGCAATTTTGTGTTCGCAAACCTATTGGGTTGCTCAACAACGAAAATGTGCCGCCCAAGGGCGGCACACAACCTCTATTCTCTCACAAATTCTGTTCCTTAATGAACAGACGCGTTTTTAAGCGAAAATCGCGACACTTCCGCTAAGTTGGCCCTTCAGCGCTCGGCTGACATCCGCCGATTCCAGCGGCAACTTCATCAGAACACTGCCATCAACATCAAACAGTTCGACCTCATCATCTGCAAATCGTGCACCGCCCAATGAGTCGTAGCCGCGGCGCAGAACCGTCTGCGGACGTCCATTCTCGTTCTTTTGCAACACACGTACTTCGCGACGGATCGGATCGAAATAAGCGTCAGGGCGCGGATCCAGCACTTCGATTGTCAGCAGGCTTACCCCTGCAATCAGGAACACCATCGAAGCCACCAGCTTGATCGGCCAAACCTCTGCACCGGCCACCGAACCGGGCATCAGCCACATCGAAAACGCTGACACGATAAGAAATGCGCCGAGCACGCGGAAGAGGATCAGTCGCGCTTTCCAGTTCGGCGCGAAGGTGATCATCACCGGTACAGATTCATCATACGCCGAGTTCGGCGCCGCTTGTTGAAATGTGTTCGTATTCATCACGGCCATCGCTTTTGCCCTGTCTGTGTTTTCCGACCACCCGGGTAACTCCCGGCTTGCAAACAACTTTGAGCCGAAAAGCGTCAGGAATTGGGCACCCCAATGGAAATTGGACGACTTCACCAAGGCATATGTGGCGGGACTTGCCCCTGCCGTACAAACGTGTATATGGGGCCATCCTTCGCAATATACATGAATCGCGCAGCCTCTCGTGGCAGGGTCGCGAAGGACCAGATGGCCCCGCCTTTGAAATGCGCCTTGATAGAAACAGGAGTGCACATGCCACTGTATGAGCATGTAATGATCGCGCGTCAGGACCTGTCCAACGCGCAGGCAGAAAGCCTCGTCGAACATTTCGGCACCGTTCTGGCTGACAACGGCGGCAACGTCGTCGAAAGCGAGTACTGGGGCGTTAAGACGATGGCCTACAAGATCAACAAGAACCGCAAAGGCCACTATGCCTTCCTGAAGACCGACGCCCCTGCTGGCGCCGTTCAGGAAATGGAACGCCTGATGCGCCTGCATGACGACGTCATGCGCGTTCTGACCATCAAGGTCGACGAGCATGCCGAGGGCCCCTCGGTCCAGATGCAGAAGCGCGATGAGCGCGAAGGCCGCCGCGAGCGCCGCTGATCAAAGCCTGACGAAAGGACATATACCATGGCCGCAAAACCATTTTTCCGCCGCCGCAAGGTTTGCCCGTTCTCGGGCGACAACGCGCCGAAGATCGACTACAAAGACACTCGTCTGCTGCAGCGCTACATCTCTGAGCGTGGCAAGATCGTTCCTTCGCGCATCACCGCCGTTTCGGCGAAAAAGCAGCGTGAACTGGCCCGTGCTATCAAGCGCGCCCGCTTCCTCGCCCTGCTGCCCTACGCCGTGAAGTAAGGAGAGACTGACATGCAAGTTATCCTTCTGGAACGCGTTGCGAAACTGGGTCAAATGGGCGACGTCGTTGACGTCAAGCCTGGCTACGCCCGCAACTTCCTGCTGCCCCAAGGCAAAGCGCTGAGCGCGTCCGAGTCGAACATCGCCTCGTTCGAAGCCCAGAAAGCGCAGCTTGAGGCACGCAACCTGGAAACCAAGAAAGAAGCTGAAGCACTGGCTGAAAAGCTGGACGGCCAGCAGTTCATCGTGATTCGCTCGGCATCGGATGCCGGCGCCCTGTATGGCTCGGTCACCCCGCGTGACGCCGCAGACGCCGCAACCGACGCTGGTTTCACCGTCGACAAGAAACAGGTCATCCTGATCGCACCGATCAAGGAACTGGGCCTGCACTCGGTTGCAGTTAAGCTGCACCCCGAAGTCGAAGTTGAGATCAAGATGAATGTTGCCCGTTCGGAAGAAGAAGCCGAACTGCAGGCATCGGGCAAATCGATCCAGGAACTGGCAGCCGAAGAAGAAGCCGCTGCTGAATTCGAGATCGCTGAACTGTTCGACGACATCGGCTCGGCCGCCTCGGAAGACGAAGAGCTGGCTCCCGAAGCTGCTCCGGCTGAGGAAGACGAAGCCAAAGCCTAATCCTTTTGGACTTCAGATACGAAAGGCCGCGTATGATTGCGCGGCCTTTTTTCTTTGCGCCATACGAGCAAAATTTGGCCAGAATTCAGACCTAAGCTTGCAGTCTGATGATGGCACCATATCATCGGTCATCGCATCTCGGAGATTCCCCATGACTGACTACTTTCGCCGCAGCGTATTGGCCTTTGTTCTCTTTGCTCCGCTGGCCGCTTGCGGTGGCCCGGACACGCCGACGCAAGATACATTCAATCCCCCACTCTACCCCAATGAAACGCCCGAACTGCGTGAATCAATCAACAAATGGGCGGATCACTACGAGCTGCCGCGTGAATTGCTGCATAAACTTGCCATTCGCGAAAGCACCCACCGTCCCTGGGCCGTAAACCGCCCTTACTATGGCTTACTGCAAATCCTTCCCGCTACCGCGCGATCGATGGGCTACACCGGAAATGCTCAAGGGTTGCTGGATGCAGATACAAATCTCGAGTTTGCAGGAAAATACCTGCGCGGCGCATGGCTTCTGTCGGACGGTGATCAGCAACGAGCAATCTTTTTGTATGCCAAGGGCTACTATCCCGAGGCAAAAAAGCGTGGAATGTTGGTCGAGACCGGGTTGGTCAAAGAATAATGTCGTCTGATTTGCGAAAAACCCTCGGCCAAAGACCGTTTGGTGTGGATTACCCGCAATAAACTAACAGAATCGCGTTAATCTGTTGCCAATAGCACTCAATAAGCCCATGTGATATACACAAATGGCTTGCACAAGACCCTTTGGTTGACGCAACGTAGACTTCTATGGGGAAAGATATGGCAGTTTGTTGGGGAACGCTGCCGACGGTACAAAGGTTGGACAGTTGAAGCTCATCGACTTGGCCGCAATAGATCACGAGGAGAAGTCGGCTTACGACATCATTAACTCTGTATGTGATGAGCTTGGCTTCGACTACGCCTCTTATGCGACCACACACCCAGTTAAGGGCGACGTGCAGGGTTATGCAAATTACCCTGACGAGTGGAAGATTCATTATGGGAGCCAAGGCTTTCATAAGGTTGATCCAACACTCTATCAATCCGCGCTGAGTATTGCGCCCGTTGATTGGGGGCGTTTCAATCATGATGACAAGTTCAATGCCGTTTTCCGTGACGCCCATGATTTCGGAATTACCGACCGCGGGCTGACCGTACCGATCCGTGGGCCATATGGTGAATGTGGCTTGTTGAGCGTCACCAAGGATTGCTCTGACACCGAATGGAAAAAGCTGAAGAAACATGTCATGGGGGATCTTCAGCTGGCAGCTGTACAGGCGCATGATACCGTTATGCAGTCAGGATTGCTGGCCAAGGCGCTATATCTACCTGCCCTGTCATCGCGCGAAAAAGAGATCTTGCAATGGACAGCTGAAGGTAAATCTCAGCAGGATATCGGTGATATTCTTTGCATCTCTCACCGCACTGTTGAAGTTCATATGCGCTCTGGTCGCGAAAAATTGGGTGCTTTGACTACCCCACAAGCCATAGGAAGGGCAATAGGTCTGGGTTTAATCTACCCTGGGTAATCAAATTAGGCCCAAAATTACGGGAAATCCCCAATAGTCTTGTTTCGAAACTAAGTTAATCTCCTCTCTACGGTAACCAGACTGTAGGGGGATGGAATGATCATCGTAATTGATGGTATCAACCAGCATAAGTTCAATGATGTCTTGGATGACATGTATAAACTGCGGGCACGTGTGTTCGGGGATCGCCTTGGGTGGGATGTAAATATCCAAGACGGGCGTGAGAAGGACCAGTTCGACGACCTGCATCCTGCACACGTGGTCAGCATCAACGACGAGGGGGACGTCGTTGGGTGCATGCGCCTGTTGCAGACCACCGGGCCACACATGCTGGCCGATGTATTCAGCTCGATTATGGACGGCGAACCGCCCATTCGAAGCTCTCAGGTATGGGAAGCAACCCGCTTCTGTGTAGACACAAAGAAACTTGGACGAGGACGTGGTAAGAATTCCGTGTCTTACGTGACCAGCGAAGTCATGATCGGCTCATTCGAATACGCCCAGGAGGCGGGTGTTCTGGATGCGATCGCAGTCATTGACCCAGTCATGAATCGGGTGCTTCAGCGTTCGGGCAATGCGCCGTGCGATTATGTCGGATCGGCAAAACCGATGGGCAAGGTTGTTGCGATGGCGGCATTGATGGATTGCTCGGATGAGCGTATCTCAGCCATTCGCGAATATGCCGAAATTGATCACGACGTCTTCCTGACGGATGAGCAGGCACTCGAAAGGTTTGAAGCAGGCCGGATTTCGTTCCAGCAAGATGCCACAACCGCGAATTTAGACCACCAACCGCTCACTGAACTGGAAAAGTACTTTGTCGAGCAAATGCACTCGGCAACAACGAAAACCGAAGTCGAAGCTGTTCTCAGATTGATCGAGGCACTTTCGGATCGGTTCACCCCAGAGCAGAAGACTGCTCTGTTAAAGACCCCCCGTGCTTTTGCTCATGAGGCCTGACCCCCTCACCTCATAAGTCAAAGCCACCCATGCGGAGCCGTCTTATTTCAGACGGCTCCGCTTTATTTTGGCCCCTGATCAGGGGAAGGAAGAGGATTATTCCTCTTCCAGCGCCTCAACGGCTTTCTGAAGGTCATCTTTGCTGACTTCTTTGTCTGCAACCTGAGCCAGTTCGAAGACGTAGTCGATAACCTTGTCTTCAAAGATCGGTGCGCGCAGCTGCTGCTGCATCTGAGCGTTCTGCTGCACGAACTCAAAGAACTGACGTTCCTGTCCAGGGTACTGACGTGCCTGGTTCATGATTGCCTGAGTCATCTCGGCATCAGTAACTTCAACTTCGGCTTTCTGACCCAGTTCTGCCAGCAGCAGACCCAGACGCACGCGGCGTTCGGCCAGCTTGTTGTGCTCGTCGGTCGGCTCGATCTCGGCGTGGTCGTGACCTTCCACTTCCGGGTTTTCTTCGTGCCACAGCTGGTGTGCGATCTGCTTGGCTTCGGCATCAACCAGCGACGGCGGCAGGTCGAACGATACCTTTGTGTCCAGCGCGTCCAGCAGGGCACGCTTCATAACCGCGCGAGATGCACCGGCGTATTCTGCTTCCAGACGCTCGGCGATCTGAGCCTTCAGCGCAGCCAGATCTTCTGCACCGAATTTTGTAGCCAGTTCATCGTTGACCTCAGCAGCGACCGGCTCTTTCACCTCTTTGATGGTGCAGGTGAAAACAGCGTCTTTGCCAGCTAGGTGCTCGGCACCGTACTCTTCGGGGAAGGTTACGTTGACGTCCTTCTCCTCTTCGGCTTTTACACCAATCAGTTGCTCTTCGAAGCCGGGGATAAAGCTGTTCGAGCCCAGAACCAGCGGATAATCTTCTGCTGAACCGCCCTCGAACTCTTCGCCGTCAACTTTACCAACAAAGTCGAATACGATCTGGTCACCATCTTTGGCTTTGGAGCCTTTGCGACGCGCTTTGAAATCCTGCGCCGTCTCGGCCAGATTGTTCAGTGCTTCTTCGACAGCTGAGTCATCTGCTTTGACTACCAGCTTTTCCAGTTCGACCGACTTCAGGTCTACCTCAGGGATTTCAGGCAGCGCTTCATAGGACATTGCCACTTCGACGTCATCGCCTTCTTTCCAGTCCTCGTTGGTCATCTTGACCTCGGGCTGCAGGGCAGGACGTTCGCCGCTGTCTTCAAAATGCTTGTTCATCGCGCCGTCGATGGATTCCTGCATCGCTTCGCCCAGCAGGCGCTGGCCAAACTGCTTTTTCAGCAGCGCCATCGGCACCTTGCCTTTGCGGAAACCCTTCATTTCGATTTCCGGCTGCGCTTCGGTCAGCTTTTCGTTGACCTTTTCGTCCAGCTCGGCGGCGGTGACAGTGATGTTGTAACCGCGTTTCAGACCTTCGTTCAGCGTCTCGGTAACCTGCATTATGGTAGTCCCCATAGGATTCGGGGCGCGCAAAACGGCGCGCCGGGCAAATTTGACGCCTTCTATTTGCCCAGCCGCCCGCGTGCAAGGGGCAAGTGCCAGATCTGCCCTGTTTTACCGACCTAACAAACAAAAAAACGCCCCAGTGCGAGCCGAGGCGTTTTTAGATCACAAAGAGATCTGGTCAGAACCTCCAACGGGCGCCAAGCACCCATGCTTCGTTCTTGTCAAAAGACACACTGTCTTTGAAGTCATGGTTGCGATACTTCAGATAGGCATCCGTATTAATGCTGTCGATACGCTGAACAACGGCGATACCCCAGGCTCTTGTGCTGGATCCGTCATTCTCAAAATCAGCGCCGTCGTAGTAGTCGATACCGACCCCGGTTTTACCCCACGAAATCCAGTCATCCTCATATGCGATCTTGCCATACCAGTAGTTCGGATCAGACGCTCCGACCGCATCATTGCTTCGCGTACCACCTGCAACGGTAAAGCTCAGACCGTTTTGCAGCAGAACCGAGGCCGAACCGATGGTGTCCTTACGATCACCCGAGTTATCGTCTGCCTGACGAACTGCATAAGCGACACCCGCCGAGAACTCGACGCCACCGCTGAAGGTGTTGTTATAGAAAACACCTACGTCGTAGTAGTCGTCATCATCGCTGCTGGACAGAATGTTCTGACCATATGCAAAACCGGCAGAGAATCCGTTGAAGCTGGGTGTGTCATAACGAATGCGACCGCGGCGTGAGCCATCAAAGTTGCTGCTGGAGTCGCCGACGGTGATGTCACTCAGAATGCCGTCAGTGCCGCGATAAAAGAAGCCCGAGTTTTCATCATTGGTAAATGAGTAAAGCGCCGTACCTACATAGGACAGATCTACTTCGGCAGCACCATCCGATACCATGCTGCCCTGACCGGCTGAGAATTTACCCCAGTTGCCCTTTAGCGCAAAATCAACGTGGCGGATGTCTTCACGCGTCCAGCCGCTGAAGTTGGTACCAAGCTGGTTCCATTCGGACGAGTTTGGCAGGCCCAGTGCCGATTCAAACCGGAACGTGAACTCGTTTTGGCCAAACGGCTGCATCAGGCGCAGACCAACGCGGCTGTTTGACAGATCGTTGTCCAACACGCGGGTCTCAGTTTGCTGCCCATCATCTACCGAGATGAGTGCAGGGTTGAACTGTCCGTACAGCAGGACATATCCGCCACTGTTATTTTCGTATTTCAACTCGGCAGCGGCTGGAATTGCCGTCGTTGCGGCCAGTACTGCAGCTGCGGAAGAGAGTTTAAGATTAAGGGTCATTTCACTCACCATGAAAAGTTCCGGTTTCAGGTACTGCTCAAATGTTTACTGAACGCGATGGTTCCAGAGGCGCTCAGTCCATGCCGTATATTCATTGCAAATCCGTCACAGCCGACACAGCGATGAAAGACACATTCTTATTTCTTTTCAAAAGGCTACATTTACAAGCCCAGGTGGCAGCAAATTGCTCCCAAATAAATTCTGCCCTTCCGCTATGCGTCTGGCAAACACTCGCTATGCATTAACGCAGAATGAACCGGCATAAAGTCGCCAATCCTGCGCTCGGTAGGCCACTATTTGCGCAACGCAATCAAACATTCAGCTTTTTAAGAACTTTAGGTAGCTGTTCAGGCAGATCTTCTGCGATCAGGCCGGGACCAAACTGCCGCGCGCATTCCACGTGCAACCAGGCTCCGGTCTCGGCAGCTTGCATTGGACTAAATCCGCGAGCCAACAATCCGGTTATGAAGCCTGCCAGCACATCCCCTGCGCCTGCCGTTGCCAGCCATGGCGCTGCACGATCGTAATGCGCTGAGTTAATCGAACACCGCCCATTTGGTGCAGCAATTACCGTATCCGGCCCCTTTAACAATACCACGCACCCTGCCCGTTTGGCCGCATCGCGCGTTGCATCCACTTTGGAATAAGCTGGACCTTTGGTGGGCGTTACCGCCAGCTTTTCGTCAATATCCGGAAACAGCCGCGCAAATTCACCTCCGTGTGGGGTTAGTACGCAGTTTTCGTGCAGTCGAGAGAACAACAATGCAGGATCATCCGCAAAAGCCGTCAGCGCGTCAGCGTCCAAAACCGTTGCGCGCTTTGCCTCAAGGGCAGCGGGCACCAATTCCCGTGCGCGCTCTATGCCCAACCCAGGACCAAGACAGAGAGCGTTCAGCCGCTCGTCCTTCAGCACATCGGTCAGCCCCTCTGCCCCCTCAACCCGCTGTAGCATGATGGCTGTCACCTGCGCCGCGACTTCCATCTGAGCCGCTGGAGGCACACCCAGCGTCACCAATCCAGCCCCAATGCGCAAAGCCCCTCGGGCGGCTAGCCGCGCAGCGCTGGTCTTAGCCGGACCACCCGAGCAAATGAGGGCGTGGCCGTGGGTGAACTTGTGATGTTGTTTGAATTTGGGCAAGCGATAGAGCGGCAACCCACCCCATGTTCGCTCGTCCTTCACGCGGCCCGGTGCTTCGGCAAGGGTTAGAAATGCAGGGCGGCTCGCCCTACGAAAAGGTTTGGGGCCTAATGTGAACGCATCGTCATATGGTTCACCATTAAAACGGCAACGCTGAATTGAGATACCGATGTCTTTGACTACAAGCTTGCCACACAAATCCGGCCCTTGCGCCAGGAAATGCCCGGGCTTTGGGCTGTCGAAACAAACGGTCAACCACGCAAAACGGTCGCGCAAAGCACGCGCGCCGCCCGCTTGGGCAATCTTGTTCCGTATCTCTACAGGAAAACTGTCCAGCACCTCGCGAGACCATGGGTTCGAAGCCTCTTGATGCAACGCCCGCCCGCTGTCCAAACACAAGCCGGATGGCGCGTCGATGCTGATCATGCGGTCGGTGTAGTGGTCCCCATTCACACCAGAAAGATGCCGAACGACCTTGAACAGTTCACCGTCCAAACCGCGTTTCAACCCCGTCCCGAACAGTGCGTCAACGTAAAGATCGGCAAAACCACCCTTGCGCATATTCTGTTCGGTCAGCGGTACAACCTCTCCTAACTCCAGCCATCGATCATAATTCACTCTCGCATCTGCCGGCAGCTTTTCGGGATCGCCATAGAGAAACACCGCAACCTCCCAACCCCACTCCTTCAGCAGCCGCGCCACGACAAACCCGTCGCCGCCATTATTGCCGGGACCACACAAAACCACGGCTGTACCAGATGTCTTCGACAGCTCAGGCCACTCTTCAAAAATCGCCTCAACTACACTGCGTCCAGCCCGCTCCATGAGCTCCAGACCGGTCACCTCGCCAGACTCGATTGCTGCAAGTTCAATCGCCCGCATCTGTGCCGCTGTTAGCAATTCCGTCATCTCAAATCCCTCGGCGATTCAATTTTGATTACTTTTTGTGCAAGCCGATCAAAATTTGACCTGCCGCCTGTTTTCTCAGCGCCCAACCCGGACCATTTTCGCAATCACATTGCCGACCGAATTTAGACGTGGTCAGTGCCACAGTGACAAGAGTTAATAGGAGCCCGGGATGAAGAAGATCGAAGCGATCATCAAGCCGTTCAAACTCGATGAAGTAAAAGAAGCGCTGCAGGATGTCGGCGTCCAGGGACTCAGCGTGATCGAGGTTAAGGGCTTTGGCCGTCAGAAAGGACACACCGAGCTGTATCGCGGCGCGGAATATGTCGTCGACTTTCTGCCCAAAGTGAAGGTCGAGGTCGTACTGGACGACGATCAGGTCGATGCAGCGATCGAAGCGATCGTAGATGCAGCAAAAACCGACAAGATTGGCGACGGTAAGATCTTTGTCTCGCCCGTCGAACAAGCCATCCGCATCCGTACCGGCGAGACCGGTTCGGACGCTCTGTAAGCCAATTATCGAATTCTCAAACAGAGGACATGAGAGAATGAGCAAGGACGCAGTTCTTCAGCTGATCAAGGACGAAGGCGCCGAATACGTCGACGTTCGTTTCACCGACCCGCGCGGCAAACTTCAGCACGTGACCCTGATGGCCGATCAGGTTGACGAAGACTTTCTGGAAGAAGGCTTCATGTTTGACGGCTCGTCCATCGCGGGCTGGAAATCGATCGAAGCTTCGGACATGAAGCTGATGGTCGACACTGAAAGCGCTTATGTCGATCCGTTCTACGCAGAAAAGACAATCTGCGTGCACTGCTCGGTTGTTGAGCCCGACACCGGCGAGGCCTATGAGCGTGACCCGCGCGGCACCGCACAGAAAGCAGAAGCTTACCTGAAAGCATCGGGTATCGGCGACGTTGCCTACATGGGGCCCGAAGCTGAATTCTTCCTATTCGACGATGTCCGTTTCTCGAACAGCATCAACAAGGTATCCTACGAAGTTGATGCAACCGACGCGTCGTGGAACACCGACACCGAGTACGAGATGGGCAACATGGGCCACCGTCCGGGCGTCAAAGGCGGTTACTTCCCGGTCAACCCGATCGACGAAGCACAGGACCTGCGTTCCGAGATGCTGTCGACCATGAAGCGTCTGGGCATGAAGGTCGACAAACACCACCACGAGGTTGCGTCCTGCCAGCACGAGCTGGGCCTGATCTTCGACAGCCTGACCAAACAGGCCGACGAGCTGCAGAAGTACAAGTACGTCATCCACAACGTTGCGCACGCCTACGGCAAATCGGCCACTTTCATGCCCAAGCCGATCGCGGGTGACAACGGCACCGGCATGCACGTGAACATGTCGATCTGGAAAGACGGCAAGCCGCTGTTTGCTGGCGACAAGTATGCCGATCTGTCAGACGAAGCACTGTGGTTCATTGGCGGTGTTCTCAAGCACGCCAAAACCCTGAACGCCTTCACCAACCCTGCGACCAACAGCTACAAGCGTCTGATCCCAGGTTTTGAAGCTCCTGTTCTGCGCGCTTACTCGGCTCGTAACCGTTCGGGTTGTGTACGTATCCCATGGACCGAAAGCCCAAAAGCCAAGCGTGTCGAGGCTCGTTTCCCCGATCCGGCAGCGAACCCCTACCTGTGCTTCGCTGCCTTGCTGATGGCCGGTCTGGACGGCATCAAGAACAAGATCGATCCGGGCGAAGCCATGGACAAGAACCTGTACGATCTGCCTGCCGAAGAACTGGCCGACATCCCGACCGTTTGCGGCTCACTGCGTGAAGCTCTGGAAGCTCTGGCATCCGATCACGACTTCCTGCTGCAGGGCGACGTGTTCACCAAAGACCAGATCGACGGTTACATCGCACTGAAGATGGAAGAGGTCGAAACCTACGAACACACCCCGCACCCCGTTGAATACGGCATGTACTACAGCTGCTAATTCAACCCTTTGCGGTAAGATCAGGGGCGCCTTTCATGGGCGCCCTTTTTCGTTTCATGTCCCTTCGGCCGTGTTGATCTCATGCCTCTCAATCGCGATGTAGGCGTACATCAAAACCACAGCAGATATGGTTGCGGTTACCCAGAACACAGCAGCGAACGATCCCAGCATTGCATAGGTGCTGCTGCAGACCGCCATTCCCAACGTTCCTCCCAACAACTGGCTGCTCAGCACGATACCCCCGGCTTGTCCCTGCATTCCAGGCGGAACCGAGATCATTACGGCTCGCTGCGGAGGAACAAAGAGGAAGGAAATAGCCACGCCCGAAATCAACAGCCCGGCAAATACGAACACATTCTGATCCAGGCCCATACCGATCGCCATACAGACCAGTCCGATCAGGGTGCCCAAAACTCCGAACAATGAAGGAAGTCTGGTTCCATAAGCATCTGCAGCTTTGCCTGCATAGGTCGCGGTTAGCACAGGTGGCACCACGGCTGGCAGCAGTGCCACCCCAGCCATCAGCGGAGACAGACCAGAAGACTTCTGAAAATACAAAGCACCAAACACGAAGGTTGCGATTTTGACGAATTGGGCGAGCGACACGATCATGTTTGATGCTGCAAAGGTACCATTGGAAAACAGTCGCATCGCGATAAGCGGCGCAGTGGTGCGCAGTTCGACCCATACGAACAAAGCCAACATCACTATGCCGGTGATCAAAGGCCCGATGACATCAATCCGCTCCCAACCGCGCTCGGGCCCTTCCATGATGCCGAAAACGGTGAGGGTGAGACCTCCGACCAGAAGCAGCAAACCTGCCCAGTCGAATCCAGCCTCGGCTCGTCGGGGTGGATCGCGCCAGAATACCCAAGTGATGCAAGCTACAATCAGAACGATTGGCGGGTTGATCCAAAAGATCCAGCGCCATGACAGATAGTCGGTCAACAGACCTCCGACCACCGGGCCAAGTGCCAGAAAACTTGTCCCGATCGCGCCGTAGATGCCAAGGGCCATACCACGTTCACCCTCATCAAAAGACATCGAGACCAGAACAAGTGAAAGCGGAAAGATAATGGCAGCCCCAATACCTTGAACTGCACGTGCGACGACGATCCCTGAACCACTTTGTGAATATCCTGCGGCGAGTGACGCAATGCCGAAAACAAGTAGTCCGACGATGATCAGGTTCCGCGTACCGATGATGTCACCGTACCGCCCCGCAGCACCAGCAAGCGCTGCGAGCACAAGCAGATAAATGTTCACGACCCAATGTGCACTCAAACTGCTCAGGCCGAGATCTGATTGGATCGTTGGCAGTGCAACACCCACAACGGTTTCATCAAGAAGAATGACCCCAAGAATTGCGCCCATCGCGGTAAGAACCCACCAGCGACTGTTCGACGTCTTGCCCATTGGAACTCCGCCTCCCCCTGAGAAAGAAACCTGATTTCATACTCATAGAACATGGCAAGGCTGAGATCCGTCAAGGAGCCAGTCGCGGTCACTTGCAAGGGCGACGCGCCTCAGACAAAGTAGTTTTACGCCTGTTTTGGCGCAAATTGATCAATTTACTTCTTTGCGATAGCCGAGCCAGCTATCCTGAAATTCGGATTAGTCAGATCGAAAGAGTGCTGTTCATGAAGCTTCTCGTTGCTCCCGTTGCCGCCATTGCCATCTCTTTCGCCTCTGTTGGATTGGCTGCGTCATGCGGCAATACCAGCGCCGGTTTTGAATCCTGGAAACAGAGTTTCGCCAAACAGGCCCGCAAAGCAGGGGTGCGCAAAAAAGGACTGCAGGCGCTGGCGCAGACCCAATACGCCACGAGGACGATCGCAGCTGATCGCAACCAGAAAAGCTTCAAGTATTCCTTGGATAAATTCATGAGGGTTCGAGGCGCAGATACCATCGTATCTCAAGGGCGCAAGCGGAAGGCTCGCAACCCGCAATTCTATGCGGCTCTGGAACGACAATACGGTGTTCCCGCCGGTGTTCTGATCGCTATTCACGGCATGGAAACGGGCTTTGGGAATTTCATGGGCGACAGTCAGGTTGTTTCCGCAATAACAACACTGGCCTACGATTGTCGCCGGTCTGAGTTCTTTATTCCTCATGCCATCGGAGCGCTGAAATTGGTGGATCAGGGCAGCATCACCATGGCGACAAAAGGGGCAAAACATGGCGAGCTGGGCCATACGCAATTTCTGCCGGGCAACGCCATAACCTATGGCGTCGATGCCACCGGTGACGGCCGCGTGGATTTTTACAACATGACCGACGCTTTGGCCTCGACCGCAAATTTCTTGCGTCAAAAAGGGTGGAAACCCGGTCGGGGCTATCAACCCGGCGAGCCGAACTTTGCAGTTATCCAGCAGTGGAACGCAGCATCTGTTTATCAGCAATCCATCGCAATCATGGCCTTGCGAATCGACAGCTAGGACAAGTTTCGCCTTAGCTGGCCGCACCCAATTTTCGCCACATTATCGCCACATCTAACCAGTTGACCCGGCGTTTCATTGGTTTCCAAAGCGTAATCAATCCTGTGAAAAATTCATTTTTTTGCATTTTCGTCAAATTTTCCCCTACTTCTCTCGCTATGATTGTGTGTCAGAAATCATATGGCAGAGGACTGTGCTGTGACTGTAAAGCACAAATACCATGGTGGACTTCAGTTCAACGGCGACGCGGAAGGCGCGCTCCGGCGGTTCTGTCACACCGTTTCTGCGACACTTGAAGACTATGGCCATCTGGTCGAGCGCAAGACGCTGACCAGCAAGACCGAAGCTAGTATCGTGTCCAGCCACTATCTAGTTCGGCTGCATCTTGAAACGACGCATGATGAGGCGAACGACCGATACGGACGTCTGGATCGTGCGGCCGGGTTGAAGACCATGGCTCGACCTGCGGTATCGCGTCCCAAGCACAGGCTAGCGATTTCGATTACCCCGGTTTCCGAGTTATTGGACGACAGCGAGATTTCCGAGCTGATCCTAGTGGTAATGCTATATCGCATGGTCGATATCTGTTCGACTCAGCGAGTTGAATGGCTGTCGCCGAACACTGTTCTGACGATTGAACAGTTCCTGAGCACGTTCGATTCATTCACTCCTCGAAAACCTCGGGAGCGCAAACAAATCTTCGAATCCGTAACGGGTCAATTTGCTGGTGTCGACATCGCCGATCAGGAAGAATTCGATCTTGAATCCGCAGCAACAAGAACATCGGGCCGCCCGATCAAGCTGACTGACGATCAGTTGCTGAGCATCGCGTTCAGAACAGATAATGAGCCGGTGACCGAAGTTGACCAGCCAGAAGCCGAAGCACCAGATGATGAAAGACCCAGTGATATTCTGCGTCTTACCAGCTGGGGCATGACCGGGGCAGTCGCAAGTTTTTCTGCACCGATCGCATTATCAATGGCAGCAGTAAACCTGATCCGCGGTGAGGATTTTCGCCTGAATACACAGGTTCTGGTGTTCACCGTCGCGATTGTTTCACTGAATGCAAGTAACGCTTTTGCCGACGTTGCCAACGCGCTTGGCATGTAAACTTACTACCAACGACCCTCCTTGGAGACCCCGCTATCAGGCGGGGTTTTCCATTTCGGACATCACATGTGCCGGAAGAACGTAGGTGTGAATCGTGAACACGACCGCACGCGTCTCTGGCAGGCGCAACAGAGTCTGCCGTTCACTTCGCATGTATTGCGCCCTACCCCTGTCGCGTATCTCCCGCGGCTCATTTGCGCTGCGGGGCTGATGCAGTTCTGCATCCTCGTACCACAGAGCATTGAACCGCCAGAGCGGACGACCCGTCTGTATCCCGTCAAAGAGCCGCTGAACACGTCGCGCAACATTGGCATCATAGCTGGCAACAGGAATGTGGATATCGAGAAGCGGTCTCATGAACTTCTCAGACAGTCGCCAGCTTGCCGGAAAGCACAGGATTGCACCGGTCAGCACATGCTCATCTTCCATCTTTTGCAGGATGCAGAAATCCTCCTGCACCAATCTGCAGAGAGTATCGAGAGGTTGCGTTCGATCAATTGCGACCTGGACGCCATCTGGACGTACGACCACCTTCGATGCTGTTGGATAAACCTGCGCCAAAACCATATCCAAAAGTTCTTGTGCAGGAGCCATTGCTTGGGGATCCAGCGCCAGAACTTCGGATCTCCGCTCGCTCAGCAAAGATTCTCTTCGCTGCATCTGCTCGGCGAATGCATCATCCTGATGCAACCAGGTCTCCATGCTTGCCGGTTGGATGCCCGGCAATGGACGTTGAATCAGAGGGTTGTATGGAATTTCTTGCTGTAGAATTGCCGTCATGACCCTGAATTAGCATTCAATCCGTCTCATGTCGGTCAAAAAGCGACGGCCATATCGTCGCAATTCACCGCGACTCGGCGGATTTGTCTCTTCAAGCTTTACCTGCAAGCAGGGAGGCGAGCCGTGAACCACCACTACCGGGATACCCGCAAGATTGATCCGACCCGAGGCGCAACGCTGGGTGATGGAACCCCGAACGAGAACGACCGGATCGAAATCGGCCCAACACAACTGGCATTTGGTGAATGGGCCAACGCAGGGTTGGAGCTTCCAAACCTGGAAAGAATGCGGGAACACCGTTGGAAGCGCTTGACGCAAGCCATCGTAGACCGCGGTTATGGTGGTATGTTGATGTTCGATCCGTTGAACATTCGCTATGCCACCGACAGCACGAACATGCAGCTGTGGAACACGCACAACCCGTTCAGGGCCGTTCTTTTGTGCGCCGATGGCTATATGGTGATTTGGGACTACAAGAACTCACCCTTTCTCTCGACCTTCAATCCGCTGGTTCGCGAACAGCGATCCGGCGCCGACCTGTTCTACTTTGACCGTGGCGACAAAGTTGATGTTGCTGCAGACGTGTTTTCCAATGAAGTACGCGTACTGATCGAGGAGCACGGCGGAAACAACAAGCGGCTTGGCGTCGACAAGATCATGCTGCACGGCCTGCGCGCGCTTGAGGCGCAAGGTTTTGAGATCATGGAAGGCGAAGAGCTGACCGAAAAGACCCGTGCGATCAAAGGACCAGATGAAATCCTTGCCATGCGCTGTGCAAATCATGCCTGCGAAACGGCTGTGGCCGAAATGGAAAAATTTGCCCGGGCAAATGTCGGCGATGGCAAGACCTCCGAAGACGACATCTGGGCCGTCCTGCATGCCGAGAATATCCGGCGTGGTGGCGAATGGATCGAAACCCGTCTGCTGGCTTCGGGTCAGCGCACCAACCCCTGGTTTCAGGAGTGCGGCCCTCGGATCACCCAAAAGAATGAAATCATCGCTTTCGATACCGACCTGATTGGATCTTACGGTATCTGCATCGATATCTCACGAACCTGGTGGATTGGGGACGAGAAACCGCGTGCCGATATGATCTATGCCATGCAACATGCCCACGAACACATCATGACCAACATGGAAATGTTGAAGCCTGGCGTGATGATCCCTGAACTGACAGCCATGGCGCACAAGCTGGATGATAAATTCCAAGCCCAGAAATACGGCTGTCTGATGCATGGGGTCGGTCTGTGTGATGAATGGCCGCTGGTGGCCTATCCTGACAAGGCTGTCGAGGGTTCATACGACTATCCGCTCGAGCCCGGAATGGTCTTGTGTGTCGAAGCTTGCGTCGGTGAGGTTGGCGGAGATTTCTCGATCAAGCTGGAGGATCAGGTCCTGATCACCGAAGACGGCTACGAGAACCTGACCACTTACCCATTCGATCCTGCGCTGATGGGGCAGAACTAAAAGCAGTGCTCACTTTGTCCAATGTGAGCGCATAACGTTACCATGCCAGTCCTCTATCGGGGGCTGGTAACTTGAGTTGGCTCCTCCGAAGGTTGGTGAGTACTGACCAAGCGCAAATCCGATCGCGCCGCTCAAAGCAAGAGCAATCAGTAAACCCGGTTGTATCGGAAAATCGTGTGCACGGGGATTAGCATGTGCCATCTGTCTCTCCTTGCTCAAGGTGTCGGTACAATCGCAATGTGAGCGCTGATGGGACTTAATTAAATCGAATATTTGTTTGCCTTTACTTCACAGATTCTGATGAGATGCGCACAGCTGCCAATCCGACATCAGATTGCCGGCAGCACCACAACCTCACCCTGCATCGCCTATCAAGTTCTACTTCCGGATACTCACCTTCCCGTGACGCTTCTGACATAAGGGTTGTGACCCTTCCTGGATGTACACACTATTAGGCAAATCCCAACAACTCCGAGGAGCAGCTATGCCAACGGAACGCATTACTTTTTCCGGTCATGACGGCAGTCAGTTGGCCGCGCGCCTGGATCTGCCGGATGGTCCGGTTTTGGCAACGGCGCTATTTGCGCATTGCTTTACCTGTTCCAAAGATATCCCGGCAGCACGGCGTATTTCTGCACGACTGGCTGCGATGGGTATTGCCGTTTTGCGCTTTGATTTCACCGGGCTGGGCCATTCGGGGGGCGAGTTTGCGAATACAACCTTCACTTCGAACGTAGAAGACCTGATCGCGGCATCGCATTATCTGGCCGGGCGCAATATGGCCCCTGCTCTGCTGATTGGCCACTCGTTGGGTGGTGCAGCAGTCCTGCGCGCACGTGCCGGCATTCCGTCCGTCAAGGCTGTCGTCACCTTGGGTGCGCCAGCTGACCCGGGCCATGTCTCTCATCATTTCGAAGCCGCCCTGCCAGAGATCGCAGCAGAAGGCAGCGCCGAAGTCACGCTGGGTGGACGACCATTCCGGATCGGTAGAGCCTTCGTCGATGATATATCGGAATCTGCGCTGGCTCCTGCGATCGCAGAGCTGAAAGCGGCGTTGCTTATCCTACATGCACCGCGTGATGAAACCGTAAGCATCGACAACGCCAGCACAATTTTTCTGGCCGCAAAACATCCAAAGAGCTTTGTCACACTCGACGATGCTGATCATCTGATCACACGGGCTGCGGATGCGGATTATGCAGCAGATGTCATTGCGGCATGGGTCTCTCGCTACGTCAATCTCAGGCCACCTGCCCCACCTCCGGGCGCACCCGAAGGGGTTGTGCGCGTAACCGAGGCGGATCCATCCGGGTTCATGCAGGATATTCAGTCCGGACCGCGCCACCACGCAGTGGCAGACGAACCCACCTCCTATGGCGGCACAGACCGGGGAATGTCACCCTATGGTTTCGTGTCATCAGGCCTTGGTGCGTGTACATCGATGACCATCCGTATGTATGCCCGACGCAAAAAATGGCCCCTCACCGGCGTCAGCGTCGATGTGTGCCATGACAAAGTCCATGCACAGGACGCTGGTCTGGCAAGCGAAGGCAAAGTGGATCAGTTCCGCCGCAAAATCAGGCTGGAAGGACCACTGGATCAGGCGCAACGGGACAAGCTGATGGAAATCGCAGATAAATGCCCGGTCCACCGAACTCTGGAAGGTTCGGCACGCATCACGACCGAACTCCTTCCCTCAACCTGAGTATTCCGCCTCCGATCTGGTCGGAGGCGGTATCTCGCCTCAACGGCGGGGGCCGGGTCTGTGTATGGGTGGCCGCGCTACAGGTGGGCGTGCAACCGGTGGCCGTGGCCGCGCGGGCGGTTTGGCAATGGGCGGCTGAGGCCGCACCGGTGGCTTGCCATCAGGCGGTCTCGGGCGATCGGGATTGATTGGTCGATCCGGCCTGACAGGACGATTGACGTCAACATTTACGTTTACGTCATGATAATAGTCATTCCAGAGCATCGAGTCATAGAACGGATCATAACCATATCCGACGCCAACCGAGACACCGTCACATCCGGAAATTGAAAAACCGGCCGCGCCCAGTCCCAACGCTAGCAAGGTACGTTTCATAAGCTTATGTGCCATCTGATCCTCCTTACTGGGCTGAACGGAAAGATCCGAAAATATCGTTCAGATCATTCACATAAGCTGGATCAGCACCATCACGCAGGACTGCGACTGCGACTGCGATGCGGTTTCCCGGCAAATCAATGACGGTCGCAGTAAAGTTAATACCTCGCCCGTCGCGACGACCAGTTCCCCGGACCACTTGCGCGGGAAGGCCACCGATAGTTGCTTTGCTACTTCCTGTTACCTGCGGATCCTTGACCAGAAACTTGTCGATGTCCTGCAGATATCGAATACCCCCCTCGATCGAACTCACACCGGTTGGCGACACGAACCCAATCCAGACATTATCATCTGTAACCGGGCGCATTCCCATGACACGGGCAACACCACGTGCATCGCCGACGGCAGAGTCTTCGATCTCACGCGGCCCACCAACGCGAAGCGTCCAAAAATCGGGAACTTCGAATTGAAACAACGCCTTGCCACTATCTGTGTATGTGACGGGCGTGTCCGCCAACGTCGGAGTTGCCAGCCCCATCAAGGCCGCAATGCAAGGGGCAAGCATTGACCTCATATTAATACGCATATCTCAATAACCTGATCAGTTGTCCGCCATCAGACTGCACGTTGTCGACGACATTTGTCCAGTATGACATTGTTCAGAAAACAAAAAACCCGCGCCGAACCAAATCAGCGCGGGTCGGATTTCGGATACGACCACCAATCAGGTGCGCGCATCACCGATCAGTTTCCACAAGCTCGGGATCAGCAGAGCGGCCAGACCCAGCTTGATCGCGTCACCCAGCAGGAACGGTGTCAGACCCCATTCCAGGATCGGCTTATCCCAGCCGTAGAGTTGTCCGAGCCACAGCAGACCAGGCACGTAGATAACGACGTTTGCCAGAACCAGCGCCAAAGCCATTTTGCCGACCGAGCGATCCCAGCCTCGTGACGCCAGAACGCCCAGCAAGACAGTGGCCAGAAGGTAACCCACCAGATAGCCTCCGGTGCCGCCCATCATGTAGGTCAGGCCGAACTTTTCAGCCGAGGAACCCGCAAAGACGTCAAAGCCCAGCGCACCGATCAAAAGATAACCGAGCATGGTAACAAGACCCAGACGTGCACCATATGCAGTTCCGATGGTAAGTACGGCAAAAGTACCCATCGTGATCGGGACAGGCCACATCGGCACCTTGATCTTTGCAGCGACCGCCAGTGCGACAATACCCAGAACAACCAGAACGACTTGCTTGATACGCAGCGCGGTTCCTTCGCGCGGGCCGATTGCATCGGCCAATACGTTGGAATTCATCATGTCTTCTCCCACTTCAGACAGAAATTCTGAAATAGGAATGCCTATTTAGAACAGCCACTGCAAGTTTATTTCGCTAGTGCAGCATATTCTGTCTTCATTTCGTAGGATTTTCGGGGGCCGGAAACTGTCCAGCGCGCAGCCCAACGCGGCCACTTCGAAAAGTCATACACAACGTCATAGCTGTCGGGTGGACAATCATGATGGTCTGTCGCTTCGACTTCGCCCAACTTTAGTCGATGAAAAAACCTGCCGTCTTCGAACTGAATGTCAATCACGTCACCCGCGTCCTGCCAGAGGTATTTCCGCGTTCCCTTGATCGCGGGCTGGCCCGGTATCCGCAGGGTAACGGCCTCTTGGTAGGTTAGCCCGGTCTCAGAAGTCGCTAGGCACGCTGTCCCGTCAGCCTGCAACACCTGACCTGCTTGGGCATCGTGTATCACGCGCGTTAACTGCCACTTACCTGCGAAATCAGTAATCTCGCGCGGTCCCATCAATTTTCATATGTCCCATCTGTCAGATCGCCACTCTCACCGACAAAGCGGATTGTATCTCCGCTCTGCTGGACCGTATAGCATGCCCACAGATCCGATGGCGGCCATAGAGAGCAATACTGATCATCGCGCACGGCCCAATGACCCGCGCTTGGCCGACCCGAGAAGTACTGGGTCAGCATTGTATCATCGAATGTCTGCCAGGCCCCATTAGTGTAAACCAGCTTTTGCCCCGTCAGTGCGGTCAGTATTTCATCGCCGGTAAGCTGCCGGAACTCATCTGCAGCCAGAACCCCAGGCCAGATCGCTAAAATCAGGGCAAACCGTCTCATATCAGCACTCGCGCCTTGTTCCCTCGCCTACTCAGGTTTAAACCCCGCGGCATCGCCTCCTGCCAAATCACAAAAAGGTGCAGCTGCCAATGATTCCACGTTATTCCCGCCCCGATATGGTTGCCATCTGGTCGCCCGAAACCAAGTTCCGCATCTGGTACGAAATCGAGGCGCACGCATGTGATGCAATGGCAGAACTGGGTGTAATCCCGCGCGAGAATGCCGAGGCCGTCTGGAAAGCCAAGGACGTGGAATTTGACGTTGCTCGCATCGACGAGATCGAAGCGGTCACCAAGCACGACGTAATCGCATTCCTGACCCACCTGGCCGAGCATGTTGGCAGCGACGAGGCCCGTTTCGTGCATCAGGGTATGACATCTTCGGACGTGCTGGACACCTGCCTCAACGTCCAACTGACCCGCGCCGCTGATCTGCTGATCACCGACCTCGAAGGTCTTCTGGCCGCTCTGAAGCGCCGCGCGATCGAGCACAAAGATACCGTCCGCATCGGTCGAAGCCACGGTATCCACGCCGAGCCCATCACCATGGGCCTGACCTTCGCGCGTTTCTACGCCGAAATGGACCGCAACCTGTCGCGCATGCGCGATGCCCGTGCTGAAATCGCAACCGGAGCGATCAGCGGTGCGGTCGGCACCTTCGCCAATATCGACCCGCGTGTCGAAGAACATGTCTGCGACCAGCTGGGCTTGGTCCCCGAACCGATCAGCACGCAGGTCATCCCGCGCGACCGTCACGCTGCATTCTTTGCCACGCTAGGCGTCATCGCCAGCAGCATAGAAAACATTGCCATCGAAATCCGCCACATGCAGCGGACTGAGGTGCTGGAGGGGGCGGAGTTCTTCTCGATGGGCCAAAAGGGCTCATCGGCCATGCCGCATAAGAAAAACCCGGTCCTGACCGAGAACCTGACCGGCCTGGCTCGCATGGTGCGCGCTGCCGTGATCCCCGCGATGGAAAACGTGGCGCTCTGGCATGAGCGCGATATCTCGCATTCCTCGGTCGAACGGATGATCGGGCCCGATGCCACGATCACGCTGGACTTTGCGCTCGCCCGTCTGACTGGGGTGATCGACAAGATGCTGATCTTCCCCGAGAACATGATCGAGAACATGAACAAGTTCCCCGGCCTGGTGATGAGCCAGCGGGTGCTGCTGGCCCTGACACAGGCTGGTGTCAGCCGCGAAGATGCCTATGCCATGGTTCAGCGAAACGCGTTGAAGGTTTGGGAACACCGCACCGATTTCAAAGAGGAACTGCTGGCTGACCCAGATGTCACCGCTGCTCTGAGTCCTGAAGAAATCGAAGAAAAATTCGACCTTGGGTATCACACCAAACACGTCGACACGATCTTCGCCCGCGTTTTCGGCGAGTAATCACGATATCTATTTCGTCAAACGGGGGCCCGAAGCGCTTAATGCGGTTCGGGCCCTCTTCTTTTGCCAGACAAGACAAAATCGGCTATCCTGATCCCGCATTTTCCAGATCGGGAGAACCGCAATGATCCGAACCCTTCTATGCTCAATAGCGCTTGTCTGCGCTTCCTCGGCAGCGATGGCATGCAACGCGCATTCCAAGAAAACTCAATCCTGTGCACCGGGCACATATTGGGACAGCGAGAGCCAAAGCTGCGCGAAATCCGTCAACAGCTGAGATTTTTCTTTCCTACTTGTGAATAAAAGCGAAACATCAATTGTTAGCTTTTTTACAGATCACACTATGCTTGTTGAGAGCAGCCTTTAGAACGGAGTAGGAATATGCGCCTTGTTTTAGCTTCAGCTATTGCGTTTCAAGCTTTTGCCTTTGCGCCAGCAGTTCACGCTGCGGGCGGAGATAGCAGCCCGCCAAAGCCAACCAGTACGACCAAGAAATGCTTGTTTGGTCGCGTCTATGACGAAGCGGCTGGGCGTTGCGTCAAACCGAACAAAACCAATTTCACCGACGACCAGCTTTATGATGCGGTTCGCGAATTGGCTTATGATGGCCAATACGAACATGCTCAGGATGTTCTGCGTGTCATGAGCGATCAGAACGATGATCGCGTTCTAACATATTGGGGTTTCACATACCGCAAAATGGGAGAACTCGAGCTGGCGAACGTCTTCTATGAGAAAGCAATCGACACGAACCCGGACAACATTCTGGCCCGCAGCTATATGGGTCAGGGATTTGTTGCCGAAGGCAAAACTGATCTTGCAATCCAGCAGTGGCGCGAAATCAAAGCGCGTGGTGGCGAAGGTACATGGGCCGAGGCATCATTGCGCGAGGCTATCCGGACAGGGCTGACATACAGCTACTGAACTTCAGGGTTTCTTTACCCGACTCTCCGTAATCTGCCTGTGGAACAAAATATTGGCACCACAGGCAGATGCAGGACACTACCGCACTCATACAAATGGCTCCGGGCGCTTCTGCACCAGTTGCAGACAGTGAGGAGACCCAGGCGAGGCTGATCCCCCGCGCGCTGAACGGCCGGGAAAAGGCAGCAGTCGTTGTTCGGCTTTTGCTGAACGAAGGGGCCGATCTCGCGCTGGAAGAACTCCCAGATGATTTGCAAGAAAGGCTGACCCATCAATTGGGACGCATGGGACTGGTTGATCGTGTGACGTTGGCTGCTGTTGCCGGGGAATTCGCAGATGCGCTGGACAGCGTCGGGCTGGCCTTCCCGCATGGCTTGGCTGGAGCATTGGATGCCGTCAACGGTAAGATCGCACCCGCTACGGCGGCCCGCCTTCGTAAGGTTGCAGGCGTCCGGCAAATTGGCGATCCGTGGCAGCGCCTGCGCGAAGTGCCGCCAGAAGACCTTGCCGGAATTGCTCAGGCAGAAAGTACCGAGGTCGCTGCCGTGATGTTGTCTAAACTGGACACCCCGAAGGCTGCGCAACTACTTGGTCAATTGCCCGGTCCTGTGGCGCGCAGGATCACCTATGCCGTTTCCAAGACAGCCAATGTAACTCCCGAAGCCGTAGAGCGGATTGGCTGGTCGCTGGCTGCCCAATTGGATCAACGCCCCACCCCCGCATTTCAGGACGGACCGGACGAACGTGTGGGGGCGATTCTGAACCAATCCGCCGCCGCTACGCGCGACGGCTTGCTTACAGCGCTGGACGAAGAGGATGAGGATTTCGCCAATGCCGTGCGGCAATCGATCTTTACCTTTGCGCATATTGCCAACCGGATCATGCCGCGAGACGTCCCCGTGGTTCTGCGAGGGATCGAGCAGCCGGTTCTGGTAACTGCTCTTGCGGGGGCCAGCGGCGAGGATGAAAATGCCTCGGTCGATTTTCTGCTCTCTAACATGTCGACCCGAATGGCCGACAACCTTCGTGAGGAAATTACTGAGCGTGGGAAGGTCAAACAAACCGAAGCTGAAGAGGCGATGGCAAACATCGTCGGTGTGATCCGCGCGCTAACGGATGAGGGTGCGATAACTCTGATTGAAAGTGAAGACGAAACAGAGGACGGGAACTGAACCCCAGCTTGGCAAGCATAGCGTGTTCATTGTGTTCTGGAATTGCGAATACTTGTTAACGGCGGATCGGGGCTGTATGTCTGGCCGCCTAGAACGAAATTCTTGCGAGTCCCCTGAATGCCTGTCGAAAAGTCGGAACTAAGCCGATTTGAGCTTGGACAATACTATGTGACAAACCTGTGCCTTAAGGGGATCATCGGTGCCATGAGGCTGCTGCCCTATGAGCGTCGCATATCGGCGATGGGTGCAATCATGCGCACTTTGGCACCAGTGGTTGGGTTTCGCACGCGTGTTCGACGCAATCTCAAACTGACTTGCCCGGATTTACCCGAGGAAGAGGTTAAACGTATTTGCAGGGCAGTTCCTGACAATGCTGGCCGGGCCATCATGGAACACTTCTCACCCGAAGGGTTCACTGATCGCCAGAAAAACGCAAAAATCTCAGGCCCAGGGATCGAAGCCTTTGACGCCGCAGTCGCCGACGGGCGCCCGGTCATGATGATCACGGCACATTTCGGTCACTACCTTGCTGCCCGTATCGCGCTCCAAGCACGAAGCCAGAAACCGATTGGCTGTCTGTATCGCCGCATGGCAAACCCCTATTTCAACGACATGTACGTGGATGCATTCCACAAGACCGGAAAGCCCATGTTCGAACAAGGCCGCCGGGGTATGGTTGAAATGGTTCGCACGCTCAAAAGCGGTGGCATCATTGCAATCGTTTCGGATCTGCACGCACAAGGCGGCGAAGAGCTCACGTTCTTCGGCAAACCGGCTGTGACTTCGGTGCTGAACGCTGAACTTGCCATGAAATACAAGGCGGTTCTGATCCCCTGCTATGCCGTGCGCCAGCCCAACGGTATCGATTTTGAGATCGTGCTGCATAATCCAGTGCCGCACACGGATCCCAAAACGATGACCCAGTTTACCAATGACGATCTAGAGACCATGGTACGCCAGCATATGGGTCAGTGGTTCTGGATCCATCGCCGCTGGAAAGCGTGGAATGGCTTGGGCGTTCAGCCCGAAGATATGCCCTGATTACTTGGCCCGCGTGGCCGCTACGATTGGTCCATGCCCCTCCCGCTGCACCAGAACAACGGCGGGTAGATCCGATGACAGGGTTGCCGAAAACTGCTGTGGCGTTACCCCATCCCATTGCCCTGCCGTAAGCCAGGTCTCGACCACATTCGCATAATCAAGCTCGTGCCCGGCCAACTCTCCGCGCCGGATCGAGGCGTGACGCATGGGGGAATACTGCACTATCCGGATCACATAGGTCTCCTCCGCAGGCAGTTCGACAGGCGTCACTTCCACAGTCACATCATTGCCCGAGCGTACGGCTTTAACTGATGCTTCTGGTGCTGCCTTCAGATGTGCATTGATTATTCGGTCCAGCTCTCGCGATTTGGCACCGACCACATCATGCTGACCATTAATCACCATTTGCGGCGTATAAATCATCGTCCGCCCACCTTCGCGCGCATAGGCACGCTGCCGCACTGTATGGGCCGGGTCGGCATATTCGTCTTTCCAGCCAATGTAGTCCCAGTAGTCCACATGCAAGGCCAGTCCGATAACATCATCTCTCTTGGCCAGATCATGCATGATCTTGTCTGCCGGTGGACAAGATGAACACCCCTGTGACGTGAACAGCTCGACCACGACCGGATCGCTTTCAGCAGCTACAGAAGCTGCAAAGAATATGGAAACAAGAGCTGTCGCGGCGGCGGATCTGAACATTTTATCGTCTCGGTACGTTTGGCTGCCTAACCGGTTTAAACGGTTAACACATCAACCTCCAATCAAGGTTTCTTGAAACGTTTTACACCAAAGCTCCGCCAAAATGTGTACAATAGTATACAAAAATGACGCATCTTGTTCGTAAGGCCTTGAACCGTGGCTAAACGTGATACAGATAGCCCTCAGCGAATCCCAAAATCTAAGTCATTTGAGAGGGAGGCCACAGATGCCCATCAAAGTTGGACAGGATACCGCCAAAACACGTCGCAGCCTGAGCGTGAACGGCAAGTCCATTTCCTATTATTCGATTCCCGCCGCTCAAGAAGCCGGTCTGGGCGATTTTTCAAAGCTCCCCGCCGCATTGAAAGTTGTGCTGGAAAACATGTTGCGATTCGAGGACGACGGTTTCTCTGTATCGGTTGATGATATCAAAGCCTTCGGTGAATGGGGTGCCAATGGTGGCAAGAACCCTCGTGAGATCGCATACCGCCCTGCCCGTGTGCTGATGCAGGACTTCACCGGTGTTCCTGCTGTGGTTGACCTTGCTGCGATGCGTGACGGGATTAAGGCGCTGGGTGGCGACGCACAAAAGATCAACCCACTGAATCCGGTCGATCTGGTCATCGACCATTCGGTTATGATCGACGAATTCGGCAACCCGCGCGCCTTCCAGATGAATGTGGACCGCGAGTATGAGCGGAACATGGAGCGATACCAGTTCCTGAAATGGGGCCAAAACGCGTTCAATAACTTCCGTGTTGTTCCACCCGGCACAGGAATCTGCCACCAGGTAAACCTTGAGTATCTGGCACAAACCGTCTGGACCGATACCGACCAGAGCGGCGAAGAAGTTGCTTACCCTGACACGCTGGTTGGAACCGACAGCCACACCACCATGGTCAACGGCATGGCTGTTCTGGGCTGGGGTGTCGGCGGGATCGAAGCCGAAGCCGCAATGCTGGGCCAGCCGATTTCGATGCTGATCCCCGAAGTTGTGGGCTTTGAACTGACCGGTGCAATGGTCGAAGGCACTACTGGCACCGATCTGGTGCTGAAGGTAGTGGAGATGCTGCGCGAAAAGGGTGTGGTCGGAAAATTCGTCGAGTTCTATGGCGAAGGTCTGGATCGGCTGCCACTGGCCGACCGTGCAACCATCGCAAACATGGCGCCGGAATACGGTGCGACCTGTGGCTTCTTCCCCATCGATGGTGAAACGCTGCGCTACATGCGAAACACGGGCCGCGAAGAAGACCGTATTGCACTGGTCGAAGCTTACGCCAAAGAGAACGGATTCTGGCGTGATGAGAGCTACGCTCCGATCTACACCGACACGCTGTCACTGGACATGGGCACCATCGTTCCCGCGATCTCGGGACCGAAACGCCCACAGGACTATGTCGCGCTGACCGACGCCAAGGCTGCTTTCCACAAAGAAATGGAAGAAACCTTCAAGCGTCCCATGGGCAAAGAAGTTGCGGTTAAGGGCGAAGACTACACAATGGAATCGGGCAAGGTGGTCATCGCCTCGATCACATCCTGTACCAACACTTCGAACCCCTATGTCATGATCGGTGCCGGTCTGGTTGCGCGTAAGGCCGCCGCTTTGGGCCTGAACCGCAAACCTTGGGTCAAAACCTCTCTGGCGCCGGGATCGCAGGTGGTTTCCGCCTATCTCGAGGCCGCTGGACTTCAAGATGATCTGGACAAGATCGGCTTCAACCTTGTCGGTTATGGGTGCACCACCTGTATCGGAAACTCCGGTCCCATTCAGGCCGAACTGTCTGATGCGATTGCCGAGGGTGATCTGGTCGCTACCTCCGTTCTGTCGGGCAACCGGAACTTCGAAGGTCGTATTTCTCCTGATGTGCGCGCCAACTATTTGGCTTCGCCGCCACTGGTTGTGGTCTATGCGCTGGCCGGTACGCTGGACATCGACCTGACATCAGAGCCGATTGGCACCGACAAAGACGGCAACGACGTCTACATGAAGGACATCTGGCCGGATCAGAAAGAGATCGCTGATCTGGTTCAGCAGACCGTCACGCGTGAAGCGTTCCAGTCGAAATATGCTGACGTGTTCAAAGGTGATGAAAAGTGGCGCGAAGTCGAAGTTCCACAACAGGAAACTTATGACTGGCCCCCAACATCGACCTATATTCAGAACCCGCCCTATTTTCAGGGCATGGGGCCTGAGCCGGGCACGATCTCAAACATCGACAACGCCAAGGTTCTGTTGATCCTGGGTGATATGGTCACAACCGACCACATCTCACCAGCTGGTTCTTTTGCGTCTACCAGCCCGGCCGGAAAGTACCTGCTGGATCGTCAGGTTCAGCCGCGCGAGTTCAACTCCTACGGTTCTCGTCGTGGCAACCATGAGGTAATGATGCGCGGCACCTTCGCGAACATCCGCATCAAGAACGAGATGCTGGATGGCGTAGAAGGCGGTTACACCAAGGGTCCGGATGGTGAGCAGACTTCGGTCTTTGATGCCTCAATGGCGCATCAGGAAAACGGTACCCCGCTGGTCGTCTTTGGCGGCGAACAGTACGGCGCAGGTTCCTCGCGCGACTGGGCAGCCAAGGGTACAGCTCTGCTTGGCGTCAAAGCCGTGATTGCCGAAAGCTTTGAGCGTATTCACCGCTCGAACCTGGTTGGCATGGGCGTCATCCCGTTCGAATTCACTGGCGGCGACACTCGGAAAACGCTTGGCCTAATAGGCAATGAGACAGTTTCGATCCATGGCCTGGATACGGTTGAACCCCTGCAGGAAGTGCCCTGCACAATCGTTTATGGTGACGGATCCGAAAAGACCATCACGCTCAAGTGCCGTATCGATACAGCACCCGAGATCGAGTACATCGAGAACGGTGGTGTTCTGCAATATGTGCTGCGCAATCTTGCCAAGGCTGACTAATAATATACCTGTGATCAGACGTAAAGAGCGCCTTTTAAGGCGCTCTTTTCATTTGAATTAACTGCACCGACCACATCAATCTATTCGGATGTTGTCTTCGGGTACATTTCCGGATTTGGTGGCGGTAGGAGGATCGCATGGAAAAAGTAGCATTGGTTACCGGCGGTGCCCGAGGCATTGGCCGCGCAATCGTCGAAGACCTGGGCACGGATCACTCAGTCGCCTTTACCTGGCTTACATCCAAGCCTGCCGCAGCACTGTGCGCCGACACCAACCTCGCGATTCAATCTGACCTGAGAGAGCCCGATCAGGCATCTGAGGTCATCCGGCAGGTCATTGAGCATTATGGTCGGTTAGACGTAATCGTAAACAACGCCGGTCTTGTCAGGAGCACGCCCAAAGATCAGTTTGAGCACGAAGATCACCGTGCAATTCTTGATCTCAACCTGCTTGCACCCGCCGCATTGCTTTCTGCGGCCTTGCCCCATTTGAAACCGGGTGCAGCGATCGTGAACATATCATCGATGAACGCTACACTGCCCCCTCGGGATGCGGCGACCTATGGCGCAAGCAAAGCGGCCCTTAACCTCTGGACCCGTGCCATGGCCAAGGAACTGGGACCAGAGGGCATCCGTGTGAACGCAGTGGCCCCGGGCGCGATCAACATACCCGAAGCGCCGCGTTCAGATGAACTGACTGCGATTTTTGTGAAAGACACCGCATTGGGGCGCGCAGGAACACCAGAAGATATCGCCAAAGCGGTTCGCTTTCTTGCGTCGGACAATGCGTCCTTCGTCACCGGTGAAGTACTGCCGGTAACCGGTGGATATCGGCTTTAGCAGCATCTGGTTACTGCCGAAACGCCAGAAAGCAACGGTCGCTGAAGCTAAGTTTTGGCAACGACCCCAAAAACATTGCAATCTTTCTATACCTCACAGATGGACAGGTTCGAGGATGGCTAAACCGAATGCGTTGCTGATTTGCTCTCTCTGTGTGATTGCTGTGGTGGGGATATGGGGCGTCATCGATATCGACGGTTTGGTCGATTGGGCAAGCGGCTTGGTTCAACAGACCTTTCACAGCCGGGGCTGGTTTGTAATGCTTGCCGCCTCAGGTATGCTCATCGGCTGTCTGTTTCTGGCATTTTCATCCTACGGAAACATCAAGTTGGGGCGGGATGATGAGGAACCTGAATTCTCGACTGCTTCTTGGGTCGCGATGCTCTTTTCGGCGGGTATGGGGGTCGGGTTACTGTTTTGGGCTGTAGCCGAACCCCTAACGCATTATCGCTTCATATCCGGTATGGCCCCGGACTTCATCGCGGCGCAACAGGCCATGCTGGCTACTAATTTCCATTGGGGCCTGCATGCCTGGGCAATCTACGGCTCAACCGCGTTGACCATTGCGTATTTCAGCTTTCGCAGAGGTACCGGAATGCTGGTCAGTGCCCCTATTCAAAGCCTCTTTCCCGGCGAGAGATGGGCTGTCATCGTCGGTTGGTGGTCGGACTTCATGGCGATCATAGCTATCGCTATTGGGGTTGGTGGTTCTATGGCGATGGGCGTTTTTCAGGTCGCTGATGGCGTCGCGGTCATGATGAACCGCGAGGTAGCGGGAACGCTGCTTATCGGCGCGGTCTTTATCGCGATGGTCGCAGCGTACGTTCCCGCGCTGATGATTGACCTGGGCCAGGGCATGTCACGTCTTTCGAACGCCGCTATGCTTATCGCTATTGCGTTGGTCGCCTATACAATCGTCCTCGGGCCTACCGAGTACTTGCTGAATACGGTTGTGCAGGGCTTTGGTGACTATGCAACAAACGTAATATCGCGGGGTTTCCAAACCTATACATTCTTTGGCGATGACGTCGCCAAATGGTTCAGCGACTGGACCCTCACCTATATGGTCTGGTGGATCGCGTGGGGTCCGTTCGTCGGCGTATTCGTAGCTCGCATTTCAAGAGGACGTACCATTCGCGAATTCGTAATCGGCGTACTGTTTGCTCCAACCCTGTTTTCAATACTCTGGTTTGGCGCATTCGGAGGTATCGGATTGTTCGAGGCGTTGAATGGCGCGGGTGAATTGCTGAACATGACTCAAACGAACATTGAACGTGTTACTTTTGGGCTGCTCGAACGTTTGCCGTTCCCAGTGCTGACCACTCTTGCAACGGTCCTGGCTGCGTTCTTGTTTATTGTCACAAGTGTCGTCAGTGCAGCATTCGTTTTGGGGACGTTTTCAACAGCAGGTGATGCCAACCCTCCGCCCAAAATACGCCTGATCTGGGGCGCGCTACTTGGATTGCTAAGCGTGGCAATGATCCTTTCAGGATCAGTGGACTCGGTAAAAGTCCTGATATCGCTGGGCGCCCTGCCCTTTGTCTTCATTTCAGTTCTGTTGATGGTCTGCCTGTTCCGTGGCCTTCGTGAGGAAGGAGATTCCAGTGCTGATCGGTGATTTAACAGACACGTTGATGAATCTGGTCACGTTCGCCTTTATCGGCGCGATGCTATGGATCTGGCTACGGCGCTAGTCAGATTCTCCGGCCGCTTTCTCAAGCGCGGGTCGGATCGTGCTTTCGATGACGCGCTGTGTGATCGGCCCTGCAAAGCGCAGGATAATCGTGCCTTCTCCGTCGATCACATAGGTCTCTGGCACACCGTACACGCCCCAATCCAGCCCCATGCGCCCGTTCTCGTCACGTCCGATAGCACGGTACGGATCACCTAATTCGTCCAGAAATGACTCGGCATTTCCGACTTTATCTTTGTAGTTGATGCCGTAGACGGGGATGCCCTCTTGCGACAAAGTCTCAAGGTTCGGATGCTCGGCGCGACATGGGGCGCACCAGGATGCCCAATAGTTGACCAGCTTGACTTCGCCATCCCGCAGGGTCGCGTCATCAAAGAATGGCTTCCCCGGGAATTCGGTCATCACAACAGGAGGAGCAGGCTGCCCTTCACGCGCGGATGGTAGTGAATCCGGGTCGTCACGGAACATTCCGACGCCTGCCAGCAAGGCAAACGCACCAAAAATCAGAGGCGGAGCAAGCATCAAAGGCGATATCTTAGCCATTCCTGGACATCCTTTGTTCGACCTTCTCCATCTCGGCCCTGACCTTGCGACCACGAAGGACGCTGAAAACCACCAGCGCGATCAACAGCAGGATCGATGCCGCGTAGGCAGACAACACGGTGTCGGCGTATTTGCCCAGATCTGGGATCATCCGTTTATCCTTTCACGCGCCAGCAACGCATTGATCCGGCGCGCCCGGATTTCAGTGCCTGTGCGATATAGAACCAGCGCAACAAACAGCAGCACAAACCCCACGATGCAAACCAGTAGAGGATAGAAATAGATATTGCTGACTTTTTCTTCTGTATCTGCGCCCGTTACTGCACCCGCCCGCATAACGGATGCCCCCTGATGCAACCCTTGGTTCCAGAAGTTCACAGCATAGCGGCTGAGGATCGCAAACACGGAGCCAACCAGACACAGGACCGAGGTCAGATCTGCAGCAGTATCAGGGTCTTCGATCGCTTCCCACAGGGCCACATAGCCCAGGTAGAACAGAAACAGGATCAGGAACGAGGTCAGGCGCGGATCCCATGCCCACCACGTGCCCCACATGGGTTGCCCCCAGATGGCACCCGTCGCAAGCGCGATCAAAGTCATGACGATGCCGATCGGAGCGGCCGCGCGTGCGGCCAGCGCACTGACGTGATGACGACGTACCAGCCAGACCAATGAGGCCGCCAGCATCATGAGCCAGCAATTGATGGCCATAAGGGCTGCAGGCACGTGTAGGTAGATGATCTTAACGGTCGATCCCTGCTTGTAATCGTCAGGGGTGAAGAAGAACCCCCAGATCAACCCGACAAAAAGGCATACAGCCGACGTGATCCAGAAAAACGGCAGGACACGCTCGCTGGTCGCGAGGAACTTTCGCGGGTTGGCGTATTCCCAAAGGGCGTTGGCTTTTGTTGCGATCGACATGTGCCTTATCTAGTCCGAGTCGGAGCGGTTCTCAATTGACATCAATCAATGTTCCCCACTGTCACCTAAGATTGATACGCAGTACGGCAGCGCTGGCAAACGGCAATAGCGCCACGGTGGCTGCGGTGATCCCAGCCAGCATCAGCAGCGGGGTTTGTGTCTCCATACCTATGGCTCCACGTCGTGCTACTTCTGCCCCAAATATCAGTGTCGGGACATACAAAGGCAGGACCAGCAGCGAGAGCAGTAAACCACCGCGTTTAAGCCCCACGGTCAAAGCCGCACCAAATGTCCCTATAACACTCAGGGCCGGTGTGCCGATCAGCAGCGAGATAACAAGCCAGAGATACCCCGGAACCGGAAGATTCAGCAGCACACCCAGCACAGGTGCGGCCAATACCAAAGGCAGACCCGTGGTGATCCAATGTGCCAGCGCTTTGACGGTTACTACGCCCTCCAGCGGCAAGGGAGCCGTTGCCAACAGATCCAAAGATCCGTCCTCCCAATCCAGTGCCAGAAGCCGATCCAGTGACAGCAAGCACGCCAGAAGCGCACCCAGCCACAACACACCCGGCGCAATGGTAGACAGCAGCGAAGATTGCGGGCCAACGGAAAATGGCACTAGGACAGTCACGATCAGGAAAAAGGCCAGACCCAGCCCAAACCCTCCGCCGGCACGGAATGCAAGCTTCAGATCACGCAACAACAAGGCGATCACAGGAAACCTCCGTCAAAGTCTTCGATCGGTTTGGGCTTAGCCTTGTTGGCGCCGACGTCCAAAACTTCTCCCTCCAGACCGAGGTCAATATGGGTAGCGATCAGTGCTGACCCGCCCTGCCCCAGATGTGTGCGAACCGTGTCGGCGAACAGGGCCACGGCCTCGCGGTCCAATGACACTGTCGGCTCATCCAGCATCCAGATCGGACGCCCGGTGACCAGCATTCTGGCGAGGCCTAGTCGCCGTTTCTGACCGGCGGACAAGTTACCGGCGTGACGGTCGGACAGATCGTTCAGTTTGAAAGCGTCCAGCGCAGGTTGAATATCCTTTGTCCCGAAAACCGACGCCCAGAAATCGAGATTTTCAGTCACTGTCAGCGTTGGTTTCAAACCGTCTGAGTGCGACGCATAGGCAATCTGATCTTCGGCACCCTCAATGCGGCCCGATAACGATGGCTGCAAGCCAGCCAAAGTTCGCAACAAAGTGGTTTTTCCGATCCCGTTTGGTCCACGCAGGATCAGTGCCCGGCCCGGTTTCAGCACAAAGCTCAACCCTTCGAGCACAGGAATGCCCCCTCGGGCAATCGACAGATCGGTAACGGTCAGTGTCATTGCCTTCGCTTATCTCATTGTCGTGAAGGGCAAAAGGAGGGATTTGCCGCAGGTACTAGCCCGCGCCTTGTCCGAACAATCAGACCGGGATCAAGGCCAGAGCGATACGACGCCCTTCCGAGAGCAGCACATTGTAGGTTCGACAGGCGGCTGGCGAGTTCATGACCTCGACGCCAATCCCTGCGGCTTCGAGGGTCGACCGCAAATCACCGGGGATATGCGCCATCTCTTTGCCGGTGCCAATGAACAGAACATCTACTTCTTTTGAAAGATCAAGCAGCGGCTGAACATCAGTGTACTGCCCCCACGCCTTTGTTCCAGTTGGCCCGGTTAGCACCGCGCCCTCAAAAACCTCACCGCCGATACGAAAGAAGCCCGGACCATAGCCATCAACAGGCTTGGCATCCGTAAAAGTCACCTGATTGAGTCGCATTCCAAAACCCCTTCAGTCGAAGATCGGCAGGCCAGTTATAACCGCGAGCGCGATCACGGAGTAAGCCGCCACCCGGTAAAGCTTCTCCAGCGATGGATCAAACAGCGCCTTACCGATGAGTGTGGTTATTACATAAGGCACACTCAGCAACAGAACCACCCAAAGCGCGGATGTATCCGCGAGGCCGCCGATCATGATATTCGTGACGATGACGATATCCAGCAGAGCCAGAAAGATAATCGTATTCGCACGTACCTTGCGAACATTGGTCGAGCTTGCCAGATAGAAGACGATCACAACCGGTCCAGTCAGACCAGTCATTCCACCGACTGCGCCCGCACTGCTGCCGATGGCAAGCCGCCCCGGCAGCCCCAATCGTCCATTCCAACGCCAGCCAGTTGCCACCGCAAGCAAGGTTAACCCAACCACCGTGCATGCGATCCAGCGCAAGACCAGCGCATCGACTTGTACCATCACCCACAATCCAAGTGGCACCGTCACAGCAGCAGCCAGAGCAAGTGTCCCGACTTCGGACTTGTCGCATTCCTTCCACGCCTGCGGAGCCAGCGCGAGGGTTGAGAC
The DNA here is from genome assembly GCF_056537525.1 of Ruegeria sp. CE12. Lineage (NCBI taxonomy): Bacteria > Pseudomonadati > Pseudomonadota > Alphaproteobacteria > Rhodobacterales > Roseobacteraceae > Ruegeria > Ruegeria sp. CE12. Next base: position 269,055 of record NZ_JBQFRS010000002.1, on the reverse strand, counting down.
AATACCAGTCGCAGCCATCAGAAACACGACATCTGTTGCCGGCAGGAACTGAGTTCCGATCGGCACGAATATCATGGCTGTGCCAAAACCGGTGAAGCCGCGGACAAGACCCGCGGCTCCTATGGTGAAAATCAACCATCCGATACCCGGCAGAGCCAGGGCAGCTTGCAAACCCTCAGGCATCTATGTTGGCAAACTGATTGCCCGCAGTGTTCGAAGGCTTGGTCCAATCGCGCTTGACCCCCAGCCACAACAGGATGGTCGAGGCCACAAAGATGGATGAGTAAGTACCCACGATAACACCCCAGATCATCGCAAAGACGAACCCGCGGATCACGTCACCGCCCAGAACATAAAGCGAGATCAGCGCCAGCAGGGTCGTAACCGAGGTCATGACCGTCCGGCTGAGGGTCTCGTTAATGGACAGGTTCAGAACCTCTTTCAGGTCCTTCTTCTTGTACTTGCGCAGGTTCTCACGAACACGGTCGAATACGACCACGGTATCGTTCAGCGAGTAACCAACGATGGTCAAGAGCGCGGCGATGATCGCCAGATCAAACCGGATTTGCAGTTCCGAAAAGATACCAATGGTCAGGATCACATCGTGCACCAGCGCAGCAACGGCGCCGAGCGCAAACTGCCATTCGAACCGAAGCCAGATGTAGATAAGAACCGCTCCAATCGCGAGCACTACCGCTATGACCGCCGTTTGGATCAATTCGCCAGATACTTTGGGGCCAACAGATTCAACTGACACGAATTCAATGTCAGGCGCGGCACCGGTGAGTGCCTCTTCTACAGCCGTAATTGTTGCTGCGGTCACCGCTTCGGCATCATCCTGAGCCTGAATGCGGATCATGGCTACGTTTTCGTCCGGCCCGAATGTCGGATCAAAGATCTCGGTGATCGAAACATCACCCAGCTCCAACGGAGCGATCGCATCACGATAAGCGCCTACATCGATCTCCTGCGCGCTTTGGGTACGGATTGTCGTACCACCGCGGAAATCGATACCAAAGTTCAGGCCCTGCAGCATGAACGAGGTAAAAGCCACAACCATCATCAGGCCCGAAATACCCAGCCAGATTTTCCAGCGGCTGAAGAAATCGAACGAGGTTTCCTTGGGAACAAGTCTCAGTCGCATATCAAACCTCGATCATTTTCGGACGGCGGCGTTCGAACCAGATGACGATCATCAGACGCGTCACGAAGATCGCGGTGAAGACCGAGGTCAGAATGCCGAGGCCCAGAGTGATGGCAAAGCCGCGAACCGGGCCGCTACCCATCGCAAACAGGATTACAGCCGTGATGAACGTCGTTACGTTGGCGTCCAGAATGGCCGACAGCGCCTTTTCATAGCCTAGCTCAATTGCTCGGGCAGGCCCTTTGGCTGATTTGAGTTCTTCCCGGATACGTTCGAAAATCAGCACGTTGGCGTCAACGGCCATACCAACCGTCAGAACAATCCCCGCGATCCCCGGCAGGGTCAGCGTCGCCCCGATCAGCGACAGTAGGCCGAAGATAAGCCCCACGTTGATGATCAGCGCGACATTGGCAAAGAGACCAAACAAACCGTAGCTGAGCGCCATGAAGACCAGCACCGCGACAAATGCTACGATTGTAGCGACCTTGCCCGCGTCAATGCTGTCCTGACCCAGCTCCGGACCGATGGTGCGTTCTTCGAGGAATTCCAGACCGGCCGGCAATGCACCTGCTCGCAGCAGAACCGCCAGATTGGTACTTTCTTCAACGGTGAAGTTACCGGTGATGATGCCAGACCCGCCCGGGATATGGCTCTGGATCACAGGAGCGGAAATTACCTCGTCATCCAGAACAATGGCAAAGGGTGCGCCAATGTTTTCAAGCGTATAGTCACCGAACTTGCGGGCACCTGATGTGTTAAAGCGGAAGCTGACCGCCGGGCGCCCGTTCTGGTCAAACGAAGGCTGTGCATCCACGAGTTCTTCACCGGTCACAACCGGAGCAGACTCGATTGTGTAATACACCCCATCTTCATCGATGGAGGGTACAATTTCCTCACCAATCCCCGGAACAGCATCCGGGTCGGATCCACGCCTGACAACCGGATTGAAGGTCAACTGGGCCGTGGTGCCAATGATCTCTTTCAACTCAGATGCACTGCCGATACCTGGCACCTGAATCAGAATACGATCTGTTCCTTGCCGCTGAATCGTCGGTTCGCGTGTACCGACCTCATCAATACGGCGACGGATGATCTCCAGAGCCTGCCGAACAGTTCTGTCGTTCGAAGCCAGCTTTTCGGCCTCGGACAGTTGAACAATGATCGTATCGCCCTGGCTGCTGACCTCGATATCGTTGGCCCCAACACCTGTCAGGGTTTGAATTGGACGCGCCAGACCGCGAACAACTTCAAGCGCCCGGGTGATACCCTCGGGCTGACTGATACGAACGCGAATCTCATCAGGAGCAGAAGGTTGCTTACGGATCGTACCGACGGTTGCCCGTTCATCCCGCAATGCTTCGCGGACTTCGGGCCACATCGCTTCCATCCGAGCTTCGTAGACATCTTCGACCTGAACTTCGGCCAGAAGATGTGCACCACCCCTCAGGTCAAGGCCCAGATTGACTAGCGAAGACGGCAACCAATTCGGCCATTGCGCCGCCTCGGCCTGTAGTTCGGGAGTATCGATGCCAAGCTCGATCTCGGCTTTTGCATCGTTCGATTGTTCGACACGCGTATAGAACGCATTCGGCAGGGCCATGAGCAGGCCGATCACACAGACCGACCAGATCAGAACCCGCTTCCAGGTATCAATTTGCAGCATTACCCTGCCTTTTCAGAAGGTTGTGGAGCGCTCTTATTTCGCTGGTTCGGTTTTGTTCAGAACCTGCGCAATGGTCGACTTGACCACGCGAACCTTCACACCCTCGGCGATTTCGACTTCGATCTCGTTGTCGCCTTCCTTGACCTTGGAGACTTTGCCAATCAGGCCACCCTGGGTGACAACCTGATCGCCCCGGCGCACGGCTTCGACCATGGCCTGATGTTCCTTCATCTTCTTCTGCTGCGGACGGATCAGCAGGAAATACATGATCGCGAAGATCAGGATCAGCGGGAGAAACTGGGCGATTGCGCCACCTTCCATGGGATATTCCTTTGTTTTGGTCTTGCGGTCATGTACCGCAAATTTGGCGGGAACCTATTCATTGAAATGCGTGTTTGCAAGCAATGGCATTACCATGGGCTATTCTTTGAAACAGGCATTCCCCCACATGGATAGTTCACAAGCCCCCAGTGACAGATCCACACCTGTAAAAAGAATTGCTTACAAGCTGCAGTTCAGCCCTAGGAACATTAGCCGTCTCAGATATAGTTAGGTATCAGGAGGGCCAATGATTCAATTAATCCAATCCTTTGGCATATTTGCACGCCTTTGCATGGCAACCCTGTGTGTATGTGTGCTGGTGTCTCCGACATGGGCGCAAGAGGCCCCTACGCCTCCGCCAGCTTTGAGCGAGGAGCAATCCGATGTCTTCAAAGCTCCGGTAATTGTCGACGGCGATACGCTCTTCCATTTGCGTGGCTCAAGCGCTCTGCCCGCTACGGAACGGGCAGAAAGAGTTCAAGACAAGATCATCAAGGTCGCTGAGTCTTCCGACAAAACCGATATCGAAATCACCTATGAAGAGACCGAACTCGGTACACGTATTCTTGCGGATGGGATCTTCGTATCAGTTGTTACAGAGGCTGATGCCGAGCTGGATCAGATGGAGCTTAGCGTCCTCAGCCTTTTGCATGGCGATGCCATACACGAGGCAATCGTCGCCTACCGGGCTAACCGCACCGAACAGGCAAGGGTGTCTGGTGCGATCGAAGCCGGTGCATGGACCGTTGGATTTATTCTGTTCATTGTCGTCATCCTCTGGCTGCACCGCCGGATCAGACGACGTACTCTGGAAATAGTTCAGAGCTATTTGCAGGATGTCGAGACTGCCACCGCCAAACACGTTCAGGCAGAGGCCATTGCAGCCCTGATCCGGTATGGGCTGAACTTTGTTCTTTTGGTCATCTTCTTCCTCGGTTTTTATTACTACCTTTCATTCGTCCTGCTTTCGTTTGCGGAAACTCGGTACTTCGCTCAACTACTGCTGACCTATCTGACTGAGCCGGTCCTGCTGATCTTCAAGGGGATTATCAGTTATATCCCGAACCTGATCATGCTGGCCCTGATCTCGTGGGTCACCATGTACATCATTAAAGGCATGCGAGTGTTCTTTGATGCTGTCGAAGCCGGCACGTTTGATATGGGCGACTTTGAGAAGCACTGGGTTAACCCGACTTTCAACATTGCCCGCGTCGTGGTCATCCTCATCGCTCTGGTCTTTGCGGTGCCATATATTCCGGGCTCAGATTCCGCGGCGTTTCAGGGGCTGACCATTCTGGTCGGTGCGATGTTGTCCCTGGGTGCGAACTCAGTCGTCAGCAACATGCTTGCTGGCCTGTTCGTTATCTACCGTCGCTCGACCTCAATCGGTGATCGCATCCAGATTGGCGATCACATCGGTGATGTGGTCAAAATCAAACTGATGGAAACCCATCTGAAGTCTATCAAGAATGAACTGATCTCGATCCCGAACGCTCAGTTGATGAACTCTGATGTGGTCAATTTTTCAAAGAAAACAGATGGTAACGGCCTGCTTTTGCACACCACCGTCGGTATCGGCTACGAAGAGCCGCCTGAAAAGGTCGAGGCTATGCTGATTGAGGCAGCGCGGCGTACCAAGGGATTGAAATCCAAGCCCGAGCCCTTCGTTCTTTGGACTGCGCTTGCCGACTATGCCATCAACTATCAGGTCAATGCATATACGACGCGGGGCAGCACGATCCCAAAGATCAGGTCCGATCTGCATCGCAACATTGTTGCTGTATTTAACGAAAACAACGTGCAGATCATGACACCGTCTTACATGGCCGATCCGCCTGAACCCAAAATCCCAACCGAGCATTGGGATGGGCATCTGGCGCACGAATCCTCAGACGAGTCCAAGAAGTAAGCCTAAATCGCGCGGCGGGTGCTACACCCCGCCCGTCAGATGGTGCATAAGCGGCTGCAGTGATTCACTTATCAAGGATCTGAGATATGCACGACATCCGCGCCATTCGCGAAAACCCAGCCGCCTTCGACGCCGCTCTTGCGCGCCGTGGGGACGCGCCGGTGTCGTCAGATTTGCTGAGGCTGGACGAAAGCCGCCGCGCCAAGATTCTGGCAGCAGAAACAGCCCAGGCCGAGCAAAACAAAGCTTCCAAAGAAGTTGGTGCCGCCAAGGGACGCGGCGATGAAGCCGAGTTCGAGCGCCTGCGCGCGCTGGTGGCCGAGAAAAAGGCCGAGGTCGCACATATGCAGACCGAAGCCAAAGATCTGGACGCGCTGCTCACCGACCAACTGGCCCGCATCGCCAACCTGCCGGCTGACGATGTTCCGCAAGGCGAAGACGAAGACGATAATGTTGAAGTCAACCGTTGGGGCACCCCACGTGAGCTCGATTTTGCGCCCAAAGAGCACTACGAAATCCCAGCCGTTGCTGCGGCGATGGATTTCGAGACGGCCGCCAAAACCAGCGGCAGTCGCTTTGTGAACCTGTCGAAAGGCGTGGCACGCATTCACCGTGCGCTGGCCCAGTTCATGCTGGACACACATATCGATAAGAATGGTCTGACAGAAATGCAGACACCGGTTCTGGTGCGTGACGAAGCCATGTACGGAACAGACAAGCTGCCGAAATTCGGTGAGGACAGTTACCAGACCACAAACGGCTGGTGGCTGATCCCAACGTCCGAGGTCACTCTGACCTATTCAGTGTCGGGTGAGATCCTGGACGAAAGCGCCCTGCCCATCCGGATGACGGCACACACAGCCTGTTTCCGGTCCGAAGCTGGCAGCGCAGGCAAAGATACCGCAGGCATGTTGCGTCAGCACCAGTTTGAAAAGGTCGAGATGGTCTCGATCACACATCCCGACAATTCGGATGATGAACAGAAGCGCATGTTGCGCTGTGCTGAAGACCTATTGGAGCAGATGGGTATCCCCTACCGCACGGTGGTCCTGTGCACGGGTGACATGGGGTTCGGCGCACGCCGTACCTATGACATCGAGGCCTGGTTGCCCGGGCAGAACGCCTATCGCGAGATCAGTTCGGTATCGACCACCGGCGATTTTCAGGCCCGACGCATGAATGCGCGTTTCCGTCCCGAAGGGGGCGGCAAGCCGGAGTATGTGCATTCGCTGAACGGCTCGGGCCTTGCTGTGGGCCGCTGCCTGATTGCAGTCCTGGAGAATGGTCAGAATGCAGACGGCACAGTCACGTTGCCAGATGTACTTGCCCCCTATCTGGGCGGCAAACTCACGCTGCAACTGGATGGAACACTGGCTTAAAAAAACGGCAGCCAAATGGCTGCCGGTTTCCGGATCGAAGGCGGAGAAGTGATTACTTCTTCGCCTTTTTCTTATCCTTCGACTTGCTGTCTTTCTTTTTGCCGTCTTTTTTCTTTTCGTCTTTTTTCTTGTCGTTCTTTTTTGACTTTTTGTCCTTCTTGGATTTGGCCTTCACCTTCTCCTTGGCCTTGGAAATTGCGGCTTCCATCTCTTTCTTCTTTTTGGCCGCCTTTTCTGCCTTGGCTTTTGCCTTGGCCTTTTTCTTAGCCTTAGCTTCCGCTGCAGCCTTTTCGGCGGCTGCGGCTTCTTTCGCAGCCTTTTCAGCTGCGGCACGCTTTTCTGCCGCCTTGCGTTCGGCTTCGGCCTTCTTGGCTGTAGCTGAAGCCGTGGCCGATGTCTTTCTCACCGCAGCTCTGCTTGCTGCTTTGGTTGGCGGCGCAGACGCAGGTTTTTTGGCTACGGTTTTACGCGCGGCAGGCTTGCGGGTCGCAGGCTTTCGTGCTGGTGCCCGAGTTGCAGTGGTTTTTGCTGCAGTGGGTTTCGAAGAAACCGCAGCCTTAGCAGCTGCTATCAGGATCGGCGCACGGGCCGCGCCTATTCGAGGGACCTTAACCAGTTCTTTCGGGTTCGCCTTTGCCAGATCATCGGCGGTTTTATAGCCATTTTCGGCCAATGATTTTGCAAGCGCGTCTCCTACGCCCTTTACGCTGGTAACTGGTGTCATTCCGGGTCCTTTCTCTATCTCCTTGATCAAACGTATATACACAGCATATACATCGCTGCAAGTCACAGCCGGTGGCTGATCGCCCACATGTACCTAACTGCTATGCACCAGTTCGGTCGTTTTGCCTTTCTTGGGGAACGGAACGAGGCGTTTTTTGTCCTCGTCCCAAAGTTTGAGGTTAAGCGCCGCTACAGCCTCGGGGAATTTGATCCTGCGCGGCGTGTATTCAGGCGGCAGATTGTAATGACATGCGCGCAGTCGGTATGAAGGAATGCGGGCATTGAAATGGTGTATGTCGTGCAAGGTGATACAGGCGACGGCATTGTCAAACCACCAACCGAAATCGAGCGCGGATGATCCGTGAAGGGCCGCTATTTTGGGATCAAGCTCTGGGCGTCGATCCCAGTACGTATCTTCAAAGTTATGTTGCAAATAGACAAGGAACACTCCCAGCATTCCCCCCAGCAGTGAAAAGACCAGCCAAACCAGAATGCCGGTTGTTCCTGCGATCAGGTAGAGGAGACCCAAGAAGACTAAGATGGAGAGATTGTGTAGCAATACGCCTTTGACCCCAAAACGCATGGTATTCTTTGGCCAGCGGTAGCGGATGAAATAGGTGAACAGTGCGCCTACGGGCACAAGGATGAACGGATTGCGATAAAGCCGATAGAACAGGCGGGTTTTCCAGTCGGCGGCCTCCCACTCACGGAGGGTCATCGTATGGATTTCGCCGGTTTCTCGATGTTCTAGATTACCGATCCCCGAGTGGTGCAGATTGTGATTCTGCTTCATGACCTCGAACGGTGCAAACGTAAATGGTGACAGCCCGTGCCCTGCCCATTCATTCTGCTGTCGTGTTTCGAATAGTGAGTGATGGCCGCAATCGTGCTGCAATACATACAGGCGTACGGCCGCAAAGGCGAATATGATCCCTGCCGGTACCATAATGTACCAACGATCTACATACACGATCGCTAATGTCAGGGATGCAAAGTAGACTGCAAATGTCCCGAAATAGCTAAACGCGGCCAGCCTGTTGTCCTGTACCGCGTACTGCCTTGTGTATTCCCTCAGATCCATCAAGCCCGCTCCCAACGATGGTCCGGATTAATAACCTTTTCAAAACTATGTGCGGTTTGTCCGCAAACAAGCTGCGCGCACCAAAACAGATGCACGCTCATGAATGCTAGCGCGATGCCAAGGGCCTGTCACGCCCTTCGGTCAAAAATGCTGAAAATTGGCGCAGTTACGCCCTGCCCTTGAGATGTTTGGCCAATGCACCGGCGTTTTTCTTCCGCCGACCCTTGTAGGGGTTCTTATCGCCCTGGCCGCGCAGGGTTAGCCGAATGGGCGTACCCGGCATGTCAAAATCTTCACGCAGGCCATTGACCAGATACCTCGAATAGCTGTCCGGCATCTTGTCTGGGTGCGAGCACATGACAACAAAACCTGGCGGGCGTGTTTTTGCCTGTGTCATATAGCGCAACTTGATCCGGCGTCCCTGCGGCGCAGGAGGCGGGTGCTGTTCAAGCATTGCTGTCAGCCAGCGATTCAAGGCGGCGGTTGGCACGCGACGGTTCCAGACATCATGGGCACGCAGGATTGCTGCACGCAACCGTTCCAGACCACGGCCCGTTTTTGCAGACACTGTAATCAGTGGTGCTCCGCGTAGCTGTGGCAGCAGACGTTCGAAGGACTGTTTCAGATCACGCAGCTTTTCCTGCTTGTCCTCTTCGATGTCCCACTTGTTGACGGCAACGACGACCGCCCGACCTTCACGCTCGGCCAGATCAGCGATACGCAGGTCTTGCTGCTCAAACGGAATAGCCGCGTCGAGCAGGACCACGACCACTTCAGCAAACTTGACCGCACGCAGGCCGTCTGAGACCGACAGCTTTTCAAGCTTTTCCTGAACCTTCGCCTTTTTGCGCATGCCCGCTGTATCAAAGATACGCATCGGAGTGCTGTCGCCATCCGGATCGGCCCAATCAATGCGCAGGCTGATCGCATCGCGGGTAATTCCGGCCTCGGGCCCGGTCAGTAGACGATCTTCACCAATGATCTTGTTGATCAGCGTCGACTTGCCGGCATTGGGACGACCGACCACAGCCACTTGCAGAGGCTTCGCATCGGTGATGAGAGGTGTTTCGCCCTCTCCTTCCTCATCCAGCTCGATATCGGTTTGCGGGGTATCCTCAACATGCTGCTCTTCCATCGCGTCCGCGATAGGCATCAGCTGCGCGTATAGGTCTGTCATGCCCTCGCCATGCTCACCCGACAGACGAACAGGCTCACCCAGACCCAGATTATAGGCCTCCAGCACGCCTGCGTCAGCGGCTGAGCCTTCGGCTTTGTTGGCCGCCAGAATGACGTGTTTCGAACGCTTGCGCAGAATATCGGCAAACATCTCATCCGTCGGCGTCAGCCCTGTGCGTGCATCAATCATGAACAGGCAGACATCAGCCATATCGACTGCGCGCTCGGTCAGGCGCCGCATACGTCCCTGAAGGCTGTCATCGGTCGCGTCTTCAAGACCCGCGGTATCGATTACGGTAAAACGCAGATCACCCAGACGCCCTTCGCCTTCGCGCAGGTCACGCGTTACGCCGGGCTGGTCGTCGACCAAAGCCAGACGTTTGCCCACGAGGCGGTTGAACAGGGTGGATTTGCCCACATTCGGGCGCCCCACTATGGCGAGGGTCAGCGACATGATACTCAACTTTCAAGACTCAGACGCGCCCTTTAGCGCATCTTTTCGTCAACGGAAAGCGTGCAGTTGTCCCTTGGTGGATACGACATACAGCGTTTGGCCAGCCACAACCGGCGCTGTGGTTGCACCACCGGGGATTTCAGCCTGATGAACCAGAGTGCCGTCCGTAGGACTATAGAACCGCAGATATCCGTCATTCGAAGCAATTACGATGCGGTTACCAGCCAGGATCGGACCATAATGTGCGTAGATCGCGCCGCGACGACCCGGCTTGTCTTTGACAAAGCCCGGAAGGTCCTTGGCCCAAACGACCGACCCATCCGCTGCGTTCAATCGGATCAACTGGCTCCGGTCACTGATCAGAAAGATGCTGTTTCCAGCAGGCCAGACTGTATCGACTGCCCCTTCATCTGCTGTCCAGTTACGCTCGCCAGTGTTCGCGTCAAACGCCACCGTCCGTCCGGAATGGTTACCGATATAGATCGTATCACCCACAACCATGGGCCCACCTGTAACGTCAAAGATCTGCGCAGCAGCGCGACCGCGGCGCCCTCCGGCTACCGAAGCATTCCAGCGTCTGATCCCACCCCGACGGAAGGTCGCAGCGATATCACCCGAACCGAATGCAAACACAGCCAGATCCGAAGCGATGACAGGTGCTGGCGCCCCCAGCACATTCCCTACGCTTGGAGTACCCTCAATTTGCCAGGCAATACGACCGTCCTTGGTGTTTATGGTCCAACCGGTTTCATCCCCTGCGACCAGATACAACAAACCATCACTGACCAGAGGTGACCCGCTGCCTGTCGCATTCAGACGTTTTTGCCAACGCTTGGCACCTGTTTTGGCGTCCAGCGCGGTCAGACGTCCATAGCCGGATGAGATATAGAGCACACCATTGGAATAAGCCATTCCACCGCCCGTGGCGTCGGAATCACCATCTGTTGGCGGAATGAGGTTGGTGCTCCAAACCACCTGCCCCTGAGGTGACACTGCCGATACGGTTGCACCTGAGTCGAGGGTATAGATCAATCCTCCGGCGACAACCGGCTCGGCCGTAATTCGCTGTTTGCGAGAATCGCCATTGCCGATCGAGGTCGACCAGATCGGTCGAGGAGCGCTGCTGAGCGCGGCATTTGTGGTACGGAATGCAGATGTGCCCGGGCTTTGAGACCAGTTTGCGTTCCGGCTCTGGGCAGGCAAGCTGATCGGCTTTGAACCACGGGTCTCAACAGTTTCGGTATCCGCAGCAGGGCGAATGTCTTCGCGTTCACCGGGCAGAATAATCTCAGGTTCCTGACAGGCGCTCAGCGCCGTCAATGCGACCGTTGCCACCGACAAACCAAAGCGGGAGAAAAATCTTATTTCCATGAAGTTCCGAACTCGCCTGTCTATTCCGTTAAACCGCTGCCAAAGCTCAACCTTGCTGAGCTACCAACGGTTCCGGCTCTCCGCCCAGCGCCACGATCAGGTTCGTGGCCCGTTGTTGAATGTCCACACCTGCCTCAGCGTCCTGTCGCAACGCCTGTAGTCGGTCCACAGCTGCCTGAGTGTTTCCTTCGGCCACGTCGATCAGCGCCAACTGTTCCTCGGCCAGCAAGCGCAACGGGGCCCCAGGTGCCGCCAGCGCCTCGAATTGCAGTCGGCGATCGGCAGCAGGCAGGCTTTCTCCCTGCAACAGCAATGCTTTGAATGCCGCCATATCGCGATAGATCTGTGGCAATTCGCCCTGAACGGCAATGCTGTTCAGATTTGCGATGGCATCCTGCTCAGAACCCGTATCAACCTGTGCGGCAGCCAGCAGCATGTTCAGGATAGCATCACCACCTACAGACTGGGTTTCCACACTTTCCAGTTTCGCGGCCCGTTCAGCCGAACCGTTTTCGGCAAGAGCAGACAGAATCGAATCTCCCAGAGCCTCGGCCCTGCCTGTATCACGCGCTTTACGGTATTCATTGAACGCCGCACCGCCTACGATCAGAACAACCGCAGTTACGCCAACCCAGCCCCAACGGCGCAAAAGCAGATAGAGCCGGTCGCGGCGCACCTCTTCGGTGACCTCATCAATAAAACTGTCGACGTCGCTCATTCCTGCCCCCAGGCGTTGTATTCAGCTGTATAGCGCCATGTCATACCCCGGCACCATCGGCAAGCCAAGTGCCGGAATTTGCACATTTGCACCAGATGGGCCGCCTCTTGCGAAAAAAAGTAAACCGAACTATTCAGTTCAGTATGGACATGCAGCATGCCCAGCCCCATTTCATGGCATGCACACCGATTACGGTATTGCGAAGAACTCAAGGAGACGCACGGCATGCGGTTGATTTCATTCATCAACGCCCTTTTGGTTATTGTCGCGTTATATTTACTAGTTTTTGAGCGTGACGCTCTGTTTGCATTTGCAGGTCGCGGCGATGCCGAGACCGAAACCTTGTCAGAGACCGATTCTGAAGAAGTTAACACCTTGGCCTCAAAGGCCATCGGAGTGGTGGCGCTGCGTTCGACCGCTCGTGAAATTGACAGCGCTGTGCTGCTGAGAGGGCAGACCAAAGCCAACCGTCAGGTTGAAGTTCTGTCTGAAACTACTTCGACTGTCGTATCCGAGCCAAAGCGCAAGGGCGCCTTTGTCGAAGCGGGCGATCTTCTATGCGAACTTGATCCGGGTACACGCCACGCCAGCCTGACCGAGGCAAAAGCCGCTCAACTAGAAGCGCAAAGCCGGGTTCCCGAAGCTGAGGCACGTCTCGAAGAAGCCCATGCGCTGGTTGCCGAAGCAGAGATCAACCTGAAAGCGGCACGTAAACTGTCCGAGACCGGATTTGGTTCTGAAACCCGCCGTATCTCCAGCGAAGCTGCGATGAGCACAGCCCAGGCAGGCATCAAATCGGCCGAAGCCGGGCTGGAAGCCACACAGGCGGGCATCGAAGCCGCCTCTGCTGAGGTTGCTGCGGCTGAGCGTGAGCTTGAGCGTCTGACTATCGAAGCGCCTTTCCGTGGTCTGCTGGAAAGCGACACGGCCGAATTGGGCAGCCTGATGCAACCGGGCTCGCTTTGTGCGACTGTCATTCAGCTTGATCCGATCAAGCTGGTTGGTTTCGTTCCGGAAACCGAAGTGAACCGTGTGATCGTAGGCTCTCTTGCATCGGCTCAACTGGTAACAGGCCTTCAGGTCGAGGGCCGGGTGACATTTCTGAGCCGTTCGGCAGACGAAACCACTCGCACGTTCGAGGTCGAAATCACCGTTCCCAATCCCGAGTTGCTGATCCGCGACGGTCAAACCGCAAACATTCAGATCGCAGCCGAAGGGGTCAAGGCGCATTTGCTGCCTCAATCCGCGCTGACCCTGAACAATGACGGTCAACTCGGAGTTCGGACAGTCGGCGCAGAAAATGTCGTTGACTTTAAACCCGTCAGAATCCTGCGCGATACTTCCGAGGGCGTCTGGATCGGCGGGCTGCCGGAAACAACTGACATCATCGTTGTCGGGCAGGAATTCGTGACCCGAGGCGTCACGGTCGCACCAACATATCGGGAAGCTTCGCAATGACGGGTATTGTCAGTTGGGCCGCTGATCGAGCCCGAATGGTTCTGGCTTTCATTGCGATTTCGCTGATTATCGGCGGGTTTGCCTATGTGAACCTGCCCAAAGAAGGCGAACCGGACATTGATATTCCGATGCTGTTCGTATCGGTACAGTTCCCGGGCATTTCGGCCGAGGACAGCGAAAGCCTGCTGATCAAGCCGATGGAAACCGAGATGGCCGATCTCGACGGGCTGGACAAGATGACAGCCACCGCCGCCGAGGGCTACGCTGGTATCCTGATGGAATTCGAGTTCGGCTGGGATAAGTCCGCCACCATCGCTGATGTACGCGATGCGATGAATACAGCGCAGAGCAAATTCCCCGACGGAGCCGAGCAATACACGATCACCGAGGTCAATTTCTCGGAGTTCCCAATCGTCATCGTCAACCTGACCGGTGCGGTTCCCGAACGCACTATGGCGCGTATCGCCAAGGACCTTCAGGACGATCTCGAAGCGCTTGATTCAGTTCTTGAAGCGGGAATTGCGGGTGATCGCGACGAGATGCTTGAGGTCGTGATCGATCCTTTGCGTCTTGAAGCCTACAATGTCACCGCCAATGAGCTGATTAATGTTGTTCAGAATAACAACCAGCTAATTGCAGCTGGCGAGGTTGAAACCGAACAGGGCACATTCTCGGTCAAGATCCCTTCCTCGTTCAAAACGGCTCAGGATGTGTATGGCCTGCCCGTCAAGGTGAACGGTGACCGCGTCGTAACTTTGGGTGAGCTGGCCGAAATCAACTACACTTTCGAAGACCGTGCGGGCACCGCCCGTTTCAATGGCGAGTCGACCGTGGCGCTTCAGGTCGTCAAACGCAAAGGGTTCAACCTGATCGATACGGTTGCCGAGGTGAAAGCGAAAGTTGCCGAAGCACAATCAAAGTGGCCAGCTGAACTGCAGGCAGCGGTTGATGTCGGCACATCCAACGACCAGAGCCGTATCGTCGATTCGATGGTTCGCCAGCTGGAAGGCTCGGTTCTGACTGCAATCGCGCTGGTGATGATTGTCGTTCTGGCCTCGTTGGGGACCCGTGCCGCGTTGCTGGTGGGTTTTGCGATCCCAACCTCTTTCCTGCTGTGTTTTGCCCTGCTCGCGATGATGGGAGTCAGCATCTCCAACATGGTAATGTTCGGGCTGATCCTGGCCGTCGGCATGCTGGTCGATGGTGCGATCGTTGTTGTGGAATATGCGGACAAACGCATCAAGGAAGGCGTTGGCCCGATGCACGCCTATGTCGAGGCGGCTCAGCGGATGTTCTGGCCGATCGTATCCTCGACCGCCACGACTCTCTGCGCATTCCTGCCGATGCTGTTCTGGCCCGGCGTTCCGGGCGAGTTCATGAAGATGCTGCCAATCACGCTGATCTTCGTTCTGTCGGCCTCACTCGTCGTCGCGCTGATCTATCTGCCGGTTGTCGGTGGTGTTTCCGGACGTCTTAGCCGTGTCTTTGATCGCACCTCTGACTGGTTGCGCGCCACTACTCCTTGGTGGGTGCGTGCAGTTCTTGTTCCGCCAGTGCTCTACATGATGTTCCTGGGTGCGATGCAGATGGTAAACCCCGATTATCTGATGCCCGGGTCATCCTTTGGAGGCGTGATTTTTGGGGCGATCTTGCTGATGTTCGGCGCGTTCGGCGGATCCGTAGCGTTGAGCGCAGCCAAATTCGAACGCGCACCTGAAACCCGTGTGCATACTGCCAAAGAACACAGCATCTTCGGCTATGTCATGAAGTTTCTCGTTGGCAATCCCGTTATGCCCGTTGTTTCGATCTTGCTGATCGGGGCTGGCGTTTTTGCGGTCATGTTCGCTTTCGGCAGTAACAATCGTGGTGTCGAATTCTTTGTTGAGACCGAGCCGGAACAGGCAACGGCCTACGTCCGTGCACGTGGGAACCTTTCGCTTGATGAAAAAGACGACATGGTTCTGGCCGCCGAAGAAGTCATCGGCGCCCACCCTGCAGTGATCAATGTGTTCTCTTTTGCAGGCGAAGGTGGTCTCAACCAGAACAATGGCGGCGCCGAGGCCCCTGCTGATACAGTTGGTCGCGTCCAGTTTGAGATCCTGCCTTGGGAAGATCGCCCGAATATCTCAGAACCCATCCTAGGTGGATTGTTCGATCGGCAGGTCATTTCCCCTGAATACGACGGGGACTTTGTTCTAGAAGAACTGTCTGCAGAGCTGGCCTCAATTCCCGGCATAATTGTCGAGATCCAGCCGCTTGAGCAGGGTCCCGCATCGGCCAAGCCGGTACATCTGCGGATCAGGGGTGACAATTGGGAAGAGCTGACGAATTCGACCCTTGCAGCGCGAGAGGCGTTCGACAACACCCCCGGCCTGATCAAGACCGAGGACTCGCTGCCATTGCCTGGCATTGACTGGCAGATTGACGTCGATGTCGCCAAGGCGGGTCGTTTTGGCGCGGATGTTGCAACCGTCGGCGCCATGGTCCAGTTGGTCACGCGGGGCATCTTGTTGGGCGAAATGCGTCCCGACAGCACGGATGAGGAAATCGAAATCCGTGTCCGTCTGCCAGACGAAGATCGGGTTTTGTCCACTCTGGATACGCTGAAGGTTCGGACACCGGACGGTTTGGTCCCCTTGTCGAACTTCGTCACGCGGCAGCCAGTCAAGAAACTGGCGGAGATCAACCGGATCGATCAGGAACGGTATTACGACATCAAGGCAGATGTCGAAGCAGGCCTGAGTAAAGTGGTTGTTGATGGTCCTAATGGTACGGAACAACGACTGGCCGTTGTGCGGGAAATCGTTGAAGGTACGACACCCGCCGGTACCGTTATCACGAGTGGAGACGGCAGAGAGTTCGAGCTGGTGCAGCTTACCGGCGCCGAAAGCACGGGCGACCTGATCACAAGCATCGACAGCGGTGACGCCCGCTTTGCGCTGATCAATCCAAACGAGCGGATTGCAGTACTGACTGAGTGGCTGAGCAGCGACCCCTTCCCCAAAACAATCTCTTGGGAATGGACCGGTGATCAGGAAGAGCAGGCAGAATCCGGAGCGTTCCTCGTGAACGCCTTCATGGGTGCACTGGGTCTGATGTTCGTGATCCTGCTGGCGCAGTTCAACTCGTTCTACAATTCGGTGCTGGTTCTGTTGGCAGTTGTGCTGTCAACGACCGGCGTTCTGATCGGGATGATGGTGATGCAACAGCCGTTCTCAATCATCATGACAGGTACCGGTATTGTTGCATTGGCGGGGATCGTGGTGAACAACAACATTGTTCTGATCGATACCTATCAGGAATACAGCCGATACATGCCCAGAATCGATGCAATCGTACGTACAGCCGAAGCACGCATTCGTCCGGTTCTGCTGACGACGTTGACCACCATGGCTGGTCTGACACCTATGATGTTTGGTCTGTCTCTGGACTTCATAAACGGCGGCTACTCGATCGACAGTCCAACCGCTCTGTGGTGGAAACAGCTGGCGACTGCTGTGGTGTTCGGACTGGGTATCGCGACGGTGCTGACGCTGATTGTCACCCCATCACTCCTTGCTCTGCGGGTTTGGGTGACCACCTATGCTGTCTGGTTAGGCAAGTTGTTGGCCCGGTTGACGGCCGGCCGATCCAGCCAGATTGCACAGGACATGGCGATCGGGCGCTCAGCTCGGGACATGCAATCCACCGAAATCGTCTGGGAAGATGGCCGGACGCCGCGTGAGGTTACGTCGCCCAACGAAGACAGCGACCCGACGGAACATCCGCCAACCGCACCTATCAAAGCGGCAGAATGAACAAAGGCGAACCTTCGGGTTCGCCTTTTTCTTTTAGGTTCAAAACTTTAATCTGAGAAAGTATAGGCACCCAAATCACATAGATCGAGGCTATAGTCTTCGACCGTGTATCCATCCGAGAAAACTCCGCGAATGTCGTACACGCAAGTTTCAAGACCATCCGCAATCAGTACGCCGATTTCATAATCAGGCGCCAGGTATCCCCCCTGAAGCAGATTGCTTTCCCAATCATCGGAAGAAGCCGACGATACGTTGAATTCAACAAGATCTGCCGAGCTTTCATTTATCAGCAAAAATTCCAGATCTTCGGCAACTGCCGCAGTAGCAGACAATGCAACCGCGATCAGCGGCGCAACAAGACGAAACTTCATCGGTACTTCCCTATTGTTGTGAATGAACCCGGCCGGGTTCGCTTGGTGAAATGGTCCAGTTGATTTCAAGGTTGAACACTGACGCGTCAACCAAAACCGTCTTAATGAAGCAATTTTCATGCCGGGGTGATATTCGATCCCACCCTTACACGTGACGAGGGACTATTCTTTCAAACGGGTCCAGGTCTGATGTCCGCACACCACATGCTCGCACCCACGAACTGTCAGCGTATTACCCGATAGCGTCATCTGAGGTGCCACATCCACGTCAATCATTGGGATCCAGAACTCGCCCCCACCATATTTTCCACTTCCCTCGCTCGCCACGTCCCAGAATAGTTGCTTTCCGACATTCGGTGTCTGAACCTTCTTGCCCGAGGAATCATAAGCGGATTCAATCTTGCCGCAGAACTTGTCGCCACAGGCCGATATCTGAATGTGCGAAATCAGGTTCTTGCGGTCGGGCTCGGTTTTCCAAAGCCCAACGATAGGGTCAGCAAACGCAACTGCAGGTACTCCCAATGTAATGAACGCGACCAATATGTGTTTTTTCATACTGAGAGTTCCTTGTTTCCGAAGCACAATAGAGCCAACGATCTTAAGCTGCCTGCGTATCTGACTGCTGACGGCTCCATAGCTGCGCATAGCGTCCCTGACGCGCCAGCAGCTCATCGTGCGAGCCCTGCTCGATGATCTCACCTTGCTCCAACACAACGATCTGGTCAGCCTCGGCAATCGTGCTGAGGCGGTGCGCGATCGTTATCACCGTACGCCCCTCCCCCGCTCGCGCCAGAGCATCTTTGATGTCTTGCTCGGTATCTGTGTCCAACGCCGAGGTCGCCTCATCCAGCAACAAAATGGGCGGGTTCTTGAGCAGTGTCCGCGCGATGCCAACCCGCTGTTTCTCACCGCCCGAAAGCTTGAGGCCACGCTCTCCTACCTTCGTGTCATATCCTTCTGGCAAAGCGATGATGAAATCATGAATCTGCGCCGCTTTGGCCGCTGCTTCCACGTCGTCCTGACTTGCGCCTTCGCGACCGTAAGCGATGTTGTAGCGGATGGTATCATTGAACAGGACTGTATCCTGCGGAACCACACCAATGGCCGCGTGCAGACTGGTCTGGGTCACATCGCGAACGTCCTGCCCATCAATCCTGAGCGCACCACCAGTGACATCATAAAACCGGAAGAGCAGCCGCCCTATCGTCGACTTTCCCGATCCTGTAGCCCCGACAATCGCCACCGTTTGTCCCGCTTCGGCTGTCAGCGAAACGCCTTTCAGGATGTCCCGGTCCGCTTCATATCCAAAATGAACCTGGTCCAGTTCAACCTGCCCTCCGGAGACGACCAGATCTTTTGCGTCAGGTTTGTCCGTGACCTCTGCAGGTTGTTCCAGCAGTTGGAACATCTGCCCCATATCGACAAGCGACTGTCGGATTTCGCGATATACCGTACCAAGAAAATTCAAGGGGACGGTTATCTGGATCATATAGGCATTCACCATAACGAAATCACCGACGGTCAATGTGCCCTTTTGGACGCCAATAGCTGCCAGAACCATCACGCCAATCAGACCGCAGGTGATCAGAAGCGATTGACCAAAATTAAGGAACGCCAGCGAATATGCGGTTTTTAACGCGGCCTGCGCATATGCCTTCATCGAGACATCATAGCGTGCAGCTTCACGCTCTTCGGCATTGAAATATTTGACAGTTTCGAAATTCAGCAAGCTGTCGATGGCGCGCTGATTGGCCTCGGTATCCTGATCATTCATCTCGCGCCGCAGCTTCACCCGCCATTCGGTGACTGCAAAGGTGAACCAGATATAGAGCGCGATGGTGACAGCAACGACAACCAGATACCAAACGTCGAACAGCCACATGAGAATGATCGAGACCAGCAGTAGCTCAAGGATCAGCGGGCCGATGGAAAACAGCAAAAACCGCAGCAGGAACTCAACGCCTTTCACTCCCCGTTCGATAATCCGGCTCAGGCCGCCTGTGCGCCGCGTGATGTGATAGCGCATCGATAGCTGATGGATGTGTTGGAACGTCTCCAGCGCCAGCGCTCGCAACGCCCGTTGGCCGACCGGCGCAAACAGGGCATCACGCAGTTGCTGGAAACCAACCGTCATCAGACGCGCCATTCCATAGGCTACAGTGAGCCCCACCGCGCCCAATGCAAGCGGTGGCACGCCTTCGCCCGCCAAGCTGTCGACTGCGCCTTTGTAAAGGATCGGAGTATAAACAGCGATCAGCTTCGCCAGCACCAGCATGACCATCGCAAATATCACACGGCGTTTGACCCAGGGCTCATCCTCTGGCCACAGGTACGGTGCGACCTTACGAATGGTCAGCCAGCCTGAACGGCGCTCATCTATCTCTGGCAGGTTGTCAGAACTCATTGATCGGTCATCTCTTCACGTACCTTAGCTGCGGTCAGAGATAGGCCCCAGCCCCCCAAAGGACCAGAGCCAAGCTTTTATTCCGGGATAGTAAATATCTGCCCCGGGTAAATCAGATCTGGATCGCGGATCAGTTCACGGTTCGCGTCAAACAGCTTTACGTACAGAATACCGTCCCCAAAACGCTCACGTGAGATTGCCCACAATGTATCCCCCTTCTGCACGGTGACCGAGCGGATTGAAGGGGTTTCATCCGGCGCCTGATTTGGATCTGCTTCCTCGCTCGCCTGCAAAACCTCAACCGGTTCGCGTTTGAACGGCGTTTCGACGCGGCTCAGTACCGTTCCGTCGGTGTTGATCTCATCTACACGCAATGTGTAGACGCCGGGTTCGATCCCCTCGAGGTCGCCGCGCCATTTTCCGCTTTCATCGGGCGAAAGTTCAGCAACCAAGCGATTATCCAGGTACAGACGAACTGCCGAACCATCCTGAGCCCGACCGGTCAACTGAACATCGCCGGTATCAGAATAGCCGATTGTGTCCAATTCGATCTGTTTCGGAGCATCTGCAGGTGCAGTCGGCGATTGGACAAGTTCAACCCCCTCTTCACCCGAACGCAACACTGCAATCTGTTGATCGTCGGTCGCCTCTGCTTCAGGCTCTTCGGCCACCTGTTTATCGGTGTCATCCGTGGCTGTCTGCGTCTCTTCGGTATTTGCGGTGGTTACAGGTTCTTCGGTCGCCGTTGGCTCGGCGCTGGCGATCTGTTCTTCTTCAGCAACTTCGGGCTCCGGCTCGGGAAGAGCAGCAATCAGATAATCATCGGATCTCGCCGATTGCGTCCCATCAGAATGCTCCAAAACCAACCCGCGTGCATTTTCACTGAATGGGATCGCAACAAATTCAGCAAACTGTCCGCTGTTGTCGACCGTAAAGGAGTGCACAGGCTCGCCGTCCAGCAAGACGCGAATTTGGCTACCCGGCTCGGCATTTCCGGACAAAAGCGCGTTGCCATCCTTTTCAACAAAGATCTGATCCAACACAGGCGGAACTACTGCGGTCGGTGTATCTGCGCTTGCTTCCTGTTCGGTATCAGGTTCTTCAGCCTCTGCGGTGGCGTCTTGTGCCGGAGCTTCTTCTGTTGTCTGCTCCTCCTGCCCTTGATCAGCGGTTTGCTCACTAGGTGCTTCAGGTGCCGTCTCGTCGGTTTCCTGCGCTTCCGCAGTCTCGGCTGCCGCTGGTTCGTCGACTGACTGCGTGGTCTGTGTTTCCTCAGCCTCGGTGACCTGCTCTTCAGGTTCAGGCACGACTGCAGCCTCTTCCTGCGGTTGCTGATCTTTGTCTGCATCTCCACCGAGCATGCCTGTCAGGTACAAACCTCCTGCAATCAGCAATGCAACGATACCGGCGATCACCCCCCAGATGAATGTGCCTGAACTTCCGTTTCCCGACTTGGCGTCCATTTTTTTCCTTTCACCCCGCGACAAAAATGCTTTGAGTTAAAAGCATTCCGCCCGACAGTTGAGCCAACCTATCAATCCCGCTATCACGGGTCAAAACTTCTGACACAAGCCCGGAGCCCCCCATTCATGTCTCAGAAATCCGTCTGTGTGTACTGCGGGTCACGAAATGGCGAAAATACCGCCTATTCGGACGCTGCTCGCCAGTTTGGCCAGCTTTTGGCAAATGAAGGCTGGAGACTGGTTTATGGTGCCGGAGATGTCGGTCTTATGGGTGAGGTCGCACGCGCGGCTCAGACTGCGGGCGGCGAAACCTTTGGAGTGATCCCGGTACATCTGGTGCGCCGCGAGGTCGGTAAAACCGACCTGACCCACTTTGTCATCACCGAGACGATGCACGAACGAAAGAAGGTCATGATCATGAATGCCGATGCAGTTGTCGTACTGCCCGGCGGCCCCGGATCACTGGACGAACTTTTCGAGGCGCTGACATGGCGCCAGCTGGGTCTGCATGACAAACCCATTTTGGTCATGAATGTGGATGGGTACTGGGGCGCTTTGCGTGCCCTATTGGATCAGGTAATTGATCAGGGCTTTGCAGATGCATCGCTGTCCGATTTCATCACCTGGGTGGGGGATGCTGAAACAGCTATGACTGAACTGCGCAGATTGCTTGCGTGATCAGAGCGAATGTGGGCGGTGCAAACCGCCCACCTGCTTTGCTTATGCGCGCGCATTAGCTTTCAGACGACTGGTCAAAACCTGTTCGACCTTGTGCAAGGGATGGTTGGTCAGTGTTTTGTCGACTTCGGCCACCACTTTTGCCAGGACTTCGCTATGTAGGCGCCGCCGCAACAGCCCAAGAACGTGGGGGCTGGCGACCAGCACCAGTCGTTTGTAGGCCCCCTTGAGGCCCTTGCGGTTCAGCAAATTGGCCAGATCCTGCACAAACAGAGATTTCGCATGGGTCTTCCAGGTGCCCTCTTCGACCGCAGATTTCTGCTTGGGGCCACGATCATAGCGACGTCCGGCCCGATCCGAAGGTTTCAGGCGTGCCGTTTCCTGTTCCTGCTCTTCGACTGAGACGACGACCAGATTTGGGTCTTCGGCGTCTGTGATATTTTCCATAAACAGCGCCTTTTCTCCGTCGGCGACGATAACCCAAGTTCCCTGTGCAAGTTCGACCATAGTGATCTCCTGATACCGTTTTTGTGGCTATCCCTCGCCTGTCAGGCACAGTTCACCTGTGACGCGCCCTCGGTTTTTGGCGCGCTGCCCGATTACTTATCAATTGGTTGGCGGAACTCTCCCCTCCGCATCCTTTAGCTAGGAACTGCCAAGCACGGGTACAATAACTCTCAATTCGAAAGTTGACGTATAGGCAAGTTTCCACCTGTACCGGCGAGAGCGACCAGCGATAAGTGAGGCATCGCTCTGGGAACTTGGAAGAGGGCGAACGCATTTCGACAAGCGATATTAATAGTGTTGACTGAGATCAGTAATGCCACCGGTCAAAAACTTGTAAAACATGCCGGTGCTTTGGAGGCAAAGGACACGAAATAAACCTCGCGGCATTCCAATAAGCCGAAGAGTACTTTTTACGCCTAATGAAACTGTGTTTGCCCCGCGTTCAGTGAGATGGTTGTCCCTTTTTCACCTCGAACGGCTGCGGGAACATCTGCTAATGCACAGATAATTGCCCTACCTCCGGATGAACGTACAAAGTCCTGTGCCGCCTGCACTTTTGGTCCCATTGATCCCGCTGGGAAATCATACTCATCAAGAGCATCGGGTGTTATTGACCGAATACCCTTCTGATCAGGTTCGCCCCAATTCAGGAACACGGCCTCCGCATCCGTGGCGATGACAAAGAAATCCGCACCAAGGTTCTGTGCCAGCAGGCATGACGCGAAATCCTTATCGATGACGGCTTCGACCCCAACCAGTTTACGATCGGCGCCTTTCTCATACATTGTTGGAATGCCACCGCCGCCAGCCGCGATGACAGTGGCGCCTTTCTCCAAAATCCAACGGATCGGTTCGACCTGAAAGATGCGCTTTGGTCGGGGTGACGGAACAACCCTGCGCCAGTACTCGCCATCCGGTTTTACCGTCCAACCCTTGTCGGCAGCCTCTTTTTTTGCCTCCTCCTCAGTGTAGACCTGACCAATGAACTTGGTTGGGTTGTCAAAGGCTGGATCGTCAGGGTCCACCTCGATCATAGTCAGCAAAGTAGCGATGTGGTGTTCGAAAGGCAGGATGTTACCAAGCTCTTGTTCGATCATGTAACCGATCATGCCCATCGTCTCACCGACCAGAACGTCCAGCGGGTACTCCTTAACATCGGTGTACATGATTTCTTGCAGGGCCAGCATCCCGACCTGCGGGCCATTGCCATGGGTAATGACAGCCTCATGCGCTTCGCAAAGAGGGGCAAGGGCTTCGGCAGCAATCTTCGCATTCTTGCGCTGATTGTCTGCCGTCATCTCCTCACCCCGCTTGAGAAGCGCGTTGCCGCCCAATGCTACAACAACGCGTCCCATAGGTCAGGCTCCTAACGTAGCGACAAGGATCGCTTTGATTGTGTGCATCCGGTTTTCGGCCTGTTCAAAGGCGATGTTCATATCGCTTTCGAACACTTCTTCCGTCACCTCCATTTCGGTAATGCCGAACTGTTCGTGAATATCCTGACCGACCTTGGTGTCCAGATTGTGGAAGGCGGGCAAGCAGTGCATGAACTTGACCGCTGGATTGCCGGTCTTCTTCATTAGATCCATGTTGACCTGATAAGGGCTCAGCAGCTTGATCCGCTCAGCCCAGACCTCTTTTGGCTCACCCATCGACACCCAGACATCAGTATGAATGAAATCCGCGCCTTCTACTGCCGAGGTATCGTCCGTGATGGTCACACGTGCGCCCGTCTTTTCAGCCCGCTCCAATGCCAACTTCCGCACATCATCATGGGGTTGGGTTTCTTTCGGCGAAATCATCCGCACGTCGCAGCCCATGATCGCGCCCAGCATCAGCAGCGAGTTGCCCATGTTCGACCTGCAATCGCCTGAATAGGCGTAGACGATGTCTTTGCGCGGTTTGTCCGCATGCTCGATCATGGTTTGCATATCGGCGAGCATCTGGGTCGGATGCCAGTCGTCGGTCAGGCCGTTGTAGACCGGGACACCAGCATAGTCTGACAACGTCTCGACCATGTCCTGACCTGCGCCGCGGAATTCGATCCCGTCGAACATACGCCCTAATACGCGGGCCGTGTCTTTCATGGATTCCTTGTGACCGATCTGCGAGCCCGACGGATCCAGATAGGTGATGTTCGCACCCTGATCGTAAGCCGCAACTTCAAACGCGCAGCGGGTGCGGGTCGACGTTTTCTCGAAAATCAAACAGATGTTTTTGCCCTTTAACGACTGCTGTTCGGCACGTGCGTATTTTGCGCGTTTCAGGTCGCGGGCCAAATCCAGCAGATACAGCATTTCACGTTGGCTGAAGTCGGCAATTTTCAGATAACTGCGGCCTTTGAGATTGAATGCCATTTGGTCTCTCCTAACAAAAGTCTTTTGGCGCGGGGGGTTGCGCCCTTGGTAAATTCAATAGGCGGGATCGCGGTCGATCGGGCATGTCATGCAGTGGCCACCGCCTCGACCGCGCCCCAGTTCCTGGCCTGATATCTCGATTACCTCGACACCAGCTGCCCGCATCTTGCCGTTTGTGAACGTGTTGCGCGCATAGCCCACGACCACACCAGGCGAGAGGGCCACGACGTTGTTGCCATCATCCCATTGTTCGCGTTCGGCCTGGAACTCATTGCCGCCGGTTGAAATGACCTCCAGCGAATTCAGCCCCAGAGCCTCTTTGTAGACGTCGAACAGGTGCCCTTTCTCCACGTGGATATCCAAATCCCCACGGTCACCGGGACGGATCGAAATACAGGTGATCTGGTCTGCGACTTCCGAGAACGCAGTGACCTTATCGTGGTCTAGGCAGGTGAATACCGTATCCAGATGCATGGCCGCGCGGCTTTTGGGCATAGCGCAGGCGACAACACGCTCGGCGCCACCCTTTCTGAACAGCGCTTCGGCGACCTGTGCCACAGCCTGACGGGTCGTACGTTCGCCCATTCCAATGAAAACCGTTCCATTGCCAACCGGCTGAACATCACCGCCTTCGACCGAGGCTAGTCCGAAATCGTCATCACTATCGCCCCACCAAAATTCGAATTCGGCGTCTTTGAACAATTTATGATGCCGGTACACCGTGCGCATAATCAGGGTTTCCGGCTTACGTGCAGGCCAGAACATCGGGTTTGTCGTCACGCCGTCGAAAATCCAGCAGGAAGGGTCGCGCTGGAACTGCGCGTTGGGGATCGCCGGAAGGATGAAATCGCCCAATGAAACCAAATCACCAAACTGCTCGTCGATCATTCCCTTGGGAAGATCTGCAAAAATGATGCCACCCAGCATATGCCGGGCAAGAAGCTTGGCATCCATCTCATCCAGCCAGGCCCGCATTTCCACGGAAAACCCCAGCCCGACCATGTTGGGTGTGATCAGTCGATCAAGAAGGAAAGCACGTGCAGCAGGATCTGACCGGATCGCTTCGGCCAGCAGATCCTGGATATCATAAACCTCGACCCCGCGTTCACGCATCAACGAGCAGAACTCGGCGTGGTCCTTGCGGGCCTGTTCGACCCAGATCACGTCATCGAACAAAAGCTCTTCGCAATTTCGCGGTGTCAGGCGGTCGTGCGCCAGTGACGGGCGCGAGACAATCACCTTGTTGAGCTTTCCGATCTCGGAATGAACGCCGAGCTTCATGGCAACTCTCCTTTCGAAGTATCCGTTTTCTGAATGTCTTCAACGTCATTGGCCTGGTTCCAGCGGACCCAGACATGGATGGGCACGCCCGCAAGCAGCAGGACAGAACCAATCAAAACAGTTTCCGCACCGGACCCGATGAACGCCCAGACCGAGTAAGTGAACCCAAGCAGTCCCAGAACAGCTACTTTCGCCAGTTCCGCACCCCGCAGGACTTCGCCACCTTTCAGTCGGATCATGATCTCGGCGACTGAACAAATTGCGTATGGAAGCAGGCTGGCCATGACTGCCAGCAGGATCACAAAGTTGAATGCTGCAACCAGACCTTGCGCGAAGTTCAGGATAAGCAACAGGGATGCCAAAAGGTTGGACAGGATCAGCGCATTGGCCGGAGTTCCAAATTTCGACTGCTGCCCAAGGGCGGCCGGAAAGACCCGATCAAGGGCCGCGCCGTAAGGCACTTGCCCGCTCAGCAAGGTAAACCCGTTCAGGGTTCCAAATGTTGAGATCACCGCCCCGAACGCAACAAGAAGACCGCCGAATGTGCCAAACATAACCTCACCCACTGCGGCGAGCGGAGCAGCCGATGCCGCCAGTACATCGGGAGGAAGCACACCCATCGATACAGCAGTGACCGAGATATAGACGCAGGCTGCTATGATGACGCCGATCACGGTGGCGCGCGGGATCGTCTTTTCAGGTTCGATGACATCCCCTGAGGGCACAGTTGCCGATTCAAGACCAAGATAGGCCCACAATGTCAGCGCAGCCGAAGCAGAGATCGCAGAAATCGCTGTAGTGCCACTGTGATTGATCGGAAAATAGTTCTCGGTATTGACCCAGAATATCCCCAACGCGCCGATCAGGATCAGAGGGGCGAGTTTCAGGATCGTCGTAATAATCTGAACAAACCCGGCCCCTTCCACACCGCGAATATTGATCAGAGTTAGCGACCAGATCGCGATAAGCGCCGTTGCCAGCCCATACATGGGGACATCGACAATAATCGGAAACAGAAAGCCCAGATATCCGACCAATGCCACCGCCACGGCCGCATTTCCGGTCCAAAGGGCGATCCAGTAGCCCCACGCAATGATGAAACCGGCAAAGTCCCCGAACGCCTCTTGCGAGTAGGCATAAGGACCGCCCGGTTTGGTCACGACACGGGATAATCTTCCGAAGATAATCGCCAAAACGAGGGCCCCGGCCGATGTCAGAACCCAACCTCCGATTGCGATCGGCCCAAACGGAGCCAACGAGGCCGGAAGCAAAAACACCCCTGAACCTATCATGTTCCCCACAACCAGCGCGATACACGCAGTCAGCCCAAGAGCACCTGATGTTGGCTTAGCCTTTGATGGGGAATGTTCAGTCATCGCGTGGACTTAGTTCGAAGTTGCGTCTGAAGTCTCCGTCTGAGGCGCGTCGATCCCCGGATCTGTCATGGCCCCAATGGTGAGCGCGGCGCAAATGATGACGGCAAGGATAACCAGCAATGGGAATACGAACCGAAGCCATCGGTCGTAAGAAACCCGCCCAATGGCCAAACCGCCCATAACAACCGCGAACGTCGGGTTGAATAAGTTCACCCACCCGTTGGCGGATTGATAAGCAGTAACCACCAGATCGCGCCCGACACCTGCGAAATCAGCAAGGGGCGCCATGATCGGCATCGAAAGCGTCGCCAACCCCGATGACGATGGCACAAGGAATGACATCAGAATCTGAATGCCAAACATGGCGTTGATAAAGGCAAACTCGCTTAGGCCAGATACAAATCCCTCGGCCCCCGCCAGAATAGTGTCGGTGATCTTGCCCGCATCCATGATAACGACCACTCCGCGCGCCACTCCGATGATCAGCGCGACCCCCAACAGATCACGCGCACCGTCGACAAAGGTTTCGACAAAGGTCGCCTCATCCATTCGGGATCCTTCATCCAGCTTACCGACCCACCAGACAATGATCGACATGACAAGGAAGAGGCCTGACATTCGGGCCATCCACCAGCCCAATGCAACCACACCATAGATCATTACAGCGAACGTAATTCCGAACAGGATCAGGATGATAGACCGCGTACGCGTCAACTCCGGGAATGCGTCGCCGCTTTCCGAACCTTTCAGAAAATGAGCCCTGTTATCCTCGGCCTGATCCGCCACCACTGATAAGGATGGGTCAGCTTTTACCCGCCTTGCATATCGCATGACGAAGGCAATGCCTGCAGCCAGGCACAAGGCAAGAATGATGAACCTCAGGACAATCCCGTTCGTGAATGGAATACCTGCACCTTGCGACGCAACAACCGTCGCAAATGCGTTGAAGGTCGAACCCAAAGTGCCGATCCCCGCGCCCAGCATGATAACAGCGACACCAGTCAGCGAGTCGTATCCAGCCCTTATGAAAACAGGAATGATCAACGCATAGAACGCCAGCGATTCCTCGGCCATACCATAGCTGGTTCCGCCAAATGCGAATGCGATCATCAGGATCGGGATCATCAGGATTTCCCGCCCTGCCAACCTGTGCAGCAACCAGCCAATTCCGGCATCTATCGCACCGGTTTTTGTGACAACCATCAGAAAACCGCCAATGATCAGAACAAAAAACGCTACATCAATTGCGGCGCTGGACGAGCTTCCAAGTAGACCCGGGTCATACATACCGGCAATTGGCGCAAGTATGACCGATGCAAGACCCTGAGGGTTTGGTTCCACCTCATGATAGGTGCCCGGCACGGGCGCCTCGCTACCTAAAGCTTCGTTCATCTGGCGCTCATACTCGCCAGCGGGGATAACCCAAGTGAGAATTGCCACCACGGCAATTAGAACAAAGAGTATCGTGAAGGCGGTGGGAAATTTGAACTTAGACATACTAAACTCTCGAAAGATGAAGTTGAGTAGCGGAATAGTCAAACATTCGAATTTTTATTTTGCCACCTTAGTACTAACCTGACGACTTGTCACTTTCGTAAAACGTGAGGCAGTCAGACACTTGGACAATGTCTGCCTTGGACTAACACCGGCGAGTTTGGACGGGTCGCACAAGCCCTGAGCGGACGTTGATCGGATTTCGGCTTTTTGCTCACGCAGCAAGCCGTGTGCCGCAGAAAGCGGAAATCCAGACATCGCGTACCATTGGCGAGTTCGGACTCGAACCAGTCATTCGATGAAGAAAGAAAAACGCCGCAATGGCATTGGTAACAGCCACCCCAAAAAGAAAAAGCCTGCCAGCGTCACCGCCAGCAGGCCATTGATAAACCCATATCTGGTTAACAATTACATCCGCGATGCAACGTTTTCCCAGTTCACCAGGTTGTCGAGGAAGTTCGACAGGTAGGCCGGGCGCTTGTTGCGGAAGTCGATGTAGTACGAGTGCTCCCAAACGTCACAACCCAGCAGAGCGGTTTGGTTAAAGCACAGCGGGTTCACGCCGTTCTCGGTCTTGGTTACGGCCAGCGAACCGTCTGCGTTCTTGACCAGCCATGCCCAGCCCGAGCCGAACTGACCTGCGCCAGCTGCGCTGAACTGCGACTTGAATTCGTCAACCGAGCCGAAGCTTTCGGTCAGAGCTTTCTCCAGCTCACCGGGCATTGCGTTGCCGCCGGGGCCCATCATTTCCCAGAACTGGTTGTGGTTCCACAGCTGGCTGATGTTGTTGAAGATGCCGTTTTGCGCAACAGCGTTTGCGTCATAGGTGCCAACGATGATCTCTTCCAGCGACTTGCCGTCCCACTCGGTCCCGGCGATCAGCTTGTTGCCATTGTCGACATAGGCCTTGTGGTGCAGGTCGTGGTGATATTCCAACGTTTCCGCGGACATACCCTTGGCTGCCAGCGCGTCATGTGCATAAGGAAGATCAGGAAGTTCAAAAGCCATGTCGGCCCCCTGTTAAATATAAGTTGCGGTTCCCAAGGTTAAATGCTTTGGCCACGCGCGCAGGTCAAGAGCCGAGACGAGAAAACCCGGAGGCAGGCAATGCTTACACAGGCGCGCAAGATGTTCTACCGCGCCCGCGGATACTATGCGGGCAACCTGAATGGCGAGCCCTTCCGCCTTGACCCATATCATTCGAAATTCTGGCGCAAGGCATCATCCGGTGCGTGGGAACCTGAGACATTCGCGATACTCGACAAATACCTCTCGCCCGACCGTGACTATCTGGACATCGGCGCCTGGATTGGCCCGACGGTTCTATACGGTGCCCGTAAAGCTCGGCATGTCTGGTGTTTCGAGCCCGATCCAACAGCGTTCCGCCATCTGGCATGGAATCTGGACCTCAACGACATCGACAACGTCTCGGCGTTTGGTGTGGCCCTTTCAAACGAATTCGGCGTCGCTCGCATGGCCTCAGTTCGCGGAGAGCCCGGGGATTCAACCAGTTCTCTGTTACACGACGCTGAACATGGGAACGACGCACTTACGATCGCCTGGGATCAGTTCGAAACTGCAAACGATCTGTCGAAAATCTCACTTGTCAAAATGGATATCGAAGGGGCTGAATTCCTCGTACTACCAACTTTGTTGGAATGGCTGAAAAAGCAACGCCCCGCTTTATTGCTTTCCCTTCATTCACCATTGTTGGAAGCTGAGGAGCGGCACGAAAAAACTGCTGCTCTACTCAATGTCTTGTCCTTTTACTCTGATGCTTACGACGGGAACAACGCACCTCTGGATAGACTAAGCCTGCTATCCAGCGCTGGATTATCACGCTATCATACCGTCTTGTTCAAAGACTGAACAACGCCAGGACGAAGAATAAGAAAGCTCCCGGCGACAGCGAAGAAAGCGAGGATATCCCGCTTTCTCCAGCTTGGGTACATTCAATAAAGGCTTGGTTTACTTACCAATTTACAGACTCCGTCCCCCTTAGGCCTATTGGCTAAGCCATCCATGGGGAAATTCGCACGCATGTTCAGCTTGTTGGTTTCCGGATTTAGTTTCGCGGTATAGTTCACTCGAAATTGTCGGGTTGAATTTGAGGAAAGCGTAATCCGCCAGCTCACCTCGTATTCACCTTTGCGCGTAGATTTGAAGCGAGCGTCCACAGGCGTGTTTTCTTCCCGTCCTGCGAGCTCATTTGCGGAAATGATAGCCCCATCAAAGGCCCTTGCTCGCTTATTCTCAGGGTCGATGCTAAGTATCACGCGCGGTGGAATCCAACCTTGTGCTTCGATACTATGTACGGAACATTCGTAGTTCCGTACTTCCGCCTGAGCAGTTGCTGCAAAAAGCGCTAAGCTCGTCGCGATGATTACTTGTTTCATCGATACATTCCTTGTCTGGTTATTTTGGTGCAGCGATTGCGATGCAGCTTCCTTTCGCGAAGCCATCACGCCGGTTGTATGCGATGGAGGTCGCCGACTTTACCGTCGCCTTCATAGTATTTCGGTTTAGATTGATCGTGAATTCGAGATCGCGCAGGTCGATCGCGTCATACCGAGACTCGTTCGTCGCGTAAGGCCGTCCGCTCGCGGTATAGAGGTAGTTATCGCCAACCCACGCTATAACCAGTAACTTGTGAGTATCCCGCTTTATCCTGCCTGATCCGGTATCGGTGTCGAGCTTTGGAATTTCGACGTTGTGCAACAGTGCTGACCGTCCATATTCATCCACCGAGAACACGACCCGGCTCGGCGTTGGCCGATTTGCAAGGCCACGCCCAAACTCACACTCAAAAGTCTCTTTAAATGTTTCGGCAGCCACGGATGTACCAACCGTAGACAAACCCAGAAAAAGGGCAGCTATAGCAGTCTTCATTTTTTACTCATCTAGTTATTGGGAAAGGCTCTTAGAATGCATTGACCTTCGGCTTCGCCGTATTTGTAGCGAATGTCGCTGGACTGTGTCCGCGCAATAGCTTTCATCGTTCGGCGATCCAGAAAAATGGAAAACTCCTGCGTATTAAGGTCGATACTTTCGATACTTGTACTATGAGAATTTATCTTTCTGCCATCTTCTGAGAAGACGTACCGTTTTGCTGACCACGAGATTGAAAGTACCTTGTAACTATCTCTTTTAACGTCAGCTACACCGGGTGTTGTGTCGATACGTGGGATTTCTACTTCGTGTAAAAGTGCAGATCGCCCGTAGAGATCTACAGAAAACACTAAACGAGTTGGTGTGGGACGCTTTCCCATACCCCTCTCGAATGAGCACTCAAACGTCTCTTTGTATTCCTCAGAATTGGCCAAGCCGACAGATACAGCTGTCGCCAACGCGGCCAGAACGCCAGTTCTAAAAATCTTCATTACAATTTTACTATCTATGGCTTTCGTCTATGGCTCGTTTCAAAAAACAAGTTATGATTGCATCAGTGACTTACGAAACCGACATTTCCGATCAAACTGCGAAAGCACCGGCAAACACAAAAACTTAGACCTCATCAACTTATCAATGTCACTTTGTGAACTTCCAAACTCATAGCTGAAGACCAAATAGATATGCAATATCAAAACTAAATGTGCCATCCTGCAACAGCAGGATGGCACAATTTGTTCGCAGTTATCAAAAACTGTGAGGTCAGTAGACACCGACCTCACTGCCGGGCTGTGCTGCAACCTTGAGCAGTTTGAATACATAGTCTGCTGCCGAACGGAAACACACCACGCGGAAAGTCTCGGCGTCATCCATCCAGAACGCCCCAGCTACCTGAGCTAAACGTGAACGGCGGATCTGCCCGGGCTGGAAGGTTTCGGCCGACAGTTCGACCGGCGCCAGCTTGCCCAGAACCTCGCGCGCACTTCCACCCGAGATACGGAACACCGCACGCGCGTCTGAAACGTTGACCGCAAGTGCATGTGTCCCGCTAAGAGCATTGGTCATCGCTGCCAGTTTGGCCTCAACCTCGGCATATGGCACCAGCACAAGCAACTCATCGGTCGACATCCAGCAAACGCCGGTATCTCCATCCACGAAGACTTCGCGCTGACCGGGAACCTTCTGCCCTGTCGCATCTTTGACTGCCTTGATCAGAACCTTGTCTGAAAGATCACCACGCAAGGTGATCATACCCTGCAGGCCGCACTCCTCGACCTTGGCAATGCCATCATAGCTGGCGTGGTTCAATGCGCTGATGGGTTCAGACATTCTGCTTCTCCCCGTCCTTGTCAAAGAAGATCGGGTCTACGATCTTGGCTTTGTAGATTTTGTCGTCTGTACCCGGGAACTCGACGATTTCACCCATGCGATCCGGACCATGTTTGATCAGACCCATGGCAATTCCCTTGCCCAGATTGGCCGAGTAATAGGTCGAGGTTACACGCCCGATCATATTGCGCTGACCGTTGGCGTTTACCCCCTCACCCACTGCGTAGGCCCCATCAGGGATTACAGAACCATCCACAGTCTCGAGACCGACCAGTTTCCAGCGGTCGGGATCGATCATATGCTCGCGCTCTTGCGCACGCTTACCGAGGAAGTCCTCTTTCTTTTTCGAGATCGCCCAGTGCAGCCCCAGATCCTGCGGGATCACGGTGCCATCGGTTTCATCCCCGATCATGATAAAGCCCTTCTCGGCCCGCAGGATGTGCAGGCATTCGGTGCCGTAAGGCATCACACCGAATTCCTTGCCTGCGTCCATCAAGGCATCCCAGAACGCCTGACCCTGGCTGGCGGGGACGGCGATCTCATAAGAGAGCTCACCTGAGAACGAGATGCGGTAGGCGCGGCAATCAAACTCGCCAATCTTGCCGTCACGCCACTCCATGAACGGCAACGCCTCTTTGCTGACATCCATGCCGCCCAGCTTCTCCAACACCTTGCGGGCGTTGGGGCCGACAACGGCGACCTGCGCATATTGCTCGGTCACGTTGGCAACGTAGACTTTCCAGTCCCACCATTCGGTCTGCAGCCACTCTTCCATATGGCCATGGATACGTTCCGCTCCACCGGTGGTCGTGTGGCAAAGCCATGTATCCTCATCGATACGCGCAACAACGCCGTCGTCGATCAGGAAACCGTTTTCTGAACACATCAGGCCATAGCGGCATTTGCCAACCTTCAATGTGGACATCATGTTGGTGTACATCATGTCCAGGAACTTGCCGGCATCAGGGCCTTTGACGATCAGTTTACCAAGCGTCGAGGCGTCCAGCAGGCCAAGGTTGTCGCGGGTGTTCTTCACCTCACGGTTCACCGCGTCATGCACAGTCTCTCCGGGGCGCACATAGGCGTAGGTCCGGCGCCAGTGGCCGACCGGCTCCCAATCGGCGCCATTCTTGTCGTGCCAGTTGTGCATCGGTGTTTGACGGATCGGCTGGAAGACATCGCCACGAGCCTCACCGCCAATCGCACCCATCGAAATGGGGGTGTAAGGCGGACGGAAAGTGGTGGTTCCGACCTGAGGAATCTCAGAATTCAACGAGTCAGCCAGGATCGCCAGGCCGTTGATATTGCTGAGTTTACCCTGATCCGTTGCCATGCCCAGCGTTGTGTAGCGCTTGGTATGCTCAACGCTTTCATAACCTTCACGCGCAGCCAGTTGAACGTCGGACACTTTGACGTCGTTCTGGAAGTCGAGCCAGGACTTCATGCGCAGCTGAATTTCAGCATTCGCCGGCATCAGCCAGACTGCTTCCATCGCAGCCTCGTCTGTCGTCGCTCCCTCTGGTGCCTTGGTGTTTTTGGGTTTGAAGCCTGCAGCCTTGGCTGCCGCTTTACCAGCAGCATGCGCATCGGTCAGAACGTCGCCCAAGCCCAGCGGCCCGTTGGAGGTACCGGCCGCCAGAACAAACCCTTCTCCGTTGGCGCCCAGTGGCGGACGATCCGGATCAGGACGGAAATGCGCATTCGCTTCATCCCAGATCAGTTTGCCACCGCAGTGAGACCACATGTGAACGACCGGAGACCAGCCGCCCGACATGGCGACGGCATCACATTCGACCTCTTCCCGGGCACCACCGATGCCTTCCTGATTGCAGATCGCAACCTTCTTAACGCGCTTGCCACCTTTGACCTTGGCAATCGCCTTACCGGGATCAACACGAATGCCAAGCTGGCGTGCTTCCTCAGCCAATGGTCCTGCTGCAGCACGGGCATCAACGACACGCAGGACGTCAACACCGGCCTGTTTCAGGATGATTGCGGTACGATAGGCATCATCGTTGTTGGTGGCGACGATCACGCGGTCACCCGGGGTCACACCCCAGTTCACGACATAGTCGCGCATGGCCGAGGCCAGCATGACACCCGGCACGTCGTTACCAGCAAAGGACAGCGGGCGTTCAATTGCACCGGTCGCAGTCACGACCTGTTTGGCGCGGATGCGCCACAGGCGATGACGAGGACCTTGTGTACCCGGTTTATGATCCGTCAGACGCTCGTAACCCAGTACATAACCATGGTCATAGACTCCTGCCCCCATGCAGCGCGACCGCATGGTGACGTTTTCCATTGTTTCGAGTTCGGAAACCAATTGTTCCACGAACTTATCCACAGGTTCGCCGTTGATGGT
Source organism: Ruegeria sp. CE12 (assembly GCF_056537525.1). Taxonomy (NCBI): domain Bacteria; kingdom Pseudomonadati; phylum Pseudomonadota; class Alphaproteobacteria; order Rhodobacterales; family Roseobacteraceae; genus Ruegeria; species Ruegeria sp. CE12. Next base: position 233,347 of record NZ_JBQFRS010000002.1, on the reverse strand, counting down.
TCCACCATCAACCGGGGCGCGACCACCCCAATGCGCGGTCTGCTCAATCAGCATGACCTTCGCGCCGGATTGCGCTGCAGACTTAGCCGCCTGAAGACCAGCGACACCGCCACCGATCACCAGAACATCGGTGAAGGCGTAGAAGTGCTCATAGGTGTCGGCATCGCGTGTCTCTTTGTCCGGTGCCTTGCCCAGACCGGCGGACTGACGAATGAACGGCTCATAGACGTGCTTCCAAAACGGTTTGGGGTGGATGAACGTCTTGTAGTAGAAACCAGCCGGCAGGAACCGGGCCAGCGCGGTGTTCACAGCGCCGATGTCGAATTCGAGGTTCGGCCAGTGGTTCTGTGAAATTGCGGTCAGGCCATTGAACAGTTCAGTGGTTGTGGCGCGCTGGTTCGGTTCGAACCGGCTGCCCTGCCCCAGACCAACCAAGGCGTTCGGCTCTTCCGCGCCGCTGGCGACAACGCCACGCGGACGGTGGTATTTGAACGACCGGCCCATCATCATCTGATCATTGGCCAGCAAGGCCGAGGCAAGCGTGTCGCCCTCATAGCCCTGCATTGAGGTGCCGTTGAAGGTAAAGGTGACCTGTTTCGACCGGTCAATCAGCCGGCCTTGTTTTGCGAGACGGGTGCTCATGTTGCGGACCTTTCGCAGGCGGAATTACAAATGGCGAAGCGGATCATTCAAAGTCTCTCCACTTCCAGCCGGGGCGCTTGGCCGAAATGGCTTCGCGAATTTCCTTTGGTGGCTCAGTAGTCTGAGCGGAATACGTTCCGAATACTTCAAGCGTGTTTGTGCAGCGCGCAGCGTGAAACCACTTGCCGCAGCCATTTGCATGGCGCCAGCGTTCAAAATGAACACCTTTCGGGTTTTCACGCATGAACAGGTAGTCGTGGAAATCACCATCCGACGACCCGGGGCCAAAGCGCTTCAGATGCGCTTCACCGCCAGCGGCCAGTTCCGACTCTTCAGCATCCACGCCGCAATACGGGCAATTGAGGATCAGCATATGTTCATCCTTTCGGCGGTAGGTCAGCGACAACGCCGACCTGAAATCTATCGTTTGACACAGTCAGGACCAGTTCAACCGGACCTTAGTGCGCCACCCCGGCTGCAACGCTTTCGTCGATAAAGCGACCTTCTTTGAAACGCTCCAGCGAGAAGGCTTCGGTCAGCGGCGAGTGGCCCGTAGCCATAAGCTGCGCCATACCCCAACCAGAGCCAGGGATCGACTTGAAGCCACCGGTACCCCAACCGCAGTTGATGAAGCAGCCACCCAAAGGCGTTTTCGACAGGATCGGAGACCGGTCACCGGTCATATCCACGATGCCACCCCACTGGCGCAGCATCTTCAGACGCGAGATCATCGGGAAAGTTTCGACCAGCGCTCGGACGGTCTCCTCGATGTGATGGAAAGACCCGCGCTGAGTGTAGTTGTTGAACCCGTCGGTACCGCCGCCGATCACCATCTCACCCTTGTCAGACTGCGACATGTAACCGTGCACGGTGTTGGCCATTACGACCACGTCCATGCAGGGTTTGATCGGTTCAGACACCAATGCCTGCAGAGCGAGAGACTCTACCGGCAGACGGAAGCCTGCCATCTCGGCCAACTGACCGGAATGGCCCGCAACCACGATGCCCAGCTTGTCACACTCGATCGCGCCTTTGGTGGTTTCGACACCTGTTACGCGTCCGTTTTCCTGACGGACGCCGGTAACTTCGCATTTCTGGATGATATCCATGCCCATGTTCGAGCAGGCACGTGCATAACCCCAGGCCACAGCATCGTGACGTGCGGTGCCACCACGTTCCTGCCACAGCGCTCCAAGAACGGGATAACGCGGACCGTGGATATTGATGATTGGCACCAGTTCCTTCACGCGCTCGGGACCGATCCATTCGGTCTTTACGCCCTGCAGCGCGTTGGCATGGGCCGTACGCTGATACCCGCGGATTTCGTGCTGGGTCTGGGCCAGCATCATAACGCCGCGCGGACTGAACATAACGTTGTAGTTCAGGTCCTGGCTCAGGTCTTCATATAGGCCACGCGCCTTTTCGTAGATCGCGGCGGATGGATCCTGAAGATAGTTCGAGCGGATAATGGTCGTGTTCCGACCAGTGTTACCACCGCCCAGCCATCCTTTTTCGATTACTGCAACATTCTGGATGCCATAGTTCTTGCCCAGGTAATACGCGGTCGCCAGACCGTGACCACCAGCGCCTACGATGATGACGTCATAGCGCTTTTTAGGCTCGGGCGAACGCCAGGCGCGTTCCCACCCGGTGTGATAACGCAGCGCCTCACGCGCTACAGCAAAGGCTGAATAGTGTCTCATGTGCGAATCCGTCAGGTCTCGTGATTGGGCGCAGATATGCATTGTGAGGGCAGAATACCCCTGCCGCACAACGCCGCAATATAGTGCTATTGCGACATGTGCACCATTCGCGGCCATTTGTCCCTTTTTTTGAGGGGCTCACAGGTCTAAGTCAGGGCAACGAATTCGGAGATAATATGCCATTCACGGTCCTGACTATTCTGGCCGCGCTGCTGATCGCAGCATTTTTGGGTTACACGATGCTTCGGGGACGTCGCAGCGATGAGCCAACTGCGGCCTATGACCTGCGCGTTTATCGCGAACAACTGGCAGGCGTGGACCGCGATCTGGCGCGCGGCGTCATCGGGCAGGCAGATGCAGAACGTGTTCGGACCGAAATTTCGCGCCGCATACTTGCCGCTGATGCACAGATGCGGGGTGAGAAGGCTCAGGCTGGCCCATCCAGCGTGACGTCCGCAGTTGCTGTGATCGCAGTTGCACTTGTTCTGATTGGTGGCGCATGGTTCATGTATCATCGCATCGGCGCAGCAGGTTTTCCCGATATGCCGCTCTCGGAACGGTTGGAATTGGCCGAGGAACTGCGCGTGAACCGCCCAAGCCAGGCCGCTGCCGAAGAGCAGACGACGCCGGTTCAGCCCCCCAAACTGGAAGAGAGCTATGCGCAACTCTTGCAAAAACTGCGCGACACGGTTGCCCAGCGCCCCGATGACCTGCAGGGGCATATCCTGCTGGCACAGCACGAGACCAACGCAGGCAACTTCAAGGCAGGATACGAAGCCCAACGTCGGGTGATAGAATTGTCCGGCCCCGAGGCGTCAGCCGAGGCCTATTCAAACCTGGCTGAAATGATGATTCTTGCAGCAGGCGGATATGTTTCGCCCGAGGCCGAGGAAGCCTTGCGCCAAGCGCTTGAGCGTAGCCCCGACCTTGGCCCTGCCCGATACTACTGGGGACAGATGCTGGCCCAGACGGGACGCCCCGATATAGCTTATCGCGTCTGGCTGGATACCTTGCGATCTGCCCCCGCCGGGGCGCCTTGGGCGGATGCGATCCGGTCTCAAATGGACGATCTCGCCTTCCGCGCTGGCGTCTTCAATCCACCTCAACTGCCTGTGGCTTCACCTGGCCCAACCCAAGAAGACATGGAGGCCGCGGCAGAACTGACAGCCGAAGAACGTCAGGACATGATCAGAGGTATGGTCAATCAGCTGTCCGATCGGCTTGCGACCGAAGGTGGGTCGCCTGAAGAATGGGCGCGTCTGATTGCTGCACTTGGTGTGCTAGGTGATAAGGAACGCGCAATCGGAATTCGGGATGAAGCGCTAAGCGTTTTCGCAGGAAACGACAACGCGCTGCAGATGATAGCTGCCGCTGCACAACAGGCCGGGATTGCCCAATGATTCACGATGCATTCGAAGATTTTGCTGCCGACCTGCAGCCGATGACGGCGCTGATGGGCCTGGATCTCGGTGAAAAGACCATTGGCGTCGCCGTATCGGACCGTATGCGTGGAGTCGCCAGTCCACTGGAAACAGTTCGGCGTAAGAAATTTACGCTGGATTCTGCACGCCTTATGGAAATCGTCACTGATCGCGAGATTGGAGGAATCCTGCTTGGCTTGCCCAAAAACATGGATGGAACCGAGGGCCCCCGCTGTCAGTCCACACGTGCTTTTGCGCGAAATCTGTCTCGTCTGACCGAATTGCCCATCGGTTTCTGGGACGAACGGCTCAGCACGGTTGCGGCAGAAAAGGCACTGCTTGAGGCGGATACGACACGAAAACGTCGCGGACAGGTTATCGATCATGTCGCGGCAGGTTATATCCTGCAGGGAGCCTTGGACAGGCTGCGCTTTCTGTAACGGGTCGGAGACCTCTGATGACTAATATGGTTTGGAAAAGGAACGAGGTTGAAAGCCCTTGTGTCCAGATCTGTGTCGTTCATCCGACCGAACGCATCTGCACCGGCTGCTATCGCACCATTGATGAAATCACACGATGGTCGAAAATGGACAGCAACGAACGCGCCGAAATCATGCAGGATCTGCCCGAACGTAAGCCCAGACTGGCAAAACGTCGTGGTGGCCGTGCAGCGCGGTTGGAGCGCAGTTAATCCGCCCCCGGATTGCACGAAACAACGGCACCTTAGTTATTCCCTCTCTGGGCCGCCTGCTGCTGGGTTTTCCAACTCGGCTTGGAAGATCTTTGAAATCTCCGAGCGATTGGTCGCTGGTTTCTCAGTGGCCCGCTGCAGTGTTTTTCGCACTCCGAGTGGAACAGGGGTGCTCATGTCTTTGATCAGAAATTTGTACTTCAATCTTTCGAGCAATCGCATCTGGGTGTTCCAATACCTGTGATACCTGTGCCGCTGCGGATCCGATCCGAACTCCGAGGGGGAGAGCTCGAGGACTTCAAGTGAGTGAGTGGAGACCCGCAGCGACGCGGTGCCAATACAAAAAAAGGATGCAGGGATTAGGGGGAAAATCCGGGTAATCTACATCATTTTTTTACCGAATGATAAAAAATCATTCGAAACTCAACATTTATTCGCAACCACATTGGCACCCGAGCGCGTTTACGACGCAACGTCACCGAGCGTTTAGTATCTCAAAGGCGTAGTTTCAGCTGTTCGCACGAGGTCTGACACCAAACCGTTTGAGCATCCCCATGCCTGCGCAGCACAACAATATATGGCGGAGGAAACCGATTCCTCCGCCAGCACACCTATCCTGCAGCCAACCAGGATTTGGCATTCTCATATTCATCTGAGGGGAAATACTGTGTCCGCGTGCCCAGTACGTGGCTTGCCAAACGCTGCGCCATATGTTGCCACGCTTTGTCTCCGACAATAGCTGCGCGGTCGAGTAGCCCGATATGTCCACGCGCCAGTCGGAAGTGCGCCGCCATCGCTGTCAGACCCTGCCAGCCGTCAAACTCACGCAAATCAATCAACAGCCTAAACCCGTCGCGATCGCGCAGCTTGTCATCCAGATCACGTTCGGCCTGCTTGTACTCTTCCGGGTCAAGCTTTCCCATCAGGCTGACCTGAACACAGGGGCCACCCAGATCAATGACATGGATCGCGCCAAGGGATTCACGAATCCAGCGCCGGGCGGTTTCGACTTCGGTCATTTCAAACACATGCACGGGACATGGCAAAATCGGTGCCGCCAGTCGAATACTGGTTTGCACCCACCCCTGATCTGCCACCACCGCGATCCGGTCAAAGCCGCGCCAATGGCTGAGGCCCAGCTTGGTGTCCGACCAAGCGGCACCCAGATCGTATCCCTTGAACTCGGGTGACACGATCGCCAACAGACGAACCGAGTCGTGTTCAGCTAGCGCCGCCTCAATGGCCGGAACCAGTGTGGTGGCATAATCTGCGCTTGTCACTTCCCCCGACAGCTCAACTTCGATCAGCGCGCCATCGGAATTCGTGTGGACCGTAATCATTGAACAAACCCTCCAAATCCTAAGAATGACAGGACGTTACGGGGATTCGATCCATTCCGCCACACCACCAGTGAACTCGGGCCGAAAATAGGCAATCATCCGTCCATCCGGTCCTGCGCTTGCATTTTCTCCCCAAGGTGCAACGCCGTGCAGACAATGGCGGTGCAGCAAATAGGCCTCGCCCGGCTTGGCCGGAAGTTCGATCCGAGGGCAGGTATCAAAAACCTCACGTCGCGCCGATTGATAGATTTCAGTTACGTCTGTGCATCCCAACTGCGCAGCGGGCACTCCGGCGACAGCACGTCTGAACGCCGCCCCCATGATCTTATGGCTCCCTTCCCACAGTACCATGGGAGAGGCATCAGCACTGGCCTCACTTAACGGGATACCCAATACCCAGGCGTGCGGCTCATCCACCTGACGTCGCCTGTTTGGCCCCATGGGTTTTAGTCCATCGACATGGGCCGCATCCCGATTGGCACGATAGCGCGCAGCAGCTTCACCCTCTCCTCGTCTCGGTCGCGGATAACCCGGATAGATGATCGAGACCTGCCCTTTGTGCAGATCAAGTCGTCCATAGTGACTCTCCACAAACTCGATCGCACTCCCGGACAAAGCAGCAGAGCCCGCCACCCTGCCCCGAGCGTCATTGTCCAATGCATCGACCCCGATGAACCAAGTACCCTCGCAATCATGCCACTCAGCATGTGCAGGATCAGACACCGATGTTTTTGCCGAAGGCAGAACCTGCTCTACCCAGTTTGATAGTACCGGGTCATGGGGGAATTTGATCCAACCCTTTTTGAGAAACTCGCTCACCAGCCCAGCGCCTTTCGCAACATGTTCAAAGCCACCAGCGTCAGGAACACCGCAAAAACCCGCTTGAGCGGTTTGGGGTCCATCGCATGTGCCAACTTAACACCCCACGGGGCGGTTATCATTGTCATCGCTACCACGATGCCAAACGCGATCAGGTTCACGGCTCCGATTGTCAACGGTGGACGATGTTCAGGAGCGATGTCCAGAAACAGAAAACCCAAAACCGAAGGGACCGCGATGATCACGCCAAAACCAGCGGCCGTGGCGACCGCGCGGTGGATCGGGGTGTTATACAGACTCATCAACGGCACACCGAAGCTGCCTCCGCCGATCCCCATCAGAACAGAGAGAAAACCAACCGAAGGGGACAGCGCAGCGCGCCGAAGACCTTTGGGCATAGCATCACCCAATCGCCATTCTGAGCGACCAAGCCCCAGATAAGCCCCGATCACCATTCCCAATATGCCAAACAAGGCCTGAAGCATTTCGGTATGCAGCGCTGATGCAACCAGAACCCCAAAAATCGCCCCGATCACAATTCCCGGACCCCAACTGCGCAGGATATCCCAGTCGACCGCACCCTTTTTGTTGTGGCTCATAACCGATCGGACCGACGTCACGATGATTGTCGCCAGCGAAGTCGCCAGACACATCTGCATCAACTGCGGCCCGCCATATCCTAGCGTCTGGAAGGCATAAAAAAAGGCGGGAACCAGAACAATACCACCTCCAACGCCAAGCAGTCCGGCCAGAACACCGGCCAAAGCCCCGATTGCAAGCAAAAGGCCCAGCATCTGGGCCAGCAACATCGTCTCGGGCATCATCCCCCCAATACCGGCTCAGGGCCGTATTAAACTGCTCTTTGCACCTGTTCCTGCGACATCACGCGATCAAGCGCCTGCAACAAAACCTCTGGTCCTGCATGATCCCGAACCGCACCCTCAGACAACATTCTGCGCCACGCACGTGCGCCGGGACGGCCCGCAAACAGGCCCAACATATGCCGGGTGATCTGGTGCAACCGACCACCGTCGGCAAGGTGTTGTTCGATATAGGGCACCATTTTTCCGACAACTTCAATCGGATCAGCAGCCTTCCCAGTCTGGAAAATCAACGGATCAGCCTTAGAGAGGATATTGGTCGGTTGATGATAAGCCGCACGGCCAATCATGACACCGTCTAGTCCCGCTTCCAAATGTTCGCGCGCCTGTTGCAATGAGGTGATGCCCCCATTGATCGAAACATGAAGATCAGGAAACGCAGACTTCATCCGATGTACCAGATCGTAGTCGAGTGGTGGAATGTCTCGATTTTCTTTTGGGCTTAGTCCCTGTAGCCAAGCTTTGCGTGCATGAATCGTCACCCTTTGGCACCCAGCCACCTGAATTCGTTCGAGGAATTCAGGCAAGACCTCTTCCGGCTCCTGCTCATCCACCCCGATCCGGCATTTGACCGTGACTTCGACATCGACTGCTTCGCGCATAGCCTCGACACACTCTGCCACTCGCCCAGAATCTTTCATGAGCACGGCACCAAAAGTCCCGGATTGCACCCGGTCCGAAGGACAACCGCAGTTCAGGTTTATCTCATCATACCCCGCATCAGCCCCCATCCTGGCCGCGTGCGCCAGTTCCTGCGGGTCCGAGCCCCCCAGTTGCAGCGCAACCGGATGCTCCTGAGGATGATACTCTAGCAAATGCAGCGCCCCACCCCGGACCAACGCCGGCGCGGTGACCATCTCAGTATAGAGCAACGTTTCCGAACTGAGCAGCCTGTGCAGATAGCGACAATGTCTATCCGTCCAGTCCATCATTGGAGCAACGCTCAATCGCGCACTCCGCCAAAGATTTGTTTTTACGTCAGGATTTGTCATCTTCAACTCTGGCGCGCTATTCGCAGGATGGTGTGGTTTTTCACTTTACTGTCGTCCCGAAGTACTCGTTGCACTGCAGGAAGCAAGTCGCTGATTACCAGCGAAACAACAGTACGATTGTCTCTCTCGCATATATGCCCATCAAAAGGGAAGTGGAACGGAGCAGCGCCGTGTGATCAATCAATAACAGCTCTGTTTGGTATCAGTCGCCTCCAAACCAATTGCGATGGTCCGAAGCCCTTCAAAGTCTGGGATTTGAGCCGGCAACTAATCCGTGGTCACACTTCTGGATCAGTTGGTGCGGTCGAGAAGACTCGAACTTCCACGGGAGTTACCCCACAGCGACCTCAACGCTGCGCGTCTACCAATTCCGCCACGACCGCACTGTTTGTGACTTGGTAGAGCGGCGTATAGACGTTGAACGCAGGGATGTGAAGAGGCAAAAACACACAGGTTTGAAATCCCCGACACAACCCATATCTCTAGCCTCAATAGACTGCCACACCTACCCCTTCAGGAGTTCCAGATGACATCGCCCGATTCCCGTCCCGTAGTTCAGATCGACATCGTCTCGGACGTCGTGTGCCCGTGGTGTATCGTTGGATTTCGCCAGTTGGATCAGGCGTTACAGCAGCAAAATGTACTGGCTCAACTCAGATGGCACCCATTCGAGCTCAACCCCACCATGGGATCCGAAGGCCAGAACCTACGCGAACATATAATGGAGAAGTACGGTTCGACCGAAGAACAGAGCCAGCAAGCGCGCGATCGCCTGACCTCGCTCGGCTCGGAACTCGGATTCGATTTCAATTTCACGGACGAAAGCCGCATGGTGAATACCTTTGCTGCCCACCAATTGTTAGACTGGGCGGAAACGCAGGGACGACAGCATCCGTTGAAACTGGCCTTGTTCAAAGCGTATTTCAGCGACCAAAAGGATGTGTCGGACGTGGACGTACTGGCAAACGTTGTTGCCTCCGTTGGTTTGGACGAGGCCGCCGCCAAAGCAGTGCTTGAGTCGCAGGCCCATGCAGCCTCGGTCAGAGAGAAGCAACAGTTTTGGACCAGTCGCGGTATATCGGGCGTACCTTCAATGGTTTTTGGCGGAAAGTATCTGCTAACAGGTGCTCAGGGCACCGAGACCTACGCCCAAGTTCTGCAGCGATGCCTTGCCGAGGCCGCTTGACCCCTTTCGCAACCATCGCATGCGCGATATGAGCCGCCTATGGAATGGAAGATCTCTGACGGGCTGACCGATTATCAAGAGGCCGTTGCCTTCATGGAGGCGCGGGTGGCTGCGATTTCTGCGGGTGAGGCTGACGAATGCATCTGGCTGCTTGAACATCCCCCGCTGTACACCGCGGGCACTTCGGCGCGCCGAGAAGACTTAACCGATCCGGATCGCTTCCCCGTGTATGAAAGCAAGCGCGGTGGTGAATATACCTATCACGGCCCGGGCCAGCGCGTCGTCTATGTCATGCTCGACGTCGGCAAACGGGGGCACGACGTGCGCCGGTTCGTGAAGCAACTGGAAACCTGGGTGATCTCAGCTCTGGCGGAATTCAATGTCCAAGGTGAAATACGCGAAGGGCGCGTTGGCGTTTGGGTTCAGCGCAAAGACAAACCACTGACGGTTACCGGCCAACCCGCGGAAGACAAGATAGCCGCAATTGGTATCCGCCTGCGCAAGTGGGTCAGCTTTCATGGTATCTCAATTAACGTTGAACCCGATCTTGATCATTTCACAGGTATCGTGCCGTGTGGCATTCGGGAGTACGGTGTCACATCACTCGTCGATCTTGGGCTGCCATTGACCATGCCGGATCTGGACGTGGCATTGAGAAAGACGTTTTCAGAGATTTTCGACCCGGCAACGGCCTGAGAGTCTGACGTCAACGAATCGAATTTTGACGCTAGGTAAGCAACAGTGCCAAATCTGACGAGGCTCTGTTTCCCAAAATGCCCGAAGTTTTCCGAAAATTTACACGATTTAGTGTAAAATTTAGAGAAACTTCATCTGCCCTCAATACATCTGTCTCTGTTACGAGTAACATGAACCTACCGTTCTAGAGTGAGTGGTGTGTTAAACCGGTGATCCCGGGCTTGCCCGCGAAATCCGATAAGTGTTTGGTTACGAGTCTGCCGTTCCGACCCCATAATCGGAACGGCAATTCCTTTTTAAGACCCCTTAATCTTCCTGATGCCCGAACCGTAGCGAGCCAACACAGGCGCTTTCTGAACGTTCGACTTCGAGTGTGACATGTCCAATGGCGAAATCTTCACTCAGTGAGCGTTTTACTTCGCTACGGATTGCCTCTGCCCGATGCCAGGCCTCATCAGCGATAACCAGATGTGCAGTCAGCGCGGGCTGCCGTTCCTGCATGCTCCACAGGTGCACATGATGCACTTCGCTTACCCCATCTGTTTCTTCGATTGAGGTTGCGACCGTTTCGGGCTCCAGCTCAGGCGGTGCACCCAACATCAGCACGCGGACAGTTTCACCAATTTCAGATTTGACGTGCCAGAGGATGTAGACCGAAATCATGATGGTCACCGCGGGATCAACCCAGATCCAGTTGAACAGAATGACAGCTGTGCCCGCGATGATGACCGCAACCGAGCCCAAAGCATCAGCCACATTATGCAGGAAAGCAGCGCGTATGTTCATGCTCTCCTTGGCCATCGTGTAGGTCAGAACAGCGGTAATCACATCGACGATGAGCGCTATGGCGGCGATCCAGACAACGATCCAGCCATTGACGGGCTCGGGTTCAAAGAACCGCATTACCCCTTCGTACATCAGATAGACCGACAGAACGACAAGCGTTGTGTAGTTGACCAATGCCGCAACCACTTCGGCACGGCCATAGCCGAAACTCATTCGCGGGTCAGCAGGGCGACGGGCAATTTTGCGAGCAAAGAACGCAATGACCAGCGCGATCGCATCGGAAAGGTTGTGCAACGCATCTGCAATCAGCGCCAATGAGCCGGACAGGACCCCTCCAATAATCTGGGCAAGGGTCAGAAACATGTTCACAGCAATGGCCCATGCAACGCGCGCATCCCCTGCCGACGGATCGATGTGATTGTGCGAATGATGGCCATGCCCGGAATGCGAGTGTTGATGAGCCATGTTTTGTGCGTCCCTTGTTCTGGTTCGACACACAATGTAATTCCTCTAGTCACTAGAGGTTCAAGGGGACTTGGAAAAAAATGTTCTCAATTGGTGACTTGTCGCGCAAGACCGGAGTGAAAGTGCCAACGATCCGGTTCTATGAAGACAAGGGTTTGCTACAACGACCCGAGAGAACTGCGGGCAATCAAAGGCGCTATGACGAAACTGCCCTGAAGCGGTTGCAGTTCATCAAACACACACGTGATCTGGGCCTGCCGCTGACAGATATCGAAGCGCTGCTGTCGCTCGAAGGTGCAAAGGGCGCAGATCTGAACCGCGCCCATGACATTGCCGAAAGGCAACTGGCTGATCTGCGTGATCGGATCGCTCGTCTCAGCCGACTTGAAACTGAGTTGGCCCGTATCACCGCCGCCTGTGATGGCAGACACGATCATGTCTGCGAGGTAATGCATGCGTTCGGCGACCACGAAACCTGCTCGGGGTCGCACTGAACTGCTGCTCTGATCAACCCAGCGCTGCTTTGATCTTATCGGCTTGTGCGGCGATGACCTCGAAATCGCCCATGTTTCCGGGCGGGCGCATAGATACACCTTCGTAGCGCGGCAGAACGTGGAAATGCAGGTGAAACACTTCCTGCCCTCCGGCGGCCTCGTTGAACTGCTGGATAGTGACGCCATCAGCTTCAAAGGCCTTCATTGCCGCCTGCGACAGCTTTTGAACCGTCTTCATTACCGACGCCAGTTGCTCGGGCGATGCATCCAGGACATTGCGACACGGGGTTTTGGGGATCACCAGCAAATGTCCATCAGAACGTGGCATGATATCCATGAAGGCCAGCGTCTCGTCATCCTCGTAAACACGGGTCGACGGAATTTCCCCACGCAGGATTTTTGCAAAGATGTTTTCGGGATCATAGCTCATGTCGCACCTTCTTCGTTGCCGCTGTTCATGTTCTTGCGACCCATGCGGCAGAGGTCAAGCAAACATGTTCAACCGATTGATTTCTGACAACTGAAATTCAGATTCGACAAGACTTACCGTGCGCTGGCTGGCAATCTAGCCTGCAATGGAGGCCAACTGGATCATAATTTCCGACCTCATACTTCGTGGTATGGCAATCGGCGCAATGGTCGCGACCGCATTGGTCCTGATTTCGCGCTCGCGTTCGCGCGGCACATCTTCGGTGGCAGCGTTGGGATTGTGCACCGTTTGCTATCTGTTGATTTCAGCTCCCACGATCATGCCAAACGCTTTGCAACCCTTACTGGTCGCAGGCGCTACGCTTTTGCCGCTGGCGCTGACCTGGATGGCGACGATCCAGCTGACAGACGACGCATCTCAGCGCAGGCCCGTGTTAGTTCTGGCCCTGCTGACTGTCGTCACAGCCGCACTCATCCCATTTTGGCCTGCGATGACACTCATCCGCGGAATTTTGGCTATCGCCTTGTATCTGGGCCTCATCATCTTGGCCTTGGCAACTGACAGTGACGATCTGGTCATCGATCGCAGACGGTTCCGGCGCGGCTTTCTAGCAGCAATGGGCGCACTGGGGCTGATCGTCTCGGTGGTCGAAGCCAGCGGATTGGACGCCAACCTGCCCAATTGGATCTACCCACTGCAAGCCTCGGCCATCCTTGTACTGGCCCTGCTATTCGCGATTTGGGCGCTTGAGCCAGTTGCAGATGAACCCATCAAACGAACAGGGCTCAAATCAAGGGCCGACCTCACCGAGCGAGTTGAACAGGCCATGCGCCGCGGTATCTGGCAGCGCGAAGGACTGACCATTGGTGCTTTCGCTGAAGAACTTGGTGTTCCCGAGCATCAATTGCGTGCCACGATCAACGGCGAAATGGGACATCGCAATTTCTCGACCTTCATAAACGTTGCTCGGATAAAAGCTGCGAAGGCCCTTATGGACGATCCCTCTCGGGGTCGAACAACGATTCTTGAGATTGCTCACGAAGTGGGCTTTGCCTCGCTCGGTCCCTTCAACAAAGCGTTTCGCGCGCAGACAGGCTCCAGCCCCCGCGAGTATCGCAACCGCGACTGATCGTTTCTGAAAAAACAGGTTCATTTCGAAAATCTCTCACCGATTTCGCAATCGATGAGACCCTTGGCAATCCTGACCGCACCATTTTCAGCATCCTGACAACCAAGGAGAGCGAAAATGGCCGAGTTCCACCTGACCGACCTGATCATCGGCACCCTAACCCATGACACATTGCGTTACGCTTTTGGTGCCGGAGGGACATATCTGATCATCAACATGTGGTTGGCACGCAGGTTACGAAATCGAAAAATTCGCGAGCAAATCCCCAGATGGCCTCAAATCAGACGAGAGCTTCTGATCAGCGCCCGAACAATTCTGATCTTTGCCACGACCGGCATTCTCATCGGATTAGCCCACGCAACAGGTTTTGCACCCATTTACGATCAAATCGACGACTATGGTGTGGCCTATCTTATAGGTTCATTGCTCCTGATCATTATCGCCCATGACGCATGGTTCTATTGGACGCATCGCCTGCTTCATCACCGGCGCCTGTTCAGGCTTATGCATCGCACGCATCACCGATCACATAATCCCACGCCATTCACCTCTTATTCTTTCGACACCTCGGAAGCTGTCATCAATGCAGTCTTTCTGCCGATCTTTGTCGTGCTGATCCCAATGCATCCGCTGGCTTTGCTCGCCTTTGTCTTTCACATGATGCTACGCAATGCGCTGGGTCATTGCGGATACGAGGTCTTTCCGGCGCGTTCTGACGGGAAGCCCCTGTTCGACTGGCTGACCAGTGTGACCCATCACGATCTGCATCATGCCAACGGGCGCTACAACATGGGACTGTATTTCACATGGTGGGATCGGTTGATGGGTACCGAACACCCTCGCTACCATCAGGAGTTCGCAAGAGTCGCCCCTCGCCCCAGCGTACGACCCGGTGATATTATGCCAATCCTTCTGTTGTCTTGCATGTTCGTCCTGGCAAGCGCCTCGGCCAAGGCAGCCGAGTTGCGAGGAACGTATTCAGCTCCTTACCTCGGAGCTGTTGTCCGCTTCGAATCCTGCCCAAATGACTCCACACTAACTTGTGGTCGGCTGCTCTGGGGATGGGATGTGACCATCTGGCGACATATCCAACCCGGTGATCTGATGATTACGGGCCTCAAACCAGACACAGCCGGATGGTCCCAAGGGCGCTTGCAGCATCCTGAAACGGGATTGACCTTTCGCGGCGATATCCATCAGATGGCCGATGGTCGGCTGCGCCTCAGAGGATGCGCCGGACCGATCTGCGCAAGCCAGATCTGGGTCCCGCTCCGACAGCTCAAGAACACCCTCGCAGACCTTCAATAACACGGGATTCAGCCCGTCCCCTTCAAGAGGGTGCGGCTATTTATCTTGATCCAGATCAAACTCGGCCATTGAAGGTCACCCCTTCGCATTCTAAAACCAGCAGGAATCCCGCGCGCTGGAGAGGTCTGGCTGCGCGGTGCAGTTGCAACAGGAGGCACCTAAATGGCAGACGCAGCCATTCATGGTCACGAGCATGAAGACAATCGCGGTTTCTTTACCCGCTGGTTCATGTCGACCAACCACAAGGACATCGGGATTCTCTACCTGATCTTTTCGGCACTGGCCGGTCTGATCTCGGTTCTGATGACCGTCTACATGCGGCTCGAGCTGATGCACCCGGGCGTTCAGTACATGTGTCTGGAAGGCTTCATGGCCGACCCATGTACCCCTAACGGACACCTGTGGAACGTTATGATCACCTACCATGGTGTTCTGATGATGTTCTTCGTTGTCATCCCAGCCCTGTTCGGCGGATTTGGCAACTATTTCATGCCGTTGCAGATCGGCGCGCCGGATATGGCGTTCCCGCGGATGAACAACCTGTCCTTCTGGCTGTACGTCGCCGGTACCTCGCTGGGCGTGGCTTCGCTGCTGAGCCCCGGTGGTAACGACCAGCTTGGTTCGGGCGTGGGCTGGGTTCTGTACCCGCCGCTGTCGACGACCGAAGGCGGCATGTCCATGGACCTTGCGATCTTCGCCGTGCACGTATCGGGCGCCTCCTCGATCCTCGGCGCGATCAACATGATCACCACCTTCCTGAACATGCGTGCCCCGGGCATGACCCTGTTCAAGGTGCCGCTGTTCAGCTGGTCGATCTTCGTCACCTCGTGGCTGATTCTTCTGTCTCTGCCGGTTCTGGCAGGCGCGATCACCATGTTGCTGATGGATCGCAACTTTGGCTTCACCTTCTTTGATCCTGCCGGTGGCGGTGACCCGATCCTGTATCAGCACATCCTGTGGTTCTTCGGCCACCCGGAAGTGTACATCGTGATCCTGCCCGGCTTCGGCATCATCAGCCACGTAATCGCGACCTTCGCACGTAAGCCGATCTTCGGTTACCTTCCGATGGTTTGGGCGATCATCGCGATTGGTGTTCTGGGCTTCGTCGTTTGGGCGCACCACATGTACACCGTTGGCATGTCGCTGCGTCAGCAGGCCTACTTCATGCTGGCCACGATGGTCATTGCGGTTCCGACAGGCGTTAAGGTCTTCTCGTGGATCGCGACCATGTGGGGCGGATCGATCGAATTCAAGACACCGATGCTATTTGCCTTCGGATTCCTCTTCCTGTTCACCGTTGGCGGTGTAACCGGTGTGGTTCTCTCGCAGGCGGGTATCGACCGTGCCTATCACGACACCTACTACGTGGTTGCTCACTTCCACTACGTGATGTCACTGGGTGCCGTATTTGCGATCTTCGCGGGTATCTACTTCTACTTCGGCAAGATGACGGGTCGTCAATATTCGGAGTTCTGGGGCAAGGTTCACTTCTGGCTGTTCTTCATCGGCGCCAACCTGACCTTCTTCCCGCAACACTTCCTGGGTCGTCAGGGCATGCCCCGCCGCTATATCGACTACCCCGAAGCGTTCGCTCAGTGGAACTTTGTGTCGTCGATCGGTGCATTCGTCTCTTTCGCTTCGTTCCTGCTGTTCTTTGGTATCGTGATCTACGCCCTGCTGCGTGGCGCGCGGATCACCCAGAACAACTACTGGAATGAGTACGCGGATACGCTGGAATGGACCCTGCCCTCGCCGCCGCCCGAACACACGTTCGAGCAGCTGCCAAAGCAGGAAGACTGGGACAAAGGCCACGCGCACTGATCCGGTCAGAAGAAATCAGAAAGCCCCGCCCAGTGCGGGGCTTTTTTTTTGCGCAACGAAAGGGCAATCGGGGAATTTCCGTGACAACAAAACAGTGCTCGACTAATTTTCCTCAGTAAATCAATTACCTTTCGATTGTCAGGCGACTGGTGAATATCCAGACCTTGTCTGACACGTCCCGAGCCATTTAAGCAGAGGATAGTGCGCAATGCTTTTGCACGACGGCATCAAGTTTCAGCAAATGGTCAAGGGATCCATTGGCTTTATCTGCCTCGTTTTGGTCTGGATATTTCTCGTCGTGCTGGTTGACGAACTGACCCCCATCGAAGTCATCAACAACCCAAGTCCGCCGGTCACCATGCTGGGCCTCGCGGTCGCCTTCTTTCTGGGTTTCAAAAACACATCTGCCTACGCCCGCTGGATCGAAGCCCGAAGCGTCTGGGGCGACATCGTAAACGGAAGTCGCGATTGGGGGTACACCATAGGCAATCTTGTCCAGTCTGACGGCACTCCTCTCGATGCAAACATCCGACAAGATCTGATTGATCGGCATATCGCATGGCTGAACATGCTCGCATACCAGCTTCGGCAATCATCACCCAGCGGCCGGACACGTCGTCCCTGGCTGTTCGGCCATAAACCCATCTCAGACCGTGCTGACCTACATCAGAATCGGGACAGCTGGCGCGATTATCAAATCGCAACCGACCTGCCGCTGCTTGAAGGAAAGAACAACAAAGCTGCTTATCTCTTGTTCTTACAAAGCCAACAACTGGCAGCGTTGGCGAGCGAGAAGAAAATCGACTCCTACTGGCACATCGCGCTGCTCGAACGGATCGCACATTTTTCCACGTCGCAGGGCCGCAGTGAGCGCATCAAGAATACACCATTCCCCAGACAGGTTGCCGAGGTTGGCCGCATCTTCAGCTGGATATTCATTTTCCTGCTCCCTCTGGCGTTCAACGACGAACGTTCGTTTTTTGCCAGTGCGGATGCCCCCCTTCTTCAAACGGTGATTTCTGACTGGTTGACTTTCGCCCCGGTCGGAGCGTTGGTGTGCTGGATTTTCTTTGTAACCGAGCGGGTAAGTGCCTCGATGGAGGACCCGTTTGAAGGCGATGTAACAGATGTTCCGATTTCGACAATCTGCCGGAATATCGAGATCGACCTGCGCCAGATGATGGCCACGGACGAGGCGCCAGCCCCGCTCAAGCCAATAGACAAAGTACTGTTCTGATTCAGGTTTTACTGCTCAAAACAAAGGGATGATCGAAAAATCAGTCGATTTAGGGTATCCTGTGTCATGAAACTCTGAATCCGGAGCGTTCTGATGCCTGAAATCGACTTTTGGTTTTCCATTGGCAGTACTTACAGTTTCCTGACCGTGATGCGTCTGGATGAGTGGTGCCGCGAACACGAGACTACCGTCAACTGGCGTCCATTCAATGTGCGTACGGTGATGGCCGATCAGCAAAACACCCCTTTTGCGGGAAAGCCTATTAAATCAGCTTATATGTGGCGCGACATCGAACGCAGAGCAGCCAAGTATCACATCCATGCAAATCTACCGGCCCCCTACCCGATCTCAGATCTGGCGCTGTCCAATCAGGTCGCGCTGCTTGGCATGCGTGAAGGCTGGGGTAAGGACTTTACCCAAACGCTCTATCGCATCTGGTTCGAAGAAGGGATCGAAGCTGGCGGTGAGAACGCTGTGTCCGAGGCCCTGTTCCGATGCCAACAGGATCCCCGTCTGATGTTGTCGCGCGCGCGCAGCCCCGAGATCGAGGAAGCACTGGAATCTGAAACGGCGAAAGCAACAGATCTGGGCGTATTTGGTGCGCCCAGTTTCGTTGTGCGTGGTGAGGTGTTCTGGGGTGACGACCGCCTCGACGACGCATTCTCGTGGTCGCGTGTGGGCCATGTTGTTTAGCGAATCCCCATCGACTCCGGCTTTCATTGCGTTATTTCTTACCCATGCCCTACCGATGGAACCAAACCTCTGACACCGAACAGGAACTGCGCCTATGGCCGCATAATTCGCTGCCCCCGCGTGGTGCCATGATCGTTGTTCTGGCAGTATTTCTGTTCGGGCTCATCCCGTTGTTGGCGGTTCTGGGTTCCGTCCTGCTTTGGGGTCTGCTTCCGTTTCTGCTTCTGACGGTTTTGGGGCTGTGGCTGGCCTTCGAAATGAATTACCGGGCGCGAAGTATGTTCGAGGTGCTGACCTTGACCGGCACAAAGGCCCGGCTTGTGCATCACAGCCCGCGCTCAGGTCAGAAGGAATGGAGCTGTAACAGGTATTGGGCACGTCCCGAGATACACAAAAAAGGTGGGCCGGTACCAAACTATGTCACGCTGGTCGGCGACGGGCGAGAAGTAGAAATCGGCGCCTTCCTGTCAGAGGAAGAGCGTATCGCGCTATATGATGATCTGTTGAATCGATTGAAGGGACCTGCCGCAGCTTAGCCACGGCAGGTTCTGAAACCTAGCAGTTTCCGTTGGCAGAAGCGCAAAGATGGTCTTTGACCATCGGGCCAACTTTGCCGAAATCCATCTGGCCGGTGTAGCGCGATTTAAGCTCGCCCATTACCTTACCCATGTCACGGATCGACCCCGCACCAGTGGCAGTGATTGCTGTTTGGATGGCCTGCGCGACCTCATCATCGTCCAGCTGTTTGGGCAGGAATTCTTCGATGACCTCAACCTCGCGCAATTCACGTTCGGCCAAATCCAGGCGCCCGCCTTCTTCGTAGGTGCGTGCGCTTTCTTTTCTCTGCTTGATCATTTTTCCAAGAATTTCAAGAACATCCGAGTCCCCGCACCCCTTGGCTTCTTCGTTGTCCGACCCGCGCGTAGCGATGTCGCGGTCCTTGATTGCCGCATTGATCAACCGCAGCGTCGACAGACGCTCGGCTGCTTTGTCTTTCATTGCTTGCTTCAGGGCGGTGTTCACCCGTGATCGCATATCCATATGGTTTGTCCATCCCCATGGCAAAGGAACCCTGAACATATCTAAACAAAAAGCGTGATACAACAGCAGAGCAATATGGCTAAGTTATTGAAAAGTAACAATAGCCCAAAAATTGATCAGACTTGACCCAGCGGCCTAACCCCCTTAGGAATGCGCCGATTTACCCAGCAGGAGAGTCGCGCCATGGCACATACCGCCACGCCCAAGCCCACCGCATGTCTGGCACTGGCCGACGGAACCCTGTTTTATGGCATCGGTTTTGGGGCAACCGGCCAGACGGTGGCTGAACTCTGCTTCAACACCGCGATGACCGGGTATCAGGAAATCATGACTGATCCGTCTTACGCCGGGCAGATCGTGACCTTTACTTTCCCGCACATTGGCAACGTTGGTGTGAACCCCGAAGATGACGAGACCGGTGACCCTGTAGCAGCCGGGATGGTCGTCAAATGGGATCCAACCGAACCATCGAACTGGCGCTCTGCCGAAGAACTCAAAGGATGGTTGGCGCGGCGTGGTCGCATCGCAATCGGCGGCGTTGACACCCGCCGCCTGACACGGGCCATTCGTCAGCAGGGTGCTCCGCACGTTGCACTGGCCCACGATCCTGAAGGCAACTTCGATATTGAAGCCCTGGTTGCGGCTGCGCGCGGCTTTGCCGGTCTTGAAGGAATGGACTTGGCCAAGGATGTTACCTGCGCCCAAAGCTACCGCTGGGATGAAATGCGTTGGGCATGGCCTGATGGATACCAGCGTCAGGAAGCACCGGTGCACAAAGTTGTCGCGCTGGACTTCGGGGCCAAGCGCAATATCCTGCGCTGTCTCGCCTCAGCCGGATGTGATGTGACTGTGTTGCCCGCCTCGGCAACCGCGGCCGAAGTTCTGGCTCATGAGCCTGACGGGGTTTTCCTCTCCAACGGCCCTGGCGATCCAGCAGCCACAGGTGAATATGCAGTGCCAATGATCAAAGAGGTTCTGGATTCGACAGACCTTCCGGTCTTCGGCATTTGTCTGGGCCACCAGATGCTGGCCCTCGCCCTTGGTGGTCAGACCATCAAGATGAACCACGGACACCACGGTGCGAACCACCCGGTCAAAGACCTGGACACCGGCAAGGTTGAGATCACCTCGATGAACCACGGCTTTGCAGTTGACGCCGAGTCCCTGCCCGAAGGTGTGATCGAAACTCACCGCTCGCTTTTTGATGGCTCAAACTGTGGTATCCGCATGACCGACCGCCCTGTGTATTCGGTCCAGTATCACCCCGAAGCGTCGCCCGGCCCTCAGGACAGTTTCTATCTGTTCGAGCGTTTTGCAGCAGCCATGGCAGATCGCAAGGCACAAGCCTGATTGCTTCTGGTTGCCAGCGGGCGACCGTTAACTGCAAATTAACCGTGATTTAGCAACCCTGACGCCACTATTGGCGACGGGGTTTGAAATGGTTGAACTGAATCTTCAGGGTCTTGCACCCGCAACACCCGTCCCCGGCACGAGACAGCGTAAACCGCTTGGCGCATGTTTGGTCGGCCGTGGCGTTATCAATCAAACGCAGTTACAGTGGGCCCTGAACCAGCAAACAAACCAGAACGCGCGTCTGGGCGAAATATTGTTGAGCGAGGGCTGGATAGACCGCCAGAACGTACTGCAAGCTCTGTCCGATCAAAATGGGTTGCAGATTGCAGATCTCAAAGCTTCACCGCCATCTGCCGATCTGTTCGCCATCCGGCCTGCAGAATTCTGGGTGTCTCACGGCGTTGCACCGTGGATGCGGATCGGACCAATCCTTCAGATCGCGACTGCCCGTCCTGATCAATTCGAACAAGTCGCAAATGAACTTAGCGATTGCGGACACACCGTGGTTCCGGTTCTGGCGTCCGCTGAGCAAATCAATGCTGCTATCGCTGCACAATTCTCTTCGACACTCGCCGAGGCAGCAGAGAACCGCGTCGATGCCGTGCACAGCTGCCGCAATTGGACTGCCCGTTCACGAGTCGGGCCCGTTGCACTGCTGCTGGCTACATTCGCCGTGTTTCTCGCCTATCCGCCAATTGGACTGACCTTTTTCTTTTGGGCGGCTGTTTCAACGCTGATCTTGTTTCTGACAATCAGGATATTCGGATTGAGTGCCTATCTGCTCAACCTCAAAACCCTTTCCACTTCTCAAAAAGCGACACAGACCCGAATGCCGGTCGTATCGATGATGGTACCTTTATACAAAGAGCGGGAAATCGCGGATGCACTGATTGTCCGACTTGGGCGCCTGACTTATCCCAAAGCTCTTCTGGACGTCATTCTGGTGCTCGAAGAACATGATGATGTTACCCGAACAGCTTTGAAAAACGTAGATCTGCCTTCGTGGATTCGTGTCCTAGAAGTACCCGAGTTGGGGAATCTAACTACGAAACCCCGCGCAATGAACTATGCCTTGGATTTCTGCCGAGGCGACATTATCGGGGTTTGGGACGCCGAGGATGCGCCACAACCCGATCAAATTGAAACTGTCGTTCGACATTTTGAGCAGGCAGCAGATGACGTGGTCTGTCTGCAAGGTGTTCTGGACTACTATAACCCCCGAACAAACTGGCGATCCCGTTGTTTTACAATTGAATACAGTGGCTGGTTTCGCGTTATCCTGCCGGGAATTGCGAAACTGGGTTTGGTCGTCCCATTGGGCGGAACAACATTCTTTTTCCGTCGCGACAAACTGCTGGAGCTGGGCGGTTGGGACGCCCACAATGTAACGGAAGACGCCGATCTGGGCGTTCGCCTGAGCCGTGCGGGTTACAGAACCGAAATCGTCGAGACCACGACCTATGAAGAGGCTAACTTTCGCGCCTGGCCCTGGGTTAAACAGCGCTCACGCTGGCTGAAAGGGTTCATGGTCACCTATCTTGTGCACATGCGCGCACCGTTACGTTTCCTGAACGAGCTTGGGCCGCTGAGATTCATGGGCGTACAAGCATTCTTTCTGGGCACTGTCGGACAATTTCTACTTGCACCGGTTTTATGGATGTTTTGGCTGACATCGATGGGTCTGCCTCATCCCTTTCTCAACGTTGTATCGCCAGAAATTTTAAAGGCCTGCGTCTATCTCTTTCTGGCGGCCGAAGCCACCAACATCATAGTTGGTGCATTAGGCGTCAACGCAGGTGGCAGGCGCTTTCTGATCCCGTGGGTTCCGACGTTGATTCTCTATTATCCGCTCGGAGTTCTGGCTGCCTACAAGGCCCTGTGGGAACTCGCGGCCAAGCCTTTTTTCTGGGACAAGACCCAACATGGTCAGGCCCACGAAGAGGCGGCCATGACCTGACGCAGACTATTTCTCGCGACGCACTGCATCCTGCTTCAGGCGGGTCATGAAAGCGATCGAGATATGGTCTTTCAACGCCCGTTCCGCTGCGTCTTCATCCCGCGCCACAATGGCCTCAACGATGCCTTTATGCTCACTTTGTGCGATCTCACCACGACCCTGTACTGCCAATGATGTAGTGGCCATCAACGCCATCGTTCGATGCACCAGATCAAGTTGCTGGACCAGATAACGGTTGTGCGATGCCAGATGAATCTGCTCGTGGAACCGGCGATTGGCCCGGGACAGCGCGGTGGGATCATCTACCAGGGCATCATCCGCAGCGACCATGTCCTGCAGGACCTTGACCTCTTCTTCGGTCGCATGTCGGGCAGCAAGGCGGGCAGCCAAACCCTCCAGCTCACGCCGAACCACATACAGTTCTGCCATCTGATTATGATCCAGCGAAGCCACAATCAGAGAGCGTCCGTCCCGCTCAAGCAAAGATTGCGTCTCCAACCGCTGCAACGCCTCACGGATCGGGGTACGCGACACACCAAAACGTTCAGCAAGCTCGCTTTCCACAAGCCGATCACCCGGTTTGTAGACGCCAACGTCGATGGCCTCCAGAATCAGGCTGTACGCATCTGTATGAGATTGTCGGGACTGGCTCATTTGATTTGTTTCTCCTCGTTCGGACATGTCTATCCGTCTGATGGCCTCGCAATCAAGTGCGCCATTGAAAACTGCGCCACCACGCCCTAAACCCAAGCCATGGTCAAACCTGCCTTTTCTCATGTCACGCAATGGGTGTTCGACCTCGACAACACCCTCTACCCGCCACATATGCGCCTGTTCGATCAGATCGAGGTGCTCATGACCGATTATGTCGTTCAGGCCATCGGTGTTGATCGGGCAGAGGCCGACAGATTGCGGTCTCACTATTGGCGGCAATATGGAACAACATTGGCCGGCTTGATGGCCGAGCACGATCTGGATCCGGACCCGTATCTTCATGCCGTTCATCAGGTCGACATGAGCCATATGGACCCCGACCATGAGCTTGCTGCGCATATCCGATCCCTCCCGGGTCGCCGCATTGTCTATACCAATGGCAGCGCGCCATATGCCGAACGGGTGCTCGCCGCGCGCGGGCTGACCGGATTGTTCGATGCGATCTACGGGGTTGAACATGCCGGATACAGGCCAAAGCCCGAGCAAGCGGCGTTTGAAACGATCTTTGCAAAAGATGGGATCAAGGCCGAAAATGCAGCCATGTTCGAGGATGATCCACGCAATCTGGCGGCACCTCATGCTATGGGAATGCGCACCGTTCATGTCGCGCCTGACCCGCACGAGGCTGAGCATATTCATCACCACACGGACGACCTGACAGGGTTCCTCGCGCGTCTTGTCTGAGCTTCGCAAACTGCGACGATCTGCTCATTACGCAGGTGCAGCATCGCACCTATATGCGCGGCAGATGTGAACAGAACGGAGACCCCGATGAGCGCGATCGAAATGCCCCGCCGCCTGCCCGTCTGGCAGCGCCTGCTTTATGCAATTCCTCTGTTTGGCTGGATGGCGCGTGATGTCGCCGACGGAGAACCCGAAGACCTGGGCTATACCGCTGCAGCGATCTTCAGCATGTGGGGCTGCTCTGCGCTTCTGTTTGGCCTGCCTGGCCTCTACCTTCCGGCGCTCGCGATGGTCCCGGTCATGTTCCTGATCCTCATCCTGATTTCACGCGGCTGATAAACGGGACAGGATGTCACTTGGCCTCTGGCACAGATCAGCACTAGGTTCTGCTCAGAACGGAGTAATGTGCCATGACTGACAGCTGTGACATCCTGATTTCTGGTGGCGGAATCGCCGGTTTGACCGCAGCGGCGGCCTTTGGCGCAGCAGGTTTTGACGTAATCTGTGTTGATCCGGCTCCTCCGATTACCGAACGCGACGTCGACGGTTCGGACCTGCGAACAACGGCTTTTCTACAACCCGCTCATGGCTTGCTGGAACAGTGCGGATTGTGGAGCCGGTTGGATGAATATGCGGCCCCTCTGCAAATCATGCGTATCGTCGATGCGGGCGGTGACGAGCCGGAACCGCGTGTCGTAAGGGATTTCAACGCAGCAGACATCTCGGACCAGCCATTCGGCTGGAACCTCCCCAATTGGCTACTAAGACGCGAAATGGTGGCGCGGCTGGCAGAGCTGCCCAATGTCGATTTCCGCCCGGGCACCGGTACAACCAGCTTGTTTACCCGCACCGCGGAAGCGCGCGTAGGCCTGAGCGATGGCAGTCGTGTTCGTTGCAAGCTGGTGATTGCTGCGGATGGTCGAACCTCTCCGATGCGTGAGGCTGCCGGTATCAATGTCTATACCACGCGATATGGCCAAAAGGCGCTGGCCTTTGCGGTCACCCATCCAATCGCGCACGAGAATGTCTCGACCGAGATCCATCGGTCCGGCGGGCCTTTCACGCTGGTTCCCCTGCCCGATTGGCAGGGTCAGCCTTCTTCGGCGATTGTCTGGATGGAGCGGGGACCGCGCGCGGTAGAATTGCTGAATCTGGACACCGACGCATTCGAGGCGGCAATGACAGAACGATCCTGCGGTTTGTTCGGGCCACTCAAGCTCGCGTCACGCCGCACAATCTGGCCGATCATCAGCCAATCGGCTGAACGTCTGTCCGGAGAACGTATCGCACTGATGGCCGAAGCGGCTCATGTCGTGCCCCCGATCGGCGCGCAGGGATTGAACATGTCGCTGGGCGATCTGCGCTGCTTGCTGGACCTTGCTCAAAGCAGACCTGATGGGTTGGGCGACGTGCAGATGCTAGAGGCTTACCACAAGGCGCGCCACACCGAGATCGAATTGCGTGTGAAAGGTATCGACCTGCTGAACCGGGCGTCCATGATGGAAACGCGCGCCCTGCGGGACGCGCGTGCGATGGGTCTGAATGCGCTTTACTCTCTTGCGCCGGTTCGCAAGACGCTGATGCAAATGGGTCTTGGCGTTCGCTAAGGCCCAATTTCAGTTTAAAGAACCTGATCCAGCACCCGTCTCAGGCGAGCAATTGTGGCATCAACATCATAGAGTTTATCAAGTCCGAACAGCCCGAGCCGGAAGGTACTGAACCCTTCGGGCTCATCACACTGAAGCGGCACGCCAGCTGCGATCTGCATCCCCAGTGCGGCAAACTTCTTACCGTTCTGAATTTCAGGATCTGATGTGTAGCTGACAACCACACCGGGTGCGCCAAATCCATCTGCTGCGACTGACATGATGCCCTTGTCCCGCAGCATTTGCCGCACACCATTGCCCAAGGCCCACTGCGCTTCACGCAGTTTCTCAAATCCGTACTCGCGGGTTTCGGCCATGGTGTCTCGGAACGCACGCAGTGCATCCGTGGGCATCGTCGCATGGTAGGCGTGGCCACCATTCTCATAAGCCTGCATGATCTGCCGCCATTTTTTCAGATCAATGGCAAAGCTGTCGGACGTGGTTTCATCCAGCCGTGCCTCGGCACGCTCGGACAGCATCACTAGCCCAGCGCAAGGCGAAGCGCTCCAGCCTTTCTGGGGTGCCGAGATCAGAACATCGACGCCCGTGGCTTTCATATCGATCCAGGCACAACCTGACGCAATGCAATCCAGTACCATCAGTGCGCCAACCTCATGCGCGGCTTCGGCCATGGCCGTCACATATTCGTCCGGTAGGATCACACCGGCTGCGGTCTCGACATGCGGGGCAAAAACGATATCCGGGCGCTGATCGCGGATAGTGGCAACTACCTCCTCGATCGGCGCGGGCGCAAAGGGAGAAGGGCTTGCATTACCGGTCTCGCGAGCCTTGAGGACTGTGGTGGAGGCGGTCAATGAACCCGACTCGATAATCTGACTCCATCGATATGAAAACCAGCCATTACGAACCACCAGAACATTCGCCCCGCGGGCAAACTGACGGGCCACTGCTTCCATACCGTAGGTGCCACCCCCGGGAATCACCGCGATACCATCTGCGTTGTAAACATCCTTCAGCATCGAGGAGATATCACGCATCACCTGCTGAAAAGCTGAAGACATGTGATTGAGCGAGCGATCCGTGAAAACGACCGAAAACTCCTCGAGACCATCAGGGTCAACAGTACTCAAAAGTGCGGGCATTGTGCGTCCTTTCCTAAGCTTTGTGCAATTTCTGGACGCTTGAGTCGCTTTGGTAAAGCACCAATGCGACCTCTTGTGCTGACGTGACGGAAACCGTGCAAAGATTGACGATCCTGTTCACCATCAATGGGGAAATCTGAAGAAATGACGCCAATTAGTGTCACCCTCTCTTTACACCATGGCGCGATTCTGAACAGATACGCACACTTTGAACAAGAAAGGACGTGCTCGCCCGTGCCTGCACAAAAACGGATTAGTTTCCAGGTCGTTCGCGACGAAGTAAAACGGCGGATTGAAACCCGGATCTGGCCTCAGGGCTCTTTGTTGCCCACCGAAACTCAACTGGCAGAAGAGTTCAATTGCGCCCGCGCGACTGTCAATCGCGCCCTGCGGGAACTGGCCGAACAAGGATTCGTCGAACGTAAGCGCAAAAGCGGAACGCGCGTTAAAAAAGCCCCCAGCAAGCAGGCAAAGCTCGAGATTTCTCTGACCCGCCAAACGGTAGAGAATCAGAACGCTACATATCGCTATTCGCTGGTCGAGCGGAACGTGGTTCCGAGCCCTGGTTGGCTGAGTTCACAGCTCAGCGTTTCCCCCGATTCGCGCGTACTGCACGTCATCTGTATGCATTATGCCGACAATCGTCCCTTTCAGCTTGAAGAGCGTTGGATCAACATCGACGCCGTTCCGGATGTGGAACATGCAGACCTGCAGGAAACCGGACCGCATGAATGGCTGTTGGATGCGGCACCGTTTACCGAAGCGGAAATTGCCTTCTGTGCAATCTCGGCGGATAGCCGACTGGCTGAATACATGGGCACGACCGCTGGTACGTCCATGATTCAGCTTGAGCGGACGACATGGAAAGATGGTCAGCCGATGACGTTTGCGCGCATGACGCACCACCCTGGCTTTTGCATCCGTACAAAGTACTGATCCAGTCAACCGATCGGTCCCGGCAAACGCTCTTCACTTAACAGAACGTTTGCCTCGACGTCACCCGCACCCGGCAGGGTCATGATGCGCCGACGTAATACACGTTCGAAATCTGACAGATCACGCGCAACGACCCGCAATCTATAGTCATACAAACCCAAGACATGCTCGACTGTTTGTACCTCGGGGATCGCGCTTACGGCGCGTTCAAAATCCTCAAGGCTAACCTGCCCTTTCCGAGCGAGTTTAACCCCCAGAAAAACAGTGACACCAAATCCCAGCGCTTCAGCATTCAGCCGCAGCCTGCGCCCCTTGATCACACCCGCATCCTGCAGGCGCTTGATACGTCGCCAGGTTGCTGGTTGTGACATTCCCAGCTTGCGCCCCAAAGCACCTGCGCTAAGCGTTGCATCCTGTACCAATGCACGCAAAAGCTCGCGGTCGGTTTCATCCAGTTCGATCATACCGGCAAAACCTCATCCCTTTTGACCCGCGCGATGTGCATCAACGCCTCGATATCCGCGATATGTGGCAGGGTCAGAATACGATCCCGGTAAACCTGCTGATAATGAGACATATCTCGGGCCAGAACCGACAGCCGAACATCCACGCGCCCCAGAAACGTCTGTATCTCGATCACTTCAGATACTTCTCGGGCGGCTACAGTAAACTCGTCAAAGGCACGAGGCTGAGTTTTGTCCAGCGTAACCCGCAGTGAAACCTCTACTGCGTAACCCAATGCCGACCAGTCGATCACAGCCTCCTGCCCCTCGATCACACCACTTGCCTGCATTTTTTCGATACGGCGCCAGCATACCCCTGGACTGATCCGGCATCGCTCAGCCAGTTCAGCCGTCGACAGGCTTGGATCAGCCTGAAAATGGCGCAGGATCCGACGATCGACATCATCAAGCATGATTTTTGTGACTTTTTCCCGTTTCAAGAATGATGATTTTGATTTTACATGCATAGCCACCTTCGTGGCTATCGCCAATACCAAATTGGCTGGTTAAAAGCACAGCAATCGAAACAGAAAGGACCAGCGAAATGCGCGTCTATTACGATCGCGATTGCGACATCAACCTGATCAAAGACAAAAAAGTTGCCATTCTGGGCTATGGTTCGCAAGGCCATGCGCATGCGCTGAACCTGCGCGACTCGGGCGCCAAGAACCTTGTCATCGCTCTGCGTGAAGGTTCCCCTTCGGCCAAGAAAGCCGAAGCCGAAGGTCTGCAAGTTATGGGTATCGCCGAAGCCGCAGCATGGTGTGACGTGATCATGTTCACCATGCCCGACGAACTTCAGGCCGAAACCTACAAAAAGTACGTCCACGACAACATCAAGCCCGGTGCCGCAATTGCATTCGCCCACGGCCTGAACGTCCACTTCGGCCTGATCGAGCCGAAAGAAGGCGTCGATGTCATCATGATGGCACCCAAGGGCCCCGGCCACACCGTGCGCGGCGAATACACCAAAGGCGGCGGCGTGCCCTGCCTGGTAGCCGTCGACAACGATGCAACCGGCAAAGCGCTGGAAATCGGCCTGTCCTATTGCTCGGCCATCGGTGGCGGTCGCTCGGGCATCATTGAAACCAACTTCCGTGAAGAGTGTGAAACCGACCTGTTCGGTGAGCAGGCCGTTCTGTGTGGTGGTCTGGTCGAACTGATCCGCTGCGGCTTTGAGACTCTGGTCGAAGCAGGCTACGCGCCTGAAATGGCCTATTTCGAGTGCCTGCACGAAGTGAAGCTGATCGTTGACCTGATCTATGAAGGCGGCATTGCCAACATGGATTACTCGATCTCGAACACCGCCGAGTACGGCCAGTACGTCACCGGCCCGCGCATCCTGAAATACGACGAAACCAAAGCGCGTATGAAAGAAGTACTGAACGACATCCAGCAGGGTAAATTCGTTCGCGACTTCATGCTGGAAAACGCTGTTGGCCAGCCGACCATCAAAGCGTCGCGCCGCGCCAATGACGAGCACATGATCGAAGAAACCGGTGCGAAACTGCGTGGCATGATGCCCTGGATCTCGGCCGGTAAAATGGTCGACAAAGAAAAGAACTAAGTCTGATATTTCTCAGCATCGGGCGGCCTATCTGGCCGCCCTTTTTGTCAGGTTCAGCCAGGTGAGCTACGAACCGCAACACATTACAAACATGCCTTTATCGGTAAATTGGCCGCATCACAGCGCAAGTATAGCAAACCTTTGAGCAACCACGTGATCAACGCAGGCCGATTGAGCAGAGGAACGAATGGTAAAGCAGCCGGATTCTCGTGACTGGAGTGGCGTCGCAGCCCTTGGCCTCATCTGGGGTGGAACCTTCATGGTCGTTGCGATTGCTTTGGAAGGTTATGGGCCAATTACGGTGGCAACTGCGCGGACCACTTTGGGGGCGTTGACGCTGCTTGTGCTGATGATGCTCACGGGCCGCAAGCTCCCAACCCCCAGCCCCGCCTTATGGGGTGCCATCGTGGTGATTGGCATATTGTCTACCGCCCTGCCCTTTGTGCTGCTGAGCTGGGGTCAACAATATGTACCATCGGCCTTTGCTGGCCTGTCGATGGCCGCTATTCCGCTTATGGTTCTGCCGCTTGCACATTTCTTTTCAGACGAACCCCTGAATGCCCGCAGGCTCTTTGGTGTGACACTTGGGTTTTCCGGCGCCCTTGTCCTGATCGGTCCCGGCCTTGCACAACTTGGCGATGGTGCCGAGCCGTTGGCGCAACTTGCCTGTATCAGCGCTGCTTTCTGCTACTCGTTGGCCTCCATCTTCACACGGCGCTGTCCACCGGTTGACCCAATCGTTCTGGCAGCACTTACGCTGGTCGTCGGAGCGCTCATTCTGCTGCCCATCATGCTAGTGACCGAAGGCATTCCGGATTGGCAGGGAACGCGTTCCGGTCTTGCGATCATCGTACTCGGGCTAGTGCCGACAGCATTTGCCACACTTCTGCGCGTATCCATCATCCGCAGTGCCGGTTCGGTATTTCTGACGCTCGTGAACTATCAGGTGCCAATCTGGTCAATGGTGTTTGGAGCATGGATTCTGTCCGAGGCCCTGCCTTTGCGCTTTTACATCGCGCTTGCTCTGATCCTGACCGGAATGGCGATCAGCCAATGGTTTAGCCTCAGAAAAATGCTGATCGGGCGTTAGCCTGCGACCGCTTCGACCTCGGAAACGATTCCGTCGACAACCTGCTGCAACAGCGTATCGTCTTCGCACTCTGCCATCACACGGATTAACGGTTCTGTACCCGATTTCCGGATCAGCAACCGGCCCTGTCCGTTCAACCTCTTCTCGGCATCGGCAATTGCAGCCTTAACGCTGGCATCCTCCAGTGGGGTTTGCCCTTCGCCATAGCGCACGTTCTTCAGAAGCTGTGGAACAGTCTCGAATTGTTGCGACAATTCAGATGCTTTGCGCCCGGAATGCACCATTTCGGCAAGAAAATGCAGACCCGCCATCAACCCGTCACCTGTCGTTGCGTAGTCCGACATGACGATATGCCCGGATTGCTCACCACCCAGATTAAAGCCACCTTCACGCATCCGCTCGACAACATATCTGTCGCCAACAGCAGTGCGTTCCAGGCGCAGGCCCTGCGCTTCCAGATGTCGTTCCAGACCAAGGTTCGACATGACCGTTGCAACCAAAGCACCACCTTTCAGCGCGCCTTCCTTTGACCAGGCCGAGGCAAGCAGCGCCATCAACTGATCGCCATCGGCGACCTGCCCGGTTTCATCGACCACAACAACACGGTCAGCATCGCCATCCAGGCAGATGCCAACGTCTGCGCCATGCGCGACAACCGTTTCTGCAGCAATACGTGGTTGGGTCGAACCACAGCCAAGATTGATGTTTTTACCGTCGGGTGACGTGCCAATCGGTATTACATCGGCACCTAGTTCCCACAGCACTTCGGGGGCTGTTCGGTGCGCTGCACCATTGGCGCAGTCGATTACCACTTTCAGCCCATCCAGCCGCAGATTACGGGGAAGCGAGGATTTGACCCGCTCACCATAACGGAACCGGGCATCATCAACCCGACGCGCGCGGCCAATGTTCTGCGCCTGAGCAGGGCTGACCCCCTCCTCAATCAGTTTCTCAATCTCAAGCTCCGCCTGATCAGAGAGCTTGAACCCGTCAGGCCCAAAGAACTTTATACCGTTATCTTCGGCGGGATTGTGACTGGCTGAGATCATCACCCCAAGATCTGCCCGCATCGAGCGGGTCATCAATCCAACGGCCGGGGTGGGAACAGGACCAAGAAGCAGCACGTTCATCCCTGTCGACGTCAGTCCTGCAGTCAGAGCGTTTTCAAGCATATAGCCGGATAGTCGCGTATCCTTTCCGATCACGACCCGGTGCACGCCGCGTGAATCCCGGCGAAAATACCGCCCGACCGCGGCCCCGATGCGCAACGCCATTTCTGCCGTCATCGGATAGGTGTTGGCGGTGCCTCGCACCCCGTCAGTTCCGAACAGCTTGCGCATACCTGTACTCCAAATATTCCTGCCTGCGACCGGATTACCGGACGGCGGCCCACAGGCGCAAGGCCTGAGAGGTTTCGGCCACGTCATGGACCCGAATGATCTGCACACCTTGCGACAATCCAGCCAATGCTATGGCGATTGATCCCGGAGCGCGCGCATCCTTGCGCGGTTCCTGCCCGATGTTGCCAATGAACCCTTTGCGCGAGACGCCTAACAGTATTGGGCAACCCAGCCCATGAAACAGGCTCAGGTTTCGTAGCAATGTCAGGTTGTGCTCTTCTGTCTTGCCAAAACCGATACCAGGATCGGCCACGATCAGTTCGCGGCTGAGGCCGAGATTTTCCAGATGAGCGATTTGACCTTCAAGGAAATCATACACATCCAACAAGACGTTATCGTATTGTGGATCATCCTGCATCGTAGCCGGATCACCCTGCATGTGCATGACACAAACAGGAGCACCGATACGCGCGCAGAGAGGTGCAAGCTCTGCATCGAAAGTGAATCCCGATACATCATTGACCAGCCCGGCACCTGCTTGCCAAGCGGCCTCGGCAACTTTGGATTTACGGGTATCAATGGAAATCAGTGCGTCGGTTTCCGCCTTTATCGCCTGAATAAGTGGGCGCGTACGCTCGATTTCTTCATCCTCGGGGATAAAATCCGCCCCCGGCCGCGTCGATTCACCGCCAATGTCGAGGATCGTCGCCCCATGTGACACCATCTTCACGGCGGCCGAGCGTGCAGCGTCCACGGAGTTATGCACCCCGCCGTCTGAGAAACTGTCAGGCGTCGCATTCAGGATGCCCATGATCTGCGACTGCGCCATATCCAGCCCCGCTATGGCTGGACGAGATCGGGTGAGACGCTCCAGGATATCTGCAGGGACATCTGCAGCCTCGACGATCTCGGCGGGTCCACCGCGCGCCAGCTTTTCGGCGTGGGTAAACCAAAGCGCTTGTCCGGCAAGGTGCTTTGCTCCGACAGGCTTTGTCGGACCGTGTTGAACCAGAGGTCGAAAGTACTCGGTCACAGTTGCTTCTGCTCGATTGAAACAGATCGAAGCGGAGTTTTTGGTGCTTCGGGCAATTCACCACCGATTACAAGCATTTCACTGGCTTCAAACGTTGCTGCGAACCATGCAGCAAGCGCAACTGCATCAGATGGCGCGGCCGACGGACCGTCAACAGCATCCAGAACGATCTTGGAAGGCGCCCAGACACAAATCTGTCCATTCTTCATCGCCCAATCCAGTTCGGTCCGGGTGGAAACCACCACACAGCGATGGTCCCGTGCCGCCAGAACCCAAGCGTTCTGTTCGATTGCCAGCAGATCAATCCGCCGCTGGGTCATGGCATGTCCAGTTTGAGGCACAGCCAGATCAGCAGCTCCGACGCACAGGATCAACGGGCGTTGGCGGTTCTCAAGCTGATCGATCCAGCCGGTCAGATTGTCCGATGTAATCGCTTCGTTCGACAGGAATGCAAGTCGTGGATGGGGACGTTCTTCTTCCACAACGTCGTGATGAACAGCGTCTTTGCCACGTACTATTTCTACTCCCAGCGCACCGGGGCCACGATCGAGTTTTTCAATGCGTACAAAAGCTCTTACAGCCTGAGGCTCAAGCAGAATGCGCTCAGCCACGCGGTCAGCCAAAGTTTCCAGCAGATTGAGACGCTCCGCCGACAACTCATAGGCAATCGCTTCGGTCACGCGGTCGTAGGACAGGATGCGATCCACATCATCGTCAATCGGATCGGTTATTGGCCGTACTTCAACCACGATATTAAAGCAGATGCGCTGCGTTGTTCCGCGCTCGGCCTGAAAAGCGCCGATCTCAACCTCAACGATATGATCACGCAGCGAGATGCGATCCAGCGGACCGCGCGGCGCGGTCGCTTCGGACCGTTCAGACGGGTGCGCAAAGGCTAGGCGGATTTCAGAACTCATGGTGCGCGCCTTTTCGGGCTCAGTGGACAAGTTTGCCCAAATTATACGATGCGCGCGCCTATAGCACCCAAACAAACGCCATTCCAGCCGTCGAATGCGGCGTCAGCTCACCTTGTACCAGCTCATCATACCAGATGCAGCGTGCCCCAGCATATGGCAATGCAGCAGCCAATCGCCCGGATTATCCGCAACCAGCGCGATTTGTCGGGTTTGCCCTCGGTCGACCAGCACTGTGTCGCGCCACGGCCCCAATGATCCGTCCCCCAAGACCAGCCGGAAGTGATGACCGTGCAGGTGCATTGCATGCGGAAACACCGTTTCATTGACGAATTCAATTCTGTGGACGCTGCCCAGCCGCGCATCAAGAAACGGGTCAGAGGGACGTTCTGCATATCCGTTCAGCGCCCAGAACCGCCCGAGTTGCGCCAGTTCCCGCCCGGACAGCTCTGCATCTCCGATCCTGGCACTCTCCAGCCATCGCATCGCCCCACCCTGCAGCACCATTCGATGCACTGGTGCCTGATCTATGTCCTTCAACTCAGGCAGCGGGTTCAGAGGGAGCGGGTCGATCCGCGGTCTGATCTGATCTCTGTTTTGTTCTCCAATGGTGAACCGAGCCAGACCAAACGCACCGTCCCGCTCAAAGCTGACCAAACTTGCTGTGCCCTGAGGTTCCGCGACGACATCAACAATCAGGTCTGCACGCTGCGCCGGAGCCAGCGGAAACGCCTCGGTTACAGGTAGTGGCGCCTCAAGAGGCATTCCGTCCAAAGCTACGATCCAGCCGGACAAACCCTCTAGCCCGACATCGAAAATCCGCGCGTTAGAGCTGTTGATCAGACGCAACCTCAGGCGTTCATGGCGCTTCACCTCAAACATCGGGTCAAACTGTCCGTTGACCGACACAAGATTGCCGAGACGCCCGGCGTGGCTAAGATCATGACCGTTGTCAAAATCATCGACAATCAAGGCCGTCTCAGGATCCAGACGCCAGTCGTCCAGCATCAGCGTCAGGTCCTGATCCACATCGGGCTTGTCTGCCTCGTCTACGATCAACGGACCACTAAGGCCGCGGGCAACTTGCTCCATTGATTGGTTATGCGCGTGATACCAATAGGTTCCGGCATCCGGCACAACGAAGTCATAGTCAAACGAACCACCCGTCGGAACAACGTCCTGCGTCAGGCCCGGCACCCCATCCATTGCGTTATCGATACGGATGCCATGCCAATGAACCGACGTTGGCTGCGGTAGCTGATTTAGCAATCTGCGCCGTACCCGCGAACCCTGTGGGACCCGGATCGGGGCACCGGGAACTGTACCACCGAAACTCCAGACCTGAGTCTCAGGGAAGCCTTGAGGGGCGATACGCTGTATTGCTTCGCGCGCCTCCAGAACCTGTGGAGTGGCGCGGGCGGCAATGGGCATTAGCGAAAGAGCCGCCGCCGATTGCAGGATTTGTCTGCGGGTAAATTTCATTACGGGCCTCCTGGCCCGCAATATAGGACTTAGATTACCCCGCGCCATCAAGGTTCCAGCGCGGGTGCGTCAATCAGTTGCTCGCTGTCCGGTAGTTGTGGCGATAGAAGATGTGAACGCCGATCCGAGCAGTTTCCTTGTAGACACGCGACCATGAAGGGCGCACTGCCTTGGTATGGTAGTGCGTCGCCCCTTCGGTCAGCTCTTTGGCAACACCGTCGATGGCAGCGCGGGCAACCTTGGCTACGCGTTCATACGCCTGCTTTTCGTGAATCACTTCCTTGTGCCCATCACAGGTATAGGTGAACTGGCACTGGTATTTCTTGCCGGTTCCCTGACGGATGACACCGCAGAGTGAATTCGGAAAGCGACCGCTTTCAACCCGGTTCAGGATTACTTCGGCCACGGCAAACTGACCACGAACGCTCTCGCCGCGCGCTTCGAAGTACAGGGCCTCGGCCAGGCATTTCCAGTTTTCATCACCGGTTGCCTTAGGCTGTTTGTCCAGCCAGTCGTTGGAATACGATATCTGAACGGGCTCAACCACCTTTCGTGGCTTGAACAAGTTCAGGTAGTCACGGAAGCTCTGTCCCGGCAATTCGCTTCGGGCAACCAGTTCTCGCTTCGCACTATTCGTTGCTTCCCTCTCAGCGAAGGACGCACTCGGCAGCACGGTTGCTGCCGATACGGCAACAGCCATTATGTAACGTAGCATCAGATAACCTCGCACAGGCACTTCACGCGCCATACCCTCCCCCGGCGGGCGCGACGAGGCTAATACCCCAGACAGGGGCAAACGTCTAGTTCTGATGAAAAAGCAAGAAAAATCTTGCCCGCGGGGCCAAATAAATTTGACCACAGGTCCATCCCAAACCCACTAATCCTTGGGCTTTAGGCCTCTGTCAACCCCCAAGTTTGGACGAAATCGCCAGTTGAGCGGCAGCCAGCCGAGCGACGGGCACACGGAACGGAGAACACGACACATAGTCAAACCCCAGATCCCGGCAAATGGCGATTGATTCGGGGTTACCGCCATGTTCACCACAGACTGAAAGTGTAACATCCGGCTGTGCCGCACGTCCGCGCTCGGACCCTAATTTCAATAATTCGCCGACCCCATCAGGGTCCAGAACGTGGAACGGATCCTCTGTGAATACACCCTGCTGCACATAAGCTGACATGAAACGGCCCGCATCATCACGGGACAGCCCATAGGTCATCTGGGTCAGGTCATTGGTCCCAAAGCTTAAAAACGCTGTATTGGGTGAAATTTCTTCAGCGCGCAAACACGCACGCGGTGTCTCGACCATCACGCCCAGCCGGTACTCGAACTCCTGCCCCTGCTCGGCGGCCACCGCGGCGGCTACGGAATCGATGCGGGATTTGACCAGTTCAACCTCACGTTTGGCAGATACCAGCGGGATCATGACTTCGGGCACCACAGGGGCGCCATTTTTGCTGGCTTCTAGCGTTGCCTCGAAGATCGCGCGCGCCTGCATGTCATAAATTTCAGGCACGGTGACCCCAAGCCGGACGCCGCGCAAGCCAAGCATCGGGTTGTACTCGGTCATCGCCGCAACTCGTCGCTCAACATCCGAGACCGGCAGATCAAGTGCTTCGGCCAGTTCACGCTGGCCGCCGCGTGTGGTGGGCAGGAATTCGTGAAGGGGTGGGTCGAACAGACGGATGCAGACAGGCTGCCCTTCCATGATCCGAAACAGCTGAACAAAGTCATCACGCTGCATCGGCAACAAACGCTCCAACACAGCTGCACGTCCTGACGAAGTCTGCGCAAAGATCATCTCGCGCATCACGATCAGGCGACCGGGATCAAAGAACATATGCTCGGTCCGACACAGCCCGATCCCTTGGGCCTGGAAATTTCGCGCGGTTTGCGCATCGGCAGGCGTATCTGCATTTGCGCGGATTGCAATGTCACGCTCGGCATCCGCCCAAGCCATCAGGGTCTGAAAACAATCATCCAGAGCGGCTTCCAGCATTGCTGGTTGTCCAGCCAGCACCTGCCCCGAGCTTCCGTCGATTGTCAGGATGTCACCGGTCTTGAATACGCGCCCATCCGGCGCGGTCAGCAACTTTTTCTTGGTCTGGAACCGCATGTCCGAGGCACCGACTATGCATGGCAACCCCAAGCCGCGCCCGATCACGGCCGCATGGCTGGTCATGCCACCCTTTTCCGTCAGAACAGCTACGGCCGCATGCATGCCACGCACATCTTCCGGCGACGTCTCGCGACGCACAAGTACACAAGGCTCCCCACGCGATGCACTGGCCTGAGCTTCGGCGGCGGTGAAAACGATACGCCCTGTCGCAGCCCCTGGGCTAGCGGCAATCCCGGTGGTCAACACGTCCCGGGTTGTTTCGGGATGGACCTGTCGGTGCAGTAGTTCATTCAGCGAATGTGGGTCGATGCGCATAACCGCTTCTTGCGGCGGGATGATGCCGTCTTCGGCCAGACGCACGGCGATCCGCATGGCAGCCCGTGCACTACGCTGCACGCGTACACCATCCAGAATGTGGATGTCGCCATTGTCGATGACAAATTCGACCTGCATTTCCTCGCGCAGCTTCTCGCGCATCAATGCCGCATGGACCTTCAGGTGCGCAAAACCTTCGGGCGCAACCTCTTCCAGCGACCGTCCACGCGGGTCTTTCTCAAGATAGAGCGCGGCGACCCCCTCGCCCAAGGCATCACGGCCCTGGCTTTGGCTCAAATAGCGACCGGTGATCTGCTGGGTGCCGGTCGTCGAATCCACCAGTTGCAGAACGCCCGATCCGCACTCGCCCTGTCCGACGCCCGGGATCATTTCCTGAATGACCAATCCCAGCCCCGCATCAGCAGGTGCGCCCTTGGCTTGACGCAACAAGCGGGCCGAGGTTCCGTCCCATGCGCGCGCCATCGACCGCAGGACGCCGATCAGCTGCTCGCCGCGGTCCTGCGGAAAGGCTTCGTCTGTCTCATCCTCATAAGCGCGCAGCGACTGGCGCAATCCTTCGCGACCGTCTGCTTCGATATCATCGAACACATCCGCATCCAGCCGCGCCACATGAATTGCATAGCTCTGAACAAACCGCAGATAGAGCGCCGCCGCAGCCTCGGCCCCCATCTTGTCAGACAGATCGACATAGCGGGCGTCGTTCATACCGATGTTAAGAACGGCTCCGGGGCCGCCCCAATCCGGATCTTCCGAGCTAGGCCGGACACATAGCAGCGCCGCGGCATCGAACTGCTCAAGGACCGCATCAATGTCGGGCATGTCCCCCTCGGCCAGCCGATGCACCGCATCGAAGGACAACGCCACGGTTCGTGGCACCGGCAAATCCAGCCGAACCAGGCGTTGCAGGCATTTCGCCCGGCCACCATGGGTGTTGGCGGCGACGGGCGCGTCGGGAGTGATAAGCGTGGTATGCGGATTATTCTGCACTGCGGCACCTTTTGGTTTCACCGCAGCATAAGCGCCTTTGCCCCTCGCGCAAGGGCGTTATGGGCGCGCTATCATGCGCGCCCACATGTTTAACCTTCGATCTTGGTCAGATCGGCCACGCTGGAACAGACCTGACGGATCTGGCTCAGCAGGTTCAGGCGGTTACGGCGCAGGATGTCATTGTCGGTGTTGACCTGAACATCCTCAAAGAACGCATCCACCGGGCCGCGCAAGCTTGCCATTGCGGACATTGCAGTCGGGAAATCTTCGGCCTTCAGGGCCGGATCGATCTTGGCCTGCGCCGCATCCAGCGCTGCGAACAGAGCCTTCTCGCTATCGGTTTCCGCAAACTTGATATCCGCACCATACGAGTACTCGACCCCGTCCTTTTCCTCGGCTTGGGTGAGGATATTGTTGGCGCGCTTGAAGCCCTGCACGAGGTTCTCGCCATC
Organism: Ruegeria sp. CE12; assembly: GCF_056537525.1. NCBI lineage: Bacteria > Pseudomonadati > Pseudomonadota > Alphaproteobacteria > Rhodobacterales > Roseobacteraceae > Ruegeria > Ruegeria sp. CE12. The sequence continues at coordinate 193,355 of NZ_JBQFRS010000002.1, read as the reverse complement.
TTCAGTCGCGATCACTGCATTCAGGGCGCGGGCGCGTTTGACCAGCAGGTTGAGGTCGTCATTGCCCTCCATCGCGATACAGGCGTCGATGATGTCGTGCCGGATGCCCTCATCGCGCAGGAAGACCTTGAGGCGGTCGTGGAAGAAGGAGAGCAATTCCGAAGGCAAGCCAAATGGATCTTCAACCAAAATTGCATCAGCTTGGTCATCGCTGGCAATTCTCGCGCCGTTCCCCAATTCCTCAGAAAGCTCTGCTATTGGTTCGCTGGAAATTGGGCCATCCAAAACCATGTGGAAATGAAGGGCGCCCGCGATGTGAACAATGAGTTTGACGGACAGCTCATTCTCTAGAACCAAACGAATGATGCCCAGAGCAGCGCGTCGCAAAGCATATGGATCTTTCGACCCGGTTGGCTTCTCATCAATCGCCCAGAACCCGGTCAGCGTGTCCAGCTTGTCCGCTAGCGCCACAGTCACCGAGAGAGGTGCAGTCGGAACGTCATCAGACGGGCCCAACGGCGAGTAGTGCTCTTGCGCTACGGTGGCCACTGCGGCGTCTTCGCCTGCGGCCTCAACATAGTAGCGGCCCATAAGCCCCTGAAGTTCGGGGAATTCATAGACCATCTCGGAGCTCAGGTCGGCCTTGGCTAGACGGGCGGCTTTCTCTGCGACAACCGGTTCGGCACCCGCAATCGGAGCCAGTTCGCGTGCTAGTGCTGCAATACGTTCAATCCGCTCGGCTTGAGTACCCAGCTTGTTGTGAAAGGTCACATTCTCCAGCGCGCGGGTCCATTGGGCGATGTCCGTTTTGGCGACACGCAGGTCGTTCTCCCAAAAGAATTTGGCATCCGCCAGACGGGCCGAAAGCACCTTCTGGTTCCCCGCCAGAATGGTCGCGCCATTGTCGGTGGTTTCGCGGTTGGCGACGGTGACGAAACGCTCGATCCGGCCGGTTTTCGGATTCCGGATCGAAAAGAACTTCTGATGCTCTTTCATCGAGGTTTGCAGAACCTCGGGCGGTAGTTCAAGGAATTCGTCGTCGATCTGCCCCATCAGGACCACCGGCCATTCGACCAGCCCGGCAACCTCGGCCAGCAACCCTTTGTCCTCGACCACTTCCAGACCGGCAGCAAAGGCCATGTTCTGGGCATCGTTCCAGATATGTTCGGCCCGCTCTTCGGGTGACAAAACAACAAAGGCGCGTTTCAGCTTGGCGGAATAATCCTCAAACGAGGTCACAGAAAACCGGCCCGGAGCCATAAAGCGATGGCCCTCGGTCGTATCGCCCGATTTGATCCCTTCGACCTCCATCGGCACCACCTGGGCGCCGGCCTCATCGGACAGAATACATAGGATCGAGTGCAACGGGCGCACCCAGCGCATCCCGCCACTGCCCCAACGCATGGATTTAGGCCACGGAAAGTTCCGGATCGTGGCCTCAAGCACCTCGGCCACGATATCTGCCGCCGGACGGCCGGGCTTTTCAATGGTGGCGAAATAGACAGCGCCTTTGGGCGTGTCGCGTTCTTCCAGCTGGTCGCGGGTCAGACCTGCGCCGCGCAGGAACCCTTCGATGGCCTTATCCGGCGCGCCAACCTTGGGGCCTTTTCGCTCTTCTCGGATTGTCGGGCTTTCCGCCAGCAACCCTTCGACCGCCAGCGTCAGACGGCGCGGTGTGGTCAGTGCTGCAGCCCCAGCATAGGTCAGACCGGCCTCGACCAGACCATCGGTTATCCGCTTTTTCAGATCCTCACCCGCACGGCTTTGCATGCGCGCGGGGATTTCCTCGGAAAACAGTTCGATCAGCAGGTCGGGCATTTTCGGTCCTTAGAAATTTACAATCGTCTGAATGACGATGGCATTGGCGATATCCACAAAGAATGCGGATACAAGGGGGAGCACGATAAAGGCAATAGGCGACGGACCATATCGCTTGGTTACAGCGGTCATATTGGCAATTGCCGTGGGTGTGGCGCCCAGCGCAAAGCCCCCGAATCCGGCAGCCAGCACCGCGGCACGGTAATTTCCGCCCATCAGCGGGAACAGAACCCAGATTACAAAGGCAACCGCAAATAGCGTCTGCGCGGCCATGATGACCGCGATCGCCATGCCAAGCTCGGCAATCGTCCACAACTGCAGGCTCATCAGCGACATCGCGAGAAAAGCGCCCAGCGCAAATTCAGAGATCAGCGCCAAAGACGGGGTGCGCGACACCGGAGGGGCCGAAGGTGCAATCGCGCTCCGCAGGTTCGAGATCACGATCCCCATGATCAAGCAAGGGACAAACAATGGCAGTTTCAGGCCCGCCGCCTGAATTGCCTCACCCAAAACAAAGCCCGATATGATCGCAAGGTTCAGATACAGCAGAACCCGCATGATCGTCAGATGATCAATATCGTTGGGTTGTTCAGTGGTTTCCTTTGGCAAACCGACGGTATGTTCCTCATCCGGGCGTTCCGGGCTCAGGTCACGACCCTCGATCAGCAAGCGACCAATCGGACCACCAACCAAAGCGGCCAGCACGAGGCCTAACGTGGCGACCGCCACACCAAGCTCGGTTGCGCCATCAAGACCAGTGGCTTGTGCAACATCGGGGGCCCAGGCAATCGCCGTACCGTGCCCCCCAATCAGTGCAGCCGAGCCGAACAGAACGCCAGACTGGGCCGGGTATCCAAAGAACAATGCCCCCGCCGCACCAATCAGGTTCTGGAATACAATCGTGACCAAAGTCAGAAGCAGGAGGATCAGCAAAGGCTTACCACCCGCGATCAGGTCTGACAGCCGGGCGTTGAGACCGATCCCGGCAAAGAACAGCACCAGCAGGAAATCCCGGGTATCCAATTCAAATGAAAGTTCTACGCCAAACAGAAGATACAGCAACAGCACCACAAGCGATGCCAACAGCCCGCCAGTGACAGGCTCGGGGATATTGAAGCTGCGCAGGGTCGCGACGCGGGCATTGATCTCGGCGCCCAGAAGATAGACGGCGAAGCCCAGCGTTGCGGTCAGAAAGTCTGGGATCTCAAGCGTGTATCCCATGTTGCTCCCTCAATTCTGCGGTCTGGGCGGACATTCCTCGCCAACGACAGTGCCATCATAGGCTTTCTCGCCGCAATTGTTCAGTGAATGCCAGATGTAACCTTTGCCATCCTCTGTCACTGCTACGATCCGATCAACACCGTAGTGGATGTTCTTGGTGCCGATAAAGGCGCTCGCCTTTCCGGATTTCAGTGCATCCGCAAGGGAAACGGCATCGTAACAATCAAACCAACCCGGCGCAGTCAGTGGTTCCGGCTTCTCTGCGGGCATGAATGCTTCGGCCAACTGATCCGGTCTCAGATCGGTTTCGAAACATGCACGGAACCGGATCGGAGAGCTGTCGGCATCAATCGCCTGAAACTGGCTGTATTCGATGGGTTCGGCCTGCTCGGTCGTCGCAGACAGCAACACCACGTCCTCACCAGGCTTGGGTTCGACCTCATAGTAAAACCCATAAACCTGCAGGTAATACATGCCAACACCAGCGGTGACGGCGCACACCACAAGAATGATTGCCAACAGTTTTCCTGTCATCAGTCTGCTCTCCTGCTCATGCCGCCTCTTTCAAGATCGTTGAAAATAGGACAGGTTTAAAGCCAATACAGTTGGTTACGAGGCTCTTTGAATGGATACGACCCTTGCCGTGGGATTTTTTGGCGCGCTGTTCGCGATCATGAACCCGATTACAAATCTGCCGGTGTTTCTGAGCGTGACAGATGGTCTTTCGGTTTCGGACCAAAGAAAGGTCGCTGTAAAAACATCGCTTTACTGCCTGATCCTCGGCAGTGCCTTTGCGGCCATCGGCAGTCAGGCTCTTGGCCTGTTTGGTATCAGCGTTGACGATCTGCGTGTTGCGGGCGGCCTGGTGGTTCTCATGATCGGGTTGAACATGCTGAACGGTGGCGAAAGCAGCTCGCATCACGGCACCGAAAGCGAAAAGCAATCCTACCCTGCCCCCGAAACCGTCGCCTTCTACCCGCTGGCCTTTCCGATCCTCGTGGGTCCGGGCACGATCACAACTCTGATCCTTTATGCCCATCATATATCCGGGCCGGCTGATGCGATTGCCTTTGCCGTCGTCTTTCTGGGTGTAGTGTTCTTGTTGCTGGCAACCTTCTGGAACGCCTCCACGATTGCGCAACGCTTGTCCGAGAACGCACGTGTGATCATGAGCCGCTTCATGGGCATGATCCTGTCGGCCATCGCAATCAGCATGATCGCGGACGGCCTCAAGGCATTGCTTCCGGGGCTTGCCTGAATGGCCCATCAGGCCACGTGCCCAGCGGCCTCTGTCTGAACAAACGCATCCGCGCATTGCTTGGCCAGTGCGCGGACGCGCCCGATATAAGCCTGCCGCTCGGTCACCGAGATCACTCCGCGCGCGTCCAGCAGGTTGAAGATATGGCTCGCCTTGATGCACTGGTCATAGGCGGGATGCGCCATGATGATGCGTTTGCCGGTCTTGGGATCGTCATGCTCCTGCGCCAGGATGGCCGCACACTCGGCTTCAGCTTCTTCGAAGTGACGCAACAGAACCTCGGTGTTGGCCACGTCAAAGTTCCAGCGGGCGTATTCCTCTTCGGTCTGCTTGAAGATGTCGCCATAGGTCAGCGGGCTGGGCGATTGCGGATCATTGAATGGCATGTCCATTACATGATCGATACCCAGCACATACATCGCCAGACGCTCGAGACCATAGGTCAGTTCACCAGAGACAGGTGCACAATCATGGCCACCAACCTGCTGGAAATATGTAAACTGGCTGACTTCCATCCCGTCACACCAAACCTCCCAGCCCAGACCCCAGGCACCCAATGTCGGGCTTTCCCAGTCATCCTCGACAAAGCGGATATCGTGCAGTTCCATATCGATGCCGATGGCCTGCAATGAACCCAGATACAACTCCTGAAGATCCGGCGGACTGGGTTTGATCAGCACCTGATACTGGTAGTAGTGTTGCAACCGGTTCGGGTTTTCGCCATAACGCCCATCCGTCGGACGGCGTGAGGGCTGAACATAGGCTGCTGCCCATGCTTTTGACCCCAAAGCACGCAGTGTCGTCGCCGGGTGGAACGTACCAGCACCAACTTCCATGTCATAAGGCTGAAGGATCGCGCAACCCTTCGACGCCCAATAGGTCTGAAGCCGCAGGATAATCTCCTGAAATGAACGTGGTGCGCTGGACGTATCGGTCATGACATTCCCTTTGGACGCGTCAGCGCCCGGTTCCGGTCGGTTTTGCCCTTCCTATGCAAGGGGCCAAGGGGCGTCAACGGGCCAATGGCACGATGCTGTCACTGCGCGGCCACACCAGAAATTCCCCGTATTCCAACCATGGCGTTCAGCACATTAAATCGCGTAATCTGCGCCAAAGATAAAACACTGCATAACACGGGCAGAAAATGACACGCGCATTAACGGCAATTCTATTCCTTTTTCTCTTCGGCCTTCGGGCTGCTTTCGCGCAACAGGATCAGGGCGTCTGGCTCCAGGTCGAGGCGCAACCCTCGCTGCGCGAGGCGCAGGATCGCGCACAAGCGTATTCCAGCACCCTGCCCGACGTGAACGGCTTTCGCCTGAACAGTGGCTGGTATGCGATTGTAATCGGGCCCTATCTGCGTGACGACGCCGAACAGGTTTTGCGCGTTTACCGGGCCGAAGGTCAGATCCCTGCTGACAGCTTCATCGCATTTTCCAATTCGCTGGGACAGCAGTTCTGGCCGATCGGTGCCAACATCCTGGACCGAGGGGCGATAACGCCACCCGTTCAACCTGAAACTCAGCCTGAGCAACCTCAGGCCGCACTGTCACAGGAATCAGACGAAACCCGTTCTGAGGCTCTGCAGGGTGAGCGGCTGCTGACTGCGCAAGAACGCAAGGATCTTCAGACCGCCCTGCAGGCTGCAGGCTTCTACAACTCCACAATCGACGGTGCATTTGGACAGGGAACGCGCCGCTCCATGGGGGATTGGCAGCGCTTCAACGGTTATGAGCCGACTGGCGTTCTGACGACACTGCAGCGCAAGACGCTGATGGACGATTACAACGCTCCGTTGATCAGCGCTGGTATGGAGCGCCACTCTGATACTCAAGCAGGCATCGAACTGGATCTGCCATTGGGCTTGGTTGCCTTTGATCGGTATGAGGCACCTTTTGTTCACTTCAAACCAACCACCGATTTCAACGCCCAGGCACTGTTGATCAGCCAGGAAGGCAGCAAATCGACATTGCGCGCGCTTTATGAGGTTATGCAGTCCCTGAAAATCGTCCCGCTGGATGGTCCTCGCGAGCTGCGTGGTGACAGCTTCACCCTGGAAGGGCGCGGAAACGGTATTGTCTCGTATACTCAGGCCGCACTGAAGGATGGTAAGATCAAAGGCTTTACGCTGGTTTGGCCCGAAGGAGACGAAGCCCGCCGTGCACGCGTTCTGGCAGCCATGAGGTCCAGTCTAAGCACCACCGATGCCGTGTTGGATGCCAGCGCCGGAGCGGATGCCGAGCAGCGCATCGATCTTGTTTCAGGCTTGCAAATTCGCAAGCCCCGCCTGTCCCGCTCGGGCTTTTTTGCTGACGCGAATGGTGCGGTTCTGACCGTTGCCGAAGCTGCCAACAGCTGCACCCGTGTAACACTGGACGGCGATCAGGAGCTGCAGGTGGCCTGGACAGATGCCGATCTTGGCATTTCGGTTCTGCGCCCCATTCGGACGCTCGCTCCGATGAGTGTCGCAGAATTCAGTGCCAGCCAGCCTCGCATTCAGTCCGAGGTCGCTGTTTCGGGGTATTCGTACGAAGGTGCGCTGGGCGCTCCGACGCTGACATACGGACAGGTTGCCGATATCCGGGGCCTGAATGGTGAGGAAGGCGTGAAACGCCTGTCTCTGGTTGCTCAGCCCGGCGATGCTGGCGGGCCAGTGTTTGACGGCAGCGGCAATGTTGTCGGCATGCTGCTGCCCACCGCTTCGGAAGGTCGTACCCTGCCCGACACGGTCAGTCTGGCGGCCGGAGCAGATCGTCTGAACGAGGTTCTGACCAAGGCAGGTGTCTCGGGTCAGTCGGGACAGGAAACAGCACAGATTTCGCCGAACGAACTGAGCCGTCGCGCCACTCGTATGACCGTACTGGTTCACTGCTGGGATTAAGCAGTTAGCGACTCCCAACAAAAAACGGCGCCGCAAGTGATTGCGGCGCCGTTTCTTTTTCGGAGAAGTTCAAAGCACGTCTGGCGTCACCCGAATAAGGGTGGGTACTGGCGCATCGAAAGCCGCGCGGACAGCTGCTTGCATTTCTTCAAGACTATTAGGATTGGCAGATCGCGCGCCATATGCCTCGGCCAGTCGGCAAAAGTCAGGATTGCGCGCGACGACCGCATTCGGGGCGATCTGACCCCGCACCATGCTGTCTTCGATCTCTTTCAGCTTGCCATTGTCCCAAAGGATGATGGGCAAAGATAAGCCCAACTCAACTGCGGCACCCAGCTCCTGCATCGTGTACTGGAAACCATAGTCACCCGCGATTACGGCTGTCGGTTTGCCACGGCGGGCCACCGCTCCTCCAATACCAGCGGGCAGCGCATAGCCCAGTGTCCCAAACCCGGTTGGGTGATGCCAGTGATAGGGAAGTGATACATCCCAAATCTCTTTGGCGACATAGGCAAACTGGGTCATGTCCGAATAGATCATGGTCTCGGCAGGCATCGCCTCGCGCAGCGCATCTGCGACCGGCACAATGCCGGGTCGTTCGGCATCAACCTCTGACCGCCACCGCGCGCGGGCTACAGCCACTTCCTCATGGGTCCAGCCTGTGGCAGGTTTCGCGTTTTCGGTAGCTGCCCACAATGCGTGAGCAAAGCTTTCACCATCGACCTGCAATTTGACAGATGCACGGTGATGATCCGACAACACCTCGGGATCCAGATCTACACGTACCAGATTAGCAGTGTGGCCAAGGTCACGACGCCACAAGTCGACCTCGCCCAGTTCCGCTCCAACAGCGATTACAAGATCTGCCGACGCAATCACGTCAGCGCTCCCCGGGCGCGGCAACATTGCACCAAAATCCAACGCATAGCCGGTGCCCACCAGACCCCGCCCGGCATAGGTGGTGAAACATGCAGCGCCAAGCTGGTTCAAGATCTGACGCCATAGGTTGGAACGACAGCCGCCGCCCAGAATAAACAATGGACGCTTTGCGATGTTCAGCAGCGACATGACAGACGAAATGTCCGGTGGTGACGCCTTGGTGCGCAGCGCGGGTTGGTTCGGGAATGGGGCAGGATCAGCGCTTGCTTCCAACTGCACAATAGGCACCTGAATGTGTTTGGGCCGAGGGCGACAAAGTTCGAATTCTTCAAAGGCGCGTTCGATCAGACCATAGGCGGATTGAGCATCGTTCGCCTGAACGGACCAGTCAGTTACGGTTTCCGCAGCCGCGCGCTGATCCTTCATCTGGTGCAACTGCCCGCGCTGCGCCTGTGTTTCGTCAAGACATGAAGACAGGACCAACACAGGAACCGAGTCAGTATAGGCCTGTCCCATCGGTGTCATCGTGTTGCACAATCCGGGTCCGGTGATCACATAAGCGACGCCGGGCTTGCCTGTCGCTCGGGCATATCCATCTGCCATGAACCCCGCACCCTGTTCGTGCCGCGCAAGAACATGCGTAATCCCAGCCTCCTCGATACCGCGATACATTTCCTGATTGTGCACACCGGGAATGCCAAAGATCACATCAACGCCGCGATCCTTCAGCATGTGCGAGATTTGCGCACCAAGGGGTCTTTTCATCAGCCTCTCCAGAATTGAACGGTAAAGATTGCATAAACGGCCAGCAGCTCAAGACGGCCTACCAGCATTCCGATTGTCAGCAGCCACTTTGCAGTGTCATTGAGATTGGCAAAGTTGCCTGCCGGACCAATCTGATCACCCAGACCCGGCCCCACATTGGCCAAAGCGGTCGCGGCACCAGATACCGATGTAATGAAATCCAGTCCCGTCAGCGCCAATGCCCAGGACAGGATGCCCATCGATAGCGCGAAGAACATAAAGAAGCTCATGACTGAGGTCAGAACGTCAGGCCCGATTGTACGACCATCATACTGGGGCAGAAAAACACCATGTGGCGAACGGATTCTGCGGATCTGCGTTTTGATCGAGGCAAACAGCAACTGATACCGGAAGACCTTGATGGAACAGGCAGTCGATCCCGCACATCCACCGATCAATCCGATCAAAAAGAACAACATAATCGGAAAGCTGCCCCATCCCATATAGTCGACACTGGCATATCCGGTGCCAGAGATGATCGAGGTAATGTTGAACAAGGATTCTCGGAAAGCCTGTTCCCAATGGTGCGGGAAAACCGATGTCAGGAACACTGACATGATCACGACCAGTACGACAATCGTCGCCAGAAAGGCGCGTATCTGGCTGTCCTGCCAGAGGGAGTTGGTGTTGCCATTAGCGAACTGCACATAGCGAACAAAAGGCAATGCAGCCAGGATCATAAAGATCGAAGCAGCGTATTCAGCGGGGCCAGAAAAAGTCCCGAACGAGGCATCGTAGTTGGAAAACCCACCCGTCGAAACGGTTGTAAACGCGTGCACCAGTGCATCGAAAAAGCTCATCCCCAGCCCGGCATAAACCAGCACGCAAACAAAGGTGAGAAAAACGTAGATCATCGATATCTGACCAGCGATCTCCTGCGCACGTGGCAGGATTTTCCCCATGGTTTCAAATCCTTCCGAGCGGAAGATCTGCATCCCCCCCACCCGAAGCTCGGGCAGAAAAACCATGGCGACAACGATGATCCCGATACCGCCCAACCACTGCAGGATACCTCGCCACAACAACAATCCGCGCGGTAGGCTATCCAGCCCGGAAATGACGGTTGAGCCGGTTGTGGTCAGACCCGACATCGCTTCAAAATAGGCGTCGACGAACCTCAGCTCAGTTTCGCCGAATATGAAAGGGATCGATCCGAACACAGGCAATGCCACCCAAACGCCCGAGGTCAGCAAAAAGGTCTGACGGATCGTCAGACCTTCGCCCACGCCGTTGGAACAGCTGATGGCAAGCACCGTACCTGTCAGCAGGGTAATCACCGCACTTTCAAAGAATACATGCCATTCGCCACGGCCCTCGATCAGGTCCGCGAGCATAGGTAGCAGCATGGTCGCCCCAAGAATGGCGACCAGCAGGCCAATCACATATCCAACCGGGCGAAGGTCCATCATGACGGGCAGCGTTGGCCCGCCTTCCCGATCATGTCAAGCAGATGATCGGGGATTACTCTTCGCTTTTGTCAGATGTCCCCGGCATCACCGGTGGTTTTGAAGGCGCACGGGTTCTGCGGGCGGCTGGCTTGACCGTAGACGTTGTCGCCACGGCAGGCGCTTTTGCGGCCTGTTTGGGCGTGGAAGTTGCGGTTTTGCGAGCACGAGCGACGGGTTTGGCGACTTTTGGTTTCGGCTCGACCGCAGGTGTTTCTGTGACAGGCTTTGGCGTGACCTCGGGTTTCGGAGCGCTCGTTGCCTGAACCACCGCAGGTTTCGGCGCGTTGGCAGCGGGTTTCTCTTGGACCGAAGCAGCTTTGGGTGCTGTGTTTGCTCTGGCAGCGGGCCTTGCTGCAGCACGTCCGCCCGTGGCGCGTGGTTTTGCTGGTGGCTTGGTCTGCACGCGCGGTTTAGGTTTCGGTGTCGCGATCGTTTCTGCCTCCGTACCAGTGACCTCAGCAGCTTTCGCCTTGGGTGCGACTGGTTTCGCGGGCTTGGCAGTGGCGGCCGGTTGTACAGCCTTTTTAGCTGCTGGCTTGGCACGCTTTGGCGCAGGCGTCGGTGCCGACGCGGCCTCGTGCAGGGCATTAATCGGAGCCATCGGGATTTCAAAGGCCGAGTGAGCCATGATCTGCATGATTTTCATCTGGTTGGCCATTGCATAGCCGGCCAACCGAAAAGCTGCGGCTTGAAACTCAAGCTGCTGGGTAATCGGGTTCATTACTTATTTCTCCTGTGAATGCCATGCAGCCAGGAAAAGAGTGTGAAGCGCCCTGCCCGCTCCGATTTCTCGGGCGGCGACTTTGGTATTGCAGTCCAAGGCGTCGCACGTCTCGGCTTCCTTTCGGGGCAGCACACCATATCAGGCGCTGGCATGCCGCAGCTGCATTCAGCAGCAGCCTAACCCGAAGCACATCGCAATTGCAGCATTATTCGCTGCAATGCGGCAATAAAGCGCCGATTTGGAGATATGGTGCCCAATTGATCCGCTAGTACGCGCAATCACCCAACATGGAACAGGGTGGTGAACAGCCTTGGGTCCAGACTTGCAGAGGCAAAAGTTGGACCTTCTGTCAGGATCGAAACAGCATCGTGGCTATGCAGACTTTCCTGATGGCTTGCGATAACTCGGAAATCCCCGACATGATGATCGGCCAGCAGTTCGGCACAGAAAAGGCGCGCGGCATCTTCTACAAAGATCGGATTGGCGGCGTTCAGTTCGGCAAAGGCCTGCTCGTCCTCACGCTTGACCATGACCTGAGTTTCGGTCGGTACGGCACGACGGCACAATGCGATCAGATCTTCAAACCATAGACAATCAGCGTCGCAGTCTACCACAACCGATATACGAGCAACCGACCGCTGCGAGTGCGGCGTCGCCAATTGGCCGCGCATCGAACGTGCATGCTCGCTGAGTTCCAACGAACATGGGCAGGTTGACGAATAAACATAGTCCAGATGCATGATCTTCTGGCGCACACCGTTCTGTTCAACCAGTTCCAGCGCGATATCGTAATACTGATAGCCTTCCAGCCCGGATCGCAGGCTTTTCACCCGGTCAGGATAGGAAAAGCGCATCTGAATCCGAGCATCAAAACTGTCCAGATCAGTCATGTAGTCGCTCAGCGCCGCTTCCATAACCTCAAAGCTGAAAGTGCGTTCGGCATGTTTGTAGAATGAACGCATGATCCGGGACATGTTGATGCCCTTCTTTTCAGCCTCCAGACTCACAGTGCCGGTAATCGAGGTCTCAAGCGTCAGATCTTCACCATGCTTACGGTGAAAACGGATCGGCAGTCGGAAGTTGGAAATACCGACATGCTGAATCTGCTGCTTGGCCCCGCGGATCAAGCTGGACGGACCATTCTGCAGATCCGGCAGTGTATCCCGATAAGCTTCGGAGATTTCAAAACCCTCGGGATATTCACGCGACAGCGAAGGATAGTTCACCGGCGCCAAGCCAGGCACCAGACGCGACACGGCCGGATCAAGCTGACTAATCTCAGCAGCAGATGCAGACTCCGCCCAATGGCGCAGCACCTTAAGTGCAGCGGCTGCTTCGTCGCGATCAGGTGTCTCGTCAATGTCGCGCGAGTGAATATTCATAGGCTGCGGTTCCTCGGTTGGTCGCCGGAATATATACGACTGCAGTTGTTTTTCCAGTCTAGCCTTGTACGTGCGAGTTAGCAGGCCGGATCAATAAAGAGTAGAGCAAAATCGTCACTTTCCGAGCGAATGCGCCACGTAACTAACAGTCAAGGACAGGATCGGTGGATACCCAAAGTCTGGCAATTAAACCTTGTCGCAAACGGAACAGTATCGAACGCGCTCAGATTCTAGCATTTCTGAAAACACAAGCATCGCTGTCAACAAGGGGATAACTATGCGCGATATTCTCGACCTCGACCGATTTCCCATCGACCGCCCAGGTAGTGCTGAGTGGAACAATCTTGTCGAAAACTGCCGCAATGACCTTGAGCAAGATGGTATGTTCAATCTTGACGGCTTGATGCGCGGCCAGATCGCGGCGCAAGCCGTTTCCGATATGGCACCCCGGTTCGAGAGCGAAGCGTTTCTGCATGAGCGTCGTCATAATATCTATTTCAAAAAGATCGCCGATCTTCCCGAAGGCCATCCTGACCTGCAGGAATTTCAAACTTCCAACCGGACGCTTTGCGCCGATCAGATCGATGGTTCCGCCTTGTTGCGTCTGTATGAATGGCCCGAATTTGCGCAGTTTCTGGCCGCGACGATGGGGAAACCCGCCCTGCATGTGATGGACGACCCGCTGGCGCGTGTGAACGTCATGTCATATCAGGAAGGGCAAGCACTGAACTGGCATTTCGACCGATCAGAGTTCACCACGACGATGTTGCTGCAGGCCCCGGATCAGGGAGGAGGCTTTGAGTACCGCACAGATCTGCGCAGTGATACTGACCCCAACTATGACGGTGTTGCACAACTGCTGAGCGGTGGTGACGATCAGAGCAAGATCATAACGCTTAGCCCGGGCACGCTAAACGTGTTCAAGGGAAAGAACACCGCCCACCGGGTAACCCCGGTTGGTGGCGACAAAGCCCGCGTAATCGCTGTCTTTTCTTATTACGAAAACCCCGGCGTCACCTTTACCGAAGCCGAGCGGATCGGTTTTTACGGACGCGCCTGAGGCAAATTCCCCCTGCAGCGAGTAAGCGCTGCAGGGTTGTCATTTAGTTCTGCGAAGCTTCCAGCGCTTGTTGGATGTCAGCCAGAAGATCCCCGGCATCTTCCAGACCAATCGAAAGACGGATCAGACCGGGTGTAATCCCCAGTTCGTCTTTCTGCTCATCACTCAGCCGCTGATGCGTAGTCGTGGCAGGATGAGTCGCGATAGATTTGGCATCCCCCAGGTTGTTCGAAATCACCGGAATGTTCATCGCATTCAGGAACGCAAAGGCCGCAGATTTTCCGCCCTTGATATCCAGCGACAAAACCGTGCCGCCCTTACCGCCCAACTGCGACTGGACCAGAGCATTTTGCGCATGCGTCTTGAGCCCCGGATACAGGGTACGCTCCAGCGCAGGATGGCCTTCCAATGCTTCGGCGATCTGCTGCGCAGTCTCAGCCTGGGCGTTGACGCGCAATGCGATGGTTTCCAGCCCCTTGAGCATGATCCATGCATTAAACGGGCTCAGCGCGCCACCTGTATGCTTCAGATACGGCTCAACAGTTCCGCGGATAAACTCCTTAGTTCCGATAATGACACCGCCCAGCGCACGTCCCTGACCGTCAATATGCTTGGTTGCGGAATAGACCACCACGTCTGCGCCCTGCTCAATCGCGCGGGAGAATACGGGCGTCGAGAATACATTGTCCACAACAACAGTCGCACCAACCGCATGCGCCAGCTTGGATACGGCAGCGATATCAATCACTTCCAGAGTGGGGTTCGACATCGACTCGAAGAAGACAGCTTTGGTATCCGGACGAATGGCCGCCTGCCACTGCTCAAGATCAGTGCCATCAACAAAGGTGACCTCAACCCCATAGCGGGCCAGGATGTTTTCGAGAATATAAAGACAGGAACCGAACAATGCCTTGGCCGAAACAACGTGATCGCCCGCCTTCAGCATGGAAGTCAGTGCACCATTGACCGCCGCCATACCCGATGCCGTGGCAAACGCATCCTCTCCGCCTTCCAGCGCAGCAATGCGCTGTTCGAACATCGAAACAGTGGGGTTGCCGTAACGGGCATAGATGAACTCGTCCGGGCCACATTCCAGAAAACGTGCCTCGGCCTGTTCAGCGTTGTCGTAGACAAAACCCTGCGTCAGGAAAATCGCCTCGCTCACCTCGTTGTACTGGCTGCGGCGAACGCCTCCATGGACGGCTTGGGTGCGTTTGTTCCAGTTCTCGCTCATCTCATTCCTTTCAGCCTCCGGCAGAGGCAAACAAAAAACCCCAGACGCGGCCAAGCGAAAGGGGTCTTTCATCCTGACCTTTTAGCGGTGTTGTTTAGCGTGGCCCGCAATCCGGTAACAAATCGCCACGAAGCTTCTGCGACGCAAATACGCCGGGCGTCCTTAGCAGTCAAGCCCGGCCGCAACCCTGTCACGCTTTCGTAACTCCCCCTTGCCGATTGCAGAGAAAACCGCATGATCCTTTCAATCTGAGGAGGCACTATGATCGATCTGTATTTCTGGCCCACGCCGAATGGCTGGAAAGTATCCATCGCATTGGAAGAGATGGAGCTTGCCTACACCACGCATCTGATCAACATCGGCAAGGGCGATCAGTTCGACCCCGACTTTCTTAAAATCGCACCAAACAACCGAATGCCCGCCATTGTTGATCCGGATGGCCCTGACGGGGCACCGATTTCGGTGTTCGAAAGCGGCGCAATTCTGATGTATCTCGCCCGCAAGACAGGGCGTTTTTACGGCAAGACCGAACGCGACCGCATCGCGGTCGAGGAATGGCTGATGTGGCAGATGGGCGGCGTCGGCCCGATGGCCGGTCAGGCACATCATTTTCTGAAATACGCACCTCAGCTGGATCCGCCACAGGACCTGCCCTACCCCAAAGACCGCTACCGTTCCGAGGTTGCCCGACTCTATGGGGTGCTGGATCGCCGACTGGCCGAAAACGAATATGTCGCCGGAGATTTCTATTCGATTGCCGACATGTCGATCTGGGGCTGGGCCAGCCTTTGGGAGGGCCAGCAACAGGTGCTAGAGGACAAACCGCATTTCACCCGCTGGCTGGAAACAGTAAGCGCCCGCCCCGGAGTGCAGGCCGGCCGTGCACTCCACGCCGATCTGCGCGGCGATCATCGGGACAAACAGGCGCAAGGGGTTTTGTTCAAGCGATAGATCATCTCGTACGTTACGACCTCTCAGCAGGCCCGCATCAGGGGACTGTATGGGTTGCCGGAACACGGCGATGTCTCACCAATGTTGCCTGATCTTTGCTGATCTGCGTTAAAATGTGCCTGACCTCAGCGCTTTACCGTCAGGAGCACCAGATGACCGGCCCTATTGAACCCAGAATCGACAGCGTCTCGGTTCCGCTCCCAAAAGACGCGGACCTTCCTTCGGAAGTGCTGCAGCGGCTGGAAAAACTGCCACCGCTGAACAATCTGAGAATGTTCGCGAATGTTCCCCAGTGTTTCGAACATATCACCGATCTGATTAACGCGCTTTTCAATCAGGGAACCATCGACCCAACGCTGCGCGAATACATGTATCTGCGTATCGCCATCAAATACGGCCTTTATTACGAATACCGCCATAACCTCGGCTTTGCGAGGCAGCTTGGAATGAGCAAGGTTGAAATCGACGCCCTGCATGTGGACGGGAAGGTCGATGGGCTTGATGAGATAGGCAACCTCGTATGCGCTGCGGCCGAGGAAATCACCGAAAACCTGAGAACCAGGGATGAAACGCTGCGCGCGCTGCTCGCGCATTTCGGCCGTGAGCAAACCAGCGAGATCATCTTGCTGGTGTCATGGTTCAACCTGCTGATCCGATACGTAGAGGCCACGCGGGTTCCCTGCGAGCAGGACATGGAAAATCTGACGTCGGGCGGGGGACCGTTGCGACTGGATTAGTTGCTACAGATCGGTGTTCGCGCCACACCCCTTTGTACCAGAAGGTCCAGCCTGTCTGAGATATTCCCAATCTCTTCCGCGACCACATGGGGTACTAACTGCGCCTGTTGCATCTGACCCGTAGTATTCATAGGCCATTCAAAGATCTCTGTGCGACGGCGTTACGCGTACTTCAAATAGAAACAAACTGGTTGGTCAGCAGATCCGCACGGCCCGATATGTCATGCGTTATACCGCGTGAAACCAGCGATCAGCATAAGAACAAAGGCAAATATACATCAATAAAGTCCACTCGCGGCATGCCGAGTCGCAAATGAGGCTGGAAAGACCTAAATGCCTTCACTAAGGAAGAATGCGACAAGCGAAAGAGGAAGACGCACGCAATGGCAAAGATCACCTATGTCGAGCATGGCGGTACCGAACATACAGTCGACGTCGCCAACGGCCTGACCGTTATGGAAGGTGCCCGTGACAATAACATCCCCGGCATCGAGGCCGACTGCGGCGGCGCCTGCGCGTGCTCGACCTGCCATGTTTACATCCACCCGGACTGGGTCGAGAAAATCCCGGCCAAGGATGACATGGAAGAGGACATGCTCGACTTTGCCTATGAGCCCGACCCGGCCCGCTCGCGCCTGACCTGCCAGATCAAGGTCACTGACGCGCTGGACGGCCTCGTCGTACAGATGCCTGAAAAGCAGATCTGATGCATTCCAAAGTGCCGCGCCTGCCCGTACACCTGAGGCTACGGCAGGTCCGCGGCGCTTTATTGGTGTTTTATCTGTGTCTGGCGGGGGCGAGCTTCGCCACCGCCGCTGACACCATAACCTCAGCCCGTTTTATGGAGCCAACTACACGCTATGCGCACGCGGTTCTAGGCGACGACATCGAGTATGGCGCGCTTGAAATCACGGTGACAAATTCAGCACCACAAGGGCTCTTGATCCAGCCAGTCTACAAACGCTCGGTTATAACCATAAAATTGCCGCTTGATCGCGTCTTCGAAGACCTCGAACCGCGCATCGCTGATGTGAACTTTGATGGCTTAGCTGAGGTTATCGTCGTCGAATCCAGCGTCCACACTGGCGCACAACTTGCAGTCTATGACTCATACGGGAATAAGATCGCCGCCACCCCCCATATCGGCACCCGGTTCCGCTGGCTTGCTCCGATCGGGGCCGCCGACTTGGACGGGGATGGTCATGTTGAGATTGCCTATATAGACCGCCCGCACCTGGCCAAAACCCTTCGTATCTGGCGCTACGCTAACGGTGATCTCCATGAGGTCACTTCCCTGACAGGTCTCACCAATCACCGCATTGGCGAAAACTTCATCACCGGTGGTTTGCGAAACTGTGATGCGGGGCCAGAGCTTGTCGTTGTCGATTCCGACTGGCGCAACATCATCGGAGTTCGTTTCGACAAGGATTGGGTGCAGAGAACCCTCGCGCCATTTTCATCCTCGGCCATGAAGCAGGTCCTGAACTGTTCGTCAGGGCGCTGAAGCAACCCGCAATTGCGGGTTGCTAAGCCCAAGGCCTTTGATCTTGCATCTTTGATGCAGGGTCAGGGCGCGGGAGCGCTCGGATCAGAGAGCTCGCCACCCGATATCGCGACGGAAGAACCCTTGTGGCCAGTCGATCCCATCGACCATCGCATAAGCCCGATCCCGCGCTTCCTGCAGGGTGTCTCCACGCGCTGTAACGTTCAGAACGCGCCCGCCAGAGGCCAGAATCTGGCCCTCGGCAGATTTCGTTCCGGCGTGGAACACCATGTTGCTGCTGTCTTCAGGCATTGCATCCAGACCGTTGATAACGGTCCCTTTTTCGTATGAGCCCGGGTATCCCTTTGCCGCCACCACGATCGTCATGGCATGGTCGTCTGCCCAATTCACCTGTGTCTCACTCAGACGACCTTCCGCAGCAGCCTGCATCAGGTCCATTACTTGCGCCCCCAGACGCATCATCAGGACCTGGCATTCCGGATCCCCAAAGCGGACGTTGTATTCTACCAGTTTCGGCTGTCCGTCTTTGATCATCAGCCCTGCGTAAAGGACGCCTTGAAACGGCGTTCCACGACGTTTCATTTCTGCGATGGTCGGACGCACGATCTGATCCATGGCTTTGGCTTCGATCTCAGCGCTCAGAACAGGCGCAGGGGAATAGGCCCCCATTCCACCAGTGTTCAAACCGGTGTCGCCTTCTCCAACGCGCTTATGGTCCTGTGCGGTGCCGATGGACAGAATATCCTCGCCGTCGCACAAAACGAACAGTGAGGCCTCTTCACCCTCCATGAATTCTTCGATGACAACCTCGGCTCCCGCGCCGCCAAAGGCACCGCCAAACATGTCATCAATGGCGTCCAGCGCGGTTTGTTCATCCATCGCGACGATCACGCCTTTGCCGGCGGCAAGGCCATCCGCCTTGACCACAATCGGCGCGCCCTGCTCGCGAATATAGGCCTTTGCGGGCTCCGCTTCGGTGAAGCGCGCATAAGCCGCAGTCGGGGCACCTGATGCATCACAAATTTCCTTGGTGAAACTTTTCGAGGCCTCCAGCCGTGCCGCTTCGGCCGAGGGGCCAAAAACCAGCACACCCGCTTCGCGCAACCGGTCGGCGACACCTGCTGCCAGCGGGGCCTCGGGGCCGACGATCACGAAATCAATCGCATTTTCTTCGGCAAAGCTGACGACCGCTCCGCCGTTTTCGATATCCAGTGCCGCGCAATCTGCGATCTGAGCTATTCCGGCATTTCCCGGCGCCACGATCAGACGGTCACATTTGGGGTTCTGCATCACCGCCCAAGCTAGACTGTGCTCGCGTCCACCGCTGCCGAGAATGAGGATATTCATTGGGGTCGTCTCCGATCTGCTTGGCCTCGCCTGCGCGGCGTTCTAAGCTGGGTGGGCTGACGAAACAAGGCGCTGAAATGTCCGACCTGCTTGATGACCCCGTTCCGGGTCAAAACACCCCTGAATATACCGTCTCGGAAATCTCGGGCGAAGTGAAAAAGACCCTCGAAGGATCGTTTGGGCGAATCCGTGTACGCGGCGAGGTCGGTCGCGTGTTCAAAGCCCGGTCCGGGCATCTGTACTACGACGTCAAAGATGACCGCAGCGTTCTGGCCTGCACCACATGGAAAGGCCAGATTGCCGGACTGTCAGTTGTTCCCGAAGAGGGGCTTGAGGTTGTCGTCACCGGTCGCCTCACCGCCTTTGGCGCACAGTCGAAATACAACCTCAACGTCGACGAGGTTGCCGTCGCCGGACAGGGCGCGCTGATGGCTCTGCTGGAAAAACGCAAGAAACAGCTGGAGGCCGAAGGCCTGTTCGCGCCCGAGCGTAAGAAACAACTGCCATATCTGCCTCAGATCATCGGTGTGGTAACTTCACCCTCGGGCGCGGTGATCCGCGACATCCTGCATCGCCTGCGGGACCGGTTTCCGCGCAAAGTTCTGATCTGGCCGGTCGCTGTTCAAGGTGCGAACTGTGCCCCCGAAGTTGCGCGAGCCATCGAGGGGTTCAACAAACTCACACCCGGGGGCGCCCTGCCCCGTCCTGATCTGATCATCGTTGCCCGTGGCGGCGGTTCAATCGAAGACCTATGGGGTTTCAACGAAGAAGTCGTGGCCCGGGCGACAGCCGCCTCAGAAATCCCGCTCATTTCGGCTGTGGGGCATGAGACGGATACGACGCTGATCGACTTTGTCTCCGACCGCCGCGCGCCTACCCCAACCGCAGCGGCGGAACTGGCGGTTCCTGTCCGCATGGAATTGCTGGCGTGGACCGGTGAACAGGGCGCGCGCCTGTCCCGCGCGGCAACCGATGCCGTTCAGCGCCGGTCACAGCGCCTGCGGGACTTGTCGCGCGCACTGCCAAGGGCAGAAACGCTGCTGGATACGCCCCGGCAACGGCTTGATCAGGTTTCGGAGCGTTTACCGAATGCCTTGATACGCGGAGTACAGAACCGCCGCGTCAAACTACTGGATACATCAGCACACCTGCGCCCTTCGACCCTACGCGGATTGGTCGAAACGCGCCGCGACCGCTGGCATAACCTGTCTTCCCGTCTCTCATTGCGCCCGATCCAGCGAGAGCTTGAGACCCGGCGAGACTCTCTGAACCGGCTGACAGAGAGCTTGAATACGGCACAGGCAACGCGGCTGGATCGGTTGCGCCAGCAACTCGACGCGACAGACCGCCTGCGGGAAACGCTCAGCTACAAGGCAACGCTGGACCGAGGATATGCGGTCGTACGGGCCGAGGGTGATGTCGTCACGACCAAGTCTCAGGCATCGAAACATGCGGTACTAGAAATCGAGTTTGCCGATGGTCGTCTCAAAACTGGCGGGGCAACAAAATCCCCTATCAAGAAGGCCAAACCAGACGCTCCTGATCAGGGTTCCTTATTTTGATGTTTGCCGACGATCCGGGCCAGATACACCTTTCATGGCCCTGATCTGTCACATACCACCCGATGTTATCGCTCAGACGCCGACGTCGGGCCCATAGCAGATCATCTCTTCGCCTATGTCATCGGCTTCGTACAGCTCTGTCGCATTCGGATCGCCTTCGAACTGGGCAATCAGGCCGCCTCTCGACTTGGTAAACACCCAGCATTGCGGGTCCAGCCGGTCTTCATAAACAAAGCAAATCTGTTCCTCGCGCTCGTACCAGACCCCTTCCTTGCAGTCGCCGTCCAGAAATGACCAGATCACCCTGCGGTTTGGCAAATAACGCTCCACCCCATAGGTCACGCCATCGAACCCATAAAACAGGGTTTTTCCCTGCGTATAGGCATCGAACTCGGCCCCGGACAGTGGCGCTTGCGCAGAGACTGCCTGCGCGGAAAAAGTCAGAAGAATCACGAAACGCTTAAGCATGTCCGCATACTGTCAGAAGCGATCCGCATGTGCCATTCACCCTTTACCGATCTTCAGGTTTATCAAGGTAACTCCACGTCACTATTGAGTAATTTTTGTCTTCGGGGCGACACTGAGAGATAAACCCAAGAAAGACACGTTCCGGGGGCAAGACATGACAATGATCCTGATATTGGTCGCGGCTCTATGCGCACTGGCCTACCTGCCGATGACCGTGCAACCTGCCAGCAGTTTGCGAACCTTGCTAAAAACCGCATCTGTTGCGGTGCTCGCGCTTCTTGCCCTGCTGTACGCGGCCCCATGGTTGCTAATCCTTGCGTTGGCGCTTTGTGCGATTGGTGACGCCCTGCTGTCGCGAGAAACCGATGATACGTTCATGGCAGGTATCGGAGCGTTTGCAGCAGGCCATCTGGCCTATATCGCCCTGTTTTTGACCCACCCGGCCAGCAATGCAGAGTTGATTTTCGACCACCCTGCGATTTTCTGGTCGCTGATCATCCTTGGCATCATCATGGCCACCTTGCTGACACCGCGTGCCGGGGATCTGAAAATCCCGGTTCTGGCCTATATCCCGATCATACTGGGGATGGGCGTGACAGTACTGGCTCTGCCTGAATCCGGTGCTTTGCGATGGGCACTGCCCGCCGCCCTGGCCTTCATCGCCTCAGATCTGATCCTCGCGACCGAGAAATTTCTACTGCCCAAAGATCACCCGGCCCTGAAGCTGACACCCTATCTGGTGTGGCCGCTCTATTGGGGGGCGCAAGCAGGCTTTTACTTTGCCTTCTCGTGACCCTTTGCAACTGGCGTAAATCCGCATTAGGTGAGGGTAACACCTGCGGAGACCCAGAATGGCGTTTTTTTCCAAGCTCAAGGACCGGCTTTTTAAATCTTCATCCCGCCTCGAACAGGGGCTGGAGGCCATTGTGGAAGATGGCGGCGAGGAATCCCCAACGCCCGATCCAATAATTCCGGAGCCCGAGCCGGAACCACAACCCGTTCCGGAAGTACCCGAACCAGCCCCCGCGCCGCAACCGGTCGAGACGCCCTCGCCTCAGCCGGTTGACCCGACACCTGCTCCTCCTCCCCCGGAAGTACCCGAGGCAACCCAGTCCAAAGGTATTTTAGGCCGCCTGTTCAACCGCGATGATCGTCCCGTGGTCCGTCGTACGCTGGACGATGACATGCTGGAACAGCTTGAGGAGTTGCTGATTGCATCGGACATGGGCGTGGACACAGCCTTGCGCGTCACCGCCAACATGGCCGAGGGGCGTTATGGCCGTAAACTCTCGACCGAAGAGATCAAACAGCTGCTGGCTCAGGAAGTGGCCCGCGTGATGGATCCGGTGGCAAAGCCATTGCCCATCTATCCCAAGCGCCCACAGGTTGTTTTGGTCGTCGGCGTCAACGGGTCTGGTAAGACCACAACCATCGGCAAACTCGCCAGCCAGTTCAAATCGGCTGGCAAGAAGGTCGTAATCGCGGCTGGCGATACCTTCCGTGCCGCGGCTGTCGAACAATTGCAGGTCTGGGGCGATCGCGCCGGTGTTCCCGTTCTGACGGCACCAGAAGGGTCTGACCCAGCGTCGCTGGCCTTTGATGCGCTGACCAAAGCGCAGGAAGAAGGGGCTGACCTGCTGATGATCGACACTGCAGGCCGCCTGCAAAACCGGGCCGATCTGATGGAGGAACTGGCCAAGATCGTCCGCGTCATCCGCAAAAAGGATGAAACTGCGCCTCACAACACGTTGCTGGTTCTGGACGCGACAACTGGTCAGAACGCGCTGAGTCAGGTCGAAACCTTCCGCAATCTCGCCGATGTGTCGGGACTGGTGATGACCAAACTGGACGGAACGGCCAAAGGTGGTGTTCTTGTCGCGCTGGCGGATAAATTCGGCCTGCCGATCCATGCTATTGGCGTTGGTGAACAGATCGATGATCTTGCCCCGTTTGATCCCGAAGAATTCGCCGCTGCGCTGACAGGTCTCGAAACACGCTAAATTCTCAGCATCATTGATATTTCGAAGGGTGCAGAGGCACATCGCCTCGCTCTCTCTTTCCTGCGAAAGGCCATATTGTGAGCGAATGGCTCATTTCACTTGAGGGGACTGAGGCAGGCCACAGACTGGCCCTTGGCCTTGCCCTTATGGCTGCCTTTCTGCACGCGGTGTTCGGTGCGCTGCAAAAGGGGCGGCACGATCCGTGGCTTTCGCGTGGTGCAATCGACGCATCATATTGTTTGATGGCCGCACCCTTCGCCTTTTTTGTGGTCCCATGGCCCGAGCCCTACATGTGGCCTATTTTTGCGACCGTCTGGCTGATCCACATCTTCTACAAAACCCTTCAGGCTATGGCCTACACCAAGGGTTCATACACTGTGGTCTACCCCGTCGTTCGCGGCACTGGCCCCTTGTTTACCGTCATCGGAGCCTATTTGCTGTTTGGAGAGATCTTCTCGGGCATTCAATGGCTCGGGGTGGCGGTCCTGCTGTCAGGAATCTTCGGACTGGCAGCCTATAACTTCCGTTTTCTCGAAACCAATCGCGAAACACTTGGGATTGCGCTCGCGCTGGCCCTCGCAACCGGTCTGTTTGTGGCGCTTTACACCACCTATGACGCATACGGAATCCGCGCCACTGCCGATCCGTTCACCTTTCTGGCATGGTTCTTCATGATCGACGGGGCAACAATGCCGATCTATGCCTTCCTCAGATGGCGCGCCATGATCAATCGCCCTGCTATCGGTCCTTTGATGTTGCGGGGGCTTGTAGGCGGGATCATCGCCCCCATGTCATTCGGAGCGATTATGCTGGCGACACGGCTCGACAAGGTGGGTGAAGCGGCGGTGTTACGTGAGACATCCACTGTGTTTGCGGCCTTGATTGGTTGGCTTGCACTCAAGGAAACAGTGGGACCACGGCGCATCGCGCTCATGGCATTGATTGCATTGGGCGCCGTAATAGTTGAAATGGGCGGATAAACAGCAGGACGGAATCATGACTGGCAAGAAAGAGATCAACCCGTTTCTCAAACAGGTACTGGAGCTGGGGCCACCGCTGGCCTTCTTCTTCATCTACCTGCGCCTGCGGGATGACAGCTTTCTGATCGGCGGTACCGAGTATTCCGGCTTTATCGTCGCGACCATCATATTCGTTCCTCTGATGCTGGCGGCGATGGGAATACTTTGGTTCCTGACCGGCAAGCTCAGCCGGATGCAGATTTTCACCGCGTTCATGGTCATCTTCTTCGGAGGTCTGACCGCGTGGTTCAATGACGAGCGTTTCTTCAAAATGAAGACCACGCTGGTTTATGGCTTCTTCTCCCTCATCATGGGCATTGGGCTATTGCAGGGGAAATCCTACCTTGCCTATGTGTTGGATGAGGTGCTGCCCATGCGCGATGAGGGCTGGATGATCCTGACCCGTCGCCTGTGCGCCTGTTTCGCCGTACTGGCCGTTGCAAATGAAGTGGTCTGGCGCACACTTTCGACAGATCTCTGGGTTAAAATCGAAACCTTCGGCTTTCCAATCGCATTAATGGTTTTCCTGATGCTCCAGATCAGCATGTTGCAGAGCTACATGGAAGAAGCCGATCGCCCGCAGAAAAAATGACTGCAGCCTCTCAATAAGAAACTTTCTGTGAAAAACTTAGTATTTACGGGATCGAAACGTCAAAAAGCCGAATAAACTCCTTGGCTTGGCGCGAAAGCTGTGTGAGGCTGGTGCCCACCCACCACTCACAACCAGAGAACCGTGCCACCAATGACGGCCTTTCCGAATAGCGGATTTCTTTCTGAAGCTTCCGATGGTCTGCGCGAAATGCTCGCAGCCCAAGCCTCCGATATCACCCTGGATCAGGGACAACTGCTTTTTGAGCAAGGGGATGAAGGCGATGCACTTTACGCCCTGATCGAAGGCATGCTCGAAGTTTCATTTTTGGCCATGAGCGGCCGTAAACTCGCGCTTAGTCTGATGCGACCGGGTGAGGTGTTTGGTGAGATCGCCTTATTCGACAATGGCCCTCGCACAGCGACTATTACAGCGGCCGTTCCATCGCGTGTCCTGAGGGTCAGACGCGATGATGTTATGAACCAAATTCGCAAACAGCCCGATCTGGCTGTCGATATGATCCGGCTGGCCGGTCTGCGTATGCGGTGGATGGGTGCACAGCTGAACGAGCAAGTGTTCCTGCCGATGCCGATCCGTCTGGCCCGCAAACTGCTGCATCTGGCCAGTCAGCAGGATTCTCCAAGCGAACGCATTACCCTGTCGCAAAGCGAACTGGCCGAGTTCGTCGGGGCCACACGCGAAGCCGTGTCCAAGACGATCTCGAACTGGAGACGCAGCAATGTGGTCGAGGCATCGCGCGGCGGCCTGGTCATTCAGGACTTCGACGCGCTACGGCAACTGGCTGAATCTGACCTCATCTAACCATATCTGAATCGGTGTGATCCGCTTCACATACAGTGCCTCCAGCTTAGACTAGTTTGACAATGGTTACCGTAGGGGGCCAGCGTATCATCCCCGATATCTGTCCACTGGCCTCTCCCTGTACCAGAGCCATATGCCTCCCCGGCATATGGCTCTTTTATTTTCGGCAGCGCAGAATCAAAAAAAGGCCGGGGCGATGCCCCGGCCTTGGTATTTCTCAGGCAACCCAGCCTATTCCTGTTGAAGGCTCAGCGCGACAAAGCGCGGGTCACCACCGCGACGCACAAGCAGCAGCAATGACTTGCGCCCCGCCTCACGCGCCTCTTCCATACGCGCATCAAGGTCGTCGATCGAAGTCACCTTTTGCTGACCCGCTTCGGTGATCAGGTCACCGGCACGCAGGCCTTTGGCATATGCCTCAGACGCTTCATCCACATCGGTGACAACCAGGCCCTCTGCCTCGGCATCCAGGCTCAGATCCTCGCGCAATGTATCTGTCAGAGGCGAAATCGTCAGACCAAGCACATCCGTGTTTTCTTCTGCCGGTGCATCAGATTCTTCCTCGTCCTCACCATTCTCAGCCCGTTCCGCATCTTCGCGGCGGCCGAGCGTCACTAGAACGGTCTGCGTACCACCATCACGGTGCACGACGACACGTACAGACTTGCCAACGGTGGTCTCACCAACCTGCCGTACAAGGCCACGTGTATCCTTCACCTCGACGCCGTCAAAGCTGAGAATAACATCACCCGCCAGCAGTCCGGCTTCTTTGGCAGGGCCTTCCGGTACATCGCTGATCAGTGCGCCACCGGGTTCATCCAGCCCCATCGCCTCGGCCATGTCTTCTGTCACATCCTGAATACGAACACCCAGCCAACCGCGACGGGTTTCGCCAAATTCGCGCAGTTGGTCCACCACTTTGACAACTACGTTGGACGCCATCGAGAATCCGATCCCGATCGAGCCACCGTTAGGAGACAGAATCGCCGTGTTCACACCGATAACTTCACCATCCATATTGAACAGCGGGCCACCCGAGTTACCTCGGTTGATCGCAGCGTCAGTCTGGATGTAGTCGTCATACGACCCGCTCAGGGCACGATTACGTGCCGAGACAATCCCCGCAGAGACTGAGAACCCCTGCCCCAATGGGTTGCCCATCGCAATAACCCAGTCACCCACACGTGCGGTGTCACTGTTGCCGAACTGAACGTATTTCAGCGGACTTGATGCTTCGACCTTCAGCAACGCAATATCGGTCTTTTCATCTGTCCCGATCACTTTGGCAGGCAGTTCCTTTACGGGCTGACCATCGCCGGGGAAAAACTCGACCAGGATTTCATCCGCTTCGGCAATGACGTGGTTGTTCGTAACGATGTATCCATCTTCGGAGATCACGAAACCTGAACCAAGGGCATTGCTACGACGCGGACGATTCTCATCTTCTCCGTTGCGGTCTTGAAACTCGCGAAAAAAATCTTCGAACGGAGAGCCTTCGGGCACGATCCCCTGTGGTCCCGTCTGACCTTCGATCAGCGTCGAGGTCGTAATGTTGACCACCGCCGGGCTGATCTTTTCCGCCAATGGCGCAAGGCTCTCACCCCGCGCCTGTGCCGCCGCAGTCTGCGCCAGTACCAGAAGCATTCCGGCAAACAACAGCCACATCAGCCGCATCTTAATAAAAACCTCATCCCGCCGGAGGGAAATACTGCGTGCTTTTGCCTGCACCTGGGGTCTCCTTGTCGATATGCATTATCCAGCCACCCCGCAGGGGCAACCGCACTTGATATCCAATGTAGTCAGTTTGTTCTCGC
Organism: Ruegeria sp. CE12; assembly: GCF_056537525.1. Classification (NCBI taxonomy): domain Bacteria; kingdom Pseudomonadati; phylum Pseudomonadota; class Alphaproteobacteria; order Rhodobacterales; family Roseobacteraceae; genus Ruegeria; species Ruegeria sp. CE12. Next base: position 165,833 of record NZ_JBQFRS010000002.1, on the reverse strand, counting down.
CCGCAACTCGGGATCGGGGGGAATTCACCGGCAAGTGAAATCAATCGATCAAAACCCCAGCTGATAAGCACCCCAAAGCAGAATGAACCCACTCACGACACATAGCAGGCCTGCAAGTCGTCGCGCGGATTCCGGCAGCGTGCGTAAAACTTCCAACATACGCTCAATAAGCGAAGGGGCCAGCGCATAGGCCAGCCCCTCGACAATCAACACCAGCCCTAAGGCCAGCAGAACCATACCCATTACTGGGTCGCCTGCCCGGTAGGCGATTTCAGGTAGTTAAAGAATTCCGAATCCGGGCTCAGAATCATCGAGCTGTTGCCACCCTGCAGCGCGTTTTCATAGGCGCTTAGCGAACGGTAGAATTCAAAGAACTCAGGATCCGCACCATAGGCTTCGGCAAAGATCGCGTTGCGTTCAGCATCAGCCTCACCGCGAATGATCTCGGCTTCGCGGTTGGCATCCGAGACCAGTTCAACCACGGTCCGGTCGGCCTGCGCGCGGATGCGCTGCGCGGCTTCCTTACCACGGGCGCGTTCGTCAGTTGCTTCGCGTTCCCGCTCGGCCTTCATCCTGTCGAAGGTTGCCTCGAGGTTGGCCTGCGGCAGATCGGTTGCCTTCAGGCGCACGTCGATCACGTTGACACCCAGCGCGCGCGCTTCGGCAATCGCGCTGTTGCGGATCCGCAGCATCAGGGCCGCACGGTCCGAACTGAGGATGTCACGCGACGAGACCGAACCCAGAACTTCACGAGTTTCAGCGCGCAGGATACGATCAAGACGGTCCTCAGCCACAGGAATGCCACCGACACCAACCGCCTGACGGAACTGATTCAGGTCCGAGATGCGGTAGCGGGCAAAAGCATCGACCACCAGACGACGATCATCCAGAGGCGTAACCTCCAGCGGCTGAACGTCGATGGACAGGATACGGTCGTCATAGCGCACGACTTCTTGAATCAAAGGAATCTTGAACGCCAGACCGGGCTCTTCTTTGACCGCAACGACACGACCAAATTGCAGCACCAGCGCGCGTTCACGTTCGTCTACGATAAAGATCGAGGACAGGCCAACAACGCCAAGGATCACGACCAGAATGAGAATAATAGGTGACTTACGCATCAGTTGCTCTCCCCGGCCTGATTGCGGCGCAATTCGTTCAGTGGCAGATACGGCACGACGCCCTGCCCCGAACCGGTCGAGTTTTCGTCCAGAATGATCTTGTCGACATCACCCAGAACCTGCTCCATCCGCTCCAGATACAGACGTTTGCGGGTCACGTCGGGGGCCTTGGAGTATTCTTCCAAAACCGCGCTGAAGCGGCTGGCTTCACCTTGTGCGCTATTGATCTGCTGGGCGCGGTACGCCTCGGCCTCTTCCAATACCTGCGCAGCTTCACCACGTGCCTGCGCAAGCGCCTGGTTGGCATAGGCATCCGCGATATTCTGTTCGCGGTCACGCTCCTGCGCGGCGGCCTGAACGTCGCGGAACGCAGCAATCACGTCCTGAGGCGGGTCGGCTTTGTCAAAGTTGACGCGGACGATGTTGATGCCGGAATCATAGCTGTCCATCGTAGACTGGATCAGTTCCTGCAGCCGGTCCGCAATCACACCGCGATCCCGGTTCAGGATCGGTGCCAGTTCGCTTTGCGCAATGATCTCACGCATGGCCGATTCAGAAACCGCGCGGATTGTTTGGCGTGGGTCACGTAGGTTGAACAGGAACTTGGCCGGATCGTTGATGTTCCAGACAACCTGATAATCAATATCGACAACATTTTCGTCGCCAGTCAGCATAAGGCCATCATCGCTACCGCGCGTGCCACCCATATCTTCGGTCTGTTCGCGTGTTACCGGGATGACTTCTGCAGTGACAACAGGCCAAGGGGCAAAGTTCAGACCAGGATTACCGACTGAAGAAAACTCGCCCAGAAACAGCTCGACCGACTGTTCTTCGGGTTTCACGGTATAGAAGCTTGCTGCGGCCCAAAGACCAGCCGCTACCAGCAGGCCAATTGCGACCGTGCCTTTGGTAAACGCAGGCCCGCCGCCGCCAGAGCCCTGGCCACCGCCCTGGCCCGAGCCTCCGCGACCGCCCATAAGGACGCGCAGTTGCTCCTGACCCTTTTTCATCAGTTCATCGATTTCGGGAATCTGCGGGCCATCGCCTTCGGGTGGGCGACGCCCATCTCCGTTGTTACCCCTGTTTCCTCCGCCGCCGGAAGAGCCTCCGCCCCCCCAGGGGCCACCGCTGTTGCCCGCCATGTGTTTCAATTCCTTCGTTTTGGCCCGTGTGATCACGGTTTCCCTTGTAACCTGTGTACGCGCGCTTGCAAATCAAGCGGTGCGTACAGGTTGCCGCATTGTAACCAGTTCTTCGGCCATCACGGGATGAACCGCAACCGTACGGTCGAAATCTTCTTTGGTTGCACCCATTTTTACTGCGATTCCGGCCAACTGGATCATTTCTCCCGCACCCGGTGCCACAATATGGCATCCCAATACCTTCCTTGTAGCCTGGCTGATGATCAGTTTCATCAACACGCGCTGCGTGCCACCGGCAAACGATTTCTGCATCGGCTTGAACGAAGTCGCATAGACTTCGATCGGTTCCTGCTCGGCCGCTTCTTCCTCGCTCAGGCCCACGGTGCCCATTTCGGGCTGCGTGAAAATCGCTGTCGGGATCAGTTCATGGTCCACCGGTGTCGGATTGCCTTTGAAAACAGTTTCGACAAACGCCATCCCTTCGCGGATCGCCACCGGCGTCAGGTTTACACGGTCGGTGACGTCGCCAATCGCATAGATCGAAGGCACAGCAGTCTGACTGTATTCGTCCACCACGATTTCGCCCTTCCGTCCGCGCTCGACACCAAGCCCTTCGAGTCCAAGGTCGTCAGCATTGGGTGCACGGCCTGTGGCATACATCACCACATCAAACAGCTGTTCTGAGCCATTCGTGGCTTTTACCCAGATTTTGTCGCCCTGTTTCTTCATCTCAAGCACATTAGTGCCCAGATGAACATCAACGCCATTCTGACACATCTCTTCGCAGATAAGGCCCCGCGCCTCGTCGTCGAAACCGCGCAGGATTTGCGCACCACGATAGAACTGGGTCGTCTTGACGCCCATGCCATTCATGATCCCGGCAAACTCGCAAGCGATATAGCCGCCACCGACGATCAGCATCGTCTCTGGCAGTTTGTCCAGATGGAAGATCTCGTTCGAAGTAATGGCCAGTTCAGATCCCGGGAACTCAGGCACAACCGGTCGTCCACCCGTCGCGACCAGGATATGTTTCGCGCTCTTGCGCGTCCCGTCAGCCAGTTCCACCGTATGCGGATCCACGAGTCGCGCGCGCTGGTCGAATGTCTCAACACCGTTGTTCTTGAGGATATTGCGATAGATCCCCTCCAGCCGGTCCAGCTCAGCATAAAGCTTGCCGCGGAAGATATCCCAATTGAACGCGCCGGGTTTGATATCCCAGCCATAGGCCTGCGCATCCTCGACCATGTCTGCGTATTCGCTGGCGAAAACCATCAGCTTTTTCGGAACGCAGCCCCGGATAACGCAGGTCCCGCCATAACGATCCTCTTCGGCGAGCGCCACTTTGGCGCCGTTTTCACCGGCAGCCACACGCGCCGCCCGGACCCCGCCCGAGCCTCCGCCGATGACGAACAGATCATAGTCAAAGCTCATGTTGAGTTCCTTTATTCAGCCTGACCGAAATTTCCTGACTATCTGGGCCTGAAACAGAAATCTTCCAACCCTATAAACTCGGAAAAAACGAATACTTTATCGACACCTGCACAGAATTTGCGACTTTCATCTGAAACCAATGCTGCTCTTGTCTATACCGTCGCATCGGGCATGTGTCGCCCGACGCCGCTTCTGTCGCATGGCAGCCAGATCACCCAGCCTCAATCCGCAAGATCTGAAAACAGGTTCTCGCCGTCATCGCCCAGTTCGTCGACCTCAACGGTGCCTTCATTGATGTCGCGCAGCTCGACCCGGCCATCGCCATGACCGATCACAACTTTGTCACAGATGTCGATGAACAGTCCATTTTCGACCACTCCCGGCACCTGATTCAAAACCAGCGCCAACTGTCTTGGGTTGCCGATGCGCTGCAGATGCAGATCCAGAATGTGGTTCCCCTCATCTGTGATCTTGGGGGCCTCTCCATTCATCCGCAACGTGACAGAGGTACCCAGAACATCCATCGTGTCCAGCGCTTCTTCGATGAGTGTGCGGGTGGTCTGCCAGCCAAACGGGATCACCTCGACCGGCAACGGGAATGCGCCCAGTGCCTCGACCTCCTTGCCCGCGTCGGCGATCACAACCATCTGGTCACTGGCAGTGGCAACGATTTTTTCCTGCAGCAGCGCCGCACCACCACCTTTGATCAGGCTCAGCTCACCGTCGAACTCGTCTGCCCCGTCAATTGTCAGATCCAGCCAGCCCGCCTGATCCAGCGAGACGACCTCGATGCCAACCTCGCGCGCCAGTTGCGCGGTGGCAGTCGAGGTCGGAACACCTTTTATCTTCAGGCCCTCGTCGCGAACGCGTTCGCCCAGACGACGCACCAGCCATGCGGCGGTCGATCCGGTTCCCAAACCGACGCGCATTCCGTCCTGAACCATTTCAGCTGCGCGACGCGCAGCGACATACTTGGCATTGTCGATGGGTGACAGTTTTCCGGTCATTGCAGCTTCCCCTCAAGTCTTAGCCGGACTTATACGGAAAGCCCTGCTCAACTGCGAGACCCAATTCGCATCACGCCCCCGCAAAACATGTCGCTGAAATACGCGTTTCCTATTGGAAACGTCGCAATCGAGTCTTCCCGCACCGCGGCTCTGCTATAATTAGGCATGATGGAAAAGCCGTACCTGCTCCACTACGCCCCCGACAACGCTTCGCTGGTGATCCGGCTGGTGTTGGAAGAGATGGGTCTGCCTTATGAAACCGCGCTGGTTAACCGCCGCCGGAACGAACAGGATGGAGCAGTTTACAGGGCCCTCAACCCCAATGGTCTGATACCGGTACTCGAAACGCCTCAGGGCCCAATTTTCGAAACTGCGGCCATATTGCTGTGGCTCTCCGACCAACATGGCCAGATGGCACCTGACCCGAATGATCCCGACCGGGCTGCCTTTCTCAAATGGTTGTTTTTTGCATCAAACACGCTGCATGCCGATTTGCGCATCCTATTCTATGCGGAAAAGTACATCGATCCGGCAGAGGCCGGCACTTTGCGCGCAGGCATCCAGCCCAGGCTGCGACAACATCTGAAACTGCTGGATGCTGAGGCGCAAAATGCCCCCGACTGGCTGCGCGGTGATCAACCCTCTGTTCTGAGCTACTATCTGGCCTGCATGATGCGCTGGATGGCGCTTTACCCTGCCAAGATCGACCGCAGCTGGTATCAACTGGCTGACACACCTTATCTGCAAAAAATCCTGATGCAGATGGAAACCCGACCTGCAACCCGCGCGGCTATTGCCGCCGAAGGACTGGGCGTCACGCCCTTTACGTCTCCGACTTACGCCAACCCTCCAGAAGGCTCAGCTACCTGACATGTTCCTCTCTGTCTTCGATATGTTCAAAGTGGGCATCGGCCCCTCCTCTTCGCACACCATGGGACCAATGGTTGCAGCCGCGCGTTTTCTTGATCTGATGCGCGCCTCTCCGTTTGACTTCGCAGGACTGCGGGGATCGCTGCATGGGTCTTTGGCCTTTACCGGTGTCGGGCACGCCACCGACCGGGCCACCATTCTGGGATTGGCCGGCTTTGTCCCGGACAACTACGACAATGACAAGGCCGAGGCTGCGCTGGCGGAAATCGCGGCGACGCACACGGTCACACCCGATGGATTGCCGACACTGAAATTCGATCCGAAAACAGATCTGATCTTTGACTATGACCAAAACCTGCCCGGCCACGCCAACGGCATGATCCTGATGGCAACCGACGCGCAAGGCGATGTGATCCTGCGGCAGGTCTATTACTCCGTCGGCGGCGGATTTGTATTGACCGAAGAAGAACTGGCCGAAGGCAAAGATACCAACGACGGCCCAGTTGTACCCTACCCGTTTCACTCGGCTGCCGAGATGCTGGAAATGGCGCACTCAAGCGGCAAGAGCATCGCCGCGATGAAGCGCGAGAACGAGATTGCGCGCGGCTGTGCCGATAGCTTCGCCAAAGGGTCGGCGCGACTTTGGGAAGTCATGAACAATTGTATCGAGCGCGGCCTGACCACCGACGGCATCCTGCCCGGTGGCCTGAATGTACGCCGCCGCGCCAAGGGTATCTATGACGCGCTGCAAGCCGAGCGCGGCATGAACCTGAACGCGCCGCACACCATCAATGACTGGATGAGCGTCTACGCGATGGCCGTGAACGAAGAAAACGCTGCAGGCGGTCAGGTGGTCACCGCGCCCACCAATGGCGCTGCAGGGACTTTGCCTGCGGTACTTCGGTACTATCTGGATCACGTACCCGGTGCCTCGGAAAGCCATATCGAGGATTTTCTGCTGACTGCCGCCGCGATTGGCGGACTGGTCAAGTACAACGCCTCAATCTCCGGCGCCGAAGCCGGGTGTCAGGCCGAGGTTGGCAGCGCCTCGGCAATGGCCGCAGCAGGCCTGTGCGCAGTGATGGGTGGCACGCCCGAGCAAGTTGAGAACGCAGCCGAGATTGCGCTGGAACATCATTTGGGCATGACCTGCGATCCTGTTGCAGGTCTGGTTCAGGTTCCCTGTATCGAGCGCAACGGGCTTGCCGCAATCAAGGCAGTTTCTGCAGCCTCGCTTGCGCTGCGTGGGGATGGCAAACACTTCGTGCCGCTGGATGCGGTGATCGAAACCATGCGCCAGACCGGACATGACATGCATGAAAAGTACAAAGAGACTTCTCTGGGTGGCCTTGCCGTAAACGTGCCCAATTGCTGACCTGACAGTTTGCCCTTTCACACGGGCACGGCTTGACCTAGCGTGCCCGTCATGACCCAGGATCGTCCCGTCTTTGGCATCTTTCTGATGCTTGGTTTTTGTGTACTTGCACCGCTTGGTGATGCAATGGCCAAACTGCTGGGCGAAACAACCCCACTGGGTCTGCTGGTTCTGGTCCGCTTTGCTGTTCAGGCGATCATCCTGATCCCGCTGGTCGCTGTGACGGGTCGTCCCTGGCGAATGAGTGGACGTATACTGAGGTTAACACTGATCCGCACGATCCTGCACATCGCGGGGATTGCCGCCATGTTCAGTGCGCTGCAATATCTGCCATTGGCCGATGCGGTCGCGATCGCCTTCGTCATGCCTTTCATCATGCTGCTGCTGGGCAGCTATGTGTTGGGTGAGGAAGTCGGTGCCCGGCGTCTGATCGCCTGCATCGTTGGTTTCATTGGCACCCTGCTGGTTATCCAACCCAGCTTTGCCGAAGTCGGTGCACCCGCTTTGCTGCCGCTCGTGGTCGCGGTGGTGTTTTCGTTTTTCATGCTGGTCACACGGAAGATCGCGAAAGAAACCGATCCGATCGCACTCCAGGCGGTTTCGGGCTCTTTCGCGACAGTGATGCTTCTTCCGCTTCTCCTGATCGGGACAGGGGCCGACATATGGGAGCTTTCTTTGATCGTACCCGCAGGCGAAACCCACTGGCTGCTAATCGCGATCGGCGTGTTGGGAACGGTCGCTCATCTGCTTATGACATGGTCGCTACGCTATGCGCCTTCCGCCACGCTCGCACCGATGCAATATCTCGAGATTCCCGTGGCAACGCTGATCGGATGGATGATCTTTCACGATCTGCCTGATGGCCTTGCGGCGATCGGGATTCTGATCACCATCTGCGCCGGGCTCTATGTCATCCTGCGTGAGCGCGCCAACGCCCGGTCCGCTCCGACTGAAACGCCAGCATGACCTGATCCAAAGCCGTTCGCGGCACCATGACCAGCAGGCCCGGACCATCCACCTCAAGCTCAACATCCGACATGGCCCGGTTCGAGGTCCCAACACGCCCATCCGGTTCCAGAACCAGCCCATCGATAGGCCATTCCAAACCTTTACTTCGCCCCGTTACACGCTGAAACGGAAACAATGAAACTGTCTGCCCCGGCTCAATGGACATCGTGATATGTGGGGGTGCATGAAACGCGACCTCATGCTCGCCTAGCAAGATACAGCGGTGATCGGGAAGCCGGACCAACGCATTAAGTACGGCAAGCTGATGATCCAGACGCCCCCCCAGAAACCCGACACCTAAAACAAGAGGCGCTTCAATGCTGCGCAGTGCTTTGTCAAAGTCGGTGCTATCTTGTTCACGTATCGGAAACAAACGCTCTTCAGGGATCTGCTCGCGATACTTCCTCTCCAGCGAATCGAAGTCTCCGATTACCGCGTCCGGCATCCGACCCGATTCGATAACGGCGGCGGCTCCACCATCCGCTGCGACCACCTGATTGACGCGGCTTAGCACCAAATTCAGGTCATCAGGACCGATTTGTCCCCCTCCGATCAGTGCTATTGGCCTCTGAGAACATACAATCGGGCTATTTTTTACAAGATTGACCATTTTTCCCGGTTTTGGACACATTGAGACCACAAAATGATAGGTTCATCTAGACAGTTCCGAGCCGACTCTGCGCCCAGCGTCGCGCGGATTGGCTCTGTAGTTTGTAAAGGACGTGCGTCTGATGGTACAGAATAACAAGGTATTGACCGTTTCCTACGGAACCTTCTCGTGCACTTTGGAAGGTTTTGATGATTCATTTGAAACGATGAAAGCGATTGCAGAGTATTTTCGCGATCTCGCAGCGGATGATCGCTACTTTGGATCGGAACCCCCGCAGCCAGACGCAGAAATGCTGACCCGCATCGCCCAGCGCGACGCTTCGCGCCGTGTCGAGGCCAGCCAGAATGAAACCGGCTTGCTATTGCGCGCAACCGAAGAAGCGCCCGCCGCCGAACCACAGCCGGTCGCGCCGGTAATCGCAGCCGAACAACCACAACCCCAGCCACAGCAGACGCCTGACAGCACCCCCGATCTGACTGTTGTGGACACGGCGCCCTCCACAAGCGCTGACACATTCTTTGCCGAGGCCGAACCCGTAGAACCCGTTCAGCCCGCTGCCGCCGACAGCATCGCTGCCAAGCTGCAGCGCATCCGCGCGGTTGTTTCGCATGCGGACGAAGGCTCGACAGCGTATTCCGAGGATGAAGACAACGGATACCTGACCCCAGCCCAGCCAAAGGTTGACGCAATTTCGGCGGCATTCGAGTCGGGCGCCCTGAGCCCCGAGGATCTGGACGACACTACAACGGGCGAAGCCCCGCAAGCTGCTCCTGAAGCGCCTGAACCGGTCATTGAACCCGAAGCGACCCTCGAAATCGAGGAAACCATTGCCGAAGCAGAGGTTCAGGAAGAACTGGCCGAGGCTGATCAACCCACTGACGTTCTGTTCTCGGATCTCGACGAAGCGCCCGAGGCCGAAGAAGAACAGGATGAAATCGTCAACATTCTCGATGTCGATGAATCTGATGAAGACGATGTAACTGAAAGCGACGAGAACAGCACTCTGCAGTTGGAGCAGTCCGACATCGTGTTCGAAACGCATGATGGTATCCTGACCGCAGAGGACGAACACAATCTGCTGAACGAGATTTCGGAAGTCGAAGCAGAGATGGATGCCCGTACCGGCCATAAACTGTCCGAAGAATCCGGCATTGATCAGGATGTTTCAAGACTGATGGACAAGGCCGACGCACGGATGGACGACCCTGCGACCAACGATCAGCGAGAAACCTATTCGCACCTGCGGACAGCAGTTGCTGCCACCGAAGCAGAGCGCGACGAGGCGGGTGAAGATGCTGCCGCTGCCGGCGACGCCGACTATCGCGGCGATCTGGCGTCAGTCGTCAGCCCCCGTCGCCCTGCCGAGATAGAAGTCACAAGCCTGCGCCCTGAAACCGATAATGCGGCGCCCCTCAAACTGGTGGCTGAGCAACGCATCGATACGCAGGACACGGATGCAGGGCCAATTACGCCGCGCCGTGTCACAGCCGCTCAAGAGGACGAAGAGACATCAGAAGAAGGCGGCTTTGCCTCGTTTGCACAGGAACAAGGCGCTCAATCCCTTCCCGATCTGCTCGAAGCGGCTGCGGCCTATCTGTCCTTCATCGAAGGTCAGGAACAATTCTCGCGCCCGCAACTGATGAACAAGGTCCGCTCGTTGAAGCAGGATGAGTTCAATCGTGAAGAGAGCCTACGCTCCTTCGGTCAGTTGCTGCGTGACGGCAAGATCGAAAAGGCTGGTGGCGGTCGTTTCGCGGCCTCGAACCAGATTGGTTTCCGTCCGAACGACAAACGCGCGGCCGGGTAAGGCACAAACAGAAAATGGTAACGGCCGAAGAGTTTCTCCGGCCGTTCTTTTTTTACCTATTACCACTAAAGTCAGAAGTTGAATGCCAGTGCGACGTAAGGACCGGTCAACGTCAGATCGATAACATTTTGTCCGCCTTCGAAATCAACGCTCAGGTGGCGGTATCCGCCAACAACATGGGTCGTGTCAGTCCATTGCCAGCCTGCCTGGATCAATGCCTCCCACTGAAATTTTGACCCAACGCCAAACCCGCCAACATTCCCCATCGCGGAAAAGTTCCACCGATCATTGATCGCTCGGTGGTATCGCGCGCCGATCAGCGGATCGGTCCAGCTCTGATCCGTGCTGGCTGTAAATCGAGCAACAGTCGTTGAAAGATCAAGGTCCCAATGGCGCAATGCTGCCATCGCCTCGACGCGTGATTGGCTGTCCTGAAACACCGTATAGCTGGCGCCCAGAGACATCATGATGCCATCGAGTTCCCAATTCGCCAGATCGTTGAATGGGCCAATCGGAACGTTATCTCCGAGATTGAGATAGTTGAACTCTCCACCAATCGCCCATCGTCCCTTTCGCGCCTCACCGGCAATAAGGAACGCGCTGTTCAGAATATCAAAGATAGACTTACTGCCATCGACCGGGGGATTGGGTCCAATGTCCAGAGACGTTCTGAATTCCGGCCCCCAAAGATAGGGTGCTACCACAAAATCCCAATCGTTGGCCTGCACAGGCTCTGGGGCAATCCCCGATATGGCAATCGCAAATGCCCCCGCAACCGCTTGTTTCATGTTTCACCTGCAAGCCAAAATATCACCAAAACACATTCGATTCAGTGAGTTTGTCATGCAGGTGATTTTCGATCAACAGCCGGGGCTAGTTTGAATCCTGATCTGGGTCTTCTTTGCCGACACCACGAAAGACGAACTTGAACGGCAGTGCCCACAAGACGCCAAGTACGATGTAGACCAGAAGTTCGACCCAGATTGGTGGACGGTCGAGCCAGTTCACCACCGTCACCACCGCCACAATGTAAAGCGGCAGCCCAATCACAAGGATCACCAGCGACCAGCGCCGGCGAGCCTTGTAGCTTAGACCAGATTTCTGTTCACCACTCATCAATCTGCAAACGGATCAGTCACCAGAATGGTGTCATCCCGCTCCGGGCTGGTGGACAGAAGTGCAACCGGGCATTCGATGAGCTCTTCGACCCGACGTACATACTTGATCGCATTGGCAGGCAGTTCGGCCCAGCTGCGTGCACCCTCGGTGGATTCGCTCCAGCCTGGCATTTCCTCGTAGATCGGCGTACAGCGCGCCTGCTGATCAGCTGCGGTTGGCAGATAATCCAAACGTTCGCCGTCCAGATCATAGCCCACGCAGATCTTCAGGGTTTCAAACCCGTCCAGAACGTCCAGCTTCGTCAGCGAGATGCCGTTAACACCGCTGGTCGCGCAGGTCTGGCGCACCAGGCAGGCATCGAACCAGCCACAGCGGCGCTTACGGCCAGTCACGGTTCCAAACTCATGTCCACGAGTACCCAGACGCATGCCGTCGTCGTCATCCAGCTCGGTCGGGAACGGCCCCTCACCGACGCGGGTGGTATATGCTTTGACGATCCCCAGAACGAAATCGACCGAGCCCGGGCCGATGCCAACACCAGTCGCAGCTTGTCCAGCAATCACGTTGGATGAGGTCACGAACGGATAGGTACCGAAATCGATGTCCAACAATGCACCCTGCGCGCCTTCGAACAGGATTCGCTTGCCAGCTTTGCGTTTTTCGTTGAGCACTTTCCAGACAGGCGCAGCGAACGGCAAAATCTGCGGGGCGATCTCTTTCAACTGAGCAATCAGTGCATCGCGATCAACCGGCTCGATCCCCAAACCCTTGCGCAGTGGGTCATGGTGCTGCAACGCGCGATCAACACGTGCTTCCAGCGTTGCATGGTCAGCAAGATCGGCAACACGCACCGAACGGCGGCCTACCTTGTCTTCGTATGCCGGGCCAATACCGCGACCTGTGGTGCCGATTTTGGTGCCTTTGCTGGCGGCCTCTTCACGAGCGCGATCGAGTTCACCGTGGATCGGCAGAATCAACGGGGTGTTTTCCGCAATCATCAGTGTTTCGGGCGTGATCTCGACACCCTGTTCGCGGATCGATGCGATTTCGCCAACCAGATGCCACGGGTCCAGAACAACACCGTTGCCAATCACACTCAGCTTGCCGCCGCGCACAACGCCGGATGGAAGCGCGTTCAGCTTGTAAACCTCGCCGTCAATGACCAGCGTATGCCCTGCATTATGTCCGCCCTGAAAACGCGCGATCACATCCGCCCGCTCGCTGAGCCAGTCGACGATCTTGCCTTTTCCTTCGTCACCCCACTGGGCGCCGACAACAACCACATTGGCCATATCCGGTCCTTTTGCGCTGAGTTATCAAACTCGGCTCGTATAGCGGGGGGAAAGCGGCAGGGAAACCGGTAATTCGACGCAGTTGAACCTATCGGAGGCTCAGACAGGTGCCAATCGCACCGGCTGGCCGTGCGGGGTCGTCAGATAGGCATCTTCCCAAGCATTTTTCATCGTATCCACATCCGCGGGTGCCGCCTCGCCCTGCTCGGCCAGCAGTGATTCCAATGTTTCCAGCCAGGCATGGAAGTAGTCATCACCACCATCCAGTTCGCGATCCAGGCCATGACGCTTAAGAGTCTGCGAAAACCGTGCCGCCCAATCCGACCAGTCAAACCGACCGGCTTCGTTCAATGCCACAGTCACGGCAAATACCTGCGCATGCCATGGCTCGACAAAGACAGGTTCAGGGGCGGAATGCGTCAGACAGTCACTCATGCGGGTTCCAGATAGCTTTGCCACAGATCCAGCACGACCTCATCCTGTGGATGTTCCGGGTTCGCCCACAGTTCTGAGGCGGGAAATGCCACGGCATAAAGGGGTTCAGGTGCCTCACCCAACCGGTGCGCGCTCGAGTCGGGCAGTACATGTGTTCCATGTACCATCAGAATGCGGCCCCTCGCTCCGGCTGCATAAATGGGTAACCGCGTGTGTCCACCGTCAACAAGACGGTTCGCAGCCGGGCGCGCAGTGACGACCTCCTGCCCGATTTCGAATTCCACAGGCACGTTCGAAGGCCGATCAGCGGGACCGCCACTGGCCAATACACCTGCTACCGCTTCCGCCTTCAATGCCCGATTGGCCAGAACATGCTCGCCAGTATCAGACTCACTTCGCAAGTCCTCTTCGGTCAACACACCGCTTTCAACCAACAGGTCGGCGAGAGCTGAAATCCACTTCTCGTAGTAGGAAAACCGCGTGTAGTCCTTGGGTGACAACCTCTCGCGGGCATGGCGTGAGATATCAATGTTCCACTGCCCCAGCGATCCGGCGGCAAGCGTTACTGCCAGAGCCCGCGCGTGCCAGTCTTCGGCAAACACCGGGGCATCCTCGGATTCGGGATTAACCGGACCGTCACCGAACCGACCGCCCATATCATGTACGCGCGTCATGATGGCACCTTGGGCAGACCGGTTCCGATCATGCTGTCCCGCGTGACAAGGGCAGCAAGCTCTTCCTCACTCAACCCTTCGCTCCCTTTCGGCTGCATCGGCAGAACAAGGTACCGCACCTCTGCTGTCGAATCCCAAACGCGCACCGATGTATCAGCGGGCAACGTGACCCCGAATTCGGCCAGCACCTTGCGCGGCTCACGCACAGCGCGGGCGCGGTAGGCATCGGATTTGTACCAGCCCGGTGGAATTCCCAGCAGTGGCCATGGGTAACAACTGCACAGGGTACAAACGACCATATTGTGCTGCCCAGGCGTATTCTCGACCACAACCATGTGCTCACCCTGACGACCGTAGTATCCCAATTCAGCCACCACCGATGTTGCATCATTGAGCAAAGAAGCTTTGAATTCAGGATCTGCCCAAGCCTTGGCGACGACTCGCGCGCCGTTCTGGGGACCAATCTTGTTTTGATAGGTATCGATGATCTCATCCAGCGCCACGGGATCGATCAATCCCTTGCGAGTCAGAATCGTCTCAAGCGCTTTGACGCGGAGCGCGGGTTCAGGTGGCAAAAGGGCGTGCGGGTGGTCGTGATCATCATGTGGCATGGCCGCAGCCTGCGCGAGGCAAAGCCCTGCTGTCCAGTCCCTTTGCCGTGATCTGAAACATCACCGATCTTGATGCCAACTCCTCCCTTGCCCCCGCTGGCAAACTTGCATAGATACCACGCGATACACGTCACGCCGCACAGGAAGACCATGGAAAACGTCGTTCTCATCATCCACCTCCTCTTGGCCCTTGGCCTGATTGCCGTTGTTCTGATGCAGCGGTCCGAAGGCGGTGGCCTTGGCATGGGCGGCGGTGGCGGCGGTGCCATGACCGGTCGCGCAGCTGCAACCGCGCTGGGTAAACTGACCTGGATTTTGGCTGCGTGCTTTATCGTGACCTCGATCACGCTGACCATTCTGGCCGCTCAGAAGTCTTCGGGCAGCTCGGTCATCGATCGTCTGGGCGTTCCGGCACCTGCGGCGACCGAAGAAAGCACACCGGCGGTTCCGTCGGCGGATGATCTGCTGCCTCCGACGCAGGGCGACAACGCGCCGCTGATTCCGCAGGCCGACTGATCCACTAGACCTAGAAACCTGAAAGAGAACTGCAACAGCATCTTGCGGTTCTCTTGCGCTATTGGCGCGAATCCTTTATATGTGAAGTCCCGTGATGCAGCGGTTTTTCGGAACCGTCGGGCAGCTGATTTTGACGTCTCACGGGAGCAGCCGAAAACATGGCGCGTTTTATTTTCATCACTGGTGGTGTGGTTTCGTCCTTGGGCAAAGGACTGGCTTCGGCGGCTTTGGGCTCGCTGCTGCAGGCCCGGGGATATTCGGTGCGTCTGCGCAAGCTCGACCCGTATCTGAACGTCGATCCGGGCACTATGTCGCCGTTCGAACATGGCGAAGTGTTCGTCACCGATGATGGCGCGGAAACCGATCTGGATCTTGGTCACTATGAGCGTTTCACAGGCGTTGCAGCGCGCAAAACCGACTCGGTCAGTTCAGGCCGGATCTATTCCAACGTACTCGAGAAAGAACGCCGTGGTGATTACCTTGGCAAAACCATTCAGGTGATCCCGCACGTCACCAACGAGATCAAGGATTTCATCTCCATTGGCGAAGATGAGGTTGATTTCATGCTGTGCGAAATCGGTGGCACCGTTGGCGACATCGAAGGACTGCCGTTTTTCGAAGCAATCCGTCAGTTCAGCCAGGATAAACCGCGTGGTCAGTGTATCTTTATGCACCTCACACTGCTGCCCTACATCAAGGCCTCTGGCGAGCTGAAAACCAAGCCGACCCAGCACTCGGTGAAAGAGCTGCGTTCGATTGGTCTGGCCCCCGATATTCTTGTTTGCCGCTCCGAAGGGCCTATCCCGACCAAAGAGCGTGAAAAACTGGCCCTGTTCTGCAACGTCCGCCCTGACAGCGTTATTGCCGCGCAGGACCTGAGCACAATCTACGACGCTCCGCTGGCGTATCACCGCGAAGGTCTGGATCAGGCGGTTCTGGATGCGTTCCAGATCAGCCCGGCACCGAAACCCGATCTGGCGAAGTGGGAAGATGTCAGCGATCGCATCCACAACGCTGAAGGCGAAGTGAAGGTTGCTATCGTCGGTAAATACACCCAGCTGGAAGACGCCTATAAGTCGATCGCCGAAGCCCTGACCCATGGTGGCATGGCCAACCGCGTTAAGGTCAAGGTCGAATGGGTCGATGCCGAGATTTTCGACAAGGAAGATGCGGCCCCGCATCTGGAGGGTTATCACGCAATCCTCGTCCCCGGCGGATTCGGAGAGCGCGGCACTGAAGGCAAGATCAAAGCTGCGCAATACGCGCGCGAGCACAAGGTGCCTTATCTGGGCATTTGTCTTGGCATGCAGATGGCCGTCATCGAAGCTGCCCGCAATGTTGCGGGCATCAAAGAGGCCGGTTCCGAAGAATTCGATCACGAAGCAGGCAAAAAGCGTTTTGAGCCAGTGGTTTATCACCTCAAAGAATGGGTGCAGGGGAACCACAAGGTCGAACGCAAAGTTGGCGACGACAAGGGCGGTACCATGCGCCTGGGCGCTTATGATGCTGTTCTGGGCGAAGGCTCGAAGGTTGCTGAAGTCTATGGCAGCACCAATATCGAAGAGCGCCACCGTCACCGCTATGAGGTGGACATCAAATACCGCGAGAAACTCGAAGAGGCTGGTCTGAAGTTCTCGGGCATGTCTCCGGATGGTCGCCTGCCCGAGATAGTCGAATGGTCGGATCACCCATGGTTCATCGGGGTGCAATACCATCCCGAACTGAAATCCAAGCCCTTTGATCCTCATCCTCTGTTCCGCGAGTTCGTGCGCGCAGCCAAGGAAACCTCGCGTCTGGTCTGACGCTTCTGCACACCTCTTTTGGTTGCCTTGCTCTTCGTTCCGGGTCAGTTTGGCCCGGAGCAAATTACGGAGCCGAGCCTGTGACCAAAGGATATTGGGTTGCCCATGTCGACGTGGACGACATGGATACGTACAAAAAGTACATCACCGCCAATGCTGAACCCTTCGCTGAGTACGGCGCGCGCTTTCTTGTGCGCGGTGGCGATCGCGTCGTCAAAGAGGGCGCATCAAGGTCACGGACGGTGGTGATCGAATTTCCCAGCTACGAACAGGCATTAGCCTGCTATGAAAGCGATGCCTATCAGAAGGCAAAAGCCCTGCGGGACCCTGTGTCGATGGGCGATCTTGTGATCATTCAGGGCTATGACGGGTAGTCTCTGCTTGGCGGACCACAAAATATGGAATAACCTGTGCCCATGCTGAAGAAGTTCTTTCAGGCGTTTCGCCCGCCGCAACAAACCACCCTACCAGATCCGGATGCCGAGCTTGCCCTGGGTGCTCTTTTGGTGCGCGTTGCGCAGGCCGATCGGGATTACAAGGTCGAGGAAATCAGCCTGATCGACCGGATTCTCGCCCGGCTTTATCAGCACAACGCGATTGAAGCCGCCAAAGTCCGCGCAACCTGCGAAAAGTTGCATGCTGCGGCGCCGGAAACCGATACATTTGGCAAACTGATCCGCGAAACCACTGATCTGCAGGAACGCCTGGCAGCGCTTGAGGCGTTGTGGGAGGTTGTTCTGGCCGATGGCAACTCGGACGAAGGTGAGATCAAGATCGTCGAAGAAGCCCGCGCTGCCATGGGACTCAGCTTTAACGACAGTCGCGATGCACGCGAACGGGTGCAAAGTCGCTTGGAAGCCAGCTAACCTGCGTCTATATCTTTCTGCATGTTCAGTGATTTCCTGTCCCGGCTCACACAGCCGCAGCCCGACCCGCTTGCCGATGATGATGCTCGCCTGGCCTTGACGGCCCTGCTGGTACGCATTGCGCGATCCGACAATGACTATGCCGATACCGAGATGGCCCGGATCGACCGCATATCGGCCGAACGTTATGGCCTGTCGCCGTTCGAGGCTGCAGGTTTGCGCGCCCGCGCCGAAGATCTGGAGGCCCAGGCCCCCGACACTGTCCGCTTCACCCGCGCAATTAAAGAGGCTGTCCCTTATGACCATCGCCTTGGCGTGGTCGAGGCGCTCTGGTCCGTGGCGCTGGCCGATGGCGAACGCTCGGAAGACGAAGATTCGCTGATCCGATTAGCTGTCAGTCTGCTGGGCATCAGTGACGTGGATTCGGCACTCGCCCGTCAGAAGGCTGCAAAATCGTGACCGCAATGCTGGGCATGTATGACATGCCAGCACTTCAGCCAGCCAATGACCGATTCTGGACTTTGATTCGTGCCCATCTGGGCGAAGGCCCGGAGCACCTGACCAGAGATCGCGATTTCTGGGACATCTGGAAAGATCCGAAACTGGTTTTTGCACAAACCTGCGGCATGCCCTACAGGACACGGCTGCACGGTGAGGTTCAACTGGTGGGGACACCGGATTACGGCTTGCCCGGTTGCCCACCCGGCCACTACTGCTCGGTTTTTGTTGCACGGGTCGATGATGACCGCGATCTTGAAGGACTCGTCGCCGGGACCTTTGCGTATAACGAAGCGCTGTCGCAATCAGGCTGGGCCGCACCGGTTGTTCATTTGGCAGACCTTGGGCTGACACCCAATTCCCTTCTGGAAACGGGCGGCCACGCTCTGTCGGCGCAGGCGGTGGCTGAAGGTCGCGCTGATCTTGCCTCGCTGGATGCACTGACCTGGACACTGCTCACCGAACATACGGATCTGGGCGACAAGCTGCGTCAGGTCACAACAACCAAACCGACACCCGTGCTACCCTATATCACCTCAAACGGACAGGATGCAGGCCGCATTGGACAAGCAGTTCAGGCAGCGATCGACAGCCTGACACCAGAAGACCGGCAAGTGCTTCACATCCATGGGTTGATCGATATCGCAGCCGAGGACTATCTCGCCGTTCCCAATCCGCCAACGCCGCAGGCAATTCGCACACAAACCTGACCATTTTGACCAAAACCTCTGGTCATTTCGGCGGTTTCGGGTCTTGAACTTGTCATTTGCGCATTGCATTGGTCAGTTTTTTAAGCCCTAGTACCGCACCAACGACGCCAACAACATCTGGACTACCCGTGACAGAATCCGCTCCCGTCATCGAGATCAAAAACCTTCACAAAAGCTTCGGTCATCTCGAAGTGTTGAAAGGAGTGGACATTACCGCGCATCGGGGCGACGTCGTCTCTCTGATCGGCTCATCCGGGTCCGGAAAATCCACTCTGCTGCGCTGCTGCAACCTGTTGGAAGACAGCCAGCAAGGCGAAATCCTGTTCAAGGGTGAACCTGTCCGCTGGTCTGGTGATCACCACCACCGCCGCCCGGCCGACCCAAAACAGGTACTGCGCATCCGTACAAACCTGTCGATGGTGTTCCAGCAGTTCAATCTGTGGGCGCATATGACCATCCTTCAAAACGTGATGGAGGCACCCGTCACCGTTCTTGGCCGCGACAAGGCCGAGGTTGAGGACAGCGCTCGCAAGTATCTTGAAAAGGTTGGCATCGGTGACAAATGCGATGTTTACCCGGCTCAGCTGTCGGGTGGCCAGCAACAGCGCGCGGCAATCGCCCGCGGTCTTTGCATGGAGCCAGAAGCACTTCTGTTTGACGAGCCAACCTCGGCGCTCGACCCTGAACTGGAGCAGGAAGTGATCAAGGTGATCAAGGATCTGGCCGCTGAAGGCCGAACCATGATCATCGTGACACATGACATGAAAATGGCGGCTGATATCTCAAGCCACGTCGTGTTCCTGCATCAGGGCCTGATCGAAGAAGAAGGCACACCCGAGGATATCTTTACAGCCCCTGAATCCGCACGGCTTCAGGGTTTTCTCTCCGCCACCAAGGCGGCATAACTTCAGAACAGAACCAAACTGGGGAGTAACCAATGAAAAACCTGATTCTGACCACAGCAGCACTGGCGCTGACCGCCGGTATCGCAATGGCCGACACTGTCCGCATGGGTACCGAAGGCGCTTACCCTCCGTACAACTTCATCAACGATGCGGGTGAGATCGATGGCTTCGAGCGTGAAGTTGGTGACGAGCTGTGCAAGCGCGCCGGTCTGGAATGCGAGTGGGTCAAGAACGACTGGGATTCGATCATTCCGAACCTGGTTTCGGGCAACTACGACACCATCATCGCCGGCATGTCGATAACTGACGAGCGTGATGAAGTCATCGACTTTACCCAGAACTACTTCCCGCCAGCAGCTTCGGCATATGCAGCAGCTTCGGACGGTGTCGATCTGAGCGGTGGCATTGTCGCAGCACAGACAGCGACCATTCAGGCAGGCCACATTGCGCAAAGCGGCGCAACACTGGTTGAATTCGCAACTCCGGAAGAAACCATCGCGGCTGTCCGTAACGGCGAAGCCGATGCGGTATTCGCAGACAAAGACTTCCTGGTTCCGATCGTTGAAGAATCGAGTGGCGAGCTGGTTTTCGTAGGTGATGATGTACCACTGGGCGGTGGCATTGGCCTGGGCCTGCGTGAATCGGATGGCGAACTGCGCGGCAAGTTCGACGAAGCGATCACCTCGATGAAAGCTGACGGCACACTGAACGAGCTGATCGTTAAGTGGTTTGGCGAAGGTGTTCCCACCTACAACGCTGACGGCTCGGTCGTTACCAACTAAGCCCTCCGTCTAAATGATCCGGCGCCGACTGGGCGCCGGATCACCCTGACCATCCGTCAGGCCTGACGTTCGAAAGACGCTTCATGTTTTCCTATTGCGCTGACCCCGACACGCTCGGCACGTTCCGCTGGTTCTCCTGCTATCTGACCAACGGCGTGCACTGGTCGTTCTACCTGTCGTTCGTCAAGGTTCTGGCTTTGCTGGCTGTAACCGCGCCCGTTGCGCTCAGCTTTGGGTTTGCCGGTGCGATGGCCGCCCGCTCGCATTTCCTGCCGCTCAGCTGGCTCGGCAAAGGTTACATCGCAATCGTCCGGGGCGTTCCTGACATTGCCTTCTTTCTGTTCTTCGTCATCGCATTGGATCAGGCGTTCGAATGGACGCGGCACAAGATTCTATGCCCCGAATGGACCGATCCCATTCGTCAGGGCAACGATTTCCTTGTCTGTCAGGCCGCAAAACTACCGCTGGGCACTGCTCCGGAATGGGTTCACGAAACCTATGGCTTTTTCCTCGCGGTCATCACTTTCTCTATCGTGTTCGGCGCTTTTGCAGCGAACGTCTTGTTTGGAGGCATGCGCGCTGTTCCGCACGCGCAGCTGGAGACAGCCGAAGCTTATGGAATGACGCGTCGCCAAACGTTCTGGCGCATCCTGGTTCCACAAATGTGGGTCTATGCCCTGCCCGGCCTGTCCAATCTGTGGATGGTTCTGATCAAGGCAACACCGTTGCTGTTCCTGCTGGGTATCGAAGATATCGTCTATTGGGCCCGCGAATTGGGTGGCACCAAGACATCCAAGTTTACCGCCTACCCGCATGGTGACTGGCGCATGTGGTACTTCCTGTTCCTGCTGATCTTCTACCTTGGAATGACCCGCGTCTCGGAAATCGGGCTCGAGCGTCTGATGCGCAAGCTGTCCCACGGCCAGGCCACATCCGGTGGCGAGCTACTGCGCAAGGAGACCACCCAATGAGCTGCTTGCAAACCATTCAGGACTACGGCCTGCGTTCAATCGGACTTGGCGAACGCCTGTTGCCCCGCAGCGACTTTACCCTGTGCGAGCAGTTCACACTGATCGGCTCCGGCATGATCTGGAACGTCTATTTCGGGATCATGGCACTGGCGACCGGATTCTTTTTCGCCACAGCACTGGCGGTCGGCAAGGCATCGCCCAACAAGTGGCTGCGCAAACCGGCCGAGTGGTTCATCTTCATTTTCAGGGGCTCACCGCTCTTTATCCAATTTTTCTTCGCTTATTTCTTCTTCCTGTCGTTGAAGAAATCCTATCCGATGTTCGATGCGTTTACATCGGCATGGCTGGGTGCGCTGATCGTGCTGTTCCTGAACACGGCCGCCTATTCGGGCGAAATTTTCTATGGCGCCCTGCGCTCAATCCCCAAAGGCGATATCGAAGCTGCGGATGCCTACGGCATGTCCGGCTGGTCGCGGTTCCGCCGGATTGTCTGGCCGACCATGCTGCGGCTGGCTTGGCCTGCCTACACCAACGAGGCCATTTTCCTGTTCCACGCCACTACACTGGTATTCTTCTCGGCATTCCCGGCCTGGCAACAGCGCGGTGATGCGCTCTACTATGCCAGCTATTTTGCGGACAAAACGTTCAACCCGTTCATCCCCTACCCGATCCTCGCCTTCTATTTCATCCTGCTGACGCTGGTGATCGTCGGAGGTTTCGGTCTGGTCAACAAACGACTGAACCGACACCTACCCGCCGCCAGGAAAACCAAGATGCGCTTCCGTCTGAATCTGGCGCGCTAAGCGCCGGGTTCTGACATCTGGTCCGGCTGGATCATCTCACGCAAAAAAACCTTCAGCGCGGCCGCAATCAAACTTCGGCTAACAGGATGCGGGTCAGTTCTTCGGGCATATCGATCATGACATAGTGCCCGCATTCTACCGAAACAGCCCGCCATTCGGTCTCCTGACTGGCTTTTTCAAAATATGGGCGGCCAATCCCCGGGGTCCAGCCGATTGCATAAACATAGATGCGCCTGGCCACTTTCTCCCAGTTGCCCACCAGTCGAATGGGCTGCTCAAAGCTCCGGAAGGGATGGGCAACGTTGCGCCTGTCGACCCACGCACGGTCATCAGCATTTACGGAAAATGCCTCAGCCGGTCCCGGCGCTGCGCGACCATCCATTGAACCATCCCGCAAGCCGGATGCCGCTTCGGCAGGCAGACAGTCCAACGTGTTCTGACCATCGTCAGGCACCAACGCATCAAGATAGACCAAAGAGCGGATTTTTTCAGGCGCATGGTCAGCAACTCCGGTGACAACCATTCCACCATAACTGTGACCACACAGAATGATATCGGATAATTCTTCCCACTCAATCACCGCAAGGACATCCGTGATGTGTGTATCAAGATCGATGTCTTTGCTGAACAGATGCGACCGCTCTCCAAGACCCGTTAGTGTTGGCGTGAACACATCATGTCCGGCCTCGCGCAAGAGCTTTGCGACGCGCCTCCAACACCAACCGCCCTGCCAGGCGCCGTGAACCAGAACAAATGTTGCCATACCCTAAACTGCTGCCTCGAACTGATGGATCCAAGTCTACTGTAGGTGAAGCGTCGGCAATTGGTCCAAAGGAATGTGGGCAGGCAAGATTGATCTACAGCCGTTGCCCTATCTACGCAGCGGTCCCCGACCAAGCAGTGTTTCAGCTATACCCACGCAACAGGATCCAACCTGAACAGCTTTGACAATTGCTCATAAACTTCCGGGTTTTCATGCTTGAGGGCTTGCGGCCGCTCGAAAAACACTTCGACCGAAACGGCAAAGAATTCTTCATGACCCTCGGCGCCGTACGGATCGATCACCGTTCTACGCCCGCTCTCAACCGCATGAACATGGGCCTCAAAGGCCGTCAGAAAGACGCGCTCCCACTCGGCAAAGGTCTGACCTTCAGCCAGCAATGGAACACCATTCGTACCCCCAGACAGATCGTCGATCTGGTGGGCGAACTCATGAAACACGACATTGTGCCCGTCATGGTCATCTCTGGCACCCTGCTTACTGTGGGCCCATGACAGGATTACCGGTCCGCGATCCCAGCTTTCACCAGTGCGCACAATCTCCTGCTCAGTCACCACGTAACCGCTGTGCCTGCGTTGCTGGGATTTGAAAGCGTTCGGATAAATCAGGATTGTTGTGAGGTTGTCATACCACATGTCACTGTTAACGACGAGGATGCAGGCCTGCGCAGCAATGGACAACTGCATTTCTTCGGTCACTTCCAGATCATCGCAGCCAATGAAATCGACCTGATCCAAAAACAGGTTCACCTTACCTTGCAGCCTGTCACGCAAATCCGGAGGTAGCCGTCTTACAATCGGCACCATTGCCTCGATGACCGCACGCTGATGTTCCGACAGAGGCGTTGCAAGAAGTGTGGCACGCGCCTGTTTCCGGGACCAGAAATAGTAGCCCATCCCCCCTGCAACCAGCAGCAGAATTGCAAAGAAAATCAACATGGCACAACATCCCAAAATTTTGTCAGCGTATGACACCCGAATGTCATCCGGAACTCAACATAGGTGTTCTTGGTTCTGAACGACACCATTCCGGTAGCTGAAAATTCACAGCGGCTTGCCGAATTAGCCCTGAGACGTTCAGCCATTTGTCGGGAAAGTTCATCCTGATGCGCCTGGCTGTTAGGGCAGATCTCTGCTTATAGTTTGGCAAGTGAATGCACCAAGAGCGTTTGGTACAAATCAAACACTCCCCCGGCGATTCTACGTGCGAAACCAATCAATCCTGTTTTTCAGACGTCAGCTCAAAACGGCATGCAGTAATTTGATCAAATTCCGTGACATCGTATTTCTCCTCGGCTACACCTTGCGAGAGCAAGACCAATGGAGTTCCCAATGGACCTGAGTACGCTGCACACCTTTCGCGTCGCCGCTTGTGACCTCAACGGTCAGATGCGAGGCAAGCGTGTACCCTCTTCTTATGCTGCAAAACTCGACAAGGGTGCAGTCCGGATGCCGTTCTCAGCACTCAATGTGGATCTCTGGGGCGCTGATATAGATGGCAGTCCGCTGGTATTTGAATCTGGCGATGCCGATGGTGTTTTGCTTCCGACAGAGCGCGGTCCGGTACCGATGCCTTGGCTTGATACACCAACGGCGCTGGTTCCGATGTGTCTTTACGACGACGATGGTAAGCCGTTTGCCGGTGACCCGCGCCACGCATTGGCAACGGTTTTGACCGAATACTCAGAGCGAGGCTGGTCTGTTATCGCAGCTACCGAGCTTGAATTTACATTGTTGGATGCGTCCGGTTCATCACCAATGCCACCAATCAACCCGCTGACGGGCCGTCGCCTTTCAGACGAGGCTGTATTGTCCATGGCCGAACTGGACGCGTTCGATGCGTTTTTCAACGACCTTTACGATGGCTGTGCGGACATGGGAATTCCGGCCCAGACCGCCATCTCGGAAAGTGGGATTGGCCAGTTCGAGATCAACCTGAATCATCAGGACGCGATGCGCTGCGCAGATGATACGTGGCTTTTCAAGGCTTTGACCCGCGGGCTTGCGCGCAAACATGGGTTCTCGGCAACCTTCATGGCCAAACCCTATTCCGAAGATGCAGGCAACGGGATGCATGTGCATTTTTCGGTTGTGGATGAGAAAGGCCTCAATGTTTTCGATAATGGCGGTTCGGAGGGTACCGAGGTTTTGCGCTCAGCCGTTGCCGGTTGTCTTGCGGCAATGCCCGGCAGCACCTTGATCTTTGCGCCCCATGGCAACTCTTACACCCGCCTCATCCCGGGTGCACACGCCCCGACCGGTGCCAGCTGGGCCTATGAAAACCGAACGGCCGCCATCCGGATTCCCGGTGGCGCGCCAGCGGCACGCCGGATCGAACATCGCGTCGCGGGCGGGGATATCAATCCCTATCTCATGTTGGCCGCTGTACTGGGGGCCGCCCTCAATGGCATCAAAGATGGGTTACAGGCGCCCGAGTCAATCTCGGGCAATGCCTATGAGATCGACGGCCTTCCCCAACTGGCCGGAGATTGGCAATCGGCCATTGCGGGTTTTGAAACCGATCCGCAAGTCGCGCGCATCTTCCATGCCGATCTAATCCGCTTTATGGCGATGACCAAGCGGCAGGAAATCACCCGCTTTGCAGACCGCCCGGCCGAGGAGCACTGGCTCAGTTATCTCGAGGCCGTATGACCCTCTTGCCCGTTGTCTGAGACTCGGCTAGATTAAATTTGATCAAATTTGGTGACCCATGAAAATCGGCATCCTTCAAACCGGCCACTCACCTGACGAGTTGACCGATAAGTTCGGCGAATATGACGAAATGTTCCGTACGCTTCTGGACGGTAACGGCTTTGAATACGAAACGTTTTCGGTTGTAGATCAGAAGTTTCCGCAAAGTGTTGATGATGCGGACGGCTGGATCATCACCGGCTCTCGTCACGGTGCATACGAAGACCATCCCTGGATACCCCCACTCGAGAATCTGATCCGCGACATTCAGAAAAGCGGTAAACCTCTGATCGGCGTGTGTTTTGGCCATCAGATCATCGCCCAAGCCCTTGGCGGGACGGTTGAGAAATTCAAGGGTGGCTGGGCAGTCGGTCGAACTGAATATGATTTCGACGGTCACAAGGTATCCCTGAACGCATGGCATCAGGATCAGGTCGTCGAACTGCCCGATGGCGCGCAGGTGCTGGGTACCAACGATTTTTGCAAGAACGCGATACTCTCCTACGGTGATACGATCTGGACCGTGCAGGCGCACCCGGAATTTTCGAATGGTTTTGTCGAGGGATTGATGCAGACGCGCGGCAAAGGCGTCGTACCCGATGACCTGATGCAGGATGCCGCAAGCCGACAAGATGCCTCGAACAGCAACCCGGAAATCGCACGATACATGGCGGATTTCTTAAAGAAAGCGAGGGCCTGATGGCCGATTGGACGGATAACCTGCCGCAGGCGGCACAGGACTATATCGATGGTCATCGCCTTGATGAGGTCGAGTGCATTATTTCGGACCTGCCCGGCATCGCACGAGGCAAGGCAGTTCCCGCATCAAAATTCGCACGGCAGTCTTATTTCCACCTGCCCGACAGCATCTTTTACCAGACCATAACCGGAGGTTGGGGAGAAGCGGCAGGCGAGGACGGGTTCATCGAACGCGACATGATCCTGAAGCCGGATTTCTCAACCGTGTCAGCCGCCCCCTGGACAGGCGACTGGACATTGCAGGTGATCCACGATGCTTACGACCGCGAGGGGGAGCCGATCCCCTACAGCCCGCGCAACGTGCTGAAGCGGGTTGTGCAACTGTATCGAGACAAGGGCTGGAACCCTATCGTCGCGCCGGAAATGGAGTTCTTTCTGGTTGCCCGCAATGTCGACCCTGCGCAGGGCATCGAGCCCATGATGGGCCGCTCCGGTCGTCCGGCAGCAGCACGTCAGGCCTATTCGATGACGGCCGTGGATGAGTTCGGGCCGGTGATCGATGACATCTACGATTTTGCCGAACATCAGGGTTTTGAGATCGATGGCATCACGCAGGAAGGCGGTGCCGGACAGCTTGAGATCAATCTACGCCATGGTGATCCGGTGAAGCTGGCCGATGAGGTTTTCTACTTCAAACGGCTGATCCGAGAAGCTGCGCTTCGCCACAATTGCTTCGCCACCTTCATGGCAAAACCGATCGAAGATGAGCCGGGATCGGCGATGCATATTCATCACTCGATCACGGATACTGAATCCGGGCAGAACATCTTCTCGGGTCCTCAGGGTGGTGAGACTGACGCGTTCTATCATTTCATCGCTGGTCTGCAGACCCATCTGCCCGCAGGTCTTGCTGTGATGGCGCCCTATGTGAACTCCTATCGTCGTTATGTGAAAGACCATGCCGCGCCAATCAATCTGGAATGGGCGCGCGACAATCGCACTACCGGTATTCGCGTTCCCTTGTCGGGGCCTGAAAGCCGCCGGATTGAAAACCGCATCGCCGGTATGGATTGCAACCCGTATCTGGGAATCGCGGTTTCACTTGCTTGCGGCTATCTGGGACTGACACATCAGGAACGTCCGCGCCGACAGTTTTATGGCGACGCCTATGAGGGCGACGGTGACATTCCGCAAGTCATGGGCGAAGCGCTGGATCTGTTTGATGGAGCCGAAGCCCTGCACGAGGTTCTCGGACCGGAGTTTGCGCGTGTTTATGGCATAGTCAAACGGGCAGAATACGAGGAGTTTTTGCAGGTAATTTCCCCGTGGGAGCGTGAGCACCTGCTTCTGAACGTCTGACGAGGGCGCTGAATGAACCTGCTTTACAGCAATGATACGCGCGGCGCTTATCCACCCAGTTGGTACGCCGCTACCGCACATGGTGCCGAAGAAACCGCTCCACTGAATGGGCAGGTAAAAGCCGACGTTTGTATTGTTGGTGGCGGATATACCGGATTGTCGGCTGCTCTGCATTTGGCCGAGGCAGGATACGATGTGGTGCTTCTTGAGGCTCATCGTGTGGGCTTTGGCGCTTCGGGAAGAAATGGCGGACAACTGGGCAGTGCCCAGCGCATGGAACAGGAAGACCTGGAGCGGCTTGTCGGAGACGCAGATGCAGCCAAGCTCTGGGATTTGGCCGAGGATGCCAAGACACTGGTCAAAGAGCTGATCGGGAAACACCAGATCGAGTGCGATCTGAAGCCCGGCATCGCGACTTTGGGTTTCACCGATACCGAGCGAGACGAATTACACGAGCATGCTGCGCACTTGTCGGGCAAGTATGGCTATGACCAAATACAGCAACTGGATAAGGCGGCCGGGCATGATTTGTGCCCCTCTCCGGCTTATTCTGGTGGCTTTCTGGATATGGGTGCCGCGCATCTGCACCCGTTGAATTACGCGCTCGGGTTGGCACGGGCTGCTATCAAAGCCGGAGCACGTCTTCATGAAGGGACGGAGGTTCTGGCGGTTGACGAGGGGCAGCAGGTCACTATCCGAACAGAAAATGGTCAGGTGACTGCGGAACATGCGATACTCGCCTGTAACGGATATCTGGGTGATCTGAACCGGCAGGTTGCTGCACGCGTTATGCCGATAAACAATTTCATTGCTGCAACAGAGCCCTTGGGGGCTGATGTTCAACAGGTTCTGACCAAGGATGTAGCAGTCGCCGATACCAAGTTTGTCGTGAACTATTTCCGGCTGAGCGCCGATGGACGTCTGCTATTTGGGGGCGGTGAAAGCTATGGCTATCGGTTCCCGGCTGATATCGCAGCCAAGGTCCGCAAACCCATGGTCGAGATTTTCCCGCACCTGCGCGATGTGAAAATTGACTATGCTTGGGGTGGAACGCTGGCGATCACTATGCGGCGCATGCCGTATCTGACGCGGCTCGCCCCCAACATCCTGTCCGCTTCGGGCTATTCCGGTCACGGGGTTGGCACCGCCACCCATGCCGGTCAACTGATGGCAATGGCTATTCAAGGCCAATCCGAAGGGTTCGACACGATGAGCAAAGTCCCGTCGCTGCCTTTCCCGGGCGGCCCTGCTCTGCGTAGCCCCCTATTGGTGTTGGCAATGACCTGGTACGCAATGCGCGACCGGTTGGGACTGTGACTTTCTAAACGCAACAATTTGGTGAAATTTCGCCGACAGAGCGAATGAGAGCTTGGCTTGCCCGCATCCTGACTTTATCTTTACAAAAGATAGAATTCGGGAATTCCAAATATGACGCTTCCACCCAACGTTCATGACGCCGAACCCATCCCAGCAGCAGCACGAGAAGCCATCGATGCATTGATGCAGTCGGGGGACTTGTTCCGCTACACCGCACCGCAGGATGCACCTGTCGCCCTGCTCGAGGCTGAGTTTGCGGAATTGCTGGGCTCCAAGTACGCGCTGGCTGTTTCCTCATGCTCAGCCGCGCTATTCCTGTCGCTCAAAGCTCTGGACCTGCCACGGGATGCGCGGGTTTTGATCCCCGGCTTTACCTTTGCCGCTGTACCATCATCGGTGGTTCACGCAGACTGCATTCCGGTTCTTTGTGAGGTTGGTGAGAACTATCGCATCGACATGGCAGACTTTGCAGTCAAACTTGATGACGTGCAGGCTGTAATCATCAGCCACATGCGCGGCCACACGTCCGACATGGACGCCATTATGGACCTGTGCAATGCGCGGGGCATTCCGGTTATTGAAGACGCCGCACATTCGCTGGGCACAACCTGGCATGGTCGCAATATCGGTACGATTGGCAAGGTGGGATGCTTCTCGTTCCAGTCCTACAAGATGATCAATGCAGGCGAAGGTGGCATCCTGATAACTGATGATGCCGATCTGGTCGCTCGTGCCGTCATCATGTCGGGCGCATATGAACACAACTGGAAAAAACACAAAGGTCCGCGGGGTGATAACTCACCGGAATTGGAACAGGCCTTTGCCCGCTGGCAGAACCAACTTCCCCTGTATAACCTGCGCTTGAGCAACCTGAGCGCGGCCGTCATCCGCCCGCAAATCCCCGAGCTTGCGCGCCGTGTACGCGATGGCCTGGCGAACCACGATTATGTGGCCGAACGCCTCAACACGTCACCCTACATCAATGTCCCTGCCCCACTGAAACCCGAGCGTCGCGCGCCGGATTCGATTCAGTTCAATCTGGTCGGGTTGGATGAGGCTGAAACACGCGCCTTTGCTGCCGCGGCAGATGCGCGTGGTGTCAAGGTTCAGGTATTTGGCCTGAGTGAAGACAACGCCCGTGCCTTCTGGAACTGGCAGTTTTTGCCTGAAAAGTTCGACCTGCCCCAGACACGCGATATGTTGATGAAAGCATGCGACGTGCGTCTGCCTGTACGTCTGACGCGGGAAGAGCTGGATGTCATCGCCGATATCCTGCTGGCTTCGGTCGCAGAGGTAGCTGACGCGGTCCCGGCCTACGGCACCTGACGTTTAGTCGTCGCCTAACTGAAACAAGTCAGGTGACAAGAACAGCGCATCAATCCCCTCAGGGGTTGGTGCAATGCGAGACAGGATGCCGACCACCTGTAGTCCCGTCTCTGTCTGCGCCAGTAGCGGCGCGCCAGAATCTCCCATCATCACTGGACAATTCGCTAGCATTAACCCGCCCCTATATAGGCGCGGATTGCAATTGTTTGTCCGGCTTAGCACATGCGGACGAAGACCCGGATAGCCAGCGACAAAGGCAGCGCCCTGCCCAGCCATTGCGACGCCCATGAATCCGACCTTTTGACCAATAGGCTCATTCAGTTCCAGAACAGCCCAATCCAATTCAGCACGGCTTATGAAACTGCCGTCCACTCCCTGCTCAGGGGCCAAACGAAATTTTGTGACCGACGACACGGCAGCTGCCTTGCCACGCTGATACCCGGCGGCGAAACGAATGCTCGACGGGGGTAACCAACGCTTGCGGGCGCTGTTGTAAAGGCAATGCGCTGCAGTCAGGACCAATCGTTCAGATACAAGGACGCCAGTACAATGTGAACGCTGATTTCTACCCGCAAAGTTGACGCGCCCGATCGCCCGCCAAGGGTCTTGAGACGCATCTAAAACTTCCCGGGCACGGATATCACTGCAGCCCAGAGCCGTATCTTGGCCCAATGTGCAAATTGGCTCCCAGGTTTCTGAAAACTGCCCCTGCGCGAACACTCCTCCTGCCCAGAGCAATGCACCAAGCAGGATGAGCCATCGCATCCATATCTCCGATCAGCTCAGCTTTGAGAGCTTCTGCTGCAACTCGGCCAGTTGTTTCTTGATGTCGTCGAGGTCTTCCTTTGCCTCTGGCTTGGCCTCTTCTTCGCTATCAGGTCCAGACCAGTTGCCGGACAACCCACCGGTCATCGCTTTCAAAAACGCTTTTTGCTGCGCCTGCATCGCATCAAAGCCCGGAATGCCACTCATGGGATTCATGGCATTCATGTTTTCCATCATCTTGGTCTGGCTTTCGCGCAACATCTCGAACGAGCTTTGCAGGAATTGAGGCATCATGCCACCGCCAGGGATCATGTAGCTGCGTACCAGATCGTTCAGGACGTTGACCGGCAGAACGTTTTCGCCTCGGCTTTCGTGTTCAGCAATGATCTGAAGCAAATACTGACGTGTCAGATCATCACCGGTCTTCAGGTCTATGATCTGCACTTCGCGCCCGTCGCGAATGAACCCGGCAATATCCTCAAGCGTAACGTAATCGCTGGTCTCTGTATTATACAGCCGACGACTGGCGTAACGCTTTATCAATAGCGGTTTTTCTTGTTCTGACACCGGTTACCCTCCCCAAGGATGATGCGTTGCAGCAGAGGTTATGCGACTGCAGAACAAAAAGAAAGGGCAGGTCAAGCGACCTGCCCTCTTGCGATTACACCGATTGGGAGGAATGGGTGCTTGTCGCGGACTTACCTTACTTGGCAGCCGATGCTTTTTTCGCAGCAGCGGTTACGTCGTTGGTAGCTTTCTTGACAGCTGCAGTTGCGTCTTCTGCAGCTTCTTTGCCGGCAGCCATCAGCAGTTCGATGGATTCGGACTGAACTTTCTTTGCGATTTCTGCGAATGCAGCCATGTTCTCGGCAGCAACTTCGGCAGACGCGCTGGCGAAATCAGTTGCGGCTTTGGCATAGTCGGCAGGCTCGGCTTTTGCTTTCGACATCTCGGTCAGCTTGGCCAGGGTTTCCTTGGTCCATTTGTTCGAGATTTCTGCCGACTTCTCAGCTGCTTCCAGAGCAACACCCGACAGTTTCTCGTTCAGAGAAGCAGTCGATTTGAATGCATCTTCCAGAGCAGATGTGTCTACCGGGAATGCGCCCATCATGTCTTTCATGATCGCGGTAAAGTCTTGGGTCTTTGCCATTGTCATAATCCTTTTTGCCGAACCGAGCCCACCCCGGTTTTCATCAGCTTGAAGGCAATATGATTGCCGCATTGCAGCATTTCAAGTTTTTTCTTGCTGCAGCGCAGAATATTTTTAGTTTCAGTGTAAAATCAGGCGCTTGCTTTGACCACAACATAGGTACCTGGAGCAGGCCCCAATGACGGGTGGCTCGAATCGCCAGGTTCGCGAGCTGGCACTTGCTTGCCTGAACGCTTCTTCAGCCAAGCCTCCCACATCGGCCACCACGACCCTTCATTGAAGGTCGCATCTTTTAACCATGTGTCAGCGTCTGCCTTCAGATCCGCGTTTGTATAGTGCCCATACTTCTTCTTGCTTGGGGGATTGACGATCCCCGCAATGTGACCAGATTCCGACACGACAAATGTCTTGGAACGCGACCCCATTTTCTGCACACCGCTATAACAGTCTTTCCAGGCCGCGATATGGTCAGTCTGGCATGTGATGGCCATCAGCGGCACATCAACCTCGGACACTTTCAATGTGTGCCCCATCAACTCGAACCCGTCGGTGGCGAATTCATTGCGCTGACAAAGTCCCCGCAGATACTGCACGGCCATTTTAGCCGGCAGGTTGGCACCATCTCCGTTCCAATACAGCAGATCAAAAGCCGGAGGTGTTTCGCCCATCATGTAGCTGCGGATCGCGGGGCCATATATCAGGTCTCGTGATCTCAGGAATGAGAAGGTGCGCGCCATGATCCAAGATCTCAGCAGGCCCTCCTTGTTCACTTCCTCTTCGATCCCGTCGATGAAATCATTCTGCAGGAAAGGTGTGAACTCTCCCTGATCCGAGAAGTCCGTCAGCGCCGTAAAAAAGGTTGCCGACTTAACGGATTTGTCTCCCCGTTGTTTGAGCAGTGACAGTGTGAGGCTGAGAGTGGTGCCCGCGATACAATACCCGACAGCGTTAACCTGCTTGACCTTGCAGATCTTCTTGACCTCATCAATCGCTGTCAGAAAACCGTCCTGAATGTAGTCCTCCATCCCGGTATCGGCATAGGATTCATCAGGGTTGACCCAACTAACGACAAACAGAGTGTACCCTTGCTCGGTCACCCATTTGATCAGACTGTTCTGCGCCTTGAGATCCAGAATGTAGAATTTGTTGATCCACGGCGGGAACAACACGATCGGGGTCTCATGCACCGTATCGGTTGCTGGCTTGTACTGTATCAGCTCCATCATTCGGTTGCGGTAAACCACATCGCCCGGAGTGGTCGCGATATTACCGCCAATCTGGAATGCGCTTTCATCCGCCAGCTTGACCACAAGCTCTCCATCATTGGCTTCGAGATCGGAAACCAGGTTTTCCAACCCCTGGATCAGCGACTGCCCTTCGGTTTCAACCGCTTTTTCCAGTGCATCCGGATTTGTCGCCAGAAAATTGGTCGGCGACATCATATCAACGATCTGCTGCGAAAAGTACTTCAGCCGCTGCCTGTCCTTGGCATCCAGATCTTCAACCGAGGCAACAGCGTGTGCGATAGCCTCGGCATTGGTCTGGTACTGCTGCCTGACCAGCCGGAAATAGGGGTTTGTCTCCCACAGTGGGTTCGAGAAGCGCTTATCACGGGGTAATTCCGCGTGCTCTTCAACCTCGGCACCGGTTAAAGCTTGCTGCGCCTCAGCAAAGTTCAGAACCGATTTGCCCCAGTATTCTATCTGCTGTTCCAATAACTTGGCAGGATTTTGCCAAGCCTCGGCCCAGTAAGCTGTTGCTGCTCGTGCAAAAAGCTCTTGATTCGGACCATCCAGCGCGGGGGTGTGTGGCTTTTTTGTCGCCATGACTTCGATCAGGCGCTTCGACAGCTGCTCGACCTTTTCCATATTTTCCTTAATACGTTCAATATGTTCGTCGGTCATTTCGGGTGCTTGGCCTTCACTTGTTGTCATTTTAACAATTCCCCCCTAACCTCGCTGCTATGCAGAATAACGTCGTGGGTGCTGGGGGGCAAAGCGGCGAATGGTCCGAACTCTCAGGCTGACACTCAGGAGGCCCCGTTTCATGCGCTATATGATGACCTACGACCTCATGGAAACCATGCGCAACACCAATCAGTGGCTGGGTGCTACGGCCAGTGCGATGGCGTCGTATCCGTTGTTTTCCATGGTCCCCAATCCCGCGTTCAGCTGGATGGCTGCATGGGGTGAGGTCACCGAGCGTACATTCCAGCGCATGATCGTGAAGCCCGACTGGGGCATTCGTACGTTTACATGCGAAGATGGCAAGGATCATCTTGTTGATGTCACCACAGTTATTGAGCGTCCCTTTGGAGACTTGATCCACTTTCGCGTGAATGGGCGCGAAGAGCAACCACGCAAAGTTCTTGTGGTTGCACCGATGTCGGGCCACTATGCGACGCTGCTTCGGTCGACGGTCAAAAGCCTGCTGGTCAATTGCGAGGTATATGTCACCGACTGGCATAATGCGCGCGATATCCCGGTTTCCGAAGGCAAGTTCGATGTCGAGGACTACACGCTCTACCTTGTCGATTTTATGAAGGAACTCGGCCCGGACACGCATGTTGTTGCGGTTTGCCAGCCTGTTCCCCTGACCTTGGCCGCAACCGCGTATCTGGCTGAAGTCGATCCAAAAGCACAACCCAGCACGCTGACCCTGATTGGCGGGCCGGTCGATCCGGACGCAACCCCTACCGAGGTCACCGACTTTGGCCGTCGGGTTACCATGGGCCAGCTGGAAGAAACCATGATCCAGCGGGTCGGCTTCAAATACAAAGGTGTGGGCCGGATGGTATATCCGGGTCTGCTGCAACTGGCCTCTTTCATGTCAATGAATGCCGAACGTCACAGCAAAGCGTTCTCGGACCAGATCCAACGCGTGGTTCGTGACGAGGCCACCGAGCATGACGCTCATAACCGTTTCTACGACGAATACCTTGCTGTGATGGACATGACGGCCGAGTTCTATCTGTCGACCGTCGAGCGTATCTTCAAAAACCGCGAGATTGCGCGGAACGAGTTTGTCGTGGCAGGTCACAAAGTGGATATCGGGAAAATCACCGACGTCGCCGTCAAAACGGTTGAAGGTGCGAATGACGATATTTCGGCCCCGGGACAGTGCATTGCCGCATTGGAACTTTGCACCGGTTTGCCTGACAGCAAAAAGGCGAGCCATGTTGAGCCCGGCGCTGGCCACTATGGCATTTTCGCTGGCCGCAGCTGGCGCGACAATATCCGCCCTCTGGTCATCGACTTCATGAATGACAATCAGCGCAAGCCCAAATCCAAGCGGCGCGCTGCCAATAAGAACAGCGCAGCCTAAGCCATGGCGCATAGCACCGAACCGCCGCTTTCGTTTTCATGTGATTGCGGTGGTTTGCGTGGCCAGATTACCGGCCCCGGTGTAACAGCGGGAACCCATTGCGCCTGTTTCTGTCATGATTGCCGCGCAGCACAGCTTTACTTCAATCAACCAGATCCCGTACCGGGACCAGTGGATGTTTTCCAGATGAGCCCTGAGGAGGTTCAATTCACTGAAGGCGCAGAAAACCTAGCGCTTATGCAGCTTAGCCCCAACGGTATGTTTCGTTGGTACGCAAAATGCTGCAATGCACCGCTGGCGACGACGCCAGGAACTCCAAAATTTCCGTTCGCCAGCTTTATCGTGAAACGGATTGCAGACACTGACCGTCTGGGGCCTGTCACCACTCGCGGATTTGTGCCGCGACCAAATGGAAAGCAAAAACACGAAAAGCTGCAATATGCGGCATTCGGATTGTCCAAACGGTTACTGAAGTCCTGGCTCACAGGCAGCTGGCGACAAACCCCGTTCTTCAACCTCACAACTGGCGAGCCTGCCGTAGCCCCTCATGTTATTACGCTCGAAGAACGCGCAGGTCTTTACGACTAGAACATCTTGAGTGGCGATTGCAGCCAACGTGCAAGCGCTTCGTTCACGGTTTCGGGCGTTTCCAAAGTTGGCAGATGTCCGGCATCGTCGATGACTTGCAGCTCTGCACCTGGGATCAAATCAGCCATAAACGCATGTTTTCGAACCGGAGTCAGTGTGTCATGCGCCCCGCACAATACAAGTGTCGGGGCTTTGATCTTGCGCAGTGTTCCTTGCTGATCAGGGCGGCGTTGCAGCGCCCGCATCTGACGTACGAACAATTCGGGCCCCAGTTCCATGGCCGTTTTCAACAAATCATTCAGGATGGGAATTCGTTGTGGACCGGGGGCCAGCGTGTCAGAGCCTACAACCTTGCGCATAACCTCTTCCAGTCGTCCTGCCTGTGCACCCACAATCAGGTCTTCGCGTGCCGCAGCGATTTGTGGTGTATCCGACTGAGCATCTGTTGCCATCAAACACAGCCGGGTTATGCGGTCTGGCGCTCGACGGATCAATTCCAGCGCAACGACACCGCCCATGCTAAGGCCGGCCAAGGCAAACCTGTGAGGAAGTTGGTCCAATAATCCCGAAGCGATTTCTTCGATCCGGTCACCCGCAGAAACAGGCGCAACAGTGACTGCCCTGTCACGCGAAAGCGCTTCTGTCTGGGCACGAAACAGCCGAGCATCACACATTAAACCAGGCAACAAAACCAGCGGCTCGATCACGCGGGGCCTCCATCTTCTCGGAGCTCCGAGGGTTCTCAATTTCTATCAGGATGGGAGTTTCCCCTCCGGCAATCAAGCAAAAGTTCAGGGGTATTGAATGCCCCGGAACTGAGGAAAATCCGCATAGCGCGACTGTCGGGAGGTCAGGCTTTCCTCTGGCTCTTCCCCAACGCGCAACAGGCTACCACGCGGGGCTATATAGCTGTCGATCCGACGTAGGGGCCTGGGTCTCCACACCAGATTGAATGCGCACAGTTTTGGGAAAAACCAGATCTCTGAGTAATCCAGATGGTCGTGCATCCACCACGCCAGGTCGCGCCAATCCCGGCCATCGGCGTATTGATCCGCAAACCAAGGAACGACGATGGATGCACCGGCAATACGGGCGTCGCCTTCACCCAGATCCCAGATATGACACTCAAGCGGATTATCGTTGCGAGCGCAATTCAGCTTATTTTCGTTTCCGAACTGATTGAGCGATGGCGAACGATAACCTGATCTCACTGCAATCCGGCCAAAGGTCTCTTCCAAAGGATCCAGCAACGTCTCGCAAAAGGCGCGACCAGTCTCGATCGCAAGATCGGGATTTTCAGGGAGATTCTGCTTCTGATGAAAATTTGCTATTTCAGAGTACAGAAAGTCCCGCATGAAAAAATGCCGGGACAAGCGTATGCGGCCAAGGTTCTCGAGGCTCCACATACTGCCCGGCTTACGCATCTTCAGTACCCGTTCCAGCGAAAGGCGCCATCTGGCCCGAGCTTCGAAAACGGATTGAACGCGATTTCCCAGATCGTTCCATCAGGTGCACGGAAGTACCCATGATGCCCACCCCAGAAAACATCTGAGGCCTGTTTGAGTACCTCTGCCCCAGAGGTTTCGGCCTTACTCAGCACTTGCGCGACGTCTTCTTTTGTCCGGCAATTATAACTGAGAGTTAGCGCGCCCTGCCCTAGAGTGCCAACATCGATCCCGATTTCATCGGCCAATGCCGATAACGGGTATAGGCCCAATGTCTGACCGATCAGATCAAATGCAATCACACCATCCGGGCTATCAACTCTCTGCCAGCCCAGTTGTTCATAAAACCCGGCTGCAGTTTCGGGATCATCGACACCAACGGTAATCAGGCTGACACGTTGCTCCATCACTCGACTCCCTGCTCTTTCAACCAGGCCAGTATGCCTGCAACAGCGGCGTCGGTTTGCCTCGGGGACATAAGGCGCCCGGCGATCACATGTGAAGACGGATCATCCTCTGGCCCCATTGTGACCAACTCCACGGCGACAGGCGCGCCCCATGCCGCGGCCACATTGTGGGTCAGATCGGGTCGTACAACCTGATCATCGTCCGAAAACCAAAACAGCGCCGGAACCTGCGCATCAGAGAAATCGAGCGCATAAACTGTTTCGACCAAGGCGGTCATGGGAACCACTGCCTCCCACGGATAAACCGACGACCAATACTTGTTCTTTTCCGGATCAGGGCCGGAAACATCACGGACTTCGCCCATCAAAAGGGGCAGCCAGTCTCTCGCCCAGGGCAATCCCGGTATCCATGCCCCCGGCGCGTTGACGCCAAAGTTCGGGGAAACAAAGACCATTCCGGCGATATTCTCGCTAAGCTCTGGGTTCAGAGCGGCAGCTGCGACCAAAGTTCCACCTGTCGATGTCGAGATAACGACGACTTTTTCACCTACTGCTCGCGCTGCGGCCAATCCTTCTGCCAAATCCTGCATCCAGCCCGACGCGGTTCCTTCGGCCATAGCCTCGCCAACCCGGCCATGCCCTTGCAACCGGGTATAGACGAGATTTGCACCCAAAGCGTCCGCCACCAGATCAGGAACGGGGCGGATTTCCTCGGAAGTGGCCGAGAAACCGTGTACATAGAGGACGGAAACCGGTGTGCGTTGCTCTTTGAACCCATCCTGCCAGATGACCCGTTTTTCGACGCCGGGTGTGATGTCGTCGAACCCGGATTCGACGCTTTCAAAGTAAACCTGAACCCCTTCCCCAAATTTTCGAGGATCGAAAGTTGGGTTCAAATTCACCTCTTCCCGAGGTCCGAACCAATAGATCAGTCCACCAACGACGATCAGCGCCAGCAACAGGCGTCCAAGGAATTGACCGAAACGCCGCATTATTGTTCTCCCATCACTTCAAGAACGGCGTTTTCGATCAGCCTCAGGCATGGGCCGTCA
Organism: Ruegeria sp. CE12; assembly: GCF_056537525.1. Lineage (NCBI taxonomy): Bacteria > Pseudomonadati > Pseudomonadota > Alphaproteobacteria > Rhodobacterales > Roseobacteraceae > Ruegeria > Ruegeria sp. CE12. Next base: position 126,575 of record NZ_JBQFRS010000002.1, on the reverse strand, counting down.
GAAAACCGGTGATCGGCATCTTTGACAAGCAGCAGCCGCATATCCGCGCCGTTAGCATGTTCCAGCAAACGCATTGCGGTTTCAGTCGATACGGCCGTATCTGCGGTTCCCTGAAGAAACCGGACAGGAAATGGTAATTCCAGTGCGTTCCGCAGAACCAGGTTCCGACGTCCGTCTTCGATCATGCGTTTTGTGATGATGTAGGGTTCCATGTAATCCGACGGCAGTTCGACATGACCCACAGTATCCAGAGCAGCCTTCTGTTCATCTGAGAATGAAGCCCAATAACCATCTTCTGTGAAATCCGGCGCAGCGGCGATTGTCACCATTCCCGCGATGCGTTCAGGCATGGCTCGTGCCAACAGAAGGGCCTGCCATCCCCCCATTGAAGACCCCACAACGATAAGCGGTCCGTCAGTCAATGAAGCAACCGCTGCCAGCGTATCCTCATGCCAGTCACCGATGCAGCCATCTGTAAACGCATTCGAACTTTCGCCATGACCCGAGTAGTCAAAGCGCAGATAGCCTTGTCCGCGCGTCTGCGCCCATGCCTCAAGATGCACCGCCTTGGTGCCCTCCATATCCGACTTGAGCCCGCCCAGAAAAACAATGGTCGGTCCTGCGCCCTCGGTCTTATGATACGCCAGTCGCCGACCCTGCGCTGTTTCCAGAAAATCCGTCGCTGCCATGAAATCCTCTTTCTCTTTGAGGAACATCATGCACGGCAGCCCGATGGTCGCAATTCCCGATTTCCACCATCCCGCGGCGTCAGTTCAGATAGCGTTCGACACTTGACAGGTTTTGCTGCACCTGCCACATGAGCCAAACACACATAACCCGCAACCGGGCGTTCAGTGGGCGCCAAACCGACGAGGAGAGCCGATATGGCCCTGGACTCACAGTCAGTCTCCCTTACTTTTCCCGATGGCAATTCCCGATCCTATGACGCAGGTGTTACGCCCGCGCAGGTCGCTGCCGACATCTCGACCTCACTGGCCAAAAAGGCCATTTCGGCCACGGTGAATGGCAAGCACTGGGACTTGCAATGGCCCATTGAATCGGACGCGCAGATCGCCATCCACACCATGAAGGATGAGGAACAGGCGAATGAACTGATCCGCCACGATCTGGCGCACGTGATGGCGCGTGCGGTTCAGGAAATCTGGCCCGCAACCAAGGTCACCATCGGCCCTGTTATCGAAAATGGCTGGTATTACGACTTTGATCGGGAAGAGCCGTTTACGCCCGAAGATCTCGGCCTCATCGAAAAAAAGATGAAAGAGATCATCAACAAGCGTGATCCTGTCACAACCGAGATCTGGGACCGCCAGCGCGCGATCGAATTCTATAAGGCCAATAATGAGCCCTACAAAGTCGAGCTGATCGAAGCAATTCCGGGTGATGAGCCGCTTCGGATGTACTGGCACGGTCACTGGCAGGACCTTTGCCGCGGTCCGCACCTGCAGCATACCGGGCAACTGCCGGGCGACGCCTTCAAGCTGATGAGCATTGCTGGCGCCTATTGGCGTGGCGACAGCTCGCGCCCGATGTTGCAGCGTATCTACGGCGTGGCCTTTACCGGCAAGGAAAAGCTGAAAGCCCACCTTCATATGCTGGAAGAGGCCGCCAAGCGCGATCATCGCAAGCTGGGCCGCGAGATGGACCTGTTCCACATGCAGGAAGAGGCCCCCGGTCAGATTTTCTGGCATCCGAATGGGTGGAAAATCTACACCACCCTGCAGGACTACATGCGCCGGATGCAGGAGCGCGACGGCTATGTCGAGGTGAACACCCCTCAGGTCGTCGACCGCAAATTGTGGGAAGCCTCGGGTCACTGGGACAAGTATCAAGAGAACATGTTCATCGTCGAAGTGGACGAGGAGCATGCGCGCGAGAAAGCGATCAACGCGCTGAAGCCGATGAACTGCCCCTGCCACGTGCAGGTGTTCAATCAGGGCCTGAAGTCTTATCGCGACCTGCCCCTGCGCATGGCGGAATTCGGTTCTTGTAACCGCTATGAACCCTCGGGTGCCCTGCACGGGATCATGCGGGTACGCGGCTTTACCCAGGATGATGGCCACATCTTCTGTGCAGAGGAACAGATCGAATCCGAAACCGCCAAGTTCATCGCCTTTTTGTCCAAGGTCTACGCAGATCTGGGTTTCCACAACTGGACCATCAAGCTTTCCACCCGTCCAGAGAAACGCATCGGGTCGGACGAAAGCTGGGATCTGGTCGAAAAAGCTCTGGGAGATGCCTGTAAAGCCGCTGGATATGACTATGAGACTCTCGAAGGTGAAGGCGCATTCTATGGTCCAAAGCTGGAGTTTACCCTGACCGACGCAATCGGCCGGGACTGGCAGTGCGGCACCCTGCAGGTTGACCCCAACCTGCCCGAGCGTCTGGACGCCAGCTTTATCGGCGCCGATGGCGCCAAACACCGTCCGTTCATGCTGCACCGGGCAACGCTTGGCTCGTTCGAACGTTTCATCGGCATCCTGATCGAAGAACATGCTGGCAAGTTGCCTTTCTGGCTGGCTCCGCGTCAGGTTGTGGTCGCCTCGATCACGTCAGACGCCGATGAATATGTGATGGAAGTGGTTGAAACTCTCAAAGCTGCAGGCGTTCGCGCCGAGGCGGATATCCGCAACGAGAAGATCAACTACAAAGTCCGCGAGCATTCGGTCGGAAAGGTGCCGGTCATTCTGGCGGTCGGCCATCGCGAAGTTGAAGAACGCACCGTAAGTGTGCGTCGTCTCGGAGAAAAACAGACACAGGTTCAGGCACTTGATGCTGTAACAAATGAGCTGAGCACGGCAGCAACTCCGCCGGACCTTCTGTAACATTCGGCGACAAATCGCCCGAAATCCGGCCCCAAAAACGGGGCCGGATTGAAACAAATTACATTTTTCAATTCAAAAACAATTTGTTAAGCTTCAAGAGGGCATTACGCTCTTTGACGGGGTTGTGAGACACGGGCTCGTGAATTCACCTACCCCGATTAAGCTACTACCTTTGTCATTGTCACAAGCAGACATACGCAGTCATTAAAAGGATTACCGAGATGTCGAACACCGCAAAAACCCTGGTTATCGCAACTGCCGTTGCAGCAGCCGTATCGGGCGCAGCTACAACCGCAAGCGCACAAGCCAAAGAGAAATGCTATGGCGTGTCAAAAGCCGGTCAGAACGACTGCGCCGCTGGCCCCGGCACCACATGCGCCGGCACCTCGACGGTAGATTATCAGGGCAATGCATGGACTCTTGTTGATGCAGGCACCTGCGCAGATATTGAACTGCCTGCCGAAGCAAATGGCACACCGCGCAAAGGTTCATTGGAGCCGCTAGAACGCGACCTGCCGGCATAAGAGCCAGGATATGAACGAGAGGGCGGGCTATCAGATATCGCCCGCCCTCTTTGTTGCAATCGGGAAACTCGCAAATGTTGGATGATGCACTCAGGTCAAACCGTCTGCCCGCAGCACCGGGTGTTGGCTATAAACCGCAGCACTTCACGCAGATTCTTGAACATGCCAAACCGGTTGCATGGCTGGAAATTCATGCCGAAAACTACATGGGTGATGGCGGGCGTCCGCTGGCCCAGTTACGCCACCTGTCAGAACAGTTCCCGATCTCAGTTCACGGTGTAGGTTTGTCGATCGGCGGCGAAGGTTCGCTGGACTCCGATCACCTCACCCGCCTTAAACATCTCGTGGAATGGCTCAACCCAGCCAGTTTTTCCGAGCATCTGGCATGGTCCACCCATGACGCGCATTTTCTGAACGACCTGCTGCCCCTGCCCTATACGGATATGACGCTCGCCCGTGTTTGCGAACACATCGATCAGGTTCAAAACACAATCGGGCGGCAGATGCTGCTGGAGAATCCCTCCAGCTATCTGGCATTCGAAGAAAGTACCTGGTCCGAGCCTGATTTCCTGCGAGAGATCTCGCAGCGCACCGGGTGCGGTTTGTTGCTGGACGTCAACAACGTGTTTGTTTCTGCCACGAATCTGGACTACTCACCGCAGGAATACATCAACGAGTATCCGCTTGAAAAAGTCGGTGAGATTCATCTCGGCGGGCACGATGAAGACGAAGATGATCATGGGCATCCGTTGCTGATCGACAGTCACGGTCGCGAAGTGGTCGATCCGGTCTGGGTGTTGCTGGATTACGTGTTGGACCGGTCTGGCCCAAAGCCTGTTTTGATCGAATGGGATACGGATGTGCCTGACTGGCCCGTGCTGCGCGACGAAGCCGTTCGCGCACAGGCAGCGCTGGATCGGGTGCCGGCATGAGCGTTTCGCAGACGGAGTTTCGAGCGGCCCTTCTGGATGCAGCGAAACCCGTTCCTGACGGTCTGCTGGATGCGTCAGCGCAACCTGCGGGTCGTCGATTCAGCGTTTATCGCAACAACGTGGCCGTTTCCCTGACCGAAGCGATGCATCAGGCCTTTCCGGTCATCACCAAGCTGCTGGGGCCGCAGAACATGGATGGGCTGGCGGGCCTGTTCCTGCGTCAACACCCACCGTCATCGCCACTGATGATGTTCTATGGTGAGGAGTTTCCGGAGTTTCTATCGGGGATGGAACAGCTCTCGCATCTGGGATACCTGCCCGACGTTGCACGGCTTGAGTTGGCTATACGTGAATCCTATCACGCCGCGGATAGTCAACCGATTGACGCCGACGCACTTGCAGTATCACCTGAAGATCTGATGCAGGCGAAATTGGGATTTGCCCCATCGATGCGCGTGCTGAAATCGGCTTGGCCAGTGCATGCAATCTGGCGCTTCAACAACGATCCTGATGCCCCACAGCCCGAGCCTGGCGCACAGGACGTGTTGGTCACTCGCCCGGAATACGACCCAACACCACAGCTTTTACCCCCCGGTGGCGCAGATTGGATTTCCGGAATTCAGTCAGGACAAACCATTGGCGAAGCTTTTGAAATCACCACTGCCGAGATCCCCGACTTTGACCTCGGAACCACTCTGGCCCTGCTGTTGCAGGGTGCCGCAATAACTTCTGTGACTATCGAAAGGCTGGACACATGACTGCCCTGATCTCTTTTCACAACAGCGCACTCGGAAAGTTGGATCATGCTTCCAACTGGCTGACGCCGACACTGGCGCGGCTGGTGTTTGTCGCGGTCTTGTTGGTCTACTACTGGAATTCCGCCACTCTTAAGATCGACGGCTCGATCTTTTCGCCTTCGGCTGGCGCATTTGGTCAGATCTTTCCAAAAGCAGCAGAGGCGGTTCTGTACGACGTGTCTCAGATGACCTTGTATCAGCGTATTGTCATTTTCCTCGGCACAGTGGCCGAGTTTGTTTTGCCTGCACTACTGCTGGTCGGTTTGCTGACACGACTGGCAGCTGTAGGCATGATTGGCTTTGTCTGGGTTCAGACGCTGGTCGATGTCAATGGACATGGCATCAAGCTGGGTAGCCTGTTCGACAACGCAATCACTCTGATGGATCAGCGTGTCATGTGGACCTTCCTGTTCCTCGTGATCGCGATCAATGGCGCAGGTCCAATCTCGCTGGACCGGCTTCTGCGCCTCAAATGATCTAGAAATGTGCCTTGGGTTCGTCAGGTTTTCCTGCGGCGATCCCAAGGACCCCGGCCACGCCGGCAAATGCGATCGGGAACATGGTAAACACACCAAATCCGAACGCGTAGTACATCCCTGCAGCCGACACCAATAACAAAATGCCCGCGATCAATGCGCGGGCGTGCGCCATTGCGCCCCCGGCGATGGCAAGCAGCGGGGCGATTATTGATGCCGCCTGAATCAGCTCGGGATCCTTGACCTGCTCGGCCACGCCTTCAATCTCACCAAAGTGCTTAATGGCTTCGACATAACCATATCCGAAAAAGCCAACGATCATGCCGACTAGGCCGGCGATGACGCCCAAAATCATGGTCGCATTACGCATTCAGTGTCTCCGCTGCTAAGACCAACCAGATAAGCACTCTGCTACGCGACACCAAGTCCCGCACGTGTCTCAGGGGTCCAGCCAAGAAACAACTCTCCGTCCCGGTCGATCAATGGGCGTTTCATCAGAGCCGGGTGATCTTTCACAAGTTCAAGCACGGGGCGAGAGCGCTCTTCTTCGGCCAAACCACGCCAGGTTGTCGAGCGTGTGTTGAGCAAAGCTTCGCCGAAGCGCTCATAAGCTTGCGACAGCACAGAATCAGGAACTCCCTGCGTCCTGACGTCGATCAATTCCACATCTTGAAGTGATTTCAATGCCTTACGGCATGTATCGCAGTTTTTGAGCCCGTAAAGGTCCATATTCTCATTTCTCTCGCTTGTGCAATAAAATCGGGCAAAACTATGAGCTTACCCCAGTTATTCTTGATTTTTTACTTCACCGTGCAATGTTGAAAAAGGCGAAACACGCAATTCTGACTGTATCGCGTTAGCGAAACCGTCATGCGTTGCGATTACGTCAGCCTCTGCCCCGGCAATTATTTTGGGGCGACTTGAAAGTAGAAGGAGACACGGGAAATGCCAACCGGCACCGTGAAGTGGTTTAATACGACCAAAGGCTATGGTTTTATTGCTCCTGATGAAGGGGGCAAAGATGTGTTTGTTCATATCTCGGCCGTAGAACGATCCGGTCTGACCGGACTCGCTGACAATCAGAAAGTCTCGTACGAGTTGCAGGACGGACGTGACGGCCGCCAGATGGCGGCAGATTTGAAGCCGCTTTAATGCGATCCCGCTTCGGTGGGTAAATCAAAGAAGGTTAACGGCCAATTATCGGCCGTTAACCACACATCAGGCAACTGCGCTACCCTCGTGCCGGATCCGTTTTGGCATGAGTGGTCCAGTTTTCGCCCATTGCAACGATGCAGGATGTTCCAGTGGCGTAGGTCATGACCAGCGTCCAGTCGCCTCGTTCGCTGGTCCAGACTTCCATAATCTGTTCAGGCCCGCGGATACCGGATGCCATTTGCTGTGACCCAAACTGGCGGGAGAGCTTTTCGTGCATTCGGCCCGTCGGCTCGCAAATCACTTCGGCGATGGGGGATTTTGCATGAACAGGCGCTACAAGAAGCATGCTCAGGCAAAATGCTCGGCTGAAAACAGAACTGGTCATGGAACCAATGTAACAGTTCCACGACAAATGTATAGACAATCGATATGCGTTTTGCCTGATTAGCCTTCGCGGATGACGGCTTCGAACTCACGCCATTCGCGTGCCGTCATACCCGAGTTTTCCTGCGTGACAGCTTCACCTTTCAGCATACGACGCAGCGCCTCGACCATTTGCGCCGACAGATTGACCGCGCCAAGGCGATAATCTTCAAACGCTTTGTAAGCAAATGGTACCCAGTCAGCCACGATCCGGCACATGGTCTCAGCATAAATCCGGATTTCGTACTGCGCGTGCGGATCAGCCCGCAAACGCAAGAAGTGAAACAGGTTGTGCAGATCAACCTTCCAATACCACTGCGTATATACATTGGCGGGCAGGTTCATGCGTGCCAGTTCACGGGCAAGGCCCTGCTGGCCGTCCTGGCTGATCATGGCCTCATAGTTGTCGTAGCAACGAGTGCTGTCAGCTTTGAGGATTTCCAGAACGCGCGCGGCTTCTTCACCCTCAAGGGCTGATCCCCTGCCCTGATTGTTCACCTCAGACTGTGCGGCGACGTGTTCGGGTGCCGGGATATAGAATTCACGGTCAAGGATCGAATACCGCGCGGAGTATTCGTTCACATTGGCAGTACGGTGCCGGATCCACTGGCGCGCGACAAATACCGGAAGTTTGACGTGCAGCTTGACCTCGCACATCTCAAACGGCGTCGAATGCCAATGGCGCATGAGGTAGCGGATCAGCCCTTCGTCGTTCTGAACCGACTTGGTGCCCTTACCGTAGGAAACACGCGCGGCTTGGCAGATAGCGGCATCATCTCCCATGTAGTCGATTACACGAACGAAACCGTGATCCAGTACCTGGTGCGCCGTATACAGGTGCTCTTCCATGCCCGAGGCCACCACGCGGCGTGTTGATTGCGATTGCGCGCGTTGCGCCTCGATCTCGGCCAGTTGGTCGGAAGACAGCGGCATGAAAACATCCTCTCCTGTAATGAGTCGCCCACCACTATATCTCGGCCTCACCACCACCGGAACCGCGATATCAAGGGGTTTGGGTTCATTTTCACACAAATATGTGGATAAGCAATTCTTCGTGTCCCCCTCGACACGCCAAGTCAGCGCGCTAATCTGCGCTCAAACACGAATAACGAAAGGAAAGCCGCGATGGGCCTGACCTATCTTCACACCATGGTCCGCGTGAAGGATCTGGAGAAATCCATAGCGTTTTATGAGTTGCTGGGGCTGAAAGAAACGCGTCGTTATGAAAGTGAGGCCGCTCGGTTTACACTGGTTTTTCTCGCACCTCCCGGGCAAGAGGACGCGCCGATTGAATTGACCTACAACTGGGATGGCGACGATGCGCTGCCCAGTGACAGCCGACATTTCGGGCATCTGGCCTATGGCGTCGATAACATCTACGAGGTCTGTCAGCACCTTCAGGACAACGGTATCGTGATCAACCGACCACCGCGTGATGGGCGCATGGCCTTTGTCCGCTCACCTGACAATATCTCGGTCGAACTGCTGCAGAATGGTGAGGCGCTTGAACCTGCCGAACCCTGGGCAAGCATGGAAAGCACTGGTCACTGGTAATCCGCTGGCTGATATCACTGGGGCTGGCCTGTCTGGGCAGCCCTGTCTGGGCGGCCCAGTGCCGCCTCGCTTTGGCGCTTGCGATGGACATCTCGACCTCTGTCGATGCGACCGAAGATACTCTGCAACGTCAGGGGCTGGCGGCTGCGCTACTCGCACCCGAGGTTCAGGAAGCCTTCTTCTCTTCTCCAATGCCAGTTGCGCTTGCGGTGTATGAATGGAGCGGCCGAACGACTCAAAGAGTAATCCTGAGCTGGAAACTCATTGAGCGGCCCCCCGACCTGCTCGCCGCTTCGACACAAATCGCAAATTCAGTGCGTTCAGACAGCGGTTCCGCTACTGCGATGGGATACGCAATGGCGTTTGGTGCATCGCTGATGGAAGAGGCACCAAACTGCTTGTTCCAAACCATCGATGTATCTGGTGACGGCTCGAACAATGATGGTTACGGTCCCCGGATAGCCTACAAGCACTTTCCGTTTGAGAACATCATCGTCAACGGGCTTGTTATCAATGCAGCCGATTTTGAAGGTGAGCTGTATCTGATCCCGTTTTACGAAAACAACGTCCTGCACGGCCCCGGCGCATTTTTGGAGATCGCCTCCGGGTTTGAGGATTTCGAAAGAGCAATGCGGCGCAAGCTCGAACGCGAACTTCGACCACGGCTCGAGATCGGAGCACTGCATACGGGCGTTCTCGAGTGAACCGTTTACTGCCCATCCTGCTATGCTTGCTTGCCAGCCCGCTGACGGCCCAGTGCAGGCAAGCGTTGGCATTGGGACTAGACGTTTCGGGTTCGGTTGATAGCAGGGAATACCGGTTGCAGCTTGACGGGCTGGCCGCAGCGCTCCGCCAATCCGAGGTTGAGCAACTCATATTGTCTAATCCTGCCGCGCCTGTTCGTCTGTTCATCTACGAATGGAGTGAAACAGTGCATCAAAGGGTATTGGTGGATTGGACGGAAATTCGCGCAGCCTCAGACTTACAGAGGATAAGTCAACGTCTGGCAAACACCGACCGATCCTCGGCCCCGCAGGGCACCGCGGTTGGATCGGCGATGCTTTTTGGGGCTCAGCAACTGAACAATCAGTCAGCCTGCTGGAAACGAACCCTAGATTTGTCCGGAGACGGCAAACACAATCTCGGCCCGCATCCACGCGAAGTCAAAGGCATGCTGAGCAGCTCGGGCATCACCATCAACGGCTTGGTCATCGGTGCCGACGACCCCAGCAGTGGCGACAAACGCTATGTTCAGATCGGAGAGCTGTCCGCATACTATAACGCCTGGGTCATTCTTGGGCCGGACGCTTTCGTCGAGGTCGCGTTAGGCTTTGAAGCTTACGAAGACGCTATGGCCCGCAAATTGATCCGTGAATTGGAAGGGCTGACCTTATCCATGGCAACACCGCCCAATTCGCCTTGACTAATAGATGTAGCGGATCTGATCCGTCCAATAGCGTTCGACACGGCGAAGCGAACTCGTGATATCCTCGATGCCTTCGACGCCAATGACACCGCGACTTTGCAGGCCCTCTGCATGTCGGGCAAACAACTCTGAAACGATATCCCGGATCTCTCGTCCACGCGGCGTGAGCCGGACCCGGACCGAGCGGCGGTCAATTTCACACCGCTGATGGTGCATGTAGCCCATTTCGACCAGCTTCTTCAGATTGTAGCTCACGTTACTGCCCTGATAGTAGCCACGGCTTTTCAGTTCGCCGGCAGTAACCTCGTGGTCCCCGATATTGAATAACAAGAGTGCCTGCACTGCATTGATTTCCAACACACCAACGCGCTCAAATTCATCCTTGATGACGTCCAGCAGCAATCGATGCAGGCGCTCGACCAGCGCCAACGCTTCAAGATAGCTGGTCATGAACACTTTGGCCCCCGGCGCGGAGACCTGCACTTCCATACTCATCCGATCCTCCGATTCACTCGCGCTGTTCGGGGTAGGATGGCGCCAATTTCCGAAAAATCGGTTAAGCTAGTTTTTCTTTATTTTTGAAAGGTCTGGGCGATATCTGCGATCAATACAGAAAATGCTTCTGGCGGCTCAACTTGGCCCGTAACCCACTGGTACAGATCCTGATCGTTCTCATGCAGCAATGCGTCATAGTTATCCAGACCCGCCTGATCCATTGAGGGCAGATTGCGGTCAGCATAGGCGGATAGGATCAGATCCATTTCCTTGATCCCGCGCCGCATCGAGCGCATCTTCATGCGCTTTATTCTTACATCGCGAGGCTCGGTCACTGACCTTGCTCCAACATCAGACGAACCTTCTTCTCCAGTCGAGCAGCGCGTTCTGCACTGGCCCGCATTTCCCCGCGAATAGCGCGCAGTTCAGCAACGATACCGGACAATTCCAGATTTCCCTGATCGGGTTCACCGGGGGCATCCATTCCCTCGCCCTCGCCAGTCAAAAGCCACATGATCGAGACATTCACCATACCCGCCATCATCGACAGCCGGTTTGCTCGTGGCTCGGACAGATCGTTTTCCCACGCTGCAATCGTGGTCTTTTTAACCCCGATACGACGCGCCAGATCGGCTTGTGTCATACCCGCCGCCTCGCGTGCGCCTGCCAGTCGATCCCCGAAGGTTGCAGCGTCCGGTCCGAACCAGTCGTTTTCATCACTCATCGGGGTCTCCAATTCTCTTTTTCATATCGCTTGATCGTCATTCGGGCGCACCCTATGACAGACGGGTTGAACATACAAACCGAGGCCGCCCATGAGTTTCCTGTCTGCGACACTGTCGCGCGTCAAACCCTCGCCCACCATCGCAATGACAGCAAAAGCAGCTGAGTTAAAGGCAGCTGGCCGCGACGTCATTGGCCTGAGCGCAGGTGAGCCGGATTTTGATACGCCTCAGAACATTAAGGATGCAGCGGTCGCGGCGATCGCGGCGGGAAAAACCAAATACACCGCACCGGACGGAATTCCTGAGCTGAAGCAGGCTGCTTGCGCCAAGATGAAGCGCGACCACGGCCTGGATTACACTCCCGCACAGATTTCGGTCGGTACAGGCGGCAAGCAGACACTCTACAATGCGTTGATGGCGACGATGAATGAAGGGGATGAGGTAGTCATCCCTGCGCCCTACTGGGTCAGCTATCCGGACATGGTTCTGCTTGCAGGTGGCACGCCCGTGATCGCCGAGACCTCTTTGCAGACCAATTTCAAACTGACCGCTGATCAGCTTGAAGCAGCGATCACGCCCAAAACGAAGTGGTTTATCTTCAATTCACCGTCGAACCCGACCGGTGCGGGCTACAGCCGGGAGGAATTGAAGGAACTGACCGACGTTCTGATGCGCCACCCTCATGTCTGGATCATGTCCGACGACATGTATGAACACCTCGCCTATGACGGATTCGAGTTCTGCACCCCTGCCGAAATTGAACCGGCTTTGTATGACCGCACACTCACCTGCAATGGCGTATCGAAAGCCTATGCCATGACCGGCTGGCGGATCGGCTACGCGGCAGGTCCAGTAGAGATCATCGCGGCTATGCGCAAAATACAGTCGCAGTCCACGTCGAACCCCTGTTCGGTCAGCCAGTGGGCAGCGGTTGAAGCGCTGAATGGCACTCAGGAATTTCTGGCGCCGAACAACGAAATGTTCAAACGGCGCCGCGATCTTGTCGTGAGTATGCTGAATGAAATTGACGGCATATCCTGCCCTACTCCTGAAGGTGCATTCTATGTTTATCCGTCTATTGCCGGGCTGATTGGCAAGACGACACCCGCAGGTACAGTTATCGAGAATGACGAGGTCTTTGCTACAGCCCTGCTGGAGGAGGCAGATGTCGCCGTTGTCTTCGGTGCAGCTTTCGGCCTGTCGCCGAATTTCCGGGTTAGCTACGCGACCTCGGACGAAGCACTCAAAGAAGCCTGCACGCGCATCCAACGTTTCTGTGCTGCACTGACCTGATCGGAGGCGAACCCATGTCGACAGAGCTGCCTGAATACTATTTTCGAGTACGCGAAAACGGCGCAGTGGTTTTTCGTATCGACACCGAAAACCGCCAGCGCCGCATCGAGATGGATCAGATCGCAGTCATCAACATCCGCAATGGCGAAGTCAAACCGCACGGACAGCGTACACTGTCCGAGGCGGACAAAGCCGAGATCGCAAGATGGATGGAAAACCGCAAAGCCCTGCTGGAGCAGCGGGAAATCGATGATATCCACAGGGCGGTGGATTACCTGAACCTGACCACCCAATGGGCACAGTCAAAGGCGACCGAAGAACAATTGGAAGACGTTACCGACCGTCTATTGATGGCAATGCACGATCTGCGGTCGGTTTTAGTACGGAAAAAGGCAGACCGGCTTAGCAAGGACTAAGCCGGTCTTCATTATTCAGCTGGCACGCCCACTTCCCGAACAGAGCGCAGCCAGAAACGCGCCATCAAAAGTACAGCGGCACAGGCAAGGCCCAGCACGAGGCCCAGCCAAACGCCGATCCCATCCATACCCTGCATGAAGCCAAAATAGTACGAGGCCGGGATACCAACCACCCAGTAGCTGAGCGCCGCGATGACCATGGGAATCTTTGCGTCCTGCAAACCGCGCAGCAGACCCAGCGCGATGACCTGCGCCCCATCGACAAGCTGGAACAAAGCCGCCATCGCCAACAGCCCGGTGCCGATTGCCAGTATCTGAGGCCTTTGCGGATCATCCGCCTCCATGAACAGCGAAATTAACTGTTCGGCACAGGTGAGGAACAAAAGGATTGTGATCGCTGACATCACAAGGGACATGCCTGTCACCGCAATTGCACCTTTCTCGAGATGCGCCCGGTCGCGGCGGCCCAATGCGTTACCCGCACGGATGGTAGCCACATTTGATAGCCCCAGATGAACCATGAATGTGGCAGAAGCCAGATTGAGTGCGATACCATGCGCCGCAAGTGGTACCTGACCCAGCCAGCCCATCATGACCGCGGAAGTCGCAAACAAGGTCACCTCGGCAAGAGTGGTCAGACCGATCGGAACGCCCAGCTTAAGCACGCTCCAGAACATTTCCCAATCCGGGCGCCAGAAACGTTGGAAAAGGCTGTGCTCGGGCAGCACGCGAACGGCATATATCACAACCGCGATCAGTGAGACGAGCTGCGTCACGACTGAGGCAATCGCTGCACCGATCACACCCATCTCAGGCGCGCCCCAGTTGCCGAAAATCAGCGCATAGTTCGTGACGCCGTTCACTACCGCGGCAACCACGGTAATCCACAGAACGATCTGCGTCCGCTCCAGCGCAGCCAGGTAGGATTTCAGTACCATCACAATCAACGCCGGAAACAAGCCCCAGCCAGCAACGCGTAAATATTGTGAAGCTGTTTCAGCCACCTGCGGCTCCTGCTTCAGGGCAATCAAGATTGGGTACGACCACCACAACATCGGCATCATGAGCGTCGCATAAATCAGAGATAGCCACAGACCCATGCGGGTCGAGCGACGGATGCTGGTCTCATCCTCTTCCGCAGCCGCAGTGGCCACCATCGGCATCACTGCCCAGCCGAAGCCGGCGCCAAAGAGGAACAGAACAAAGTAGTAGCTGCTTGCCAGAGTGACTGAAGCCAGCGCCTCGACCCCGTACCAGCCGAGCATGACCGTATCGGTTAGGCCGATAGCAAACTGCGCCAGGTGCCCGCCTATCAGCGGCAAGCCGAGGATCGCGATAGCCTTGAAGTGGTCGGGATATGTCATCACTTTGCTCATCCCGCCAGCCTTATGCCCGGCCCGGTTTTGGGGCAAGAGCGGATTAAAGAAATTTCAAAGTGAGACACCGGTGATAGACTGGAACGAGTTGCAGGAGCCATCCATGTCCGAACCGTTTGCCAACCTTGTTTCAGACACCCGCGTCTTTCTCAGTGAACTGTCCGCAAACAATAACCGGGATTGGTTTGTCGATCACAAATCCCGCTATGAAGCTGATCTGAAAGGCCCTGCGCTGGGTTTGCTGGATGCGTTCTCACAACAGATCAGTGGATGCACCGGCACAAAATTGTTCCGCCCCCAAAGAGATGTGCGGTTTTCCAAGGATAAAACGCCGTACCACACGCATCTGCACATGGCTTGGTGGCTCCCAGTTAAATCGTCACTGCAAGTCGGTTTCTTTTTCGGGATTTCACCCAGCTACACACGAATCGGCGGCGGTGCGATGGAGTTTGATAAATCTGGTCTCACAGCTTGGCGAGATGCAGTCGGCGGCACAACCGGCGACACGCTGGCAACTGTGCTAACCGACCTTGCCAATCAAGGATTTGAACAGTCTGAGCCGGAACTTAAACGCGTTCCGGCCCCGTTTGAGAAGGATCATCCACATGGTGATTTGTTGCGGTGCAAATCAGTCACCCTTTGGCGAGACCTGCCCGAGGGTGACATTACGAAACCGATCACCGCATTGACGAACACCTATCAGTCCCTCGAAGGGTTTCTGGAGATGTTGCAGACGGATATCTGACGGCTCAGTTGCCTTGTGCTTCAGGATGAAGCGTTGTGCCCAGAATGTGCTCGGAACGCTGAATCACATGGTGCGCTTGCCCGACAATCAATGGATCCGGTTCTCCTACAATCCTGTGATCCTTATCAGGGTAGTCCAATGTAGAAAGGAAGTGGCGCATACAATTCAGGCGCGCGCGTTTCTTGTCATTCGATTTCACGATGGTCCAGGGCGCATCGGCCGTGTCAGTATAGAAGAACATCGCCTCTTTCGCCTCGGTGTAATCGTCCCATTTGTTCAGGCTGGCTTTGTCGATCGGTGAAAGCTTCCACTGTTTCAGCGGATCAGTCTCGCGGCTCTTAAAGCGTCGCTGCTGCTCAGTTTGTGTGACCGAGAACCAATATTTGTAAAGCTGAATGCCTGACCGAACGAGCATCCGCTCCAACTCGGGCGTCTGACGCATGAACTCAAGATACTCGTTGGGCGAACAGAACCCCATCACCCGCTCGACACCGGCGCGATTGTACCAGGAGCGGTCGTAGAACACCATTTCCCCAACTGTGGGCAGTTCCTGAATGTACCGCTGATAGTACCATTGACCTTTTTCTTCCCAGGTTGGCTTGTTCAGCGCTACAACTCTCGCCTGACGTGGGTTCAAGTGCTCCATGAAACGTTTGATCGTTCCACCCTTGCCTGCAGCATCGCGCCCCTCAAACAACAGAACGAACCGCTGACCCGTCTCCTGCGCCCATAGCTGAACTTTTAGAAGCTCTGCCTGCAGCTGCGCCTTCTGTTCTTCATAGACCGAGCGCGCCATTTTCTTACCATAAGGGTACTTACCGCTCTCAAACGCCTGACGGATTTTCTCCGGGCTGGGTACGGCAACATCGGTTTGAGAGCTCGATACAACTTTGATCGGGGTTGGTTCTTGGTTGGTCTGGGCCACTGCTTCCATTCACTTGTCTCCTCGGTTTCATTGTTCTGAGCAAGGGGCTAGCAGTTTCGATCCAATCGCGCTTTGATTGGGGTCAAATAGATGACTTTAAGTGTAACCAATGCCTCTGATATCTCACCTGAAAGGGCGTCAGGATGAAATCCAGCGCAATAAAACTGAACGATCAGCCTTTTTACATCAGAAGCTGGGGACAGACGGGCAACCCTGCCCTGCTCATGCTCCACGGTTTCCCCGAGTTTGGCGGTGCCTGGGGTGATCTTGCCCCACATCTGGCTTCGCATTTTCACTGCATAGCACCGGATCAGCGCGGCTATGGGCAAAGCTGGGCACCCAAAGGCGTCGAAAACTATACCCTTTCACGGCTTGTGTCAGACATGGTCGCTCTGATCGAGACTATCGATGCTCCAGTCATGGTGATGGGACACGACTGGGGCGCTTCAGTCGCTTACGGGCTGGCGATGTTCCGGCCAGATTTGGTAAGCCAACTGATCATTGCGAATGGCGTCCATCCTGTGCCGTTCCAGCGCGCGATGGCAGCAGGAGGCGCACAGTCCAGTGCATCGCAATACATCAACCAACTCAGGGCACCCGATGCCGCGGAACATTTATCGGCCGACAACTTCGCCAAACTGGAACGATTCTTTCGTTATGGGATGGGCCTTGATTGGCTATCCGAAGAACGAATGGAGGAGTATCGGGTTGAATGGGCACGCCCCGGACGTCTGGAGGCGATGCTGAACTGGTATCGCGCCTCACCCCTTCTGGTGGCAGAGCCGGGAAACCCGCTCACGGATTTGCCCGAACTACCGGTTGATCGGCTCAAGGTCGCCTGCCCTCATCTGCTGATCTGGGGTGAAGACGACAAGGCACTGCTGCCAGAGTCGACCGAAGGGCTCGAAGAATTTGCGGCCGATCTGACACGTGTTTCAGTTCCGAATACGGATCATTGGCTTCTCCACCAAAAACCCGAGATTGTCGCAAAAACCATATTGGATTGGCTTAACGCACGCTGATTGCAGAAGATCAGCTATGCCCCCAGTCATCTGGATTCCCTGAATTGTTTGGTGACAAGCCCAGCACGTCTCCTTCGGTTGAACAGCCCAGACCCAGAACCGTTCGGTTTGCATAAGAAAAATAGGCGCAGACCTGATTAATCTCCAGAATTTCACCGTCATCCCAGCCCGCATCCCGAAGCGCTACAATGTCATTCTCGACAATTCCGGCGGGTGTTTCCGTTAGCTTCTGTGCATAGCGCATCGCCGCAATCTGCGCCCCATCCAACGGAGCAGAGCCCGGGTTCCGCGCCTCAATCGCCGCACGGATTGCATTGCCCTTGGCTTCATCGCCCAACAACCGCTGCAACCCCTGAAAATGATGTTCTACGCAGTAAGCGCAGCTATTCAGCGAACTGACCCAGACCCCAAGCGTTTCCAGAAACCACTTGGGAACCTTGTTACCTGAATGATGAAGCACGTTCTTATACAATGCCATGTGACCTTCCATCGAATGCGGTCGCAGCGAGTGCGCCATCATGATGTTGTCCACATTGTTGTCAGGGCCGGTCACCCGTTCGTACAGTTTCTTCAGTTTACCGGTCGCCTCTTCGAACGGTACAGTCCTGATCCAGCTCATTTTTCCTGTCCCTCCCTCTCCGGCGGTCAGATGAGCGCAACCCGAGGCAATATGCAACCCGAGCTGTCAGGATAGTTTTTCCACAACACCTCGCGTCCCCCTTCCCCCGACACACATCACCTGCCATAATGGGGGAAACCTAAAAACAAGAGCAGCACCCATGCCCGACGACCTGTTGACGCCCAGCGCCACCGCTACATATGACGCCTCTTCAATCGAGGTGCTTGAAGGTCTGGAACCGGTCCGCAAACGCCCCGGTATGTATATCGGCGGCACAGACGAGCGTGCGCTGCATCACATGGTCGCCGAGATCCTCGATAACTCAATGGACGAAGCGGTCGCCGGCCATGCCAACCGGATCGAGGTTGAGCTGCATGCCGACTACGCCCTGACGGTGCGCGACAACGGGCGCGGCATTCCAATCGATCCACACCCAAAGTTCCCGGACAAATCGGCGCTTGAGGTGATCCTTTGTACCCTACACGCAGGGGGCAAATTCTCAGGCAAAGCGTATCAGACCTCGGGCGGTCTGCACGGCGTGGGTGCGTCCGTTGTCAACGCCCTGTCAGATTCGATGGTCGTTCAGGTGGCTCGCGACAAGCAACTGTTCGAACAACGGTTCTCGCGCGGTATCCCTCTGGGTCCTGTCGAAAAGGTGGGCGCTGCCCCCAACCGGCGCGGCACCATGGTGACTTTCCACGCGGATGAGGAAATCTTTGGCCATCACCGGTTCAAACCTGCGCGGCTGTTCAAATCCATCCGTTCTAAGGCCTACCTGTTCTCAGGCGTCGAAATCCGCTGGAAATCCCACATCGACGACGGCGAAACCCCGACCGAGGCGACATTCCACTTCCCCGGCGGCCTGTCGGATTACCTGAAGGAGACGATGAACGGCTCCTCCACCTATGCCGAGCAGCCTTTTGCCGGAACCGTGGATTTTCAGGAAAAGTTCAACACTCCCGGCAAGGTCGAATGGGCGATCAACTGGACGCCCTCGCGCGACGGGTTCATTCAATCCTACTGTAACACCGTCCCCACCCCAGAAGGCGGCACCCACGTCGCGGGCTTCTGGGCTGCGGTTCTCAAAGGGATCAAAGCCTATGGCGAGTTGATCAACAACAAGAAGGCCGCGCAGATCACCCGTGATGACCTGATGACCGGCGGCTGTGCTCTGGTCTCGTGTTTCATCAGTGAACCGGAATTTGTGGGCCAGACCAAAGACCGTCTGGCCACGGTCGAGGCACAGCGGCTGGTCGAGAATTCGGTCCGCGACCACTTCGATAACTGGCTGGCCGCGGACACGAAATCCGCCGGCGCCATTCTGGACTTCCTCATCCTGCGGGCTGAGGAACGCCTGCGCCGACGGGCCGAGAAGGAAACACAACGCAAGTCCGCCACTAAAAAACTTCGTCTCCCCGGCAAGCTGGTGGACTGTTCTAGTTCAACACGCGACGGCACGGAATTATTCATCGTCGAGGGCGACTCGGCGGGTGGTTCCGCCAAAATGGGTCGGGACCGCAAGACACAGGCCCTGCTGCCCCTGCGTGGCAAGATCCTGAACGTACTGGGCGCGGCCAGTTCGAAACTGGGCACCAATGCCGAGATCAACGACCTGACCCAAGCGCTGGGCGTGGGGCTTGGCACCAAGTTCAACGTCGACGATCTGCGCTATGACAAGATCATCATCATGACCGACGCGGATGTGGACGGGGCGCATATCGCTTCTCTGCTGATGACGTTCTTCTTCACCCAGATGCGCCCGATGATCGACGCGGGCCACCTGTATCTGGCCTGCCCGCCCCTCTACCGCCTGACCCAAGGCGCCAAGCGAGTCTACTGCCTGGATGAGGCCGAGCGGGACGAGTGGCTTGAGAAAGGTCTGGGCGGCAAGGGCAAGATTGACGTTTCCCGCTTCAAGGGTCTGGGCGAAATGGACGCCAAGGACCTGAAAGAGACCACTATGGACCCCAAATCCCGGAAATTGATCCGGGTCACTATCGACGAGGACGAACCCGGCGAAACCGGGGATCTGGTCGAGCGCCTAATGGGCAAGAAACCCGAACTGCGATTCCAGTACATTCAGGAGAACGCGCGGTTTGTGGAGGAGTTGGATGTTTGAAAAGGGTCACCTTTGAATCCAAACAAACCCAAAGCAATTTGGAACGACAAGAGTATCAACATACGGTTGTTTGGATTCTGCACCGTGTTGGAATTGATCTAGTAGCGTTTTCTTTGTCGCCAAAGTGCACGAAAGCTGAGCTACAGCAAATCAAGGTCGCAACGGCATTGATTATTTCTGCCTGTTCGACGGCCGAGGCAGCAGCGAAGTTCAATGAAGAACTCTCTATCCTTACAAAGCACTCACTTCTTTTAGCACGGACTTTCTACGAAACATGCTTGAACGCTGCTTATACATTGTCGGACGCAGGCCAGATAGCTGAAAGAGCTGAATTGTATTCAGCATATCGTTTGTTCAAAGACCAAACCCAAGTTCTAAAGACTGAATCCAAAACAGAGGTGCTCCACTTTTCACCGCGAATTGGAAGGGATGATGCATTCGTAAAACGTGCAATCGAGTACTTTGAAAAAGGTGATGGCAAAAAGAGCAAGAAGTGCTTCCAAGATGATAGAAGCGGCATGATTGCTAAGGTTGGCGACGTTTCTAAGTCGGCTCAAATTCTGTTTCATGGAGCAGAAACAGCCGGTTATCAATTTGCTTCCGAAATATCGCACGGTTCTCTCTACGCACATCAAAAGTCAAACGAAAGTCATGACTACGGTTGGGATCCGGAGCAAATATCATTTCTTACCACGAACTTGATAATTCATAGCAGCGAAGCTCTCGCTAGAGTTATTGCCGAAAAGTTCCCCAATATTGGAAATGCGACACACCTAATTTCTGCAGCTGGCCTATATTATCAGGCCGAGGCACAAGAGCTGTCATCAGAACTTTCGGATTTCTACGCGAAATAAGTGATCAACGAGCGTAAGATTGGTGCTCGCACCCATCAAGTTCCGCGCGTCCAGATGGGCGTAAACAACCATCCTCCCTGATCATAAGACTCGCGCTCGCCTATGTGGACGGGTCCGGCGCGTGCATGATGCCTCGCAGCATGTCTTGGATGTATGGCATGAGCCATCTACCCACCCTTAGGCCGGGCTTCAGCCCGGCACACCGCAACCCTCTTGCCTAACCCGTTGATCTCGTTCACACTTACCCTCAACCCGTCATCCAAGAACGATTTATGAGGCGTGAGCGTCAAAACCATTTGAACGACTTCAGATTTCCAACGGGAGGACAGAAATGAAGAAACTTTGGTTCGGTCTGGCTCTATCAGCCCTGGCATCGCCGGTGCTGGCACAACAGACACTCAGCACAGCATCCCCTATTCCGGACGGTGCCGAGACCCGGTTCTGCTATTACGAGGGCATGGCCTATTCACTGGACTCCTTCATCCTCGTGACCGGTGACAATACCGTCACATCGACCATCACCACACGCGAGGAACGCCTGCTGCGCTGTGTACGCGGTGATGATGGCGGCATGCACTGGAAGCCTCAGAGCACCTTTCAGGTCAGCAAGTAACGCGGCGCGTAGGTGGGCGGTCTAGCCCACCTTTTCCTCCAGCCAATCCACGATCTGCGCGGCGGGGTTTTCCCAACCGGGCTCCATGAACAGGAAATGCGCGTGATCTTCGACGGGCATGAAGGTCGCGCGGTCGCCGTACAGCTTCGCCAAAGCCCGGCAGGTATCAGGGTTCACGGCCCGGTCCTCGGTGCCTGAGACGATCAGCACCGGGCAGTCGACCTTATCGATATCCACCTTCATCGCGTGGTGATCATCGAACATCCAGAAGAACATCTCAAACATCACCCGACCGCTTTCGGCCCCCAACTGGTCAAACACCGCATGCTGCTGCGCCTCTGGCATCTTGTTCAGCGCGAAGGGGGCCATCAGGTCGAAATCGACTCGCATCGGCTGTTTCCAGAACGCCCCACCCTCCATCAACGCACGCGGGATGGCACGTTCGTCGTCGGTTTCCGGTAATGTGCCCCACGGCGCGTTGGGGTTGATCAGAACAATTGCACTAGCCAACCCGCGTGAGGCGACCTGCTGCGCCACAACGCCTGCAATGGCGTGGCCCAGGATGACCGGCTTGCTGTCCAGACCCTGCACAAAATCAGCAATGTCATTGGCATAATCCATCACGCTGGTATCGGTGAGGCCCGGATCAGGTTCGGCCTGGGGATCCCCGCCGTGGTAACGCAAAGCGGGCGTATGCACCGTCCAGCCCCGATCGCGGAAAAAGGCCGCATAATCCCTCATACACCAGGGTCCTGCGAAGGCGCCGTGGATCAGTACAATCTCTTTCGTCATCAAAATCTCCCTCTCCTTGATGCAGTATGAACATCCCGTAAGACGTTACAACTGCGCGTGATCGCTGTTGCGTGATGGTTGGGACCACTTAAACTCAGGCCCATGAGTTTTGTGACCGACAACCAACTGCCGCTGCTGATCCTGTTCTTTCTGTTGGGGCTGATCGGAACCGCGTTCCTGTTTCGCAAGCCAGCGGGTCACAGGGCGTGGAAGCTGGCCGATCTGGTCTGGGTCGTGCTGGGCGGCATTGGTGCGCTGGTGGCGGTTCTGGCGGGGCTTTATACCTCTGACAGCTCGCGTCTGGACCGGCAGATCGACGTGGCCTATGCGGCGACGCTGGCGTTTGATCGCGATGCAGCGCGGTTCAGGTTGCGGTTTTGCGATCCCGCCTTTGATCCCGATACGGCGGTGCTGTGTGAAAAGGTCGAATTCCTGTCAGCCTCAACCGCAAGCAATGCTGATTTACCTTTGTTCATCGCCGTGACGAATGAAGTCGCACCGCTGCAGGGGCTGCATTTCCTGTTCGGACGTCAGGCCAAAGATGAAATGGACGACATGCGGGACATGGCCGCCACAGCGGATGCGTTCGATATCGAACAATTTCTGGTTTTTACATCGTTGGATGAAGCTACTCAGGCAGCCATCGACAACATGCGACGCAAGGTGCCCGCGATTGCCGGGGACTACCTTATTCTCGCACAAAGCTATGATGATCTAGTCGAGCAGGTCGGCAAGCTGAAGGATGAATGGGAGTATCTGCAGGATAACGCGCACATTCTGGTATTGCAGATCGTGGCGCTATGTCTTGTCAGCTTTGCTGCGCCATTCCGTCTTGGGAAATCGGTTGTCGAGCTGCGCGCGAGCCTTATCGCCGATACGCCTGAGCCAACAGTTCAGGATCCGCCCCCAGAAAATACCGGGTCAATGTCCACAGATTCCGAGCCCCTCGCCGAACCCAGCCCTGACGAATATAGCGTTCCGCGCTCGTGAAGGCGCGCGAGGATAGAAGCGTGACACGAGGTAGTGCGCGTATCAGTGCGACATCCTCCATCAATGGCTGATCCGGAAACCCACCCGCTGAGATATATGTCTGGCGTGGGACCAGAAGCCCCTGATCGCCATAAGGCAGCCCGAACAGGCGCGTGCGGATATTGGCCCATCCGGCCACCCAGCGTGCGCCAAGTCCTTTTGCACGAAACAACAACCGAAAGGTAGCTGGTCGCCTTGTTTGCAACTGAGTTTCAACCTCGGTGCTCCACCCGGTTTCCAATACCGTGTCTGCGTGCAGAACCAGCAGCCAGTCGCCCTTCGCCTGCTCACACCCACGGCGTAACTGCGCGCCACGAGAAGGTGCGCCCGAGACAATTCTGGCGCCCGCCTCCTCAGCGATTTGCAGCGTCTGGTCTGTCGACCCACCATCCGTGACAACCAGCTCACGGATCAGGCCGGCATGCAGCCCTTCCATTAAAGCCTCTAACGTGGGCACAAGAGTCTCTCCGGCGTTCAGAGTTGGAATTACGATACTGATCGGAGCGGACACGGCTTGTAACCTCTGGTCATGGCGGTGTGATCTCCTATATCACGGGGCTGATGGAATTGACGAGGACCAGCCCATGCCCACCCGCCGCATTTTGCGCCTGACCGGCAAGGATGTTGACAGCTTTCTGCAAGGGCTGGTCACCAACAACATCGACCAGCTACAGAACGGGCTGGTCTATGCCGCGATACTGACGCCTCAGGGCAAGTATCTTGCTGACTTCTTTCTGAAGCGTGACGGCAGTTCGGTGCTTCTGGATGTTGCTGACGATCTGGCTGATGGCCTAGCCAAACGGTTGACTATGTACAAGCTACGCGCAGATGTTGCGATCGAAAACACAGACCTCCAAGTTCAACGCGGAACCGGGACAGCACCGGATGGCGCCCTGCCCGACCCACGCCACCCGGATCTTGGCTGGCGGAATTACACAACACAGACCGAGGGCGACGACGGTACGGACTGGAATTCGATCCGGGTGGCGCACTGTATTCCTGAGACAGGTGTGGAGCTGACAGCAGACACATATATCCTTGAAGCTGGATTTGAGGCACTCAATGGTGTCGACTTTAAAAAGGGCTGTTACGTCGGACAGGAGGTGACTGCCCGAATGAAGCACAAGACCGAGCTGCGCAAAGGCCTGTGTGTGGTTTCCATCGAAGGTAGCGCCCCGGTTGGTACTGAAATTCTATCCGATGGAAAAGCAGCCGGCGTTCTGTACACACAATCCGGTGGCAAAGCGATTGCCTATCTCAGGTTCGGACGCGCCAGTGGCGACATGCGAGCCGGAGACGCGGTCGTCAGACTAAACGATTGACGTTTAAGTCCTGTTGCAGCTGCGGCACGTCTTTGTCGCGCTAATCGATTGTGCAATTGCCCATCCTTGCCAGCAGGTTAACACTGCTATCAGGTGTATGACCGGGCAAATGCATGTTGCAGCTATATTCGGCCATCTGGCGCGTTAGCGCGGGGCGGCAAATTGTACTGATAGTTCTATCACTCGCGGTTGCGGCGCTCGCTGCTGCTCCGCTCGAGTTTCAGCGCGACATCGTCAATCACCTGACCGCCAAAGATCCCAAACCTGACTACCTGCTTTTGCTTGGTGCCGGGATGATGGCGGTCATTATGCTAAGCCTCGCCCTGAAATGGGTGCTGGGCTATCGCGCAGGTACACTGGGCGAGGACATCATACGCCTTATCCGGCAACGGTTGCTGGCTCGAACAGTTGATGTCGACAAAGCCGGTGAGAACCTGCGCAAAGGCACCATGACAACTGCAATCTCGGCTGAGGCGGAAGAGCTTGGGAAATTTGCTGGCGGAGCTTTCGCGGATCCTGTGGTTCAGGTCGGAACGCTGATCAGCGTGATAGGCTACATATCATCCACACAACCCGGGCTTGGGCTGATTGCCCTGTCGATGATCGTGCCTCAGATTATCATCGTTCTGGTTTCACAACGCAAAGTGAACATCTTTGTGGCTGAGCGGGTCCGCATTCTTCGCAGCGCCACAGATCATCTGACAACAGAACAGATCAACGCGATCACCAATGAAGTCTACGCCCAGTTTGATAAGATATTTGAAACACGGCGACGAATGTTCATCTGGAAGCTGTCAGCAAAGTTCCTTCTTAGCGTGATTAACGGCGCCGGAACCGTAGGCGTCCTGATGCTGGGCGGTTGGCTGGTGTTGAAGGGCGAAACAGATGTGGGCACCGTTGTAGCGGCAACCAGCGGCTTAACACGCATTCAGGGTCCGACCTCTTTCCTGATTGCATTTTACAGGCAAGTCAGCGCCAACCGCATAAAATATGAGTTGTTGCTGGAGTTATTCGGGCCTGACCGAGAACGGTATCGCCACGCAAATCCGAACCGATAAGAAAAAGGCCGTTCAGCAACTGCTGATACGGCCAATTCCTCAATAGTATTTAACGCGACGTTACGCGCGCTCAGAATATTCCATGGTTTCGGTGTTCACGATGATCATCTCGTCCTGACCAATGAACGGAGGAACCATAACCTTTACGCCATTGTCCAACAGAGCGGGTTTGAACGAGTTCGCAGCAGTCTGGCCTTTCACGACTGGTTCAGTCTCGACGATCTTGCAGGTCACCTTCTGTGGCAGGGTCGCGTTCAGCGCTTCGCTTTCATAAAACTCAACGACAATGGTCATGCCATCCTGCAGGAACGGGCGACGCTCGCCCAGCAAATCTGCTGGCAATTCAATCTGTTCGTAGGTTTCGGCATCCATAAAGACCAGCATACCGTCGTTTTCATAAAGGAACTGCTGATCCTTCTGCTCAAGGCGCACACGCTCGACTTTGTCGGCAGAGCGGAAGCGTTCGTTCAGTTTCGAGCCATTGCGCAGGTTGCGCAGCTCGACCTGAGCAAAGGCCCCACCCTTGCCAGGTTTCACATGATCGACCTTGACCGCAGCCCATAGCCCATCGTTATGCTCAAGCACATTGCCGGGGCGAATTTCGTTCCCATTGATCTTGGGCATTACATAATTCCTTCACAAACGGTTGATGCGTCAGTTGACGTCCCTATATCTGGCGGGACCACACCTGACAAGACGACGACACCTAGTGCTGCACGTGCAGCAAGCCATGCAAATGACGCAACGCAACTATGCATTTTAAGTGTATCCGAATCGCATCTAATAGGTCATAAGAACCGTCACGCCGAAAATGCAAGAGCAAGAACAACAAGGAAAACGAGATGAGAGATTTCGTTGACGGCACCGCCTTTAACAATGAACAAGGCAACCGTGCCCGGAAACTTTTTGCGGCTGTCGTACTGGCCGCGCTCGACGACGCCATCGCCGACGACAAGAAGTATGGCAATGGACCTGAACAAATTGCTCGCTGGGCTCGCTCGCGCGATGGCCGCGAGGTACTGACCTGTGCCGGCATCGACCCCAACGAACGTGTTGTAGGTGGTCTGATGGAATTCGTAGGTCGCGGTGTTCGTACTTCGGTTGCCCTGTCGCGCGAAGAAAGCGAACGGCGCAACGCCGCTCAGCAGGCAGAAGCAGCCTAAAGCCTGTTTCTGTTTTTCAAAAAGGCGCGCCCGCTGTTGCGGCGCGCTTTTTTGATGCCCGGATGATTGCAGCATTGTCGGTTTTGGAATGCCTGCGTGCCATTCCGGACTTTTCTCCATCACTGATTTCAGGTCATGTGCTGCCATCCACAGGAGGCACCCAATGGTACGCGCAATCATGATTCAGGGCACCGGCAGCAATGTCGGGAAATCGGTTCTGGTGGCCGGGCTAGCCCGTGCTTTTTCGCGTCGCGGCCTGCGCGTTGCCCCCTTCAAACCGCAGAACATGTCCAACAATGCAGCGGTTACAGAAAACGGCGGCGAGATTGGACGGGCGCAAGCGCTACAGGCCCGCGCTGCCAACCGCCCTACGCACACCGATATGAATCCGATCCTGTTGAAGCCCGAGACGGACACAGGTGCCCAGATCATTGTACAAGGGCAACGTGCCGGTACGATGAAGGCCGGAGACTATCGGAAAGACAAATCCAAACTACTTGGCGCTGCACTGCAGAGCTTTGACAGGCTTTGTAGTGACGCAGACCTTGTTCTGATCGAAGGGGCCGGCAGTCCTGCAGAGACCAATCTGCGCAACGGGGACATCGCCAATATGGGGTTCGCTTGCGCGGCCGGAGTACCTGTCGTTCTGGTTGGAGATATCCATCGAGGCGGCGTCATCGCCCAGATCGTGGGTACTCAGGCAGTTCTGGACCAGAATGACCTTTCGATGATCCGCGGCTTTGCCGTCAATCGGTTCAAAGGTGATGTAAGCCTTTTTGACGAAGGTCGGGATGATATCGCGACACGAACTGGTTGGGCGTGCCTGGGCGTTGTTCCGTGGTTCCATGACGCCTGGAAACTGCCCGCAGAAGACATGATGGACATCCGTTCTCACACAGGCGGAAAATGCAAGGTAGTCGTTCCTCAACTGGAGCGCATGGCCAATTTTGATGATCTTGATCCTCTGTCAGCCGAGCCAGACATTAGTGTTGAAATTGTGCCCGCAGGCCGTGCACTGCCCGGTGACGCCAATCTGGTGCTGCTACCCGGCAGTAAATCCACGATTGGGGATTTGGCTTACTTCCGAAAACAGGGTTGGGACATCGACCTGTATGCGCATGTGCGTCGTGGTGGCCACGTGTTGGGCCTGTGCGGAGGTTACCAGATACTGGGGAAGACGATCTCGGACCCGGATGGCGTGGATGGGCGCCCAGGTACTGTCGACGGTCTTGGTTTATTGGATGTCAGCACCGTCATGGCTGGGCAGAAACGCGTAACATTAACCAAGGCCAAAGCACTGGAAGGCGGAGCGCCGGTAAGTGGCTACGAAATTCATATGGGCCGGACCGAAGGCCCAGACTGCACACGCTCATGGTTGGAGATTGATGGCAGGCCCGAAGGTGCAGCCAGCGCGAATGGGCGCATTCGCGGCAGCTACCTGCACGGGATATTCTCCTCGGATTCTTTCCGTGCCAGTTATCTGAAGCAACTGGGAGTGAGTTCAAACAACGCCTATGAAGACGGGGTTGATCAAACGCTTGATGACCTTGCTGACCATCTCGAGACGCATATGGATCTGGATCTGTTGCTTTCTTTGGCCGAGACACCTCAGCGTAGCTAGCAGTTACTCCAGATCCTGCTCGGCCAGAGCACGGTTGATTTCGCGCCTTACCATTTTGCGAACGTTACGCGTGATACGTTCACCCAATGCGCCCTGCAATTCCTGCCGGACGACTTGCGCGACTAAATCCTGCAGAGCTGCCTCGTCTATAAGCCGAGCATCAATCTCTGAAACTTCATCCATTTCTTCTGCAACCGACTGAGCATTCAAGCTTGGATCTCGGATAAATGTGACCGGTACATCAACTTCTTCCGTCACAAACTCTGGGTCTTCAGCTGCGTCCAGCTCTTCGGCGGCATCATCTTCGTCTTCAAATGCCTCGGAAGATTCGACCTCTTCGCTCCAATTCATGGATGTCGTACGTGTTCCTGAATAGGCGTCGTCGCTTTCGCCATCCGGCTCCCACTGATCTTCGGTGCGGGCAATCGCAGCTTCCAGCGCTTCGATCTTAGCACTCAGGCTGTCTGCAAGATCAGCAGATTCTCCATTAGCTTCGGTCGATTGATCCGAAGCAGGATGAGCATTCTCAAGGTTCTCGGAAACTTCAGCGCCCTCGCCCGGCTGAACGATGTCACAGGGCCGTAGTCTCATCGGTTGTGAAAGATCATTGGCAGGTTGAAGCTTAGCCTCATCCGTTTGCATTATCGCATCGGCCGAATATTCAGCCTCAAGCTTCAGCGGAGCCTCTGCGCTTGCAACCTTTGGATGATCGCCAACTCGCAGGGCATCGGTCAAAACCAAACGCCCGGGTTTGCGTGGAGCCGAAGCCTTAACCAGATCGGGAACCTTTCGGCCCTCTTCGCTGACCAGACGTTTGACCGAGGACAGGACGTCCTCGACCCCTGCTTTTATCGTGTTATCTGACATTGTTCTCTACCGCTCTAGCCCTTGGACCAAGTGTAGCTAAACAATTCTGACCTCACAACAGGTAGTAACGCCGCTTATTCGCGACGCAACGCTTTGAGGACACGATCCAGATCACGGCTTTGCTTGCTGACCTGAGCTGGAGCTTTCTTGACCAGATTATAGTAGAGGGTCGGATCATAGATTTGAACAGCGAGCCCCAGACGCTCTGCAGTCAGAAGCCCCTGCGCCTGCAACAGCTGATAAGCAGCCAGCGAACGCTCGGTACGGGACGCAACCTGCGCGAGCTGAGCGTCCAGCAAATCCTGCTGCGCAGTCAGTACGTCCAGCGTGGTCCGTGCACCCAAGGTTGCTTCTTCCCGAATTCCGTCAAAAGCGACCTGCGAGGCGCGCACTCGTTCGTTCGAAGCAGTCAGGCTTGCGGTCGCCGTTTCAAAGCGCACATAGGCATCCGTCACGCCCTGTGTGATGTTTTTCTGAACATTCAACAGATTGGCCCGTGATGCATCACGCGTAGCCATGGCACGCCGAACAGCAGCAGCCAAACGACCACCAGCATAGATAGGCTGGTTGAAGGTCAGCGAGACAGTTGCGTCATTGATGTAGTCATCACTGTCATAGGTTTCAGTAATACCCGCATCAGCGTTCAGGC
This sequence comes from Ruegeria sp. CE12, assembly GCF_056537525.1. Classification (NCBI taxonomy): domain Bacteria; kingdom Pseudomonadati; phylum Pseudomonadota; class Alphaproteobacteria; order Rhodobacterales; family Roseobacteraceae; genus Ruegeria; species Ruegeria sp. CE12. Next base: position 96,742 of record NZ_JBQFRS010000002.1, on the reverse strand, counting down.
TGACATTTGGCCCCAACCCTGCGCGCTGTTGCTGAACGATCAAATCCAGCGCGCGAACCTGATGCTGGGCGGACAGAATGGAAGGATGGTTGCGCTGCGCGAGGTTTTGAGCCTCTGCCGCCGAGCGAGGCAGGTTTGGCAGGCTGGGCTGACCAGCCGTGCGGCCAGGAAGTTTGCCAACCGCGTTCACATACTCTGCCTGTGCGGTGCTGAGCGCACCCTTGGCATCGGCCAGATCGGCACGCGAACTGGCCAGCTGCGATTCTGACAGCGCAACGTCAGTCCGCGTAACCTCACCAACCTCAAAACGATCCTGAGTGGCGCGCAATTCTTCGCTGGACAGATCGACGTTGTTTTGACGGATCTGGACAGTTTCTTCTTCAAGCAAAACCCGCAAGTAAGCGGTCGCAGCGCGGAAAAGAACCTGCTGCTCGATATCGATCAGAGACTGGCGGGTCGACAGAACCGTTTCCTGTGCCGACTGTTTGCCCAAAACGGATGCGCCGCCATCATAGATCAGCTGGCTAAGCGTCAATCCGGAAAAGAAGTTTGATGGCTCAGTCGTGGTTACCACGGTACCAACACGACGTTTCGTGTAATCCCGGCTGACACGAACCGTCCAGTTGATGATTGGACGCAATGCCGACAATGCAATTGCGACATCTTCATCCGCTGCACGCAGCAAAGCACGGTTTTGCTCCAGCAGGCCACTAGTGTTGTAAGCCCCAATAAACGCATCTGTCAGATTGTCGGCCCAAACCGATCGCACCGGCATTGCGCTCAGAGCAAGACCAGCTGTCAATGCGAGAGCCTTGACCAGCTTACCTCTAGCCATTCCACGCATACCCAATTCCTCTCAAATCAAAATAACCCTGCCTCGCAGGTAGTTTGCGCCTTTGTTTTCAACTAATCAAGGCAGCAGAAAAATCTGCTGAATGACTATAGCGAAAATGCACTCTCGGCGGAAAATGCCGGTAGTACCGGCGCACTTGCATTGAAGGCGTCTCGCCAGGTTACCCGGTCAGCTGTCTTCCGACCAATCCTCACGGTACCTAACCGGCCTTCCATGAACACGCATGCGATGCGGCCATTATCCTTCAGCTGATCAAGCAGCGCATCTGGCAAGCGCTCGACACCGCCCTGAATGATAATGACATCATATGGCCCGTGTTCTGCAGCTCCCTGCTCGAGCGGACCGGTATGAATAATCGCATTGTCAGCTTCAGCTTCCATCAGGTTGCTTTGCGCTTCCGTGGCGCGGGTCTCATCCTCTTCGACACCAACAACCAGTTGAGCCATCCGGGCCGCGACGGCAGTTGAATATCCAAGCGCAGGGGCGATATCCAACACCACCTCATCGTTGGAAATGTTCAGCGCGTCCAGCATTTTGGCCAGGGTACGCGGTTCCAGCAGACAACTCCCATCGCCCAGTTCAATCAAATCGCCGACATAAGCCGCTTCCCGATGTGAGCCCGGAACGAACTTCTCACGCTCAACAGCCAGCATCGCATCGATAATGGGAAACTTTGTAACATCCGAAGGTCGAATCTGTGTATCAACCATTGTAAGACGTCGGGCTGCGAAATCTGTCATGTGATCGCTCATTCTTTTTCCCTGATTGATCGGCTTGTGCCACATTCGTCACCCTCCGGCAACGTCTCAAGTACTGAAATTTCAAAAGCAACTTTCAGCGGTCGACGCTGTTCTCGGCCCCGAATCTGCCAAACGTCCGTCTATTTTGCGCCGACCCACTGGACGTCTGTATCGAAAGCTGTTAGAACGCCTGTCACACCACGGCAAGTATTTGATTTTACTTGAAAAGGCGAGTTGGCGGAGTGGTGACGCAGCGGATTGCAAATCCGTGTACACCGGTTCGATTCCGGTACTCGCCTCCATGAAAATACTGTAAATAATTGTATTTATTTCCTTTTTTCAAAGGATGTTCAAAATTATTGCCCAAATACCCGCCCAAATTTTGAAGCTTTTTAGCTTATTGGCAATCTTTTAGCCTGAACGTTTAGGTTTAAGTTGATTTGACTAATTCGACATTTTTTTTGACGTCCAGACAGCTAAGAATGCCGCTGCGGCTTAGCGCGCTCCGACGGAATTGGAGAGCGTTACAAAGCCGTTGATTGTCGGATTGCTTAATTGTCGCCTACTTTTGATACAATGCATCGGCGTCTACCTAGACCAATGTCTATCGCCCGTATTCGACTTCTATGACTTAAAATTCGGGGTGATTGAGCGAAGCCAGTGCTCATTCTCTCTAGCTAAGTTCAAAATCGCGCGCCATAATCTTTGCAAAACAATGCGCTAGCATTTCAACTCAGTTTATTTGTTCGGCTTATCGGCGTACATGTGCTGTCGGCTCTGCTCCCAATCAATCAACCGCGTAGATCCGCGGCGAAAAAGCGAATTATGGACAAAAAGACACAGAAGATCCTCAATTACTGGCGTGTTTCGTTAGCTGACAGTGCTTTAGGGGACGGTAAGTTCACCCAACGGGACCGAAAACGGTTCATCGAGGTACCCGGGGAGACGGTCCGTTCGGGAACACTGCCGGATGCGATCCTGGACAGGGTCTTTGGGAGCCAAAAGTCGGCCAAGAACGTTGCCGTGAGATTTTGGCCGCTCGTTATGGCTCGAAAGTCCTCGCACGGGGCAGCGCGTGTCGACGGCTTACCGGAGATCGTTGCACCAGTTGTGACGGAGGCAACAGTGGACCGTGATGGCCAGATCACCCCATTGCGCAACGCGCTGGCGCGAGATGTCCTTTCACCACTTCCATCCGGAGAATTTTCAATCGGTAGTGTTGACGACCTCGATGATTTTCTGACCGAGACACCCTTGCCTGACATGATCGACGAAAACGCGTGGCAAGAATACCTCGGGCACTGTCGTCAAATGGTGGACGCTGTGGCAGAGGGCTGGCCGAATGGCGACGAAGACTACCAGTCTATGGGCTTCGGTTTTCTCGAGTTGGCAGAAGATGCCAGTGCCACAATCCGCAACATCGTAGATCTTTACGACAAGTTGCTTAGTGAGAAGCCAGATGCGCCTCTATTGAGGCAGGTCGCTGCACCGAGCAAATCGAAATCTCCTCCGGACCCTAAGGTTGAGAGTGAATTCAGTCGCCGCTTAGGCCACTCTAATCCACGTTTTCCTCTTTCTGAGCATCAGCGTCAGGTATTGGCCTACCTTGACGCCATGTCTCCTGCGGAAGTTATCGCCGTGAATGGACCGCCAGGCACGGGCAAGACGACAATGCTGCTTTCGGCGGTGGCTAGTCTCTGGATCAAAGCTGCCCTCAAAGGTAAGGAACCACCGATCATCGTTGCTGCGTCCACCAACAATCAGGCGGTGACAAACATCATTGATGCCTTTGGAAAAGACTTCGCCAAGGGAGAAGGTCCATTTGCCGGACGATGGCTACCAGATATCTGGAGTTTCGGAATATTCCTTCCATCGCACTCTCGTAAGTTGGAAGCAGCAAAGAAGTACCAAACAGAAGATTTTCAAACAGCCTGCGAAAGTGTCGAGTATTTCTCACGAGCCAAGGAAGGGTATCTTCAAAAAGCAAAGCTCGCATTTTCCGATCTGTCAGAAGTTAACGTAGAGCTCGTTGTCGAAACCATTCAGAATGAAATGGCAAAAGAGGCTCAAGAGCTTTCAGAACTGGACGAGGCTGCCAAGACGCTCAAAGAGGCAAAGCAAGCGGTAGAAGCGGTTCTCGGTGAGAACCCTGAAGAAGCAGAAGAGAGGCTAACTGAGGCGGTAGCAGAGGCGCAACACAACGAGGAACGGATCAAAGCCGCAAAAAATGCCTTGGAAAAGCATCTAACAACTGAGTCTACAGTAACGGCGATCTTAGGTTTTCTGCCAGCCATCAAAAGAAAACGGGTGTTATCGGCTCAACAGGCGATCCGCGAGTTCATGCCGGACTCCAATGGGTTCAATCGTGTTGCGGACATTGAAGCCCATGTCACTGAAAACCTTCGTTCCGTCGAACAATTGGCAAAACAGGCCGAGCAGGACCTAGAAAATGCTCGTCGTCTTCGTTTCGCATACGCGAATGCTCAGAACCGCTGGCATCGCGCAAAATGCTCTGTTGGCGACGCCGAGGATGACCTGGACTTAGAACGCGCCGCAGATTTGAGCATTCGCTTTAGACTCTTTCTGCTCGCGACCCACTATTGGGAAGGGCGTTGGTTGCTGTCTATGGAAGAAGACCTCGCGGGCATCGCAGGCTCCTCAAACAAGAGAGGGAAGACGACGCTCGTTCCTCGCTGGCATAGACGCATGATGCTAACACCTTGTGCTGTTGCCACATTTGCCAGTTTGCCGGGAAAACTAACTTACAGTCGCAAAACCGGAGGTAAATGGGCGAAAGACTATTTGTATAACTTTATTGACTTGTTGATTGTGGATGAGGCTGGGCAAGTCTTGCCGGAAGTCTCCGGGGCGAGCTTTTCCCTGGCTAAACGTGCTCTTGTGATTGGAGACACCCAGCAGATTGAACCCATCTCATCCGTGCCGAAGCCGGTAGATGTCGGGAACCTACGAGAAGTTGGGTTGCTCCAAAACGAAGAAGATTGGAGTGAGTTATCGGCGAGAGGTTTATGCACCACGTCCGGCAGCGCCATGAGGATTGCGCAGGAAGCTTGCAAGGTTTCACCATATGCCGAACTTGAGAAGGGCCTTTACCTCTTTGAACATCGGCGCTGCTATGACGAGATCATAGGCTACAGCAACGCACTTTGCTACAAAGGCAAACTGCGTCCTCTTCGAGGTCCAGTTCCCAATGACGCCAAGTTGCCTGGTTTGGGATATTTGCACGTAGATGGACGAGCAATTCGACTGGGAAGTAGTCGCGCAAACTTGCTTGAGGCTCGGACGATAGCTGCATGGCTGGATGCCAATAGATCGGAATTGGAAAGCCGCTACCAAGCACGTCTTGAGCAAATTGTTGGCGTCGTGACGCCATTTGGCCGACAAGTGCGTGAAATTCGGACAGCCTGTGCGAACAGAGGCATCTCCGTCGATTTGCGCGATGGCATGACAATCGGTACGGTTCATTCACTACAGGGCGCAGAGCGACCTGTGGTTATCTTCTCCCCTGTCTACTCGAAACATGCAGACGGCAATTTCATCGACGCCTCGGCCAGCATGCTCAATGTTACGGTGTCCCGCGCCAAAGACAGTTGTCTTGTCTTCGGAGACATGGACGTTCTGGCAACTGCTTCTCCGGGATCACCTCGTTCGATGCTTGGTGATTTCCTGTTCAGCTCAACGGAGAATGCACTTGAGTTTGAAACGGAGCCCAGGAGCGATCTGCAGAATGATAGTGGCGAGCTCCAGATGCTTCGCGATGCTACTGAGCACGACGCGTTCTTGATTGATGCCCTCGCTGGGAATGGGCGCCGATACTCAATCGTCAGTCCATGGATCATTACACGTACCATGGAGAACGTCGGCTTCCTAACTGCTTTCGCGAAGGCGATTAGTCGGGGTGCCAAGGTGGATGTATTCTCAGATCCCCTTCTAAACTCCAATACGACAAATGAAGGTCAAACCCAGATGTCATTGGCCAAGGAAACTCTTTCCAAGATTGGCGTTCGACTTCACGAAGTGCCTAGGTTGCATAGTAAGATCGTAGCAGTTGACAGCGATTTGCTTGCAATCGGGTCTTACAACTGGCTTAGCGCCGATCGACACGGAAAGTACGCGCGACATGAGACTTCATTTGTCTACAGAGGCCAACATTTGGAGACGGAGATTAACACGATTTTTCGGAGCCTAGGCACCCGAGAGAAATGATTGCGCACAACCGATAGGGTCCATTATGTTAACCGAGCAAGGTATATCGACGAACCTTTGAGTCTCCACAAAGAGCCGATAGCGTATAGCCACAGCCGAAACGATTGGCTGACCAAGTCGGAATTTGTGCTCAAAAAGTAGGAAGTATGACTTTTAGACTAGAACGCATTGAGGCAACTCAAAGAAAACGCACCGCCGATTCCGATCAACGAGAGGGACGGCTAGCTGGTCGGCCAGCTAGTGATCCCATAACCTTCGAACTAGCTCCCCCGGAAGCGGCAAAATTTGACGGTAACTGGTTTTCTGTCGTCATTGGAAAGAACGGTGTGGGGAAGAGCCGAATACTTGCCTCGATAGCCGAGGCCTTTTCAGTCGAGGCCGGCGAATTTTCAAGGTCCCGAAACGACAGCATGGACTTGGATATTTCGTATTTTACCAACGGTGAGCACTACAGGCTGAACTCGAACCAGAAAGGTACAAACCGGAACGGAAAAGGCTATCCTGAAAGCCTTTTCTCACCTTCGGGGCCCTCCAGAGTGATCTGCAGTACTATGACACCTTTCGACAAGTTTAGGTTGTCCAAAGATGTTATTAGAGACCGGATGCCTTCAGTAAGCGAGAAAGAGCAGCTCAGCGGCGAGACTTACTATTGCTACACTGGATTTCGGGATAGCAATGGAAGAACCAACTTTAGGTCCTCAGTTTTCCGATCTTTGAAGGGCATATTCTTGCGTAGCGATCAGTCGCTAGATCGGCTTCAAAAGTTGCAGGACGTATTTTTCTTCTTAGGGTACGATCCAGAGATCGAGCTACACTTCAATCTAAACTCACAATCGAGGTATTTCTCGCTCATTGAGGAAATAAGGTCCGGAAACGTTTCTGATGAAACTCTAAAGCAGTTTGCGTTTGGTTCCCGACCCTCAAAAATCCAACTTCTTTTCGAACGGGAGCCCAATGCTACTGAACTGATACAGGATGCTCTGTTTCATGTACTGAATTATTGGGAAGGGCCACGGGGAGGATCGTTTCGCGTATCAGTCAATGCTAGTGCTGAGGAAAGAGCACTTCTGTCGAGTGCGTTTCTGTTAAGAGACCTTCGTCTCATTACGTTCCGTGACGTGATGCTGAATCGCACGAACGACCAAAGCGTGATCAACATTTTGGACGCAAGCTCAGGCGAAATATCGATAGTTGCTGGTATGCTAGGGGTTGCTTCCAACATCGAAGACAATTCTCTAATTTTGATAGATGAACCAGAGATTAGCCTGCATCCTGAATGGCAAGAACAGTACATTGAGCTCCTTAGGAGCACGTTCTCTCCTTTTTCGGGTTGCCACTTCGTGATCGCCACTCACTCGCCGATTATACTCTCCGACATCGGTAGCGAAGGAAGCCATGTGGTCAGCCTTTCTGACAACGAAATTTCGAAACAGGATGCTGAGCTCTACGCCGGTGCATCGGTTGATCAGTTGTTGGTCACCGCGTTCGGCGTGGCGAGTAGTGAAAATCTTTTCCTTAAACAAGAAACGATCAAAACACTGAACCACTTAGTGCGGGGTTCTACTTCAGATGAGACTTTGTTTGATAGGCTAAGGTTTCTTAGGAGCGCTAGGGCGACAATTGGTGACGGAACTGAGCTAGCAAAGCTAATTGATGACTTGTTAGAGACTGCCTCAGATCTCGGTAAATTCGAATGAAGAAATCGGATGTATATTCTGGTGATACCTTAGCGCTCGTCGATAGTTTCGATGCAAAGGCAAGCGCTGATCAATTGCCCAACTACTGGGAAGATGAACTAGTAAAGCCCGTACGTCGAAAAGCCAAAGCATACTTTATAAGAAAGCAAAAGAGATGCTGTTGTTACTGCCAACAAAAGATTTCCTCGGAGAACTTCAAAGTTTGGGATGTTGAGCACGTGCTCCCTAGAAGCTCAAATCCTGCCTTTATGTTTGAACCGGAAAACCTGGCTGTGTCTTGTCCGGATTGTAATACGGCAAAAAGTAACAAAAAAGTATCCAAATCAGAGGTCTACAAGAGATTTCCGAGATCTCCCAATTCATATAACATCGTGCACCCACACTTTGATAATTATGAAGACAACATCCACGTCGTTGGATTCATCTACTCCCCAAAGACTCCCAAGGGGAAAGAGACTATCATTACGTGTGATCTACTTCGGTTTGCGGAGCGCTATATCGATTGGGAGAATCCCGCACAGGTGTCTGAATTAGATGCCGATCTTTCCAAGATAGCGGCAGACAAAGAGAAGCTGAAAAAGCTTCTGATAATTGCGGCAGCGCTTTGAGCTCTTTGTCTCGTTTTGGTGCGGCGATGGGACAAACTGCACCAAGTGTGTCCACTACCAGCGTAGCGAGCGGAGATCGGATAAGCGCCCTTATTTTAATTTGTGCTGGTTAGCGCTTTGCATTGGCCATCGGCGCTACGGCTAGGCTCGGTTTTGCTGTTGTAAATTAGCGAAGTGAGGCAACGACTCATTCTAGGGGCTTGCCCATCCAGCCTCGTATCGCGACCAGTTCCTCAATCTCTCCTTTCTCTTGGGCCAGCTTTTCTAGTTCTTCAACAGCGGCCTGCAATGTTCGCCCTGATTGGACATCTTCTCGACCTTGTCGCCGATTCTCCAGCCAGGCCTGCAATTGCGACCGACGCGAGTCAGTGAGCACGCCTGGCGCATTCAGGAAGACTAACCGCCGCGCCAGTTCGCGGTATCTGTTGTCCTCAAGGGCTTCGGCGATCTTCGCTCGTTCGGGCCAATCCGCTTTGTGGAACGCCTGCATTCGGTTTTCGTCAGCTCGGCTTGGGAAGCCCTGATACATTCTGCCCTCGACGACCTGGGTGGACTCGAAGGGTGGGTAGCGCTGCTCCAATGCCTTGCCCACCCGCGCAGCAAACTGACCGTCAGCGGACACCACAGCGGCCCGGCGGATGATCTCATCCATCGGTAGGCTAATAGCGGCTGGCAGGTCTGGCGCTAGGGTTATGTCAACCAATGCTGGCATTTTGTTTGAATAGATGGTGCGGAGCGCTCGGTTGGGTCCCTTCGTCTCTTCAAATAATTCATCATCGCTCATGTCCACGACTTCCGCCGGGTCTCGACGCAGATCAAACACAGCCTGCATGGTTGGATTCTTCGGGTGGTGCCCGCAGCCGACAACGGCACGAATAGTAGGAACCCCCATATGATACTCAACGAAGCACTTTGGCTCACCAGTGCCCAGACGGGCCCTCACTTCGCCCTTGTCCACCAGGGGTAACAATGAATTCCAAACGTCCGGCGCGCGGTCGCGGATCAACTGCGCGATGTAAATGGTGGCTTCCACATCTGCTAAAGCGTCATGGGCGTTTTGATGGGCAAAACCGTTGGCCGGTGCCAGTGTGTCGAGACGCAGGGTTGGCTTGCCGTTTGCGCTAATGGGTACGGCCATAGCATTGGGTGCCAATGCTGCCGTGGCCTGGGCCAGGCGCAGCACATCCGCCCGTTGGTTACCGTTGGTATTGGTCAGGTAAACCGGCTTTAGAGTTTGGTAGAAGGCCTGGCGAAGCAAGGGCTCGTCGAAAGCGAGGGTGTTGTACCCGGTGAAGATCGCAGGAGACCATGCGCGCAGCTTCTCTGCGATCTGCAGCATCATTTCGTAGTGCGATGGCAGGTTGGGATCAGTCAGCATTGACGGTGTGACACGTGTGGCGAGCAAAGCTCCCGGCGCAGGGATAACATGAGGCAGGATTCGGCAACGGATTTCGAAACGATCGAGTTCGTTCAGGTCGCCATCCGTACGGATAGCTGCAAACTGCAGAATTTGGTCGAAGGTAGTATCCGTTCCAGTAGTTTCGGTATCGTAGAAGACAAAGCTCATGCAAACACTCTAGCTGGTCGAAGCCAAACAAACATATCCAAAGCTATTTGACTAACTTCAAGAAAGGAATGCGGACGTTATCTGCTCGTGCGAGGGATTCCCGGCAGTCTGCAGGACTGGAAATTCAGCCAAGGTTCCAGTGGAGCTTGCCAGCCCTGCACTCAGGGCAGGTTTTCCACGTTTTCGAGATCCGATTTCTTCATGGACAATCTATCGAAGCAGACAATCAAGAGGCACAGTATAGATGAAACATACTTTCTTGCTGGTTGAGTAGGTACTCGAGTAGCTTCGGCTCCATGTATTGGAAAGAAATAACACAGGCCTTGAATAATCTGACGATTGAACATGTCGGAACTTTCCTAGGTTTAAAGCTTCCGGCGAAAGGGATGACAAGATGCCCTCTCCCCGATCATGACGACAAAACACCTTCCTTTGAAGTACGACACCAAGGTCGACGTTGGGTCTGTTATGCCTGTGACCAATCTGGTGGAACAATTGACCTTGTCATGGCGTGCCTGCAGATGGAGTTTTTGGAAGCAAAACAGTGGCTAACAGACAAAAGCGGAATACTTAGGGACAGGGGGTCGTCGCCAGAACTTAGGAAAAATAGTAACCGACGCCATACGTCCTACCATGGAAATGGTACAGCTACCGAAGAAAGCACTCCAGATTTCGAGGTTTACAGGGCTTTACTGGCACGTGCGCCGTTGCATACATCTGGGCTAGAGTATTTGAAGGGGCGCAAAATATCGGAAAAGCTAATTGAACAGTTTTCGATAGGTCAAATGCCTACTACAAGTTTAGCTCAAGATCTGGTTGAGGAGTTTGGATTTGAACGAATAAGAGCTAGTGGGCTCTTGACCAAAAAATCCACACGGGAGAAATTTTGGGCAATCTTTCCTCCAACTGCTATTCTGTTTCCATTTTTTGAGAGTGAAGAAATTACATATTTTCAAACCCGGAGTATTGTCGATGCTGACAAAACTAACCGTTGGCGCAACCTGAATCACCGACGTAGGCGTATCTACAATTTCGATGCCCTGAGGAACCAGAATGTCAGACGGGTAGCAATCTGCGAAGGAGTTCTCGACACCCTTTCTTCTATTCAAATGGGTTGCGAGGCGATCGGTTTAATCGGTGTTTCGGCCTCTCTTTCTAAAGACGACGTAATATCCTTGCGTGGAAAGCAAGTAGATCTGTTCTTAGACTGGGATGCGGCTGGTGAAGCGCGAGCGTCTAAGCTTAGAAAAGAACTTGCAAGGTTTGGTGTGGCCGGGACACGCAGGTCCGCTCCTAGAAGTGGTGCGACAGATGTGAATGCACTTCTGTGTGAAGGAAAGACAAAGATATGAGTGTCCTAGAACGGCTGCTGCAACCAGAAAACCTGAACTATGCATGGACCAAAACAAAAGCACTAATTCGGGCGGCTGATGGCTTTGTTGACAGTGCAGAAGTAGCCGCATTCGAAATCGACTTGGAGCAAAGTTTACTAAAGATACACCGCCAGTTTGAACGCGGATCGTACAAGCTAAAAAAGTTACGTCCGTTACCTCGCCCCAAAAAGATCTCTGAAGAAAGGCCTGACGACCGCCAATATTATCACATTGCGATTGAAGACCAAGTCGCGTGGATTGCCGTTGTAAACGCATTAGGACCGGAATTAGACCGGATGATGGAACCTTGGAGTTATGGCAACAGGCTGTATCGACCGGCTTGGTACGAGCCAGACGAAGCTGGGCAGTCAAAGCTAGAAATTGGACCGTATAGACACGCAAGCGGTCACCTTTACCGGAGGTTTCAACATAGTTGGCCGCTGTTCCGTCGACACGTCACGCTGACCGCGAGGATGATGGTTCGGAAATCAAAGCTCAATCGGGATGAAATGGACATAGCGGACCAATTGGCGGAGGCGACAGCAGAACGCGAAAATTTAGTCTACTTTAGGAAAAACTGGTGGAGTAATGACCCCGCTTCAAGTGAAAAGAGCGAGCTCTTTCATGCCTCAATTGACCTTGAGAAATTCTACCCGAACTTGAAGATGGATGCCGTTCTAAAGGGCTTGAACTTGGCTGGGGCGCTCAATGATCCGACGTTGAGCAACCTACTCAATTCGATGCTGAACTTTAAGCTCGACATGTCTGGAATGACGAGCCAATCACTCAAAAATGTAAAACCGGAATTCAACGTAAGGCGTTTTCACGGCCTCCCTACTGGACTGTTTGTATCGGGATTTCTTGCAAATGCCGCCATGCTACCAATTGACAGTGCCGTCGCCGACAGACTCCGTCAATGCAAAGACGTTGCTCACTTTCGCTTTGTGGATGATCACACAATCATCGCGTTTGATTTCAACACGCTATGCGATTGGATTGATTGGTATGAAGAACTGCTCAGCAGTGCTGGCATCGGAGCGACAGTTAATGTGGAGAAGTATGATCCACCTGAGCTAGCCGCGTGGATGGGGAAGCGAAGAAAGGGAAAAACCGCAGAGCAATCGGCCGAAGAGTACAAAAAGGCAATACAGGAAACTCGCTTGGATGGAAAAAACCCGACGAAATTGATGACCAAGACGCTGGCGCAAGTCTCCGCCATTGCCACGACTGACATTCACATTCTGGACGACGATGATCTAGATGAGCGCCTCACAATGCTTGAGTGGCTCCTGCTCGCCGATATCCCAGAGCGTGAGATTCGCCCTGATACAAGAGCTTCGTTTGCAGCGGGGCAGATTGCATCTTTAGTGCCCGTACTTGTTCAAGAGGTTGACGGCGTTGTTGGCGTGGCTAGGCAGCTAGCCGAGCATCAAAGTCGCAAGCCGGACCCGAAAAGGTCAACAGAAGAGGACCTTGAACAATACAATTCGAAATTGGGCAAGTTGAAGGACCAATTCGCAAGTTTGACGACAGGACAGGAGGTCTGGGAAAATAAGTTGCTCAAGCGGTGTTTCCTGCTGCTGCTCCAGTCGCTGCGAGAGCATCCTGGAAAAGCTCGCCTCTTTTTTCGTATCCATCAGTATTGCCAATCCACGGGTTACAGGGGCATCAACGAGATTTCAGACTGGCTAAAGGAGACGCGTGCTGAGCAACGAGAGACCTGGGCAGATTACTACACGGCATTGTCTTTGCAGATAATGGGCAAAGCAGTGTTAGCGTCTGCTGCCCGGCTTTTAGCCTGCGATAGTTTGAGATCTGAAACAAAGGCAGCCGAAAGTTACCTCGAAGACATTGCAAGCCTCGACATTGGTGTGTTTGTTCTGCCTGTAGACCGCGAGACATGGTTCCATGCTGTTGGTCGGCGCGAGTTCGGAGTCGCTCTCTTACAGGTTGCTGAACTGCTAACTCAGAATGGGTACCAGGACCTTGCCAGGGATTTAGGATCTCTTTCGCAGAAGTTTGTGCCAGTACGTCCTGCTAGTCCTGCCAAGACTTGGCTTGAGGCAACGGGTTGGTCTGCAGGCGTGTGGGCTCACCTTGCTGAGAACATTGTCGGCACCCATTCGCATCCTTCGTCCGCGTGGCTCGCTGTTTCTAGAAGTTTTGACTTCAGTGAGAAACTAGATCTCAGTTCTGCCCGCCGCTTTCCTGAAGCATTTCCTGACGACGCTTGGAAAGAACTGCTTTCTTCTTCTGAGGCGTTGCCACAGGATGACTCAGGTTGGTTACGTCAGGTCATTGAAGGAAATGCAGAGAGATATCTAGAGGCAAAGCAAAGTTCAAAGAATGCGTTTTCTCGCACAATACGATCCATGGATGCGGCAAAAACGCAATATATATCTCTCACAGAATGGACAGGAAAACTCAAGGAATTAAGTCCCTTCGACCCGAGACGAAGCGAATGGACCGCCCTCGAGATTGTCAGACGGTTGCTTGATGATGCCAAGGAAGCTGGTCACGACCTCAGTAAACTCGATCGCTTGCACCCCGCTAACGTTTTAATACCGCACCAATGGTTCGTTGTGCGGAACGAGAAAAATGGGAGTTCGAAGTTAGGTTGGGAAGAATGGCGGAACTTTATAGGTGACGTAAAGAACGGTAAGATAGTAGTGCAGCCACTCAAAGCCAGCCTACTGGATTACCGGTTCGCCAACGATTTTCGATCAGGCATTCCGTCTACGCAGCTCGAACGGTGGTTCACGGCTGTAGGACGTATTCTTCTCGGTCTATTGCGAGAAGACCACAGCGCACCACGAATGTGGAATCTTCGAGGCAACGAGCGAGTTTACCCACTTCCAAGATCTCGGATTTACAGTGAACTCGCAGTTTCTTCAGCGACCACACAGTTGCTAGATGCCTGCCTTGCTGCGCGGCCCGCAGAGACTAGAAACATCGCACTGCGGCCCGATTTGTTCGCCTTGGATGATGGAGAACCCGTTAGAGATGTAGCCTTTGATCCTGACCAAATAAATGATTTGGATGACCTGATGGAGAGTGTGAAATTCGCTCAAGGCGTTCTCCAAGAAAATCAGCTTTCGGTCTCCTCAAACCGACCGAGACAACTTATCCCTTTCAAACTGCAAGACTTCGCCGCGGGAACAGAAAATGCCGAGGCTAATGACCCAATGGGAGGCGAGAATGTTGAGTGAGCATCTTCATGTCGGTGTAATCCAGACGTCGCTAAAGGCCGAAGCTGCTTGGGTCGATAATTCTGACGGAAACTGGCAGAACTGTCTAAAAATGGCTCACTATGAGGAGCTGCGTGCCAAGAGGGAAATCAGACATTTTCTCGCCTCTTTGAGCGCCCAAGGGGCACTTCGGGAGAGGGTTAAAGATAGCTCATCTCAAGAAACCCAAAACTGTGATTCTTCTCCTGATATCATACTCTTGCCTGAATTGGCTGTACCGCTAGGTTTTGAGAAACAACTTAGGAGGGCAGCGGAACAGCTTGAGGCGATCATTATTGCTGGTATGGACTATAGGATTGTTGACGGTGCGACTGAACCGATGGTGCTGAACGAAGCCTTGGTGATTGTTCCGCGTCGTATGAATGGGAGGCAAGTTTCCCGACAAACCAGCGTTCGCAGAGTTGGCAAAACGTATCCCGCACCCGCTGAAGACAAAAAACTAAAGAGGATTGTGGGTGGGCCAGTTTCCTTTAAATCTCACCCAACTGTTTGGATATTTGAGAGTAACGACCTTGGAAAATTTGGTGTCGCAATTTGCTACGATTTCATGGATTTGGACAGAGTAGTTATGTACCGCAACAAAATCCAAACGCTATTCATCTTGGCTTACAATCGTGACACCACCTCATTTGATCATATGGCCGAAGCGCTTTCCAGAACTCTGTTTTGCAATGTTGTTGTCTGCAATTGTGGGCAATTTGGTGGATCACTTGCGGTAAGTCCATTTCGAGAGCCCTATCGACGGCTAATATACCGTCATAGTGGTCAGGAGCTGTCAAACGCGCAGATAGTGAGACTGCCATTATGGGCCCTAAGCGACGGTCAGAAGGGTAATGTCCAACCAGAACTTAAAAGCCTTCCACCTGGTTTCGAAGAACACAAAGAGGTTACGCCAAAAAGTGTGACCATATGACGTGATGTTACTTGCGCGGTCGTGGCCCGATTTTCACGAATTGAAGGGCGGCGCTGTTGTCCTGGTACATTCTAGCACATTTCTGGCCGCGTCGGCTGGTATCAACCACAAAGATTTACATCCCCAAGGTAAGATTAATGGTGTTAATTGAGAATGTCATAGAGAACCCAATTTTCACTCACATGGTGTCGTTTTCCCTCGGCGCTCTAGGTTCATACGTTGTTTGGTGGATCTTGAATCATAAGTGGCTTCCAAGCGTGAGGTTTGGTGAAGAAATTTGTCGTTATAGTGTTGGAAGCGACAAAGCGTTGTACGTCTGCGCTTTCGAAAATTCCGGGCGGCGTGACATGATTGATGTTGAAGTCGTCACAAGACTTGGCGTTAAGAAATTTAATGATTCAGAAAGTTGGATCTATTTCAGCCTCAAGTCGAATGCTTCTCAGATTCCTGTCATTGAGCCTGGTCGCCGTTCTTTGGTGAGGATTTTCGATCAACGTCAACCTCTAGTTTACATAGATGAACCCCCTCCATCTCTTCGCGACAAAATTGAAACTTGCAAAAATCTTGAGGAATTGCTGTCACTTAGTCCAATTTCGGAAGTCCGCCTTCATGTTTTTGGCTACGATAGTTTCAGCGGGGTGCGTCACCACTTTGCGTCGCCAACGTATTCAAAGAACGATTTGCGTTCAGGCCGATTTAAGGGTCTTGTTGTGGTCAAAGCTTAATGTCGAGTGGCTTAGGTCACTGTATTTCGCGCGAACGGGCAATGCATCTCTCAAAACACATGGCGCTGATCTATGGAAGTTGAAAGCGAAGAATGGTGCCTCAAGAGGGCCTCGAACCCCCAACCTTGTCCTTACGAAGGACCTGCTCTACCAGCTGAGCTATTGAAGCTTTCAGGCCCTACTATGATCCTACTAGCTCTATGTATCTGACGATAACCCTTTGTTTTCAATGATAGTTATCGCGGGGACCAGCTAATTTCGAATGACGTGCTTTACGAGCTGAGCTACAACGGCGTTCCGGACCTTACTATGGCCCACCAGCTCTTCTCCTTTGCCGCGAACCCGTTGGCTTCGCATGTCATTCTCGCGAGGACGAACCTCCGGTTCTGCTCCATCGGGTCTTCCTCGCCGGATAGAGTCCTCAAGCGTCTGTAGCACCAAGTTTCTCAAAACAAGTATTGGGAAATTCAAAACTAGGCTTTTTGCCAAAGTATGAGCCGGGTCGAGTCGGGATAATGCCAGGAAGGATAGTCCGGCACTGTTACCCGTAGACCAAAATTCGCGCAGGCCTGCTCTATTTCTTTCTCATCTATATGGTTGGCAATACTACCCCACACAGCGGGCTTGCCGTCCATATTCCAAAGCGAAGTCTTGTGGTCTGCGGGTAAGTTAAGTGGGAACTTAACGCTCGCTCCCTTTTGATATTCAGGATGGGTACGTCCAAGAAGGCGGCCCCACCAGCTGGTTCCGCCAGCCTGTTTCAATCCAAGCGGCCGCGCCCAGATTTCACGCATTTGCTCTCCGATTTGAAGTGCCGATTCAGGGTCAGTTTCATTGAGCCGTGCAGCAAGATCCATGTAATTCTTCGGCATTGAGCCTTGATCTAGTTTGCTCATTTTTCACCTCTGATTTTTTCTGATTTTCTGGCAGACATCGCGTGTCAAAACCGAACCTATCGCCAACAACAAGAACTCAATCCTCTGAAAAATATATATTCTTTTCCAACATGGGGAGCGAACTACCCGCATGAATCCAGACACCGGGAAGGACCCGCGCATATCTTCGTCATGCTACGAACCTGCCTCTCCTTTCCGGGCCAGAAATTCTGCCAAATTTCGAGGCAGGCCCCCATCATATTCCATTATAGCAGCACGTTCCTCGAAAAGGTCTTCCGGCAGCGGGAGTGGTTTGCATGCGGGAGGAACTCTTTGCGGCATCTGCGGCATCTGCGGCAAATTCCTTGTCGACTTCTTAGAGTTCGATTTCCTGTCGTTTCTCGGATCTCCCGCGGGGAAGATCTCCTCCATGTTTTCAAAACAAGCCCTGACGAGATCATATCTTGCATCGCTCATGTCTCACTACCGAAACGCACAATGCGCCAGTAAGTTCTGCTGTTTGCCCCGTCGATAACCTGCTTACCCTTTACGCGAACAAGCCAACCATGCGCCTCAAGCCTTTGGATGCACCGTGACAACGTGTTACCATCGCGGAGATGGCCAGGCCCCTTTTTCATAAGCGTCCGCTTGTCGACAAACTCCCCACCCCAGTTGTTGTGAAGCCAACGGCGTATCGTTTCAGCATCGCACAGATCCTGCTCAGGTCGACCTGTGTCGGTGATCCGCTGCATCTCCGATAGGTACCACTCCATCATTGCAACACCATTCACCATAGCTTGCGCAGCGACCTCGTCGGCTCCCTCGTTTGAAAAAATACTTTGGATGCCAGCGATGCGGGCCGCCATTTCGGGCGCTTTGGCCGCAAAGCCAGACATGTATTCGAATGCCCCGCCCTCTCCCGAGGCGCCTTCAACCCGGTTGTAAAAGACCTCCAGCAAATTGCGGGCCTCATCTGAAAGTTTAAGGCGTCGTGGATTTAGTTCAGCGCGTGTATCAGGGTGCAACGGAAGTTCGAGACCCAACAGCTGGGTCACCCGCGCATCAAAATTCGCCAACAGCAACTTCGCCAACTCCAGAAGCTCTTCGTGTGCAACGCCTTTTCGGATCATTCGAGATCCAATCTTGCTGCTTGGCCACGCGACGAGAACACGAGAGAGGAGGCCTTGATCTTTCATCGTCGGGTCGCCAACCACGCTCTGCGCCACTCCAGGCTGGATCATCAAATGAAGCGACACGCGTTTCCCGCAAAGCCAGACGGGTTCTGCCGACGCCCTGCTTTTGCTTAGGGGTGCCCCGTCCCAAAGTTTAGAGAAACCAGCGGCAGTCTTAAGGGCGTTCTCGCGTTTCATGCTGTGGCCACCAAAAAACTGCCCACCCTCGTCTGTCATTACAGCTACCGAAGGATGGCCGTTCTCCAACTGTCGGAAAAGTCCTTCAATCGTTGGATCGCTAATCCTGATCGCGGGAAACAGCGGAGGTTCCGGCGGGAGGTCCAGGTCTTCACCATCGAGATCAGACTCAATTACCTCAGAGTCTTTCGAGGAAGAGCGTCTACGACTTTTTTGATACTCGAGCTTTTCAGCTTCGTATTTCCTCTTTTCTCGGGTGTAGATGCGCACGCGTTCCTGATCAATCCGACCGATTGCGGCCGTAGCCAATGAATCGCAGGCGGACTTGCGTTCTCCTGACTGAGCTACCGTCAGTGCGAAGCAGCTGATAGGGACATATCCTTGAAGAGTTTCCACATCCGCAAACGCTTGCGTGGCAACGCTGGCAACCGTCAAAACACTTTGCATTGCAATAGCGTCTGGCGCTTGAGTAAGCATTGCTATGGCCTTGGCAGGGTCTGCCAGAGGACCAAGCGCCTGCCAAGGAACAGGTTCCGCGTCTCTCAACTCCCCAAACAGAGGCGTTGGGTCCATTTCTTGCGCGGGGGCATAGCTTTCCCGTTTGCTGAACTTTGCAGTTAGCATTCCTAATCTCCAATTTTTCGATAACAGAGCTTCTTCGCTCAGATTTTCTTAATAGGGGTCGGCGCCAAAGCTAGTGGCAGAGCCAGCGCGAATTGAGAGTCAAAGTCTAGCACTTAGCAACTCATACCCTGCCCATTGCCTACCATTAGGCGGCTTCTGCAAGGCTGGTCTCCCAGGTCTCAATTGAGGAGAGCTTCCAACGCGTGCACCCGGGCGACAAGCTGACAGCGCGCGGAAAGCCTGGGTTTGATCTGTGCCAGCGCCACACTGTCTGCCGGGTGACATTGAAGCGAACGGCTAGATCAGTGTCAGAAAGAAACGTTTCGTTCATTGGTTTCACCTTTTGTTACTGCTGAAACCAACATGTCTACGAAGTGCGGTACCCGCAAAGTAAATGAATTGACGGCCAGTTTTTTTACCGAAGCCTCAGGCGAGCTCGATACAAGTTCTCAAAGCGTTTTGCTCTGCTGTCCTGGTGAGCAAAGCCTTCTTTGAAAGCCATCTGACGCGCGGCCTCTGGGATACTGATTCCCCGAACCACCATGACACGCATTTCATCTAGAACTCCAGCGTCCTTGCGCCATTTCGGCCGGATTTCTACTTTTCTGCCCAATTTTTTCTTTACCTCAGCCGGCTCCAGCACTGCTAGTAGATCAGAGATCTCCGGCAGAGGTTTCGACATAATATCCGCTGTTTCAAAAAACTTCTGGAAGCGCCGTTGCTGATCCAGGTCGGGGCTTTCCATGCCGGCACGTAAGTTACTCCATCGCTCGGCAAACTCGAGAAATTTGACAGGAATTTTGATGCCGTCGGAGTTCAGAAGCCCCGACAGCGGCCCTTCTTCCAGCTCTTTACGCAAGCGTGTTCTCTTGTCCTGATACTCGCCTTTGGCCTTCAGGCGATCGATCTCTCGTAATGCCGCGCGCTTTGCTTCAATTTCCAGGCTTTCGGTCTTTTTGTCTGTTGTTACCGGACCGAGCGTCTCTTCTATATCCAATTCGTCCATCGTGGCAATGTAGTATTCCTCAGTCTCGAGGAGCTCGTTGAGACCCAAGTACTTCAAATGTTCTGCCCGCGTCATTGCCTTGCCTCTTTAGTGTTTTCCCAGCAAAAAAAGCCCCCATGCCTCCATCATAGCCCGACGTTTTTCCAACTGATCGGAGCGATCATAGGCTTGTTGGACCTTGTTCCCCACTTTGTGTGCGAGCGCGATTTCTGCCATATCTCCATCGAACTGGGTGCGTTCTGCCACCCATGTGCGAAACGTCGACCGCAACCCATGTGGAACAGCGGGCTTGTCGCTGCGCGCATCGATAAAGCCCCTGTCGCCTTCTCGTTCATCAGCGGCATGGATTTTCCGCATCACCGCCGCAAGAGACGCATCGGAGAAAGCCCCGCCGCGCGGGGCCCAGAACACCAGCGGGTTATCTGCAGCGCGTGGCAAAGCCTGCAAGATCTTTAGCGTTTGAGGTGTCAGAGGCACGCGATGCGGTCGGCCGGACGGGGGGATCTTGGAGGACTGCCGACCGGGCTGGATGATCCACAGCCCGCGATCTAAGTCAACTTCATCCCAAGTCGCAAAACGAACGGCGCCAGTACGCGCAGCCGTTAAGACCTGGAATTCTAACGCACGCGCACTGATCCCAGACCGCGCCTTCAAGGCGGCAAACCATCGCTCTGCATCATCAAGTTTTAGGGCTGGGTAGTTTCGCCCGCCGGTTAGCTTGGTTGGGGCTGGCAAAACCATGTCGAGATTGCCGCGCCACCTGGCGGGATTTTCTCCGCTGCGGTGCCCGGCCACCGTCGCGTAATCCAACACCCGCTCGATCCTTTGCCTGACTTTCGAAGCGGTCTCGGTCTTGTTCATCCAGATCGGCCGGAGTGTCTCCAACACGTCCTGCAAAGTAATGTCGGTGACTGCCATATCCCCGAGGGTCGGGATTGCATGCCTTTCCAGCGAAGCGCGCCACTGTTTGCGATGTAGGGCGCTGTTAAATTCGACGGTTTTCTCTTCCGCGTAAGTTGCAGCTGCCTGCTGAAATGTCAAAAGCTTGCGTCGCGCGGCTTGCCGCTCTGCAATGGGATCGATGCCCTGCCTCAGCATATCCCGCGCTTCGCGCGCATATTCGCGGGCCTTTGCTAAAGGAACGTCCGGATAAGGCCCTAAGCCGGCCTCCCGACGTCGCCCATTGTGGCGGTAGCGAAACACCCAGGACCGTGCACCGGTACCTGTCACTTGCAGTGCAAGCCCGGCAACGCCGCCCACAGCATGCACGCCAGTTTGGGAAAGACGTTTGACCTCAAGGGGCCCCAGCTCCTTAGCCCGTTTCGGCAAAGATCTGCCCTTTGTTCAAACAGGGAATCGAACTTGGCATGAAAAAACCTACCCCTCTCCTACCCATCCAAAAACATGTGACACAGTGTTATTTCATGCGACAAGTGCGGACAAGGGATTTCCGACAACTATTTGAAAATAAATCCAAATGAGACAGTTTGTGACAGCGGTATTCAAGTGATACTCGCCTCCACTTAACCTCAAGAAACTCAACGCATTAGTATGGGTGTTTCGGCTACTTGGTTTGAGCTTCCCTTTTTGGTTGCGAGCTGCAGGTGGTTCCAGAGTGATTCAAGCCGCATCGCTTTCATTTTGCCTTCGGCAAGCACCCTGTGTTCGAACTTGAATGCGTTAGAGGAAGTCGTGCGCTTTAGATATGGTAAGCCAGAATTCTTGGCGCCTGCAGTAATTTAAGTGCTCGCCCTAATGGAAATCCCGACTAGGGAAGAGACGCTTGGCCTGTTCACGGGGGTGACGTGCCCGTGGTGGCGCACGATTGGCACGCGGTGCATCATCGGCATGAGGTTGAGTTATACCAATCGCATCGTCCATCGGATGCCCCAGTTCTGACAGCTTGTGCGACATGTCCCTGATATCCTGCGCGATCAGGTGTACAACAATGCCTTCACGCTGCAGATATCCGGTCACCTGCAAAAGCCGTCCCCCCATAACGATGCGGCGAAACTGCTCATACACCTTGGGCCAGACCACCACATTGCTGACGCCGGTTTCATCCTCAAGTGTCAGAAAGATCACCCCCGAGGCCGTACCGGGTCGCTGGCGGGTGATGACCAGTCCGCACACGCTATAACGCCCGAGCGGTATCTTGTGCAGAGAGTTGTGGGCGATAAGCCCCGGCATGGATGGACGCAGAAGTTCCATTGGATGCGCGCGCAGGGTCAGGCGAGTCGAGACATAATCTTCGACGACCTCTTCCCCCAAATGCATCATCGGTAAATTCACATCGGCTTCTGAGATACTTTCTCCGTCAATCGGGTCGTTAAACAGCGGCAGTGGTTGCTGGCTCCGGATGGATTTGACATGCCAGAGCGCCTCGCGCCGGGTCAGCCCCATATCAGCGAACGTATCGGCTTCGGCCAAGCGCGCCAGAGTCGCAGGGATCAGCCCTGCCCGCAGCCAGAGGCTTTGCGGGTCGTGGTATCCGTTGCCCCGGGCTGCCACGATCCAGCCGGCCTCCTCTTCTTTGAACCCTTTGATCTGGCGAAACCCCAACCGCAACGCCAACCCACCATCCGTACGACGCTCCAAAATGTTGTCCCACTGACTGCTGTTTACGCAGATCGGGCGCACTTCGACCCCATGTTCGCGCGCATCCCGCACAATCTGGGCCGGCGCATAAAACCCCATCGGTTGGGAGTTCAGCAGAGCACAGGCAAATACCGCCGGATGGTGACATTTCAGCCAGGCCGAAACATAGGCCAGCATTGCAAAGGCAGCGGCATGGCTTTCCGGAAAACCATAATCGGCAAAGCCTTCAATCTGTGAAAAACAGCGCTCGGCAAAATCCATATCGTAGCCGTTGGCAAGCATTCCTGCGATGAACTTATCCCGAAACGTACCTATGGTTCCCATTCTGCGAAAAGAGGCGAGAGACCGGCGCAGACGGTCTGCTTCCTCTGGCGTAAATCCTGCGGCGACCACTGCGATCTGCATCGCCTGTTCCTGAAACAACGGAACACCAAGAGTTTTGGCCATAACTTCCCGCAATTCTTCCGAGGGATAGCTGACCTCTTCCAATCCCTGGCGACGCTTGATGTAGGGCTGCACCATCCCCCCCTGAATCGGGCCGGGTCGAACGATAGCGACTTCAATCACCAGATCGTAAAAGATACGTGGGCGCATTCGGGGCAGAAAATTCATCTGCGCCCGGCTTTCCACCTGAAACACACCGATGGCATCAGCCCGACAAAGCATGTCATAGGTGGCTTCATCCCCTTGTGGAACCGAAGCGATGGTAAGTGATTGCCCCTCGTGCTGCTGCAGCAGACCGAATGCCTTCCTCACGCAACTAAGCATTCCCAGGCCGAGCACATCGACCTTGAGGATGCCAAGCGCGTCGATGTCATCCTTGTCCCATTCGATGACCGTACGGTCCTCCATCGCCGCGTTCTCGATCGGGCACATCTCGTCCAACCGTCCCTTGGTGATAACAAAACCGCCGACATGCTGTGACAGGTGACGGGGGAACCCGATGACTTCACCGATCAGGCGAATGGTTTGCATCAGGCGCCGGTCACCGGGATCAAGGCCCAGTTCGCGTATCCGTTCGGGATCGACCCCGCCATTGGTCATGCCCCAGATCTGGCCCGACAATCCGGCGGTCACATCCTGTGACAACCCCATCACCTTGCCCACTTCGCGAATGGCAGCCCGGGAACGGAAATGGATGACCGTGGCACACAACCCCGCCCGGTGGCGGCCATATTTTTCATATATCCACTGGATCACCTCTTCGCGCCGTTCATGTTCAAAATCCACGTCGATATCCGGCGGCTCTCCCCGGTATTTTGACACAAAGCGTTCAAACACCATGGTGATCTGATCGGGGCTGACATCAGTGATACCCAAGAGGTAACAGAGGATCGAATTTGCGGCGGAGCCTCTCCCCTGACACAGGATGCCCTCTGATCGGGCGAACTGTACAATGTCATGCACAGTCAGGAAGTAAGCCGGAAAGCCCAGATCGCGGACCAGTTCCAGCTCCTTTTTCATGAGGTTCAGGGCCTTATCCGGCGCGCCACCGGGATAGCGCCGTTTCAACCCATCATGAGCCAGCCGTTCCAGCCGCTCCTGCGGTTGCTCGCCCAGACCGATTTCGTCGGGATATTCATAGGACAATTCACCCAGATCAAAACTGCACTTGTCGGCGATCTCCAGCGTGCGACGCAGGGTGCCGGGATGGTCGCGAAAAAGGCGCGCCATATCAGCTGCCCCTTTCAGCCGCCGTTCGGCGTTAGGCAGGGCGCGTGTGCCTATATCGTCAATGGTGATGCCTTCGCGCATACAGGTCAGAACATCTGCCAGTTGCTTGCGGCTGGCATGGTGCATAAGCACGTCGCCCACCGCGACCATGGGGGCCGAGGTCCGCTGAGCCAGCCGCGCACAAGCAGCAATATAGGCCTGATCACTGCCGTCATAACGTGGTGCCGCCCCCAGAAAGACGTGGTTGGGAAACCGTCGTCGTACTTTTTGGATGTCCCGGGTGGCATCCATTAACTCACCTTGCGGCAAAGCAACCAGGATCATGCCTTTGCAGGCCTCAAGCATATCCCTGAGATCCAGATGACACTCCCCTTTTTGGGCGCGCCGTTTGCCCAATGTCAGCAGACGGGTCAGTCGTTGATACGCTGCCCGATCACGCGGCAGCGCCACCCAATCGACCGAACTGTCCTGCAAAACCAGACGGCAACCGACAATCAGTCGCGGCACATGAACCGTCCCGGGATTGGCAATAGGCTGCGGAATGCCAACCTCCTGCCTTGAACAGGAATCGACCCGGTGTTGGGACCGGATTTTGATCGCCTCTTCCGCCTCACGCTTCAGTTCTTTCAGTGCAGTCCAGGCCCGCACTACGCCAGCCAGAGAATTCCGGTCGGTGATAGCGAGTGCAGCCAAACCCAGCGTCGCAGCGCGCGTAACCAGTTCTTCGGGGTGCGAAGCACCGGTCAAAAAGGTGAAGTTGGTCGTCACGCAAAGTTCGGCATATCCCAAACGATCCGTGTGAGGACTGAGCATGTCCTGATGAAACGCCTCAACCGGGCGATGTGTGCGGTTCACCTCGGTCATGCGAACTCTCCCTGCACAAACCAGCCCGGATTTTGCGGGGTATAAAACAGCCAGAGCCGCCATCCCTGCCGTGTCTGAACCCGCCAGTAATCACGAACTCCCGAACGCCAGTTCTCATCCTCCAGCCACCATTCAGGGGCGATGCGTTCCGGTCCCGTGGCACGCTCGATTGAAAGCGCCATACGCCGCCAGCGAAACCTCTGCGGCGGACGTGATCCCGCCCCGGCAATCGACTCGGGCGGGAAAAGACGCAAAGGCCGTGGGCGCAAAGCCACCCATGCGCCGCCCGGCTCGGAATAGGCTGCCGGGGCCAGAATAGAGCTGCGCTCGGGGATATGACTGTCCGCAGGCAGGTACCGGTGAACGTTCTCCAGCCCGATGCGGTTTCCGATCCGGGTAATCAGATCATACACCTGATCCACACGCCCCGCTGAAACGTGGCTGATCTGCTGTACCGGCTGCGCCTCGACCTGTGTGGCCTCAATCCGCATCCGGTCGATACCAAAACCGGCATCGACCTCTCCAATCCCGCGTTCAAAAAGTGGGAGTATCCGGTTCGGATCACGCAACGGTCGGGCCAGACGCAATTCGACTGTCTGGCTGTCGTGATCCACACGATCAAGTGTCAGGCAAAGCCGACGCGCGCCGACCTCCTGTGCCTTAAGCTTCGCACAGAGCTGTTCCAGCAGCCGCTCGACCCCCGCCCTGACATCCGACACCAGCCCAATCGGTTCCGGCAAGGTCAGACGCACGCCATACCGTGGTGGATCAGCCAATGGCGAAATCTCTTCAGGCTGCGCCCCAAGCGCCTGATCCAGACGCATCAGCAGTTCCGGCCCCAAACGCCGGGCCAGCGGCGCACGTGATGTTGCTGCAAGATCCGAAATCCTGCGCAGTCCCAGCCGTTGCAAAGCAACCGACGTATCCTCCTGCAGCCGCAATGCCGCCACGGGCAACGCCCCTATCGCATTCAGGGTATCACCCCGGGCGGCCACGCCCTCTTGGTAATGTGCCAATGCCCAAGCCGCGCCCCGCGTATCGGCCAGTCCGATCCGCACCGACAGCCCGACCCGTGCCAGTCGCCTGCGCATATCCGCCAGCATCATGGGTTCCCCGCCAAACAGATGCGCGGAACCGGTCACATCCAGAACCAGCCCATCCCGCCCCTCCAGCCCCACCCAGGGGCAATAGCGCGTCGCCCAGCGCCGCAGGATATGCAGGAACTGCACATCGCCCTGCAGATCGGCAGGCTGGCTTTGCAGGTCAGGACAAAACGCACGGGCATCCGCATAAGGCATGCCGCTGTGCAGGCCCTGACGCTCAGCTTCGCCATTCAGACAATAGATGCGGTTGGCATTGTTCTGCTTGAGGGTAAGGGCGAACGGCCCCTGAACCGGATTCGCCCTGAGAACCCGGTCGCTGGGCAACCGGAAGAACCATAGCGAAGCAACGCGTTTTTGCACCCCTCTGAGCATACCTGACACCAAATGTTCTGTATTTGTTCTAAATAATCTTTCACCTTTACCATGTCGAGTCATATGGGTGAAATACCCAGCTAAATGACCAAGGGTTCCGGCTGAACCACTGACCGTCAGAATTGAGGTGCGACATGGACTACTCCCGCCATACCAGTGGCAGACACGACGAAATTATCGAGTTTTTCGGAGCTGTTTTCGCAGCCTCCGAAGGTGATGAGGAAGGTCAACTGATCGCAGGGCTGGTGAAAGACATTCTGGCAAAGACCAAACCTGGTGACATGTATGTCTTCACTGCCACAAATGGTGGCACTCTTACCGGGTGCATAATTTTTACCCGCCTCGAGTATGAGCAGGATGACCGCACCGTATTCATGTTGTCCCCTGTGGCCGTTGCAACAGGCCAGCAAGGGAAAGGCGTTGGACAAAAGCTCCTGACGTTCGGGCTGAGCGATCTGCGCGGGCGCGGCGTTGATGTGGTGATCACCTATGGCGATCCGAACTACTATTCCAAAGTTGGTTTTGAACAGATTACCGAGCAGCAGGCCCAGCCACCCATGAAGCTTCAATATCCGCATGGGTGGCTGGCACAGTCTCTTTCGGATCAGGATCTTGCGCCTTTGAAAGGGCCACCACAATGCGCCGAAGCGTTCAAAAACCCGGCTTATTGGTAGAACCCTCTCGACTATCATCCGATCACTAAATCGTAAGGCCGAAGCGCCCAGACCTATGTTGATCTATGCGCTCTAGCGCCCCTGGGGACCACTTCGTACCCCGGTTCTTCCGGCTCATCATCCAGCATTTCGGTCGGGAAACCCGGTGCGCGAATATCCAGTCCGGTGGCATCTTCCAGTCGTCTGATGATATTGGGCGACAGCTCGCGGTCACCATACCGGGCAATTCCGTCCTCGAAAATCTTGATCATCACCGGGTTCATCTCCAACGGCACCCCCGCACGATCTGCGACTTCCTGAAACAGCCCGATATCCTTTTTCACAAGATCCATTGTAAACGAGATATCACGTGATCCATTCAGGATGACCTGACTTTCGGTTTCATGCACAAATGAGGTTCCTGATGAGATCTTGATCGCCTCATAGGTCGTATTCAGATCCATCCCTGCAGCCTTGGCAGTGACCAGGGCTTCGGCACAGGTGATCAGGTTGGCGGTGGCCAGATAGTTGGTCAGCACCTTCAGAACCGAAGCAGACCCCAGGTCACCGGTATGCAGAATGCGGCGCCCCATGGTTGTCAGAAAGGGCAAAATCCGTTCAAATGTTGCGCGGTCACATCCGGCAAAAATCGAAATATTGCCCGTAGCTGCACGATGGCATCCCCCGGAAACAGGGCAATCTACTGCGGCGCCACCGCGTTCGATCACCATGGCACCCAACCGTTTCACCTCGGCCTCATCAGTGGTGGACATCTCCATCCAGATCTTGCCCGGACCAACCTCTGGCAGCATTTCCTGCATCACGGCATCCGATGCCGCAGGGGATGGCAAGCAGGTGATAACCGCATCACAATCCCGCATCAGTTGCGCCGGACCTTCAGCAGCCTTGGCACCCTGCGCAACAAATTCAGCAACCAGATCCGGGTTCAGATCATGAACTGTCAAATCAACCCCGTTACGCAGCAACGAACCCGAGAGCTTACCCCCCACATTCCCCAGACCGATAAATCCAACCTTCATTGCGAATCCTCCCTGTGGGCTATGCCCGAACCGTTTTCACGCGGAGTATTCACCTTGATAACCCACAAATGAAACGAATAATAATCGATCTTATGGGCAAAAATTTTTGGTGATAAATGGATCGTTTACCAAACCCTTCCTGGCTGCGTAGTTTCGAAGCTGCCGCTCGGCATCTGAATTTCACCGCAACCGCGCAAGAACTGGGTCTGACACAAACCGCGGTATCCCTGCATATCCGCTCATTGGAAGCCGAGTTGGGCCAACCTCTTTTCACTCGACAGGCAAGACGACTGGAATTGACCGAGCTTGGCCAATCCTATGCTTTGACCGTTCGGCGCGCTCTGTCTGACATAACCCTTTCGACCAACAGTTTGTTTGGCCCAGCGTCTCAGCAGACGCTGACCATTCGCGCGGCAATTTCAACCATGACTTATTGGCTGGCTGCCGAACTACCTGAATTCACCAGCCAACATCCCGATATCCCTGTGCGATTGGTGACTCACATCTGGAATGACACCATGGGTTCTAGCGATGTGGATATCGATATTCGGCTGGGCTATGGCGACTGGCCGGGGCTCAGGGCAGAGAAGCTTTCGGATGAATGCCTTGTTCCGGTTTGCAGATCCGGCACCACAGCGCCAAGCAAGGCAGAGTTCCGTGAAAGTCCTCTGATCCATATCCTTGGGTATGAAGACAACTGGGCGCGATACTTTGAGGCACATGGCATTCACCAGCCTGAACTTCAGTCTCAGTATTCGGCAGATACCACGGTCACCGCGTTGCAACTTGTGATGGCGGGGGCAGGCTACGCCACAATCCTTGAACGCTTTGCCCGGAATGCGATTGCGCAGGGTGCGCCCTTGCAGATCGCCGGACCACCGATTCCCTTTGCTCAGTCCCATTACCTGATCCGCTCAGATGGCGCGCCCCGCCCGACGGCCTCTGCCCGCCTCTTTGAGACCTGGTTGCAAGAACGGATCAAAGCGGATGCCGCTGACTGACCACTGCAAGTCGCTTTTCCATCCCGGTGATCTGAGAGCGCCTCCATTCGCTTGACAACGCCCCTTTGCTTGCCGCATGTCCCTTTCGTTGGTGTCTGTGCAAGCAGATGAAAAGGGAATGCATCAGCGGTATGGAATGCCGTCAAATGCAGCCGCCCCCGCGACCGTGACCGGAGAAGGTGCCCAAAGCCACTGGCCTGCAGGCCGGGAAGGCAGGACACCTGCCAGAGGATACCTCTGACATCCGCAAGCCGGGAGACCTGCCAACGCCCGAAGACCAGACCGGACGGGGTGTTCCGGTGTCGGGCCAAGGCCCGCGCATACCCCGTCCCCCGAAAACCGTGAAGGGGGGATGAGAGACGTGACCGAGACGACACCAGTTGAACTGCTGGTCTGCACCACCTGCCGGCGTGGCCTTCCTGTCGAGGAAGATGACCAGCGCCCCGGCACATTATTGCATAAAGCGCTGACCGAGGCCGAGCTGCCAGATGGCATTGATCTTAAGGCCGTTGAATGCCTTTCGAACTGCGATCAGGGGTGTTCGATCGTACTGCGTGGCGGACCATCCCGCTGGACCTTTGTGTATGAGAACCTCAACGAAACCGACCACGTCGAGACCATCGTCGAAGGCGTCACCAAATATCTCGCCACCGAAGACGGCCTTGTGAAATGGCGTGAGCGCCCTGAACATTTCCGCAAAAACTGTGCGGCCCGCATTCCCCCGATTGGAGCCCTGAAATGAGCAACCTCGAAAAACTTCCCGTTACTGTAATCACCGGCTTTCTGGGCTCGGGCAAAACCACACTGGTCAAGCACCTGATGCAGAACCCGCAGGGCAAACGTCTGGCCGTTGTTGTCAATGAATTCGGTGACGTTGGCGTCGATGGCGACATCCTGAAATCCTGCGCCATTCCCGATTGCCCGGCGGAAAACATCATGGAACTGGCCAATGGCTGCATCTGCTGCACCGTGGCCGATGATTTCATCCCCACCATCCAGGCGCTGATGGCGCTGGAACCGCGCCCCGATCACATCCTGATCGAAACCTCCGGCCTCGCCCTGCCCAAGCCGCTGCTGAAAGCGTTCGACTGGCCCGATATTCGCTCGAAAATCACCGTCGACGGCGTGATCGCTCTGGCCGATGCCGAGGCCGTCGCGGCCGGTCGGTTTGCTCCGAACGTTGAGGCGGTGGACGCCCAGCGCCTAGCCGATGACTCGATCGACCACGAAACGCCGCTGTCTGAGGTGTTTGAGGATCAGATTTCCTGCGCGGATATCGTCCTGCTGACCAAGCCCGATCTGGCTGGCCGCGAAGGTGTGGCGAAGGCCAAAGAAATCATCGCCGCCGAAGCTCCGCGTCCCCTCCCCGTCGTCGAAGTTGCCGAAGGTGCTGTCGACGTGCGAGTCGTGCTGGGTCTTGAAGCCGCAGCCGAAGATGACATGGAGGCTCGCCCGTCGCATCACGACGGCCATCACGACCACGAGCATGACGATTTCGAAAGCATCATTGTCGAGTTGCCAGAACAGACCGACCCGGTTCAACTGGTCGCCAATATCGAACGTCTAGCGAACGAGCTGAACATCCTGCGTGTCAAAGGCTATGCTGCCGTTCAGGGCAAACCGATGCGTCTGCTGGTGCAGGCTGTAGGTGCGCGTGTGCGTCACCAATACGACCGACCATGGGAACCCGGCGAGGAGCGCCGCTCGCGTCTGGTCGTGATTGCCGAGCATGACGACATCAAAGAGGCTGCGATCCGCGATATCCTCGTAGGTGTAGCCGAGGCTGCCGAGTAAGCTATGCATGTCGTCTTCCGCGAAAGCCACGGGTTAGAAGAAACCGAAACCCCGACCGATCTGGGCCAGAGCCCAGCGGATCTGGTGGTGCTGTCCTTCTCGGACAGCGACCTTGGCGCTTTCGCGGCAGGCTGGCATCGCGGTGGCGGTGCCGAGGGGCGGATGCCGACGATGCGGCTGGCCAACCTGACCGCACTGAAACACCCCTTGTCAGTTGATACCTATGTTGAACAGACGCTGGAGGGCGCGAAGGGCATCCTGATCCGATTGATCGGCGGCGTGCCGTATTGGTCCTACGGGTTGCAGCAAGTTCTGGCGCTGGTACAATCCAAAGGCATCGCGCTGGCTGTGTTGCCTGCTGACGGGCGTGAAGATACGCGGTTGGACGACTATTCAACGCTACCAGTTTCGACGCTGCGCCGACTCGCGCATCTGTGTGACACCGGTGGAGAAGTGGCCGCGCAAGCTGCGCTGGCCCAGATGGCACTGGCCGCGGGGCTTTATGCCGGGCCGGTGATGGGTGCAAAAACCCTGCCAGAATGCGGAGCTTGGTGCCCCGATCGCGGCGTTATCCCGGTAAACAAGGCCTTCTCGGGCGGGGCGAAGCGCATCCTTGTGAGCTTCTATCGGGCCTATCTGACCTCGGCGGACACTGCGCCGATCGCAGCCTTGATCCGCAGCTTACGAGACCGTGGTCTGGACGCGGTTGGGCTGTTCGCGCCATCTTTGAAAGCGCCCGCAGCCGCCGATTGGCTGCGTGAACAGGTTGTTGCCCTGAACCCATCCGCAATCATCAATGCCACTTCATTCTCGGGCAAAGGCGCGTCGGGGACATCTCCCTTGGACGCTGCTAATGTGCCAGTGTTTCAGGTTGCTCTGGCGACCTCGCGCCGCAAAGCATGGGCTGAGGCGGAACGCGGTCTTTCGCCTGCCGACCTCGCCATGCACGTGGTATTGCCCGAAGTGGATGGACGTATCTCGGCCGGTATCGCCTCTTTCAAAGAGCCCGGCAAACACGACCCGCACCTTGAGTATTCTCGCTTTGCCCATCGGGCTGAACCTGAACGGATCGAAGCGATCATCGACCGTGTAACTGGTTGGTTGAACCTGAATGACCGGCCCAAAGCAGATCAAGTGCCCGCTCTGGTGCTGTCCACCTATCCCGGCAAGGACTGGCAGATGGCCCATGCGGTGGGCCTTGATGCACTGGCCTCGGCCGAGGCGATGCTGGCCGATTTGCAGGATGAAGGCTATGACACTGCACCCGCAGAGCCGATTGCCGAAACTCTGCTGGACGCCCGCATTTCGTGGCCGCTGCAGGATTACCTCACCGCACTTGCCCAGTTGCCCGAGCAATTACGTTCAGATCTGAAAACCGTCTGGGGCAACCCTGAAGATGACCCGGTATTCACCGAAGGCGCGTTTCACTTCACTGCAGTGCGCCGAGGCAAAGCGCTGGTCGCGCTTCAACCCGAACGCGGCACGCCTGAATTGCGCGATGACGATTACCATGACTTGTCGCGCACCCCGCGCCACAGCTATGTCGCGTTCTATCTGTGGCTGCGCAAAAGCCTTGGTGCCGATGCGCTCATCCATATCGGTGCACATGGCACGCTTGAATGGCTGCCGGGCAAATCGGTCGCCTTGTCCGACAAATGCTGGCCCGAGGTTTTGATCCGCGATCTGCCGGTGATCTACCCGTTCATCGTCAATGACCCCGGCGAGGCCGCGCAGGCCAAGCGCCGCATCGGGGCTGTCACGCTGGGTCATATCCCGCCTCCGATGAAGGAAAGCGGCACGCCGGATCGGATGGTTCGGCTTGAATCGCTGCTGGATGAGTTCTCGAACGCAGACGGGCTAGACCCCAAACGTCGCGACCGCTTGCAGGAAGATATCCGCGACGAAGCGCAAACCATCGGACTTGAAAGTGACCTGGGCCTCGATCAAGCCACCTGCACTGCCGAGGCAATCACCCGCATCGACCGTTTTGTCTGCGACATCAAGGAAAGCCAGTTTGGCGACGGTTTGCACATCTTTGGCCGGGTACCTGAGGTGGCGAGCAATTTTGACCCTGCCCCCTCAGCCCACGCCGAACGCAGTGCCCTGATCGATGCACTGGCCGGGAAACGGATCGAGGCCGGACCGTCGGGCTCACCCTATCGCGGACGCTCGGATGTGCTGCCCACTGGGCGGAACCTATACACAACTGACCCGCGTTCGGTTCCGACCCGTGCCGCATACACCCAAGGCGTGAAACTGGCCGAGGAACTGGTGCGCCGGCATCTGCAGGAAGAAGGCGATTATCCCAAAGGGTTGATCGTCGACCTGTGGGGTTCTGCCACGATGCGCACAGCTGGCGAGGAATTCGCCATGGCTTTGCACCTGTTGGGCGTGAAACCGGTCTGGGACAAGGGGTCTGAGCGGGTTTCCGGCATCGAGGTGCTGCCGATTACCGACCTCAGCCGCCCGCGTTTGGATGTCACTCTGCGTGTATCGGGCCTGTTCCGTGACGTGTTCCCAACGCTCTCGGCGCTTTATGGTCAGGCCGTTCGCGCTTTGTGCGAACGTGACGAAGCGCCCGACTGGAACCCCTATGCGGGGCAGGTTCCGGCAGCCCGCGTCTATGGCCCGGCGCCGGGCAGCTATGGCCTGAACATGACTCATCTGTCCGAAACCTACACCGATGAGGCGCGCGAACAGGCCGGGCAGGCCTGGCTGGACGCCAGTTCATTCGCGCTGGAAGGCGAGCATATCGCACAGGACAAGGACGGAATTACCCAGCGGGTCGCCAACGCCGACAGTTTCGTCCACCTGCAAGACTTGACTGAAACCGACCTTCTGTTGGCCAATGACTATGCCACCCATGAGGCCGGGTTTGCCGCTGCCAAGCAGATCACTGGTGGCACTGCGCAGCTGTATCATCTGGACAATACCAACCCCGAAAATCCACGTGCGCGTACTCTGCCCGAGGAAATCAGCCGTGTGGTCCATGCCCGTGCAGCAAATCCCGCCTGGATAGGCGGTATGCAAAGGCACGGGTTCCGTGGTGCGGCCGAGATAGCGGCCACGCTGGATCACATGGCCTCGTTCGCGCATCTTTCCGGCACAGTCGCGCCGCATCTGTTCGACCTGTACCACGACGCCACTCTTGGCGACGCAGAGGTCGATGCCTTCCTGCAAGAGGCCAACCCTCAGGCGCATCAGGCCATGCAGGATCGGTTCCGTGCGCTGCTGGAGGCCGGGCTTTGGAATACGCGGCGGAACTCAATCCGCGCTGATCTGGAGGGGCTGGGATGAGTGCCCGCTCCCCAAAACCTGTAGTCCAGGGTTGGTGCCCCGGCGCACACCGACCGATGATGTCAGGTGACGGGCTGGTGGTGCGGGTGCGTCCCCGGCTGGCGCGGCTTAGTGCAGCTCAAACGCTGGGGCTTTGTGAATTGGCAGAGCGGTTCGGCAATGGCACCATCGACCTGACTAACCGCGCCAACCTGCAACTTAGGGGCGTCGCCGAGGCGGATCATCGATCACTGTTGGCCGAGCTGGCAGCGCTGGACCTGCTGGATGCTGAGCCGGGAATTGAAGTGCGGCGCAACATTCTGGTCTCGCCGCTCTATCAAGCCGAAGATCTGACCGCTCGATTGGCACACGAATTGATCGAAAGGCTGGGAGAACTCCCCGCCCTGCCCGCAAAGTTCGGCTTTGCCATCGATACAGGGCCCAAGCGACAGCTGGCCGGAGATTCGGCTGATATTCGACTGGAGCTTGGAGAGGCTGGATTGATCCTGCGCGCTGACGGTTGCGAAACGGGCCGTTCCGTGACCGAGGCTGAGGCAATAGACCGATTGATCGAACTCGCTGTGTGGTTCTCGGCGCATTTCACTCCCGAAACCCGCCGCATGGAACGCCTGATCTCATCCCGGCAGCTGCCGACTGAGTGGCTTGGTGATCACCCTTGCGCAATTGGTGAGCCGTTAGAGCCAGGCACATATCTACTTGGCCCCGTCTATGGCGCGCCGTTCGGCCAATTGCCCGCGAAACAGCTGTCTGATCTGATCGGCAAATCTGGTGCGGTAGCCATGCGCGTTACACCTTGGCGTATGTTCCTGCTGGAAGATGGGGCCGCGATATCTGCACCCGATTTCGTTACAGACGGCACTGACCCGCTGATGACTACCGACGCCTGCCCCGGCGCGCCACTCTGCCCACAGGCGGAAGTTGAGACCAGAGGCATCGCACGCGAGCTGGCGCAGCGTGTCAGCGGCAGCCTGCATGTCTCGGGCTGCACGAAAGGATGTGCCCGTATGGGACCTGCGGATATCACACTGGTTGGTAGCGCAGGACGATTTGATCTTGTCAAACAGGGCCGCGCGGGGGATGAGCCCATCCAGCGCGGGCTAACCCCCGAAACACTTATGACCATGGACCTGACCTGATGCCCTATGAATACGAAACCGATGGCGCGGCGATCTACAAAGAGAGCTTTGCCACCATCCGGTCCGAAGCCGATCTGGCTCGGTTTGACGCCGACGAGGAGCAGGTTGCCGTTCGCATGATCCACGCGGCCGGCATGGTCGGGTTGGAAGAATTCGTGCATTTTTCGCCTGACTTCGTCTCGACTGCCCGCACCGCGCTGGAAAACGGCGCGCCGATCCTGTGCGACGCCCGTATGGTCAGCGAAGGCGTGACCCGGTTCCGCCTGCCCGCTGACAACGAAGTTGTCTGCACTCTGCATGACGAACGCGTACGTCCGCTGGCTGCTGAGATGAACAACACCCGCTCGGCTGCGGCGCTGGAGCTTTGGCGTCCAAAACTGGAAGGTGCGCTGGTCGCGATCGGCAACGCGCCAACCGCGTTGTTCCATCTTCTGAACATGCTTGAAGACCCTGACTGCCCTCGCCCGGCGGCCATCATCGGTTGCCCGGTGGGATTTGTCGGCGCAGTAGAATCCAAAGACGCCCTGTGGGAAGCACAACCTGTGCCCTCGTGCATCGTCAAAGGTCGGTTGGGAGGCAGCGCCATCACTGTTGCAGCAGTCAACGCCATCGCGAGCCGCGCCGAATGAACATGGGCAAGATATACGGCGTGGGTCTCGGCCCCGGCGATCCGGATCTAATGAGTGTCCGAGCCGATCGACTGTTGCGAAATGCCAAACATGTGGCGTTCTTCCGCAAACCGGGCCGCAGCGGTCAGGCACGCAATATCGTAAACGGGATGATCCCCGGCGATGCGATTGAATTTCCTATGGAATATCCGGTCACGACCGAGATCCCTCTGTCTGATCCTCGCTATAATCAACTGCTTGCCGAGTTTTACGAAGCGTGCACTGCGCATCTGAAAGCTCTGTCTGATCAGGGTGAAGATGTCGTTGTTCTGTGCGAAGGCGACCCATTCTTCTACGGCTCGTTCATGCATCTTTATTCCCGTCTGCGCGAACAAGCTCCGGTCGAGGTTGTTCCTGCAATCACCGGCATGTCTGGTGCATGGACTGCAACCGGAGATCCGATCACCTGGGGAGATGATGTGCTGACCGTTCTGGTTGGCACGCTGCCCGAGGAAGAGCTGACCAGACGTATGGCACAGACAGACGCGCTGGTGGTGATGAAGATCGGCCGCAACATCGACAAGATCAAACGCTCATTGCAGGCCTCTGGATTATACGACCGTGCCTGGATCGTTGAATATGCGCAGATGCCAAACCAAAGGGTTTGTAAGCTTTCAGAGAATTGTGAAGGACTCACGCCCTATTTCTCGATCATCATCGTGCATGGGCAGGGACGACGGCCATGAGCGGATGGGTCAAGATTGCAGGCCTTGGTCCGGGTGACGAAGCACTTGTGACGCCAGAGGTTTCTGCGGCGCTCGCCGACGCTACGGATGTGGTTGGTTATATTCCTTACGTTGCGCGTGTGGCAGAACGCGAAGGACTGACCCTGCACGCAAGTGACAACCGGGTCGAGATTGACCGGTCTCAGCACGCTTTGCAAATGGCTGCGGAAGGTAAGCGCGTCGTTGTGGTCTCCTCGGGGGATCCGGGTGTTTTTGCGATGGCAGCGGCGGTATTCGAAGCGCTGGAGAATGGTCCGGACGAATGGCGTAAAATCCAAATTGATGTCCTTCCCGGCATCACCGCGATGCTCGCGGCCTCAGCCCGGGCCGGTGCTCCGATGGGCCATGATTTCTGCGCGATCAATCTGAGTGACAACCTCAAGCCGTGGTCACTGATCGAAAAGCGTCTGCGCCTTGCAGCGCAGGCCGATTTCTCGATGGCGTTCTACAACCCGCGCTCGAAGTCCCGCCCAGAGGGTTTTGTAAAGACGCTGGAAATCCTGCGCGAAGAATGCGAGCCGGAGCGGCTGATCCTGTTTGCGCGCGCCGTCTCTCGTGCTGATGAGGCAATCCGTATCTCGACATTGGCCGACGCAACACCTGACATGGCTGACATGCAGACCGTTGTGATTGTAGGTTCCTCCCGCACCCGCGTCATCGAAAGGGATGGCACCCCGATCGTTTACACCCCGAGGTTCACCCCGGAATGAGACAGCCAGTCCAGAACCTGTGCGACACTCGACAATTCCGTCCGCTGCGGCAGGGCGGGACGGTCGATCATAAGCACCGGCACGCCCAGCGCTCGCGCGGCATCCAGCTTGGCGCGCGCACCGGTGCCGCCTGCGTTCTTGGACACAACCAGCTCAGTTCCGTGCCGCTTCATCAGCGCAAGATCATCGTCCAGCGAAAATGGTCCACGCGACACCACAACCTCGCAATTCGGCAGCAGCAATTCATTTGGTTCATCAACCAACCGCAGCAGGTAGTGATGCTGCGGTTGGGCGGCAAAGTCCTCAAGGTGCATACGACCAACCGCCAAAAACACGCGTTTGGCAGCACCGTTCAGTGCAGCGACTGCAGCATCGATACTGGCAACGCGCTGCCATTGGTCCCCCTCCTGCTCAGCCCAGGCTGCACGCGTCAGGGCGGCCAGGCTCACACCAGCTTCACTGCAGGCCCTATAGGCGTTGTGGCTCATCTGGGCTGCGAAGGGATGCGTCGCGTCAACGACATGGCTGATCCCATGATCACGTATATAGCGCGCCAACCCCTCGGCACCGCCAAATCCACCAACGCGGACCGGCACGGGTTGCGGACGCGGATTGTCTACCCTGCCCGCATAAGAATAGGTTGCTTTGATACCTTTTTCAGCCACCGCCTTGGACAACGCATTGGCCTCGGTGGTGCCACCAAGGATCAGGAGGTGGGACATGACTGATACTCCGTGGCTGACCGTTCTGGGGTTGGGTGAAGATGGACTGGATGGCCTGTCGCCCGCAAGCCGTCAAGTGCTGGAACGCGCCGAAGTCATCATGGGTCCACCCCGGCATCTATCATTGATCCCTGAATCAAATGCTGAGCGCATCGAATGGCCGGTTCCGTTTTCTGACGGCCTGCCATTACTGAGCAAACAGAGAGGGCGCAGGACGGTCGTTTTGGCATCGGGCGATCCGTTCTGGTTCGGTGCAGGCTCAGTCATTGCGCGCCACTTCGAGCCGGGAGAATGGACGGCACTTCCTGGTCAATCGACCTTTTCACTGGCCGCCGCAAGGCTTGGCTGGCCTTTGGAAGGCACGCTGACATTTGGATTGCATGCCGCCCCTCTGACTCGTTTGCGACCCCATCTGGCCCCCGGTCTGCGTGTGATTGTCTTGCTTCGCAACGGGGCTGCTGTTGCCGAGCTTGCGACATATCTGAACGAAACCGGATTTGCCGATACTTCGCTTCACGTAATGGAAGCGCTTGGCGGGCCGCGCGAACGCTCTCAGAGTATTTCGTTGACCGAAGCACTGCTCGGATCGTTTGAACATCCCGTCTGCGTTGGCCTTGAAGTTGCAGGCACCGGCCGTGCATTCCCCAAGGCTTCGGGAAAGCCGGATAATATATTCGAAACCGACGGTCAGATCACCAAACGTCCAATACGCGCCCTGACCCTTTCGGCTTTGGCTCCACAGCGGGGCGAGCATCTTTGGGATATCGGGGGCGGTACCGGATCAATCAGCATTGAATGGCTGATGTGCGACCCTACCCTGACCGCAACTTCGATTGAACCGCGCGAAGACCGCGCCGAACGCATTCGCAGAAACGCCGATACGTTGGGTCAGGATCGTCTCATCGTCGTGCACGGCACCGCACCGGACGGGTTGTCGGGGCTGCCCCGGCCCGATGTCGTTTTCATAGGCGGTGGTCTCAGCGAAGAGCTTCTGAACTGGTTACAATCCAACCTTTTTACAGGCACGCGGCTGGTCGCCAATGCGGTTACACTTGAAAGCGAGGCTTTGCTGGCCAACTGGCACGAAAAGCTTGGCGGTGAATTGCTGCGCATCGAGCTGGCGCAGGCGTCAGCGCTTGGTCCCCGGCGTGGTTGGAAATCAGCCTACCCGGTT
Organism: Ruegeria sp. CE12; assembly: GCF_056537525.1. Lineage (NCBI taxonomy): Bacteria > Pseudomonadati > Pseudomonadota > Alphaproteobacteria > Rhodobacterales > Roseobacteraceae > Ruegeria > Ruegeria sp. CE12. Next base: position 57,388 of record NZ_JBQFRS010000002.1, on the reverse strand, counting down.
GTGCAGTGGAGCGTGACGTTATGATCGTCGCAGGGCTTGGGTTTTCCTCAAACGCCACCGCAGAGAGCCTGCAGGCGGCATTCAATCTCGCCACTGCCGATCATGCTGTGGAAGCTCTCGCAACAGTCGCGGACAAAGAAGGGCACGAAGCACTGACTGCCTTTGCCGAATCGACCGCCCTGCCCCTGCATTTCATAGCTGCTGCCGATCTGGCGGGTCAGCGCACACTCACCTGCTCGAACCGCAGTCGTGCCACCTATGGCACTGGCAGCGTGGCCGAAGCATCCGCTCTTGCCGCAGCCGGACCCGGTGCGCGGCTACTCTCACCCAGACAGATTTCGGACGATCGCCTTGCGACATGCGCGATCGCTATCGGAGGACAGATATGACCGTTCATTTCATCGGTGCCGGACCAGGTGCCGCCGACCTGCTGACCCTGCGCGGACGCGATATCATCGCATCCTGCCCAGTATGCCTCTATGCGGGCTCATTGGTGCCAGAGGAGATTCTGGGCCATTGCCCAGAAGGTGCAAAGATCGTGAACACCGCGCCAATGGATCTGGATCAGATCGTGGCCGAAATCAAAGCAGCTCACGAAGCCGGACAGGACGTGGCGAGGTTGCATTCAGGCGACCTGTCGGTCTGGTCGGCCATGGGTGAACAGATTCGTCGGCTCAAGACCGAAGGCATTCCGGTTAGCGTAACACCCGGCGTGCCATCTTTTGCCGCCGCTGCCGCATCTCTTGGAACCGAACTGACCCTTCCCGGGCTTGCTCAATCTGTCGTCCTGACCCGCACTCCCGGGCGTGCGTCGTCGATGCCCGAGGGTGAAACGCTGGAAAACTTTGCCCGCACCGGCGCAACATTGGCCATTCACCTGTCGATCGGCAATCTGGACAAGGTGATTTCAGATCTGGTGCCTGCCTATGGGGCTGACTGTCCAGTGGCCGTTGTCTATCGCGCCAGTTGGCCGGATGAGCAGATTATCCGCGCCACCCTGGCAACCCTGAAAGATGCGCTGGACGAGAGCATCTCTCGCACAGCATTGATCATGGTAGGCCCAGCACTGGCCGGTGAAGGTTTTGACGAAAGCTGTCTGTATTCCAAAACCTATGACCGCCGCTATCGCCCGCAGAGCGCGGAAAGCCCGTGGTCGAGCTGGAGCCATGGTGATGACTAATCCTCCCGGAATTCTGATTTCGGCACCATCCTCAGGCACCGGAAAAACCACAGTCATGCTGGGTCTTTTGCGCGCTCTGGCCGAAGATGGACTGACGGTACAACCGTTCAAAAGCGGCCCGGATTACATCGATCCCGCTTTTCACAGAGCGGCGACTGGCCGGGACTCGTTCAACCTGGATAGCTGGGCGATGGGTGCGCCTTTGCTTAACGCGATCTCGGCGCAGTCAGAGGGCGCAGATATTGTCGTGGCCGAAGGTTCCATGGGACTGTTTGATGGGGTCGCCAAGCCCGGCGAACTGGGCCATGGGTCCAGCGCTGAAACAGCCCAGCGCATGGGCTGGCCTGTCGTATTGGTGCTGGATGTTGGTGGTCAGGCGCAATCCGCGGCAGCCACGGCGCTGGGGTTCCGAATGTATAATCCGGACCTTCCTTTTGCCGGTGTGATCCTAAACCGTTGCGCGAGCCCGCGGCATGAACGCCTGACACGTCTGGGTATGGAGCGTGCGGGTCTGCCGGTGTTGGGTGTGTTGCCGCGTCGGGGTGATCTAACTTTGCCAGAGCGGCACCTTGGATTGATACAAGCGGTCGAGCACCCTGATCTGGAAAGCGCGATTGCCGGATACGCGGCCTTTCTGCGTGAACATGTGGATCTGGATGCGATCAGGGAGGCTGCCTCCTCAGGCCCCAATGGGCCATCTCCGACCGCGCTGCCGCGCCCCCCGGCCCAAAGGATTGCGCTGGCCAAGGACGAAGCATTTTCCTTTACCTATCCGCACCTTCTCAAAGGTTGGCGTGCTGCGGGTGCTGAAATCCTGCCATTCTCGCCGTTGGCCAATGAAGCGCCTGCCGACGATGCAGATCTTGTCTGGCTTCCAGGAGGTTATCCTGAGTTGCATGCCGGCACTCTGGCAGTCGCTGACACTTTCCAGACTGGTCTACGCAAGCACGCGGAAACCCGTCCAGTACATGGTGAATGCGGTGGATACATGGCTTTGGGGGACGTGCTGATCGACAAGGAAGGTACGCCACACAAAATGGCGGGACTACTCGGTCTTGTGACCTCCTATGAGAAGCGCAAATTCAACCTCGGGTATCGCAAAGCCGAGTTGTTGGCAAAGATGCCCGGTTTCGCGGTTGGTACAGCGCTTCGCGGGCACGAGTTCCATTATTCGTCTATTGTCGAACAGCCCGATGCCCCTCTTGCGCGAGTCTTTGACGCAGAAGGTGCGGAAGGACCGCAGACAGGATCAGTTCGGGGCAACGTCACCGGCACATTCTTTCATCTGATCGCAGAGGCCTCAGCATGAGCGGTTTCGTTTCGTTCATTGGCTCAGGCCCCGGAGATCCGGAACTACTGACGCTCAAGGCCGTTGACCGGATGCAAAAGGCCGATGCGGTTTTGTTCGACGATCTCAGTAGCGGACCTATTCTTACCCACGCCCGCGAGGACGCAGATTTGGTGGGTGTAGGAAAGCGTGCTGGTCGCCCCTCACCCAAGCAGGATCATGTGAGCCGTCTGCTGGTCGACTATGCACAAACCGGTGCCCATGTCGTTCGCCTGAAATCAGGTGACGGAGGTATGTTCGGTCGGCTTGAAGAAGAACTGGTCGCGCTGAAGGCGGCGGGGATCGAGTATGAAATCATCCCCGGAATTCCATCTGCCGTCGCCGCCGCGGCAGCCGCAGGCATTCCGCTGACCCGCCGCCTGACAGCTCGCCGTGTACAATTTGTCACCGGCCACGATGTCAGCGGCAAACTGCCCGAAGATTTGAACCTGCCGGCGTTGGCGGATTCGGGGGCGACCACAGTTGTTTTCATGGGCAAACGCACTTTCCCGCTACTTGTTGAGGCGCTGCAAGCACATGGTCTGCCTTTGGACACGCCCGCGCTGATGGCAGAATCTGTCTCGACACCCGATCAGTCGCTGCACCGCTCGACCATCGGAGCGTTGTCGGAACGGCTGCAGTCTGAAATCGGAACAGCCCCGGCACTGATACTCTATGGACCGCTGGCGGAGTTCGATAATGTATGAACTGAGCCTGATAGGGATCGGTACAGGCAATCCGGATCACGTGACATTTCAGGGTGCCGAGGCTATTCGTGCAGCTGATCTGATCCTGATCCCGCGCAAGGGTGAGAACAAGGCAGATCTTGCCGGCGTACGTGAGAAGATCATTTCTCAAGTCACTGAAGCGGCTCCGCAAATCGCCTATTTCGACATCCCCACGCGTAGGGCCGATGATGGCTATCTACGTGGGGTGGATGAATGGCATGATGCAATAGCACTGCGCTGGCAGGAAGCGATCGCATCCCATCCTGATGCACAATACGTGGCCCTACTAATCTGGGGCGATCCCTCACTTTATGACAGCTCGCTGCGAATCGCTGCGCGTCTCTCACCGCAACCGATCAAACGGGTGATTCCCGGTATCACGGCCCTGCAGGCCCTGACCGCAGCACATGGGATTCCGATCAACGATATCGGCGCACCTTATGTCGTTACAACCGGTCGCCGTATCCGGGACGAGGGTTGGCCTGAGGCTGCTTCAACCGTCGCAGTGATGCTGGACGGCGAATGTTCGTTCCAGAGCCTTGATATGGCAAATTATGACATCTGGTGGGGCGCTTACGTCGGTATGGAAGAAGAAATCCTGATCAACGGAAACTTGTCCGAAGTTTGTGATGAGATTCTCTCAACTCGTGCACAGGCAAGGGCTGATCATGGCTGGATCATGGACATCTACGTTCTGAAAAAGCGTGTGAATTGACGCAAAACGTCGCAAATGGCGATTGCGCAAACCTGTGCTTCGCGGCTAAATGACCGGGTCTGGTCCTGCCGGAGACATCCGGATGCTAAGAGGGAATGTGGTGCGACTTCGTCTGAGGTCAAAGCCAAAGCCGCCCCCGCGACTGTAAGCGGTGAGCCCCTGTTCAACCAGCCACTCCCGAATTCGGGGGGAAGGCGAACAGAGGCACCGACCCGCGAGCCAGGAGACCTGCCAGGCGAACGTAGAAACACCAGCCGTCGGGTGCGACGGCACTGGAGGACAAGAAATGACGACACAAACTCAAACAGCATCTGCTGCAAAGACAGGCTTTCTGCCGGTAATGTTCGCAGTGGTTCTGGGCCTGGGTATCATCACCCTGACCGGCCATGTTCAGGCATCTGGCTTGCATGACGCGGCACATGACGTGCGCCACGCAACCGGTTTCCCCTGCCACTAAGCAGATGTTCAGTCGCATTTTGACCAGCGCGTTGTTCGCTGGTGCTGCAGCGGGGCTGATTGCCGCCTTGCTGCAGCTTGTATTTGTGCAACCCGTTCTGTTGCACGCCGAGCTCTATGAGTCCGGTGAACTGGTGCATTTCGGCGGAGAAGCTGTCACGGCCCATCCCGAGCTACCGGGCATGTTCTCTGAGCTGACACGCGACGCGCTGAGCGTCATCTTCACCATGCTCACCTATACCGGTTACGCACTGGTTCTGGTTGCCCTTATGTCTGTGGCCGAAGGTCAGGGTCACAAGATCGATGGTCGCACAGGTGTTCTGTGGGGTCTGGCGGGCTTTATCGCGGTTCACTTTGCACCCGGCTTTAGCCTGGCACCCGAAGTTCCTGGCGTTGCTGCTGCAGATGTTTACGCACGGCAAGTCTGGTGGTTCGCCACCGTCGCGGCTGCGGCGGTTGCCATGTGGCTGATTGCGTTTGGTGGCAACATCATCAGCTACGTGATTGCGGCAGCGTTGCTCGTTGCTCCACATCTGATCGGCGCACCCGAACCGGATGTCTTCACCGGACCGGTCCCAACCGAAATCGGTGCTCTGTTTGCCGCACGTGCCTTTGGCATCGGCCTTGTCGCATGGGTTCTGGTTGGCGCATTTGCCGGTTACTTCTGGCAAAGCGAAGGCAAACGCGCCGAAGCGGCAGCCTGATACCCCAATATGTCATCCCGCCGGGCCCCGCCCGGCGGGTTCTTTTTTGGCTCAAGGAACAGAAATGGCACGTTCACTTGCCCTCTTTGCAATTGGTCTGGTCTTCGGCGGAGGCGCTGGTTTCGTTCTCGCCGCGGCCAATGGCGTCACATTTGACGGCCACGACCATGCGGACCCCAATCAACATGGCGGTTCTCATGCCGAAGCCATGGCGCATGATCACTCGACCGCCATCAACCTGCCTGCCGGTCAGGATGCGCCCGGTCTGGAAATTGCGGTAACGCAGGACCCAATGGCCGGATGGAACCTGCACGTCATGCCTCAGAACTTTCGGTTTGCGCCCGAAAACGCCTCTGCTGCGGACAATCCCGGTGAAGGTCACGCGCATGTCTATGTGAATGGCACGAAACTCGCCCGCCTTTATGGCAACTGGATGCACATCTCCGATCTGCCCAAGGGCGAGGTTGAGATTAAGGTATCGCTGAATGCCAACAGCCACAGCCCGCTGATGGTCGAAGATGTGCCGGTCAGTGCTTCGGTAACTGTACAGGTGGACTAAAGCGCCGGAATACGCGCCCGCAAACACAAGCGAAGCCGTCCGCATGGTCGGGCGTCTTCGATCCAGCCAGCGGGGCTGTCCAGATACGCTCGACAAGTCGCAGCAATATCATCCGCATCTGCAACGATATCGATACCCGAAAAAACATATGACGCCATGCCTTCGCCCTGCAGGCCGATCGACGTTGGTTCGCTACATCCACTGAAACAGGCGTGTTCTGCGATTTCGATCTCCGCCGTAAGATCGATGCCAGTCAATGCCGCTTGTACGGCTTGCCGTTCGGCATCACGATCGCGCGTGCCGGAACAACTGGTGCAAATTAATAGCCGGGTCTGCGCCAAATACGTTTCACCTTAATCTTGAGTTCCGCTGTTTCTGAAGCTTTCAGCGCTGTGACACAAGCCCGTGGTCGCGATGAGCGCACGAGAATGTGAGTGCACCGGAAAGTGATATCTGGCATCAATCTCACACTCAAACCCTTGGAGGTTGCTTGATGAAATCGCTATGGTCTGTGCTTTGTCTGTTGGCTCTGCCCGCATGGGCTGAGTTTACGGAACCACTTTCTGGCTGGGCTGTCTATCTGACCGACAAGAGTTATCAGGAGCTCGTAGACGATACAAAGAGCGCAGTGAAAGAAAACGGTCTCATCGTGGTAACGCAGGCCGGACCGACCAAAGCGGCCGCTGCCCGCGGGATTACGATCCCCGGAAATCGCGTGATTGGCGTTTTCAACAATGACTATGCAGTTCGCGTTCTCGAGACTTCGACAGCGGCTATGATCGAAGCCCCGATCCGGTTCTATGTAACCGAGAATGAAGATGGCACAGCCACCCTGTCCTACAAGACACCCAGCTTTATTTTTGCCCCATATGTCTATGAGGGTGGTGAGCCTTTGGCCGACATTGCCGAAGAATTGGACGATAAGTTTCAGGCCATTGCTGAAAGCGCAGTCAAATAGTCACACTGACGTGATGCGCCTTGCGTCCCGGAGCGTCCTCCGCAATCTGCTGCGTAACACGAATTTCGGAGCATGACTGATGCAGGACCTGTCCCCCCGCGCTGCTGATCTTTTGGCCCAAAGGCTGTATGAGGCCGGTTGCCGTCACGCATTTGGTATGCCCGGCGGTGAGGTACTGACACTGGTCGATGCGCTCGAACAGGCTGGAATCACCTTCCATCTGACCAAGCACGAAAACGCTGCGGGATTCATGGCCGAGGCCGTGCATCACCGCGATGGCGCACCCGCCATTCTGGTGGCAACACTTGGTCCGGGGGCGATGAACGGCATCAATGTGGTTGCAAATGCGCTGCAGGACCGGGTGCCGATGATTGTACTGACAGGTTGCGTCGATGCAGATGAGGCGCTGACCTACACGCATCAGGTCATGGATCACAGTCAGGTCTACCGGTCCATAACCAAGGGGACCTTTCTGCTGACCGCAGAAGGTGCTGACATCATCGCAGACAAAGCCGTATCACTGGCCAATCAACCCCGCCCCGGCCCCGTGCACATTGATGTGCCGATCTCGGTCGCTGACACCCGCGTCAGCAACAGCAAACGCCGCCGACTGGCAAAACCCGCTGCCGTTGCGCCGGAGGGTGATTGTCTGGAAAAAGCCCGCCGTTGGGTGGCCAATGCAGAACGACCCCTCGCCATCATCGGTCTGGATGTTCTGTATGATGACTCCCGCAGTGTCGTATGTGCGTTTCTAGAACATTTCGGGATTCCCTTTGTGACCACTTACAAGGCCAAGGGGATCGTGCCCGAGGATAACCCGCTATGCCTAGGGGGCGCAGGGTTATCTCCGTTGGCCGATAAGCACTTGGTGCCTCTGGTTGAACAAGCCGACCTGATCCTCTGCCTGGGATACGATCCAATCGAGATGCGCCCCGGTTGGCGCGAGATCTGGGATCCCGAAGACAAACGCGTGATTGATATCTCTGCGGTGGTGAATGATCACTACATGCATCAGGCGGGTCTGAACCTGGTTGCTGACACCGCCGCCACACTCGAAGCCATCGCAAAAGGCAACCCGGCACGAGCGACATGGCCTGATGGAGAGCCGGAGCAGGTTAAAGAAGCGCTTAGCAAGGCTTTTCCAAGCGACGACGAATGGGGCCCTGCCGCGGTAATAGCCGAGACAAGAGATGTACTGCCCAAGGAAACGCTTGCCACCGCCGATAGCGGTGCACACCGCATCCTGCTCAGCCAGATGTGGCAGTGCCACGAGGCGCGCGGGCTGACCCAATCGTCGGCCCTGTGCACGATGGGTTGTGCCGTTCCGATGGCAATTGGCCTCAAACTGGCCGAGCCGGAGCGCCCGGTCATCAGCTTTTCAGGGGATGCGGGATTCCTGATGGTGGCCGGTGAGCTATCCACTGCCGCTGAGATGGGCGGGAATCCCATCTTCCTGGTTTTCGTCGACGCCAGCCTCGCGCTGATCGAATTGAAACAACGACAGCGTCAAATGGGCAACCGCGGAGTAGATTTTGACCGTCACGATTTTGCCGCCATGGGACGCGCGTTCGGCGGGTATGGTCATACCGTCCGAAACCGTGAGGAACTGCGAACGGCATTGGATGCGGCTGTGAAAGCCGATCGTTTCACCGTCATCGCGGCAGAGATTGACCGTGGAGGGTATGATGGCCGGATCTGAGGGGCCACTGAAGGGCGTCAAGGTTCTAGACTTATCCCGCATTCTAGCCGGTCCTACCTGCACACAATTGCTGGGTGATCTGGGTGCCAGCGTGATCAAAATTGAAAACCCGGCCACGGGCGGCGATGACACTCGCCAATGGGGTCCGCCTTATGTCGAGGATACCGACGGTAATCGTTCGGACCTTAGTGCCTATTTCATGGCCGCCAACCGCAACAAGAAATCCGTCGCGATTGACATCACGACCTCTGAGGGACAATCGGAAATTCGTCGATTGGCCTCGCACGCCGATATCCTGATCGAGAATTTCAAACCCGGCGGGTTGGCAAAATACGGTCTGGACTACGAGACCTTGTCAAAAGATCTACCGGGGCTCGTCTACTGTTCGATCTCAGGCTACGGACAAACCGGCCCCAACTCGGCCAAGCCGGGGTATGATCTCATGGCGCAGGGCTACGGCGGCATCATGTCACTGACCGGCGAGCCAGAAGGCGCACCTATGAAAGTAGGAGTTGGCATCGCGGATGTGATGTGCGGGATGTATGCCAGTGTTGGGATTCTGGCAGCCTTGCGCCACCGCGACCTGACCGGTGAAGGGCAACAGATCGATCTGGCCCTTGTCGATGCTCAGATTGCATGGCTCATCAACGAAGGCGTCAACTACCTGACATCTGGAAGCGTACCGCAGCGACGCGGGAACGGTCATCCGAACATCGTCCCTTACGACGTTTACGAAACTGCAGATGGGCACGTGATTTTGGCAGTCGGAAATGACAGCCAGTTCCGGCGTTTTTGTGGGTACATCGGGCTTCCGGAACTGGCCGACGACCCTCGCTTCGCCACCAATCCAGCACGACTGGAGAACCGGGACGCACTTAACGCCGTGCTGCGTCCGGCGATGCAAAAGGTTGATACGAGCTCGGCAATCAATGCGCTGGAGGAATTGAAAGTTCCCGTTGGACCGGTGCAGTCGCTGGATCAGGTTTTTGGCACCGAACAGGTTGCTGCAAGACAGATGCAGATCGCCATGCAGGCTGATCCGGGTGAGGTTCAACTGATCGGAAATCCACTCAAACTCTCACGCACGCCTGTAACATATCGCACTGCACCACCTGTGTTTGGTGCCGATACTCGGGCCGTTCTGGATGCCGAAAACCCATTTGAGGATTGAAACACTCTGATCATCTAGGCGGCATGTTGCTGAAACATGCCCTTGAATCGGCGGTTTTTTTCGCTTTTTACGCACACAGCTTTTCACCAATTCGAGAGCAGGGTCGATACTGTTACGACCCGCCCGCAGACTCTGATAAATCGAACAGTGTCAAATATCGCAAGCAGATTGGACCCAAGTATGAAACAAGACGTTTTTGGACAAATGAACACTCTGACCAAGCCCGAGAGCGTCGAGGCCTGGGATGGTGTTCTGCTTGGGTTCATGGCGCATGCGGCAATCACACCCCAACATTTGGGCAAAGTATTGGAGCTGGAACCTGATTTCGCATTAGGTCACGCGATCAAGGGGCTGTTCATGGTCTTGCTGGGTCGGCGCGAAATGCTGCCGGTCGCGGCAGACGCACTTACAGCCGCCAATACCGCAATGGAGCGTCAGCCCGTTTCTGCCCGCGAAAAACTGTATGTTGAGGCTTTGGCACTTTATCTTGCCGACCTTCCCTCGCAGGCCGTGCAAAAATTCGAAGAGATACTAAGGTCACATCCGCAAGATACGCTTGCGATGAAACTAAGCCATGCGACCCGTTTCGTTCTGGGGGATTCGCAAGGTATGCGTCGCTCGATCGAGCGGGTGCTGCCCACCTACGAACCCGACCACGCGGGCCGTGGCTATCTACTGGGTTGCCACTCATTCGCGCTGGAAGAGACCGGTGCCTACGAAAAGGCCGAAATCGCCGGGCGTCAGGCTCTTTGGATGGTTTCAGATGATGCCTGGGGCCTGCACGCAGTCGCGCATGTGCACGAAATGACGGGTAATGCGCAACTCGGCCTCGACTGGCTGGCAGGACGTGAAGCCGCCTGGGCGCACTGCAACAACTTCCGCTATCACGTTTGGTGGCACAAGGCGCTGATGCATCTGGATCTTGGTCAGGTTGATCGGGTGATCGAACTTTACGATCAAAGCATCCGCAAAGACAAAACCGACGATTATCGCGATATTTCAAATGCCACATCGCTGCTGTCCCGACTTGAGCTGGAGGGCGTAAATGTCGGTGATCGTTGGGAAGAACTGGCCGACCTCAGCGCCGCTCGGACCGAAGATGGTTGCCTGATCTTTGCCGATTTGCATTACCTGCTGGCGCTGACCGGAGACAATCGCTCGGATGCGACCGGAAAAATGCTGCAGCGTATTCAGAAAGACGCTGGTCGCAACCATGGGGATACCCCCGTTCGCATGTCCGATCCGGGTGTCGCAGCCGCCAAGGGCCTTGAAGCATTTGGCGACGGGCAATACGGAGCCGCGTTCGACTTTTTGTCAAGCGCGCGCGGCTCGATGCAACTGGCGGGTGGAAGCCATGCCCAACGCGATGTATTTGAACGTATTACTATCGACTCCGGTCTTCGAGCAGGCCAATTGGATGCGGTTGAACGCATTCTGGATGACCGGCGCGCCAAGCGTGCCGGAGGCGAGGACAACTATGCACTGGCACGCCGCGCCCTGATTGATGCGGCGCGTGACAGCGGCGACGCACAAAGCGTCCCAGCCGAATAATAACAACAAGACGACCAAGAAGGACTGAAGACCCGTATGGCGACAGCATCGCCCGCTTCTGATTTTGCACCGGTTGCGGCTCAGGCCGCAGCCCCTACCCGCACGCGCGATCCGCGTCTGGATTTCTATCGCGGTATCGCGATGTTCATCATCCTGATCGCCCATATCCCTAACGATCCCTGGGCCAGGTGGATTCCAGCCCGTTTTGGTTTCTCTGACGCGACAGAAATCTTCGTTTTCTGCTCGGGTATGGCATCTGCCATCGCCTTTGGTGGCGCCTTCCTGCGCAAGGGCTGGTGGCTGGGAACTGCGCGCGTAACCTTCCGTATCTGGCAAGTCTACTGGGCCCATATTGGCCTGTTCTTCTTTGTTGCCATGTCAATGGCTGCACTGGACCTCTCGGGGGTGTTCGAAAAAAGCTATGTTTCATCTCTGAATCTGCAGCATTTTTTCAACGACCCGATGCCGCAACTGGTGGGTATTTTCACACTCACTTATGTCCCGAACTACTTTGACATTCTGCCGATGTACCTGGTGGTTCTGGCGATGATGCCGTTGTTCATGGGGCTGTCGAGAATTGGTTTCTGGGCTGTCGCTGTCACATCAGTCGCAATCTGGCTGATTGCGCAGACAGGTGTGTTGGCATTGCCTGCCGAACCTTGGTCCCAGCGCCAATGGTTCTTTAACCCATTCGGTTGGCAACTGCTGTTTTTCACAGGCTTTGCATTTATGCGCGGCTGGATCCCGGCCCCACCGGTTTCTAAAACACTGATCTGGGCAGCGGCCTTGTTTCTGGTCCTGTCAGCCCCGTTCGGGTCATGGAAAGTTTTCCTTTGGGTACAGGCGGCCGCACCTGATCTTGCTACCGAGATCCGCAAAATCTGGCCTCTGACTGCAGAGCTTCGCGATAAGACGGATTTCGGTCTGTTCAGGTACATGCACTTCCTGTCACTGGCCTATCTGGGCTGGGTCGCAGCGGGCGAGCATGGACATCGCCTGATCGCGACGGGTCACAGCGCTGGCGCACGTGTCTGGCAATTGGTTCTGAAACTGATCACTAAAGTCGGGCAGCAATCTCTTGCCGTCTTCGTATTTTCCATGGCAGCCGCACGACTTATCGGCGTAGCCCTGGATCAGACTGGGCGGGATTTTGCCAGTGTTTTCGCAGCCAACATGATTGGCTTTGCCATGATCATCGGCGTGGCCTATGTGGCCGCTTGGTTTAAGTCACATCCTTGGAAGACTAAAAAATGAATTTAACACGTCGCGCATTTCTCGCGTCGAGTTCGGCGCTTTTCCTTGCCCCGGCCACCTTTGCAACTGGTGGTGAGGTGCCCTTTGACCGCAATGATGTCATCGCACTGGCCCGTGATCTTGCCAGCCGGCCGTTCGAAGAACGCGCTATGGTTCCGACAGAATGGCAGGAGCTGACTTATCAGCAATACCGCTCGATCCGGTTCAGACTGGACAGGGCCCTGTGGTATGAGACCGAGACGCCATTCAACATCGATTTCTTCACGCCGGGTCTGTACTTCCCGCGTACAGTTCAGGTTTCGACCGTTGAAAACGGCATGACCAAACCGGTCGAATTCGATCTGGCCATGTTCGACAAATCCGAAGATGTACCACAACTGCCGGTGGATGAAACACTGGGCTTTTCCGGTCTGCGCCTGCGCACCGAAATGCACCGCCCTGGCAAAACCGACGAATTCTGCGTCTGGCAAGGCGCCAGCTACTTCCGCGCAATCGGCCTGCACGAAGTCTACGGGCTGTCGGCTCGCGGTCTGGCCCTGAAAACCGGCGATCCAGACGGTGAAGAATTCCCCGAATTCATTCGCTTTTGGCTGGAACGCCCGGAACCGGGGCAGCGTAACATGATTGTACATGCGCTGATGGACAGCCCAAGCGTAACCGGTGCCTATCGGTTCGACGTCACCGCCGGTGCTGATTGCGTTATGGATATCGAAGCCACTTTGTTTCCGCGTGAGGAACTGCCCCATGTGGGAATTGCCCCCGGCACGTCGATGTTCCTTTACGATCAGACCAACCACAGCCGATTTGATGATTTCCGCCCCGCTGTGCACGACAGCGACGGATTGCTGATCAGCAATGGCGCAGGTGAGGTGATCTGGCGCCCGCTGGCAAACCCGACACGATTGCAGATTTCGTCCTTTGTCGACACCAATCCGCTGGGGTTTGGCCTGATGCAGCGCAAGCGCGAATTCTCGGATTATGCCGACCTTGAGGCGCTTTATCACAAGCGCCCAAGCCTGTGGGTAGAGCCCAAGGGTGATTGGGGAAAGGGCAGTGTCACACTGGTTGAAATTCCGGCAGACCAAGAGATCTATGACAACATCGTTGCCTATTGGCGTCCGGCAGAACCCTATGCAGCTGGTTCGCAGGTCGATATGTCTTATCGTTTGATCTGGGGCGAAGAACCCCAGCGCACTGCGATGCCTCGGGTCATCAATACCGCGATGGGCGAGAACACCTTTGGCGAAGGTCGTCTTGCCGTCATCGACTTTGAGGCCAGCGAATTGTTCGAAGACCCCGAAGCGATGACAATCTTCGTCGATTCACCACACGCCGAAACGTCTGATGGCGTATTGCAACGCAATCCGGACACCGGAGGTCTGCGGCTGGCATTCTCATTCGAGCCCGGCGATCGGGATCATGTGGAACTACGCGCACAACTGAGACTTGGGAAACAGCCGGCTTCAGAGGTCTGGCTGTACAGATGGACCTCATGAGCCAAGACCTGCATATCATGCCACCTGAGGCACCCTTGCAGATGCCTGCACAGAATTTCAGTGCAGGTTTTAGGGATGCTCAGGCACCATCCAATCATGGAAAGGCGTCTGCTGGGTTCTGGCGTGCACTGGCTTTTTCACCAGCCATGGTGGCAACGCTGGCCCTGTTGTGGGTCATGAGCGACTGGTTCGGAGCCCAGGGTATAAATGTAATCGAGGCGGTCCTGCTCGCGTTGATCTCATTCAATTTCTTCTGGATTTCCTTCACGGTCTGCACAGTTTTGCTGGGAATGGTGTCCCTGTCCCGGCAAGAACAACCCCTCCGGCAGGGACGCTCGCAACCCTTGAAGGTCGCGTTGCTCATGCCGGTCTACAACGAAGTCCCCTGGTTTGTGCTGGGCAATGCTCGAACGATGCTTGAGGAACTGCGCGCCCGCGGTGGCCAGCACCAATACGCGATGTTCATCCTGTCCGATACACGCGACCCTGAAATTGCCGCACAGGAACAGGCCAGTATCGAAGCACTGCGTACGTCTCTGGCACCGGATCTGGAACTCTATTATCGCCGTCGCGAACAGAATACCGATCGCAAGGTTGGCAACATCGCCGATTGGGTCAGCCGTTGGGGTGCGGACTGGGATGCAATGCTGGTTCTGGACGCGGACAGCCTGATGACCGGGCGCGCCATTGCCCGCCTGACTGATGCACTTGCGCGCGACCCCGGTGCCGGGCTGATCCAAAGTTATCCTCAGCTGATCGGTGCCCAGTCAGTATTTGCGCGGATGCAGCAGTTTGCCAATGGTGTTTACGGCATCGCATTTGCAGAAGGTCTCGCCCGCTGGTGCGGTCAGGAAGGCAACTATTGGGGCCACAACGCCATTATCCGAACCAAGGCATTTGCTAACTGTGCGGGGCTGCCCAAGCTGCGCTCGTTCAGCGGGCAGGAAAAGCTGATCATGAGTCACGACTTTGTCGAGGCCGGATTGATGCGCCGCGCCGGATGGGGCGTACGGTTCCTGCCGCGCATTCGCGGCTCGTACGAAGAAACGCCACCAACGCTTATCGACCATGCGATGCGAGATCGTCGCTGGTGTCAAGGCAATCTGCAGCATTTGAAATTGCTGGGCTCTGCCGGTTTCCGTGCAGTGTCACGCTTTCACATGTTCCACGGAGCGGTCGGCTATCTCATGTCCCCGCTGTGGTTTGCGCTTTTGGTGATGTGGGCGCTGATTGGTCAGGGCAAAGAAGCTTCGGTTCTGCATTATTTCAGCCCCGACAATCCGTTGTTCCCGCAATGGCCGGAGATGACCGAGACGCGTCATGTCCTGATCATTCTGGTCATGTACGCCATGCTGCTGGCTCCAAAGGTACTGGGCGTCGTCGCCCTGCCCCTCAGCGGCGTGAGATATGCTGATTTCGGCGGCGGGCGACGCTTCTTTACCTCGTTCCTTGCCGAGGTGGTCCTGTCGATCCTCTACGCCCCAATTCTGATGGTACAGCAGATGATCGCTGTATTCCGTACTGCCTTGGGCATTCAAAAGGGCTGGTCCCCACAGGCGCGCGATGGTGGGACCTATGGCCTGCGGACACTTATTCTTTGCCACACGCTTGAAACCATCAGTGGTGTTGCGTTGAGCGCTGGAATCATGGCCGGGTTGGTTTCTGTCTGGTTGGCACCGATTGCCATCAGTCTCGCGCTGGCTATCCCACTTTCCGCATTAAGTGGCGTGTCAGCAGGCACCGCGCGTCGCATGGTTGGCATGCGTGAAGACTTCCACGAGCCTGCGATTACACGACTGGCGCGCCGTCATCGTGATGAGCTTAAAAAGGTGATCGAGGGCAAGGGTGTGATGACCCCGGCAGAGTAATTAACTGCCGGGTAAGCCTTCGTACCAATCCAGCATCATGTCAGCCCAGCCCTTTGGAACCGTGTGTCCACCGGGGAAAAGGGCAAACTCCAGCGCGCTGCCCTCGGCGCACCGGGTCCATTTCCGTCGCATGAATTGATCGGTTGTGCCAAATGCGTCCGGGCGATTGTCGACGCATTCGTTAGCTGCACGCCAGATTTCGAGCCCCGCAAAAATATCGCCCTGTTGGAAACGGCCGCCACCCAGAAAGCGTCCCTCCAACGGGACAACATTATCCGTCCATCCATGCGTGTGAAAAAGACGCACCGGACCGTCGCAAGCCTCCGGGTGGGGTCGCCAGAAGCCACCAGAAACAGGGGCATAGGCAGAAAACGTATCCGGAGCGGCGCAAGCCAGATAGTTCACCATGAACCCGCCAGCCGAGAACCCGCCTAAAACAATCCGATCGCTATCAACCCCAAACCGTTCGGCTGCGTCCTGCACGACTTCGGTCAGGAACGCGGTCTCGTCGCGCCCTTCCCAGCCGGGGAAGAAATTCCAGCTTTTACGGCCATTGCGCAGCGCGCCTTCGGGTGCCATCACCGCATATCCGCGTGCCAGCAAAGGTTCGACCATACCGCGATTGTTCATCGTCCCGGTCCCGCTTCCGCCATATCCGTGCAGGAATACAACCATCGGAGGGTTCTCTGTGTCCGGCAGTTCGATGAAGTAACCCCCGGATGCGGTCTCGCACATGTCTTCAGGGGCTCCGCAATCGGCCATTGCTGTCTGTCCGAAAAACACAAAAGGCAATGCCAGCCAGTGCTTTCTGCTCATCACGTATCCTCTTTGTATGCCCCGACCGGCAATCCAGTCCGCACCCAACCCGGGCCAGCAACGGACCCCAGCATTCCTTCGGGCACGTCAATGATGTTGGTAAAACCGGCCTCGGTCAGCCGATTGCTCATTCTAGCAGACCGGACACCGCGTGCGCATATCAAGGCAATTTTGGTGTTTCGGTCACCATCACTCAACTGATCCAGGACCTGTTCAAAGTCTTCACGACGCATATCAACCGGATACGCCCCCTCACCGATACCTGTCGCAGCCCATTCGCGTGGCGTTCGGATATCGATCAACAGGATCTCACCCTTGCTGGCTTGATTGTGCGCATCGGCAACAGTGATCTGTCCGCCTGTATAATCAGGCGGGATCAACCGGTATTCGCGTATGGCGAACCCTGCAGCGATGACCGCTCCGCCGCCTATCAAAACCCAACGCCTTGTTCGATTTACGTTTGCAGTCACGCTGCACACTCCTACAAATCACGTAGGTTCTAACATAGACCTGTTCTTTGCGCTGCCACTGGATGGCAGTTTCGGATCAAGTTCTTGTCATGTGAACCAAAGATCAAGAGGAGCATGTAAATCCCTTAGAACCCCATCGAAAACTTACAATAGCTGGACAGCCGAAGAATTATCCTTACAAAATCAATACCACTTTGACCGCCCAGCCCCGGAGTATCGCACTTGTCCCTATTCCTTATCGCGGCCCTTCCTTTTCTCGGAGCTGTCTTTCCCGCCCTGCTTATCCGCGCAGGACGAAATGCCGCTTCATCAGCGGCAGGATTGACGACTTTCCTGGCTTTGGCAGGATTGTTGATCCACATCCCGACAGTGATGGGTGGTAGTGTGGTAACTGCTCGGTTCGACTGGATTCCCGGCCTTGGCCTGAATGCCAATTTCATGCTGGATGGGCTGGGCTTTCTGTTCGCATTGCTGATCCTTGGCATAGGTCTTTTGATCATTCTTTACGCACGTTTCTATCTGTCGCGCGAAGATCCGATGGGGCAATTCTATACCTATTTGCTGCTGTTTCAGGGCGCGATGGTTGGCATCGTTCTAAGCGATAACATATTGTTGTTGCTTGTATTTTGGGAGCTCACATCCCTGAGCTCGTTCCTGTTGATCGGATACTGGAAACATCTGCCCGTTGGACGGCAGGGTGCACGCATGGCGCTGGCCGTGACGGGCTCTGGCGGGCTGGCAATGATTGCGGGCATGCTGATCCTTGGCAATATCGTGGGTTCCTATGACCTGAGCGTCATTTTGCAGAACCGCGACCTTATCCAATCTTCGCCGTATTACCTGCCTGCGTTGATCCTTATCCTGCTTGGATGTTTTACCAAGTCAGCGCAGTTCCCATTCCACTTCTGGCTGCCGCATGCGATGGCCGCTCCGACGCCGGTCTCGGCCTACCTGCACTCGGCGACGATGGTTAAGGCCGGTTTGTTCCTGATGGCGCGCATGTGGCCCGTTTTGGCCGGAACTGACGCCTGGTTCTATATTGTTTCCACAACTGGACTGATCACCATGCTGATCGGCGCGGTGATCGCGCTGTTCAAAGATGATCTCAAAGCGCTACTGGCATTTTCTACCGTGTCCCATCTGGGACTTGTGACCATGTTGCTTGGCTTTGGCACCAAGATTGCCGTGGTCGCTGCTATTTTCCACATCATCAACCACGCAACATTCAAGGCTGCGTTGTTCATGACAGCAGGCATCGTGGATCACGAAACCGGGACACGAGACATCAAGCGACTGGGGGGACTGCGTCACCTGATGCCGATTACATTTACCATCGGCATCATCGCGGCGCTGTCTATGGCCGGTCTGCCTCCGCTCAACGGGTTCCTGTCAAAGGAGATGATGCTCGAGGAAACGGTTCACACGACCTGGCTGAACTCTCACTATCTGGTGCCTGGGCTGGCGCTGCTGGCCGCCCTGTTTTCGGCTGCCTATTCGTTCCGTTTCGTTGGCCACGTCTTTCTCGGGCCAGAACGCGATGATTATCCGCATCATCCGCACGATCCTCCGGTCGGGTTGTGGCTGGCACCAGCGTTCCTTGTCGTTCTGGTCGTGCTGATCGGGCTTTACTCGAACGCGATTGTTGGCCCTCTTGTCGCCGTAGTTTCCAGTGCCGTTATCGGCGGTGAGAAGCTTCCCTACTACTCACTGAAGCTCTGGCATGGCTTTACGCCTGCATTGTACATGTCGGTCGTCGCAACTTTGGGAGGTTTGTTCCTTCTGTCGTTGCATCGCCGCGGTGAACAGCTATGGAATGCTCTGCCGCGTCCCGAGGCGAAAACTATCTTCGACGCAGTGATCGGAGTGCTGACGGGGCTCAGCCGCTGGGTCACAGATGAGCTGCACAATGGTGTCATCAGCCGCTATGCCATCATCATGATCGCCTTCACTGTCGGGCTGGGCTACTATGCCTATTCCACAGGTACGATCGGGATCGAAACACGCGTACCGTTGCCAGCGCCCATCATTCCGATCATCGGCTGGGTTTGTCTTGTCGGTGCGACGCTTGCGATCATGTGGTTCCACCGCAATCGCCTTCTGTCACTGGTCCTCATCGGTGTTGTTGGCCTCATCGTTTCGATGGCTTTCAACTATCTCTCGGCCCCAGATCTGGCGCTGACCCAGATTTCGGTTGAGGTGGTGACAATGATCTTGCTTTTGCTGTCCCTGAACTTTCTGCCAACAGAAACACCGTGGGACAGCACCGCACCGCGCCGTTGGCGTGACGCCGTTATCTCTGTAATCGCAGGTGTCGGTACAGGCGGGTTGATCTATGCACTCATGCTTCGCGATTTTGCCTTTCCGACTATCTCGGATTTCCATCTTGCAAACTCGTACAAGGGTGGCGGCGGAACCAACGTGGTCAATGTGATTTTGGTTGATTTCCGTGGCTTTGACACCTTCGGAGAGATCATTGTTCTGGGTATCGCCGCATTGATCATCTTTGCCCTTACAGAGGCCGTTTTGGGCACGAATGTTCGCAGCTACCTGCTGAACCGCAAACCTCACTGGCCGCAATCGGGCGACTCGCACCCGCTTATGATGGTGGTTGTGACACGTGTGATGATGCCGATCGCGCTGATGGTCGGGGCCTATATTTTCTTCCGCGGTCACAACCAGCCGGGCGGCGGGTTCATCGCCGGTCTGGTCGTCGCGATCGCGTTCCTGATGCAATACATGGCTAGCGGCTATACTTGGGCTATCGAGCGACAAAGGTTCTATTACCATGGCACCATCGGTTGGGGCGTGCTGATCGCCGCCGCTACTGGCCTTGGAGCATGGTTCAACGAGCGTCCCTTCCTGACCAGCGATTTCGGCTACATCAACTGGCCACCACTGGAAGAGTTCGAGTGGGCAACCGCGATGCTGTTCGACACCGGGGTTTTCCTGGCGGTTCTGGGTGCTGTCATGTTGGCGCTCGACAGTCTGTCCCGCTTTGCGTGGCAGCCGGGCATGGCGCAGGAATATCCGATGGATATCAACCCGCTGCGGGATGATCTGCTTGAAGAAGAACAAGAAAAGAAGGAGCAGGCCTGATGGAAGCGCTGGTAGCCTCTGCCGTTGGTGTTCTGACCGCCGCCGGGATTTTTCTGATCCTGCGGCGCAGAACCTTTCCCGTGATCCTGGGTCTCTCGCTGCTGACCTATGCCGTCAATGTTTTTCTGTTTGCGACCGGTCGGCTGGCTCTGAATGCTCCCGCTGTTCTGAACAAATACGAAGATGTGCCCTACACTGACCCACTGCCTCAAGCGCTGGTACTGACAGCCATCGTTATCTCGTTTGGCATGACAGCTGTGATCGTGATGATCGCGCTCAGCGCATATCTGTCGTCCAAGGATGACCATATCGATATGACCGCGCAGGACAGCGTGGATGGCGCAGGAGAAGACGCATGAACCATTGGATCGTTGCGCCGATCGTCCTGCCCGCAATTCTGGCGCCCTTTATCATCATGGTCCTGCGGTTCCATCTGGATCTGCAACGCATCTTCTCGGTTGCCGGTGTCGTTGGCCTATTGGGGATCGCACTGACGATCACCGCACAGGCGTCAGGTGGCGACATTCAGGTCTATGAACTCGGTGACTGGCCTGCCCCTTTTGGTATCGTTCTCGTGCTGGACCGGATGTCGGCGATGATGGTGTTGCTGACCGCGCTGCTGGCTTTGCCTATAGTTCTTTACGCCATTGCATCCGGCTGGGATGACAGGGGCAAACATTTCCATGCCCTGTTTCATTTCCAGCTCATGGGCGTCTGTGGGGCCTTCCTGACTGGTGATGCCTTCAACCTCTTCGTCTTCTTCGAAGTTCTGCTGATCGCATCCTATGGCCTGATGACCCATGGCGGCGGTTCGGTAAGGCTGAAAGCTGGGGTGCAGTACGTTGCCTATAACCTTCTTGGCTCAACACTGTTCCTGTTTGCACTGGGGACCATCTATGCCGTGACCGGGACGCTCAATATGGCGGATCTGGCTGTTCGCGTGGCCGAGATCCCACCCGAGGACACCGCTTTGCTGCGTGTCGGTGCGGTTCTCTTGCTTCTGGTTTTCTGTATTAAAGCCGCTGTTCTGCCATTGCACTTCTGGCTGCCGGCCAGCTACGCAAACGCGCCTCTGCCGGTGGCGGCATTATTCGCGATCATGACCAAGGTCGGGGCCTATTCGATCCTCAGGGTCTATACGCTGGCCTTTGGTCCGGACGTCGCTGTCACTGACGGGTTGATAGGAGAGTGGTTGCAACCTGCCGCGATGCTGACTCTGGCAATCGGAACAATCGGTATTCTGGGTTCACGCCATATCGCACGAATGGTGGCCTTTTGCGCAATCGCGTCGATGGGAACCCTACTGATCGCCATATCGCTGTTCACGCCCGATGCCACGGCCGCAGCGTTGTACTACATCTTCCATTCGACACTCGCGACCGCACTGCTGTTTCTTGTGGCTGATATGGTCATGGAACGACAGGGGGGTGCTATCGCACCAAAACCTCCCATGCCGCAAAGCGGTCTGATCTCTGCATTGTTCTTTGTCGGAGCAATTGCTCTGGCCGGTATGCCGCCATTATCCGGATTCATCGGCAAGCTGTTGGTACTGGACGCATCCCGCGACGCTCCGGACGCCAGTATCATCTGGGCGGTGGTCCTGATCGGCTCATTCGTGACCATCGTGGGTCTTGCACGAGCGGGTTCGCTGATTTTCTGGAAGAGCCACGATGCTCAGCACAATACCGAACATGATCCGGAAAATGACGAAGAGATTCCCTATCTACCCGCCCCTGAACCACAACCGGGGCTGGCATTCACATCGGTGTTCGGAGCTGTTCTTGGTCTTGTCCTGCTGACATTGTTCGCCGGACCCGCTTTGGAATACACAAGTAAGACGGCTGAGCAGTTGTTCACGCCTGAACAGTACATCTCGGCCGTTTTGGGAAGGGAAGAATAATGAAGCTGCTGCATCGAATTTTCCCCCACCCGCATCTGACCATTCTGCTGACCTTGGTGTGGATGCTGTTGGCGAATTCGCCGTCACTGAATTCTCTGGTTTTCGGCCTGATACTCGGGATCATCATTCCGTTCATCACGCAACCTTACTGGCCAGATCGCCCCAAATTGCGCAACTGGCCGATGGTGGTTGAATATATCCTGGTGGTACTGTGGGATATCGTCATGGCCAACATCACGGTTGCCCGGATTATCCTTTTCAAACGCGACGCCGATCGTCAGCCAAACTGGATTTGCATCCCGCTGGAACTGCGCACGCCCGAGGCGATCACTGTTCTGGCAGGCACCATCACCATGACGCCCGGCACTGTCAGTTGTGATCTGTCGGCCCAGGGGCATAACCTGCTGGTGCACTGCCTTGACGCCCCCGACCCTGAGGCAGTACGCGACCAGATCAAACAACGTTATGAACGCCGCCTGAAGGAGATTTTCGAATGATCGAATACGCCATCTACTTCGCCTTCGCCTGTTTCGGAGCTGCGATCATGATGTGTCTGTGGCGGATCATTACCGCAGACGGTGTCGGCACCCGTGTTCTGGCACTGGACACAATGGTCATCAACACCATTGCGCTTATGATCCTCTACGGCATCCAGCTTGGTAGTGAGATATTCTTCGAAGCGGCCATGATCATCGCGATGTTGGGTTTTGTTTCAACCGTTGCCTACGCGCGCTTCATGCTGCGTGGCAACATCATCGAGTGAGGGCGATATGGAATACATCTTCGAATTTCTGATCGCCTTTTTCCTGATCGTTTCAGGCATTTTTGGCTTTGTCGGGTCCTTCGGCATGATCAAGTTGAAAGACCCGATGTCACGTCTGCATGCCCCCACCAAAGCAACCACACTTGGCGTTGGCGGCGTGTTGATCGCATCAATCCTGCATTCGTTTCTGATCGAACAACATCTGTCGCTGCACGAGCTGCTGATCACGCTGTTTCTGTTCCTGACCGCCCCGATCACAGCCCTGTTCATTGCCAAATGGCACATTCATCGCCATGAAAAGCCACAGGATCTGCCGGGCGCGGGCGAGGATGAGCTCTGGGCCACCCACGCGGTCGAGCAGGTCGAAGACGTCCCTGATCACAGTACGAACTAATACCTATGCATACACCTCCGCTGCCCCTGACCCGCGATCTGGTTTTGATTGGCGGAGGACACACTCACGCGCTGGTGCTGCGCAAATGGGGCATGAACCCCTTGCCGGGCGCACGGGTTACAGTGATCAATCCTGGCCCGACGGCGCCATATTCCGGAATGCTGCCGGGATATGTCGCGGGCCACTACGAGCGGTGGGAACTGGATATCGATCTGGTCAAGCTTGCACGGTTTGCTGGCGCACGCGTTATTCTGGGTGCAGTCGAAGGCATTGATACAGACATGCGTGTGGTTCGCGTGGCGGGTCGTCCACCTGTTGCGTTTGATGTTGCTTCGGTCAACGTGGGTATCACCTCTTATATGCCCGCGATGCCAGGTTTTGCCGAATTTGCCGTTCCCGCCAAACCGCTTGGCCCTTTTGCAGCCAGATGGGCAGAATACCTGAATGGCCCAGGTGCCGCATCTGTCGCTGTCATAGGTGGCGGGGTGGCCGGTGTGGAGCTTGTCATGGCAATGGCGCACGCTCTGCGTGAACGCGGTCGTAAGGCACAAGTCACCTTGATCGACAGTGCAACCGCACTCGCGGCAACCGGGGCCAAGGCCGCAGCCACGATAAGGCAATCACTGGACGCGCTTGGTGTCGAACTCATCGAACAGACAGGTATTAGCCGCGTTGCTGAGGATCACATCGCGCTTGAAGATGGCAGGCAGATACCAGCGACATTTGTAACCGGCGCAGCGGGTGCCCGTCCCTATGACTGGATTGAACAAACTGGGCTTGAACTGGAGAGCGGTTTTATCAGGGTGAACCCCTATCTGCAGTCGAGCGATCCCATGATTTTCGCGGCTGGAGATTGTGCGCATCTGTCAGAAAACCCGCGTCCCAAGGCAGGTGTCTATGCCGTGCGTGAAGCCCCAATCCTGCTCAACAATTTGCGCGCTGCGCTGGGGTCAGGCCATATGCGTCGCTATGGGCCGCAAAAAGATTATCTGAAACTGATCTCCCTGGGTGGCAAATCCGCGCTGGCCGAGCGTCTGGGCACATCCTTTAGTGGCCCGGTTATGTGGAAATGGAAAAACCACATTGATCAGAAATTCATGAACAAGTTTCGTGATTTACCTGAGATGCCCGCTCCGCCCCTGCCCCGGAATCACGCAGCCGGAGTGCGTGAAGCGTTGGGGGACAAACCAATGTGTGGCGGTTGTGGCGCAAAGGTAGGTCGCAATGCGCTGCGCTCAGCCCTGAATACGCTGCCCACGCCAGAACGGTCCGACATCACCCCCTTACCGGGCGACGATGCAGCGCTGGTTCAAACCGGAGGGGTGCGTCAGGTCATCAGTTCTGACCACTTGCGCAGTTTTACAAATGATCCGGTCCTGATGACCAAGATAGCTGCGGTTCATGCCTTGGGCGATATCTGGGCAATGGGTGCGAAACCGCAAGTTGCAACGGCGACCATCATTCTACCACGCATGTCGCCTAAGCTGCAGCAACGTACAATGGCGGAGATCATGACCGCTGCAGATGAGGTCATGCGGCATGCGGGTGCCGGGATCGTGGGCGGTCATAGCTCAATGGGTGATGAAACGACCATCGGTTTCACGGTGACTGGCTTAGCCGACACCGATCCGATCACCCTCTCCGGCGGACGTCCGGGAGATGTGCTTATCCTGACCAAACCATTAGGTACCGGTGTCCTGATGGCAGCAGAGATGGCGGGTCAGGCTAATGGTGCATGGGTTGCGAAGGCCCTTCGTCTGATGGCTCAGCCGCAAGGCGAAGCCTCTCAAATATTGTCCGGTGCTCACGCGATGACCGACGTCACTGGTTTCGGTCTGGCGGGGCACCTGCAGGGGATATGTGAGACCTCAGAATGCGGGGCTGTGATTGATCTCGATGCGGTGCCTGTGATGGATGGCGCATCGGAGCTAGCGGAAAGCGGAATCCAATCAACGATTTTTAACGACAATCGCGCAATCGCGCCTGAGTTGCCGACCGGTAACAAAGCGGACCTTCTGTTCGATCCACAAACTGCTGGCGGATTGCTCGCCGCAGTATCTGCCGATCAGGCGGATACTATTTGCCAAGAATTGCAAGAAGCGGGTTACCCCGCGGTAAACATTGGCAAACTCACCGAAACACCGGGCCTTTCGCTTCAAATTTGATCAATGGCGGCTTCAATCTGAAAGGCTGCCCGCTTTAATCCGGCATCATCCAGTGAACCCACCTCGATCTGGGCGAGTATGTCGACCTTCTGAGCCCTTCGGGACTTTGTATAGGCCGGGTCGTAGTGCTGCTCCATCAAAGACTTTGTGAGTGCGCGTTTGTCACCGGCTTTGATCAATTCGAGCCAGCCATCCACGATCTCGTGACCTCTGTGAAAACGCAGCGGGCTCAGACGATCACGCAGTCGATCCGCATCAGACAGGATGTCGTCATATGCCTCGGTCAAATAGGCCGTCCGAGCCTGAATCGGAGCATTCACCTGAATTCGCGGTGCTGCCCGCAAGGCGTTCCACAGACTGGGTGGAAGGATCAGATTGCCGATCTTCGAGGATTCCGCCTCGACCAGAACGGGTCGATTTAGATCCAGTGCGCAAAAGGCTCCTGCCAGCGCAGATTCAAATGCCTTTTGACTGGGTTGTCCTCCGGGCATCTCGCCCAACAAGGATCCGCGGTGATTGGCAAGGCCTTCCAAATCTACAACCTGAACGCCCTGGCCCTGTAGATGCGCCAGAAGTTCGGTTTTGGCCGTACCGGTGTAGCCATCCAGTGCAACCAACCGAAACGGTAGCGGATCGTCATAGAGGTAACTGTTAACAAGACGACGATAGGTGCGATACCCGCCATCGATTACCTCCGCCCGCCAACCAATCTGTTGCAGCATCCACGTAAACGATCCGGATCTCTGCCCACCGCGCCAGCAATAGACCAGAGGCCGCCACCCACCTTCGTGATGGCTTAGGCTGTTCTCGATATGGTTCGCAGCATTGCGAAATACCAAAGCCGCACCAAGCTTGCGCGCTAAAAACGGGCTTTCCTGTACATAGATCGTTCCCACCCGCGCGCGTTCGTCATCGTCCAGGACCGGCAGGTTGATAGCTCCGGGCAGGTGATCTTCAGCAAACTCGGCCGGGCTGCGCACATCGATCACAGTATCGAATGCGTGGGCATAAAGTTCCGGCAGATTTGAGATTTTCAGAGCCATGTCAGGGGTCTACCCCGGGCATGTTCGAAAGAAAAGGCGGTGATAGACACTGCCAGTGTTTGACAAGCGTCATACAAGAAACGGCCGCGCTAAGGTAAAGCGCGACCGTCATTCTCAAAAAGAACCTTACTTCTGCTTGATGCGCCCGTCCACATAAGGCTGGTATGGCGCGTTCTCGGCCAGATACTCGGCTGTTACATCGGCAAGATCAGGACCATAGTCATAGGCGTTCTTGTCGTCACCCGAGAACATCTTGTAGCCATCGCCACCGTTCCGAACATAGTTGTTGGTGACCACCAGGTAAGTCGCGGCCGGATCGATCGGTACAAACCCATCCCCGCTTGCGACCATCACTTCGCCAATGCGGCCTTCGTTGGGCGCAACCGAAGGATCCCATGTGAACGTCATGCCAGCTACCTGCGGGAAACGACCTTTGATCTCTTCGACCTGGCTGACGCCATTCTCAAGCGCATCAATGACGCCCTGCCCGCTGATTTCGAAGGTCGAGAGGGTATTCTGGAAAGGCAGAACCGTCAGAACTTCGCCCATGGTCACATCACCGGAATCGATCGATGCGCGCAAACCACCGGAATTTGCGATCGCGATCTGAGCACCCTGATCAGCAACCCTGGCCAGCATCGCGTCGGCAACCAGATTTCCCATCTCGCATTCCTGCACACGGCAAACGGAACGGTCTCCTTCAATCGGAGCCGCAGCATTGGCCACGACGCGCTGCTTCATCTCTTCGATCGGAGCACCCATCTCTGCAACTCGGGCAGCGATATCCGCATCCGGTTCAACTGACGCATCCAACAGAATTGGCTCACCTTCGGCTGAGATAAGGTTGCCGTCATCATCAAAGGTCAGAGTGATCTCACCCAGGTACTTTGAATACGCATAAGCTTGCACAACGGGCACATCGCCAACCATCATTGGATAAGGTCCGGCCGCGTCTTCATCCGTGTTAGACAGCAACGTGTGGGAGTGTCCCCCAATCACGAGATCAAGCCCGGGTACTTTTTCCGCGATCTCAAGATCCTTGGCCAAACCCACGTGATTGAGCGCGATGATGATGTTTACGCCCTCTTCCTGCAGGGCGGCTACATCTGCGGACAGGCTATCGATTTCATCCTGAAACACCACATCCTTGCCGGGGCTCGAGGTGTCGACCGTGTCAGTTGCCAATGCCGAAATGATACCAATCTTCTGACCGCCGACATCAAGGACAACGTGATTTTGCACCTTGTCCTTCAATTCGGCTGACGATGACAGATCAAGGTTGCCCGAAATCACCGGGAAGCTTACGGCATCTATAAATGCCTCCAAACCTGCCGGACCATCATCGAATTCGTGGTTACCCACGGCCATGACATCATAGCCGATGGCTTCCATGAACTCTGCTTCTGCGGCGCCTTTATAGGTTGTATAAAAAAGTGAGCCCTGAAATGGGTCGCCAGCATCCAGCAGCAGGACATTTTCGTCCGCCATGGCATCACGTTTTGAATCCACCATGGTCTTGAGCCGGGCTACACCGCCAAAGCACTTTCCTTCGGCTTCGCCCTCGGCGTCACAAGTGGAATCGTATTTGTTGATGGATTCGATCCGGCTGTGAATATCGTTGGTATGCAAGATGGTCAGTTTAAATTCCGCAGCCGCCATGCCTGCGGTCAGGCCCAACACGGCTGCAGATGCCAATAAGCGGGTGAACATATTGAAACTCCCTGTAGTTGATTGAGGGGATCGTGCGATGTGGGCGGCAAAGAGTCAAAGGGGGAAATCCGGCTTGATTCCGCCCGCGGTGCGGGGCATCAGGTCCATATGCTGATTTACAAGATATTCAGGGCCGACGAATGGGCCAAGCTGCAGGCAGATGGTGCATCTAATGGTGCTCCGATCGACATCGCTGACGGTTATGTACACTTCTCGACAGCTGAACAGGCCGAGGAAACCGCAGCCAAACACTTTGCCGGTGTAGGCGATCTGACACTGTTGGCATGCGATGCCGATGCCATGGGCGATGACCTGAAATGGGAGGTTTCGCGCGGTGACGCGTTGTTCCCGCATCTCTATCGCCAAATCCGCATGAGTGACGTTGTGTGGTCACGCCCGCTCCCGTTTGATGGTGAAAAGCATCAATTCCCGGAGGAAATGGAATGACAGAGTTTGTCGATCCGGAACGGGAGCAATTCGAAGCGTTCAAAGGTCTGGATCGCGATCAGCCGATCGAAATGCTGAACCTCGTGAAATTTCGCGATATTGCAGAATACCCATCGGATCACGAGCTTGCCAATGCCCGGCTTACCAGCGCACAGGCTTATCGCAACTACGGCGCGGAAACTGCACCGATCATCAAACGTTTAGGGGCTTCGATTGTTTGGAGGGGCGCGTTCCAGACGACGCTGATCGGTCCCGCAGATGAAAGCTGGGACGAGGTGTTCATTGCCCGGTACCCCAGTGCGCATGCGTTTCTGGAGATGGTGACCGATCCAATCTATCGCGCCGCCGTGGTTCATCGGCAGGCAGCCGTGAAAACATCCCGGCTTATCCGCTGTGCGCCGAACGAAAGTGGAAGTTCATTCGGATGAAACTGACCGAGAAAATCGGGCTCGCCGCCCTGCATCAATTTGATCCAGAAACGGCCCATGGCCTTTCAATCAAAGCCCTGAAATCAGGACTGGCCCCTGCCCCCGGTCCGATCACGTCGCCTCGACTACAAACCGAACTTGCCGGACTAAAGCTGCCAAACCCCGTCGGTCTGGCCGCTGGGTTTGATAAGAACGGAGAGGTTCTTACACCGCTTTCCCGTGCCGGGTTCGGCTTTATCGAGGTGGGTGCGGTCACCCCGCGCCCGCAACCGGGAAACCCAAAACCACGCCTGTTCCGTCTGACCGAAGACAAAGCGGCCATCAATCGCTTTGGCTTTAACAACGAGGGAATGGAGGTCATGGCCCGGCGCCTGGCCGACCGCCCAAAGAATGCGGTTATCGGCCTGAACCTTGGCGCCAACAAAGACAGTGACGATCGCCCCGGGGATTTCTCCAAGGTGCTGGCCCATTGCGCCGAGTATCTGGATTTTGCCACGGTTAACGTCTCTTCCCCGAACACCGAAAAGCTGCGCGATCTGCAAGGCAAAGCCGCGCTAAGTGCGTTGCTGGGGGGCGTGATCGAGACCAGAGACACGCTGGCGCGCCCCATGCCAGTCTTCCTCAAGATCGCCCCGGACCTGGCCGAAGCCGAACTTGAAGATATCGCGGCTGTCGCTCGGGAAACCGGGGTGGACGCCGTCATAGCAACCAATACGACCCTGTCCCGTGATGGGCTGCTCAGCACCCACAAGGATGAGATGGGGGGGCTATCCGGTGCTCCCTTGTTCGAGAAATCGACGCGTGTTCTGGCACAGCTCAGCCAATTGACCGACAGCACTATCCCACTGATCGGTGTGGGGGGTATCAGCTCAGCCGAACAAGCCTATGCCAAGATTTGTGCAGGCGCCTCGGCGGTGCAGTTCTACACCGCGATGGTGTATGGCGGTATCTCACTGGCTGCAGATATCGCGCATGGGTTGGATGACTTGTTGGCCCGGGACGGTTTTGACAGTGTATCTCAGGCTGTTGGAAGCAAGCGAAAGGACTGGTTGTGATCGAGTATTGGCATAATCCGCGTTGCTCAAAGTCCCGCGCCGGGCTGGCGTTGCTGGAAGAAAACGGCGCAGAGATCACTGTGAGAAAATACCTTGAGGATGCGCCTTCGGTCGACGAACTGCGTTCTGCTCAGTCCCGGCTTGGCCTCGCTGCCATCGAGATGATGCGCACGGTTGAAAAGCAGTTCAAGGAACTGGGTCTGACCAAGACAAGTTCAGAGGATGACTTGTTTCAGGCCATGGCTGAAAACCCGATTCTGATCGAACGGCCGCTGGGAATATCCGGCGACAAAGCTGCAATTGGTCGTCCGCCTGAGAACCTGCTTACCCTGCTTTAAGCCACCTGTGCCTCAAGCTTTGGATACCGCCAGCCCAGCGTGATGCCGCGCGCGATGTTCAGGACCATCAGCGCGGCCCATAGCCCGTGGTTTCCTAAGGTTGGGACCAATATGAACAAGGCTACGATGTAAATCGCAACAGATTGGATCATCGCGTTTCGCATCGCGCGCGTCCATGTCGCGCCGATATAAATACCGTCAAACATCCAACTGGCGACACCAATGATTGGAGCAATTGCCGCCCAGAACAAGAACTCTCGCCCGGCGATGCGCACATCAGGTGAGGTCGACATGAGATCTATCAATGCGGGACCTGCAACGAAGAACACCAAACCCAGTCCTACAGCTCCGCCAACGCCCCACTGAGATGCCATGATCGATGCGCGCCGAACTTGATGACGGTCTTTTGCACCAACTGCTCCACCCACTAGGGCTTCGGCAGAGAAGGCAAAGCCGTCCAGCGCAAAGGCAGTAATCTCAAGAAATTGCAGAAGCACCTGATTGGCGGCCAGATTGACATCCCCTAAATCGGAGCCGACGAAGAGGAATGTTGTAAATGCACCGGTCAGCAGAACCGAGCGCACCATGATATCGCCGTTCACCTGCATCATTCTGCGCAATCGAGCCGCATCAAAGATACGCGGCCAGTCTCGCCACTGATTGCCACCGAATGCGTCCGCGCACAGCCACAGACCCAGCGCCAAACCAGTCCATTCAGCAATCAGAGTGGCCGTTGCGACACCTTCAACCCCCCATCCCAAGCCCAGCACGAACCACAGGTCGAGAATGATGTTCAAACCATTCATCCAGATCTGCAGGACAAACACGCCTTTCGTGCGCTCGACCGCAATTAGCCAGCCAGTGACTGCATAAAGCGCAATGGTGGCAGGTGCCCCCCAGATACGAATCTGCAAATAGTCTCGCGTCAGCGATTCGACCTCGGGACTGGCCGGTGACAAAGCAAAGGCGCCCGCGAATACAAACACTTGCGTGATGATAAAGAACAAGCCGGCTGCTGTACCCAACAGCAGACCCCGCATCAATAGCGCCCCGGTCTCTGCTGTATCTCCTGCCCCGCGCGCCTGCGCAGCAAGACCGGTGGTTCCCATCCGCAGAAACCCGAAGACCCAATAGATCGTGGACAGAATAACAGCCCCGATACCGACCGCGCCAATAGGGGCGGCCTGACCCATTTGCCCGACAACACCTGTATCCACAGCCCCGAGTATCGGAACTGTGGCATTCGACAGGACAATGGGTGCAGCTATCTTCAGCACCCGCCTGTGCGTGATGGGCGCCGAGGCTTCGTTCATGTTCAACCTTTGTCGGACGGAGGCTGCGGCATCAGAAAATGTCCAGTTCCCTGCGCAAAGAGCTTGGCATGATTGTCCTGCCAGGCTTCGACCCGAACCGAGGCATAGCGGCGACCGGATCGGCTGACGAATGCACGTGCATAGGCATCGCGCGGCAATCCCGATCGCAGGTAATCGACGGTGAAGTCGATGGTCTTTGGAAAGCGGATGTTCTCATTCGTTATGATATCGTCAGCATCGATTTCACCGCTTTCGATCCGTGGAAACATATGTTCCCAACTGAGCGTTATGACGGCAGTTACCTCCAGAAAGGCAGCAGTCACACCACCATGGATGGCTGGCAGAAAAGGATTGCCGATCAGTTTTTCGTCAAAATTCAAAACACCGGTCAGTTCATCACCCCGGCGATCGAACCCGATATTGAGGAACCGCATGTATGGCACACCCTCGACGAGGGCGCGGAGCGCTGCATCACGTCTTTGCTTGACCACCTGCATGGGTTCGGGACGGGAGCGGGCCATCTTACTTGCCCTCCACGGTGAATGATCCCGTTGCTGTTGCAACAGGGCGTTCCTGATCGTCATCCATCGCAGTAGCCCGCACGAAGGCAACATTGCGCGTGATGTGATAGCAGCTGGCCCGGGTGATAAGCATCTGCCCCGGCGTTGCAGCACGCATGTAATCAATGCGCAGGTCGATGGTTGCGGTTCCACCGGGCGCCGAAGGGTGGCTCATCACTGCTGCTCCGCAACAGGTATCCAGCATGGCCGAAACCGCACCGCCGTGAATCACGCCTGTACGCGGATCTCCGATCAGATCCTCGTTATAGGGCATGGTGATCTCAGCCTCGCCTGAGCCGATATGCGTCAAAGTAAGGCCCAAGGCCCGCGCATGCGGGATTGCCTCGATGAACTGGCGGGCCAGAACTGTCTTGTCGACCATAGGTTTGCGTCCTTCTGAGTTAATCCCTTTATGAGCCTCAGTTGACGCAAAGGGCAAGCCTGCCTGTTGCGCTCGCTTTCATGACACCATAGGTTGCTGGCAAGGAGAACAGGGATGTCCGACAACCGTTTGTCATTCAAAGAGATGTGCGCTGAGTTCGATGTGACTCCGCGCACCCTGCGCTACTATGAGTATATCGAGCTGCTACAGCCGGATCGCGAGGGACGATCCCGTTTTTATGGCGCTCGAGAACGCGCACGCATGAAACTGATCATGCGCGGTCGCAGATTCGGATTTCCGCTGGAAGAGATTCGCCAGTGGTTACTGATCTATGAAGATCAGGGAAACCAGGCCCAAATGGCGACCTTCGTCGAGATGGCTGATCGTCAGATGGAAGAACTGCGCCAACAACGGCAGCAACTGGACGAAGCCATGGACGAACTGACTCGCCTGCGGGATCAGACGGCAAAATCGCTGCGCTAGGCGCCTCCACCTAACGGCGCAGTACCTCTAATGATCGTAAGCTTTTTTGGCTCGCGGGTCATCCGTGAGCTAAGTTTCGTTGTACGTTTGAAGCCCGATGCGACCTTTACGTAACGGCAACAAAATTACCGAAATCCAACTTTACGCGACCGGATGTTACGTCAATTTATTTGTGACGTAGCGTCTGCATTACGTAAACGTCACTCTCATGTTGTAAAGCGAGCATCAACTGCGCAACTCATATCTCATGACGCCAGTGACCGAGAGTATGACCTATGACTGAAGATCTGATGACCATCCGCGAGATGTGCGAGGCATATGATGTCACGCCACGAACCTTGCGGTTCTACGAGGCCAAAGAGCTTCTGTTCCCGATCCGTGAGGGCCAGAAACGCCTGTTCACGAAACGAGATCGCGCCAGGCTCAAACTGATCCTGCGCGGCAAACGCTTTGGTTTCAGCCTCGAGGAAATCCGGCAGCTTCTGGATTTGTACCACGTGGACGATCAGCAACTGACCCAGATGACCCGCACGTATGAAATCGCCTGCGAACGTCTGGCTGATATGGAATCACGTCGCGAAGAGCTGACTCAGGCCATCGACGATCTGAAGGAACAGTTGCGCTGGGGCGAGAAAGTTATCGCCTCGATGAAACAGGAAAAGAAGGCCGCCGAGTAATACCCTCGCCTGCCTGCCACCCGGACATCTGAATTAAGGGAGCTTCACATGCCCGTTTACAACGCGCCAACAAAAGATACGCAGTTCATTCTGCACGATGTTCTAAAAGTCTCGGAATCCGATATTCCGGGCTACAGCGAACTTGAGACCGAATTTACCGGCGCAGTTCTGGAAGAAGCAGGCAAAGTTGCCTCCAATGTTCTGCACCCATTGAACGTTGTTGGAGACACCGAAGGGTGTCGTCTGGAAAACGGTATCGTATACACCCCCACCGGTTTCAAAGACGCCTTCGAGCAGATGAAGGAAGGTGGCTGGACTGGCCTCGACATGCCGGAAGAGTATGGCGGCCAGAACATGCCCTATGTGTTGGGTACTGCTGTTGGCGAGATGTTCTCGGGCGCAAACCAGGCGTTTGTGATGTATCAGGGCCTGACGCACGGCGCGGCGTCGGCAATTCTAGCCCACGGAACCGACGAGCAGAAAAACAAGTACCTGCCCAACATGGTCAGCTGTGAATGGACTGGGACCATGAACCTGACCGAACCGCATTGCGGCACCGATCTGGGCCTGATGCGCACCAAGGCGGAACCGCAGGGTGACGGCAGCTACAAAATTTCCGGTCAGAAGATCTTTATCTCGGCTGGCGATCACGACATGGCTGACAACATCATCCATCTGGTTCTGGCGAAAATCCCCGGTGGCCCTGAAGGCATCAAAGGCGTGTCGCTGTTTATCGTTCCCAAGTTCATCGTCAACGAAGACGGTACACCAGGCGAGCGCAACGGTGTCTCTGTCGGCAAGATCGAAGAGAAGATGGGCATCCACGGCAACTCGACCTGCGTCATGAACTATGACGAAGCGACCGGTTGGCTGCTGGGCGACGAGCACAAGGGTATGCGCGCGATGTTCACGATGATGAACGAAGCGCGTCTGGGTGTGGGTATGCAAGGCCTGTCTCAGGCCGAAGCTGCGTACCAGAACGCTGTCGAATATGCCAAAGACCGCCTGCAGGGCCGCGACGTAACAGGTGTGAAGAACCCGGACGGCCCGGCCGATCCACTGATCGTTCACCCCGACATCCGCCGTAACCTGATGGATCAGAAAAGCTTCACCGAAGGCGCCCGCGCGTTCATCCTGTGGGGCGCGACCATGATCGACAAGGCGCACCGCTCGGGTGACAAGGACGCGGACGGGCTGATCTCGCTGCTGACCCCGGTCATCAAAGGCTTCTTGACGGATGAAGGCTACGATATGACCGTGCAGGCACAGCAGGTCTATGGCGGCCACGGCTACATCGAAGAATGGGGCATGTCGCAATACACCCGCGACGCCCGCATCGCGATGATCTACGAAGGTGCAAACGGCGTTCAGGCGCTGGACCTTGTCGGCCGTAAACTGGCACAGGATGGCGGCAAGCATGTCATGGCCTTCTTCGAAATGATCAAATCCTTCTGCAAGGAAAACGGTGGCAAGGACGAAGCCTATGACAAAGCGTTCATCGAACCGCTGAAAGCAGCGTCCAAAGACCTGCAATCCGCTGGCATGTACTTCATGCAGGAAGGCATGAAGAACCCGAACAACGCTCTGTCCGGTTCTTATGACTTCATGCACATGTTCGGCCATGTCTGCCTGGGCCTGATGTGGGCTCAGATGGCTAAAGCCGCTCA
This sequence comes from Ruegeria sp. CE12, assembly GCF_056537525.1. Classification (NCBI taxonomy): domain Bacteria; kingdom Pseudomonadati; phylum Pseudomonadota; class Alphaproteobacteria; order Rhodobacterales; family Roseobacteraceae; genus Ruegeria; species Ruegeria sp. CE12. The sequence continues at coordinate 22,015 of NZ_JBQFRS010000002.1, read as the reverse complement.
GGAAGCGCTGGACGGTGGTGCCTCAGACAAAGAGTTCTACGAGACCAAGATCAACACCGGCCGTTTCTACATGGCGCGTCGCCTGCCCGCGACTGCAATGCATCTTTCGCGCATTCAGACCGGCGCGGACACGGTCATGGCTCTGGACGCCGCGAACTTCTGATCACAGTCTGGGTCCGGGTAACATTGCCCGGACCCAGCTTACCGGAGGAACCACATGCCAAAACGTTTTCGCCTGACCCGCCGCTTTCCCGTTGCGATGACTGAAGACGGATATCGCAAGCTCAAGGCATTTTCGCGTGAGGCAGGTCTGGATGAAGGCGAGGCACTGTCTTTTCTGTTCGAGAATTTCAACAGCGTGATTGATGAGGAGAACCTGACCCACCGCCTGCGCATTTTCAATTCCGAGCTTGAAGCGCGGAAACGCTAACCACGCCAACCACCTGTTTCAAGTGGGCGTGTTTTCAGAAAGACAGACCAAAGGCATTCTGCCTGATGGTTGGTCTTTCTCGAAATACGCAAATGACGACTTCGCACCATGCGCCTTGGGAGGGGCGATCGCATGACCATCAAACTTCATTGCTTCGGAGAAAGTGGAAACAGCTACAAGGCTGCGTTGGCCTTGGAAATGTCCGGACTGGAGTGGGAGCCGGTCTTTGTTGATTTCTTCAAAGGTGTCACCCGTACGCCCGAGTTTCGCGCCGAAGTGAATGAGATGGGCGAAGCACCTGTCCTGATCGACGGTGATTTCCGCACCAGCCAATCCGGTGCCATTCAGGCCTATGTGACCGAGAAGTCGGGCAAGTTTGGCGGTAAGGACCGGGAGGAGAATTACGACATTCTGCGCTGGGTGCTGTGGGATAATCACAAGCTCAGCTCGATGGCCGGCCTGACCCGTTTCCTGATCAATTTCCTCCCGGAACAGCACCGCAACCCCGATGTGATCGCTTTCAATCAGGGGCGACTGAAGGCGGCCTATCAGGTGCTGAACGATCATCTGGACGGTCGCGACTGGATTGTCGGCAATGGTGTCACCAACGCCGACATCAGCTGTTGCGGCTATCTCTATTACCCCGAACCATTCGGCTTTAACCGCGCCGACTGGCCCCATATCGACGCCTGGCTAACTCGCCTGTCCGAGCAGCCCGGTTGGAAACACCCCTATGACCTGATGCCCGGCAACCCGTCGGATCGAGCTTGAGGAGAAGACCCATGACCGAAGCTTATATTTATGATGCCCTGCGCACCCCGCGCGGCAAGGGCCGTAAGGATGGCAGCCTGCACGAGGTAACCTCGGTGCGCCTGTCCGCCCTGACCCTGAACGCGATGAAAGAGCGTAACAACCTCGAAGGCCACGCCGTTGAGGACGTTATCTGGGGCAACGTCACCCAAGTGATGGAGCAAGGCGGCTGTCTGGCGCGCTCGGCTGTTCTGGCCTCGGACCTGGATGAATCGATCCCTGGTCTGGCGATCAACCGTTTCTGCGCATCCGGCATGGAGGCCGTGAATCTGGCGGCAAACCAGGTCAAAGGCGGCGCGGGCGACGCTTACATCGCTGGCGGTGTCGAGATGATGGGCCGTGTGGCCATGGGCAGCGACGGTGCGGCGATTGCCGTTGACCCTTCGCTGGCGATGGAGACCTATTTCGTTCCGCAGGGTATCTCAGCCGACATTATTGCGACTGAGTACGGTTTCTCCCGTGATGACGCTGACGCGCTGGCGGTTGAATCGCAAAAGCGCGCCGCAGAGGCATGGGCCGACAACCGTTTCGAAAAGTCGGTCATCACCGTCAAGGACCAGAATGGCCTGACCATTCTGGATCGCGACGAGTACATGCGCCCCGGCACCGACATGCAGAGCCTCGGAGCCCTGAACCCGTCCTTCCAGATGATGGGTGAGCAGATGCCCGGCTTCGACAAGGTCGCGATGCTGAAATACCCGCATCTTGAGCGCGTGAACCACATCCACCACGCCGGCAACAGCTCGGGCATCGTGGATGGTGCGGCGGCTGTTCTGATCGGCAACAAGGAATTCGGTGAGAAATACGGCCTCAAGCCGCGCGCCCGGATCAAAGCGACCGCCAAGATTGGTACCGACCCGACCATCATGCTAACCGGCCCGGTTCCTGTGACCGAGAAAATTCTGGCCGACAACGGTATGAAGATCAGCGATCTGGACCTGTTCGAAGTGAACGAAGCCTTCGCGTCGGTCGTGTTGCGCTTCCAGCAGGCATTCGACGTCGATCCGGCGCTGGTAAACGTCAACGGCGGCTCGATCGCGATGGGTCACCCGCTGGGTGCGACCGGTGCGATGATCATCGGCACGCTGCTGGATGAGCTGGAGCGTCAGGACAAGGAAACCGGTCTGGCCACGCTCTGCATCGCGTCCGGCATGGGTGCAGCAACCATTATCGAGCGGGTCTGATGCCCAAGCTGGATCTCTCTCAGATCCCGTTCAAGGGAGGCTCGTCCTATCCCGGCAAGCTGGCCGAGGCGACCGCAGGTCGTTTCGTGCAGCGTGTGGGTGATGCAGGCGGGCTGTCCCAATACGGGGTCAACATCGTGCGGTTGGAACCGCAAGGCATGTCTTCGCTGCGCCATTACCACATGGAGCAGGACGAATTTGCCATCATGCTCAGCGGCACCTGCGTGCTGATCGATGACGATGGTGAGCATGAGATGCAGCCCGGCGATTGCGCCGCTTGGCCCGCAGGTGAGGCCAACGGCCACCACCTTGTGAACAAAACCGATGCGCCCGCGACCTTTTTGGTAGTGGGCACACGGACCCCGACCGAGACCGGCTATTACAGCGACATAGACATGATGGTGAAGGATGATGAGAACGGATTCTCCTTCACCCGCAAGGATGGCAGCCCGCTGACGGCTGACCAGATTGGAGATGACAATGACTGATTTCACTCTGACGAAGGACGCGGACGGCGTCGCCATTATTACCTGGGACGTGCCCGGGAAAACCATGAACGTGATGTCCTTTGACGGGCTGGCGCAGTTGAGCGATCAGATCGATCAGGCGCTGGCTGATGACGAGGTCAAAGGCATCATCATTACCTCGGGCAAGGAAGGTTCCTTCGCCGGAGGCATGGACCTGAATCTGCTGGCGGTGATGAAAGAACAGGCGGGTGACAACCCAGCTAAAGGTCTGTTCGAGGGCACGATGCAAATGCACGCCCTGCTGCGGAAGATCGAACTGGCGGGCATGGATCCCAAGACCAAGAAAGGCGGCAAGCCGATTGCTACCGTTCTGCCCGGCACCGCTGCGGGCATCGGTATGGAGCTGCCCCTATCCACGCACCGCATCTTTGCAGCAGAAAACCCCAAGGCGAAGTACGGCCTGCCCGAAATCATGGTCGGCATTTTCCCCGGCGCAGGCGGCACCACGCGGATGGTCCGCAAGGTTGGCGCAATTGCGGCGGCTCCGCTGTTGTTAGAAGGCAAGATGCTGGACGTCAAGAAGGCCAAGGGCGCAGGTTACATCGACGAAATCGCAGCCGACCCGATGGCCGCGGCCAAGGAATGGGTGCTGAACGCCAAGGACGCAGACATCGTCAAGCCGTGGGATGCGAAGGGCTATAAGATGCCCGGCGGCGCGCCTTACCATCCTGCTGGCTTCATGAACTTCGTTGGTGCGTCCGCGATGGTGAACGGCAAGACCCAAGGTGCGTTCCCTGCTGCCAAAGCTCTGCTGAGCGCGGTCTATGAAGGTGCGCTTGTCGATTTCGACACCGCCCTGAAGATCGAAGCGCGTTGGTTCACCTCTGTTCTGATGAACCCCTCCTCGGGTGCGATGATCCGTTCGCTGTTCCTGAACAAGGAAGCGTTGGAGAAAGGTGCTGTACGTCCTGCAGGTGTTCCGGATCAGTCGGTCAAGAAGATCGGCGTTCTGGGCGCAGGCATGATGGGTGCTGGTATCGCGCTGGTGTCGGCGCAGGCCGGTATGGAAGTGGTTCTTGTGGACCGCGACCAGGAAGCTGCTGACAAGGGTAAGGCCTATACCGAGACCTATCTGGACAAGGGTATGAAGCGCGGCAAAGTCACGGCTGAGAAAAAAGAAGCCATGCTGGCCCGCATCACCGCGACCCCGGATCTGGACAACCTCAAAGGCTGTGACCTGATCATCGAAGCCGTCTTCGAGGACGTGGGCGTCAAGGCCGAGATGACCAAGAAGGTCGAGGCGATCATCCCCGAGGACTGCATCTTTGCCTCGAACACCTCGACCCTGCCGATCACCGATCTGGCCAAAGCATCCGTGCGTCCGGATCAGTTCATCGGCATCCACTTCTTCTCGCCGGTCGAGAAGATGTTCTTGGTCGAGATCATCAAAGGCAAGGAAACCGGTGATCGCGCAGTGGCCAAGGCGCTGGACTATGTACGTCAAATCCGAAAAACGCCGATCGTGGTCAACGATGCGCGTTTCTTCTACGCCAACCGCTGCATCATTCCTTACATCAACGAAGGTGTGCGGATGATTGCCGAGGGTGTGAACCCAGTGCTGATCGACAACGCGGCGCGTCAACTGGGCTTCCCTGTGGGACCAATTCAGCTGACCGATGAGACCTCGATTGATCTGGGTGCCAAGATCGCACGTGCGACCAAGGCAGCGATGGGCGACGCCTACCCGGAAAGCCCCTCGGACGATCTGATCTTCTGGATGGAAGAACAGGGCCGTCTGGGTCGCAAGGCAAACGCGGGCTTCTTCGACTATGACGAAAAAGGCAAGCGTGTCGAATACTGGAAGGGCCTGCAGGAGAAGTACCCGCATGCCGAAGACCAGCCTGACCTGATCGAGGTACAGGAACGTCTGATGTTCGCGCAGGTTCTGGAAGCGGTCCGCGCGCTGGAAGAAGGTGTTTTGGAAGACATCCGTGAAGGCGATGTGGGCGCGATCCTGGGCTGGGGTTTCGCGCCGTGGTCCGGTGGCCCACTGAGCTGGCTGGACATCATCGGCACGCCCTACGCGGCCGAGCGTTGTGACCAGTTGGCAGCACAGTATGGCGAACGTTTCGCCTGCCCGCCCCTGCTGCGTGAGATGGCGGAAAAAGGTCAGAGCTTTTACGGTCGTTTCAACCCTGAGGCAAAAGCCGCTTAACAAATTGATGCAGGCGCATGATACCATGCGCCTGCATCATTCTCGTGGTGTTTGGTTAGGTCTGCCATTCAGGCCGCAGAAACAAGGCGGGCAAGTTAGGCCGGCCAGGACGTCCCGGTCGCCTTATCCCCGAAGGGGGGCGGATCGGAAAAATCGGTTCCTGCGGGATGGGTGCAGGCAGCGCACCCAACGGGTTTGCAAGGGCAGATAGGTCGCCCTTTTGGGCAATCAGTTCGGTTAAAGCCGCAGCTTCTTCTTCCTCGGCGACGGGATAGCTTATCCGGTTTGGTCGTGGACGCATGCTAAAGCGACCGGACGAGCAGAAAGCCTGCAAGCCACCTTGAACAAAAATCACTTCATCTTCATCGAAGAACAGCGTGCGGACTTCGAATGTCGACCCCGGTGATTGTGAACTCAGCCTACATTTGCCGCTGAGCAATCTCGCTGGAACGACCGAAAAACCACCAGCTTCGGAGTCGATCTTGCTTAGATCCAAGGCGACCCCCTGTTCCGGCATCAACCAAACTGGTCGTCCGTTGTAGGCCGCCTGCGCAGGCACATAGATCGGCAGGTATTCTGCGCGGGTTTCCTCTTCCGGTATGACAACCCGGTCGACTGAGACACGTCTTACTTCCCTAAAACCATGATCCAACGTGCGAACAAGATCGCCAACCACAATCTGCTCTACCAGCTTCCAACCACTGGTGGTCGCGATCTTTGTACCATGCAGAAATCCACCTCGACGGGCGATGACAGCCTTTTGCGAACTTGTTTGATCAACACTGTCAGGCTGCTCTGAAAAACTACGAATACTCACTACTTCTAACACGTGCCTCACCCCCTTTTGGCACTTACAAACGATTACAAAGTGCTAGCACGGGAATGAGCGGAGTGACTTATTTTTGACATATTTGCGCCTGATTTGGGCCTGTATCAGGGGTATTGAACACTCATATGGACACATTCAATCTCGTATATCTTTGTTTATTTCCATATTGGAAACCAGATATGTGCAGGTAATTTAGGCCTACATCCGAATCTTCGGGTATCTACCGCGCGGTCCATTTCGACGAATTTGTATCGTTGGCTGCAAAAGTAACGGGGAATTCTCGCTCCCAATCCGAAGTGCAGACCTGCTGCAACGCGAGCCCGGGATATTCCGAACGGATGTAGGTATGACAGATTGGCTTTGTTTGGACGGCACGATAAATGCCAACAAAACGATAGTCTGCGGCCTATCCCTCCTGAGGTTCAGCAGATGTGCGCCCTGCCCTCCAACCCAACAGAACACCAGCGGTGGCGATCAATCCAATTCCGGTAACCTGCATGACCCCGATCGTTTGCCCCATAGCGACCCATGCGAACATCGGGCCAAAGATCATAACCGAGTACTCGAAAACCGCCACGTAGGAAGGTTCGCCAAGCTGATAGGCCTTGATCAGCATAAACACTGCAATTGTCGAACCAACGGCCTGAATCATGACCCAGGGCAAGGCCAGATCCATCGGCCACACCCAGCCACGTGTCACAAACCCGTCCGGCCCTTCAGGGGAAACTGCTGGAAAAAGCGTAAAGAACGCCAGCCCAATCGCACCGGCCAACCCAAGTGTCATGATCATGGCGGCCAACAAGGCCACCGTACTTTCGTTGGCGCAATGTGCGCGCGTCACGATCGCACTCAGCGCATAGAAAAAGCCACCTGCCACGGGCAACAACGTCAAAACATCAAAATCCCCAGGATCAGGTTGCAGCACACACAGAATGCCCGCAAACCCAACCATCACCGCCAGAATGCGCCAGGGGCCGATCTGTTGTTTTAACATCAGTGCAGAAATCAAAAGAACGAATATGGGTGAGGTAAACAACCCCGCCAGCGCTTGTGCGATTGGCATCAATGCCAACGAACTAAAATAGAACAGCATCGCTATAGTAATCAAAACGCTTCGTATCACGACGATGCCAAAGCGCTGAGGCCGCAGAGTGCCAAGACCCAATAGCGACAACCCGGCTATCAGGGGCAGCATCAACATGGCCCGGCTCATATGGAATTGCCACAGGCCGATGGACTCGGCCAACCTGATTACAAAGTTATCGATGACACCGATGATGGCCATCGATGAAACCATCAGCACAGAGGCCAACATCGGCGAAGAGTGACTGTCAGTCTGCATTCTTTGTCTCAAACAAATGTGGCCGTTTATCGGGCCAACAAATCCACGCTTCACGCTATCCAGCACATTTGCGAAACTCAGCGCAACAAGTTTGCGCCCCATGAACACGACATGCTAAGCTTTGATCAAACAAGAACGAGCAGTAACCAGTTCAATGACGGCACTTAAACAGTACCAGCGGATCGAAGCCACCGGTCTGTGGCGCCCCTCGCCTGATGATCAAAGGCGCGAGGTTGTGGTCTCGATTGGCGAAGCGACCCTTACAATCTCGGATTTCAATGATCGTGCTCTGACCCACTGGTCTCTTGCTGCTTTGGAGCGACAGAATCCGGGCACCTACCCCGCGATATTCAATCCGGACGGCGATCCCGGAGAAACTCTGGAGCTCGCCGAAACCGAGACGACCATGATCGAAGCGATCGATCGCCTGCAACGTGCGATCGACAGGGCCCGCCCGCACCCCGGGCGCTTGCGTTGGCTGAGTGTCGGAGGGGTTGTTGCAGCCGTTGCAGCCGTACTGCTGCTGTGGCTTCCGGGTGCACTGCAAAGCCACGTGGTATCGGTAGTGCCTGAAATCAAACGACAGGATATCGGCAACACGATCCTGCAGCGTATCGAGCGAGTATCGGGGAAGGCCTGCGCTTCTGACGATGCTCAGGGTTCTTTGGACAAACTTGCCCAACGCACCGGTGTGCGCCAGATCATCATCCTGCCAGCCGGAGTTAAAGACAGCATGAGCCTGCCGGGTGGCACCGTGTTGCTCAACCGGTCATTGGTCGAAGATCATGAGGATCCGGCGGTCGCCGCTGGTTACGTCATCGCTGAACGAGCGCGTGCCGAACAAATCGATCCGCTTGACGATTTGCTCGATCACACCGGACCTTCGGCGGCATTCAGGTTGCTGACAACAGGCCAGCTCACACCGACAATTGTGGACACATATACTGAACAGGTTTTGGCAGAGCCACGTCCGGAAATTTCGGATGAGGACCTTCTCGCAGTTTTTGCGCAGGCGGCATTGCCCTCGACACCCTACGCATACGCGCGTGATATTACTGGCGAAACCGTTCTGGGACTGATCGAGGCCGACCCTATGGCGGGTCGGACGCTCGAACAGGTTCTGCCGGACCGTGATTGGGTCCAGCTGCAAAACATTTGTGGCGACTAGAAACGACTACTTGGTACCGAACATGCGGTCACCCGCATCGCCCAGACCAGGCATGATATAGCCTTTGGAATTCAACTCGCGATCCAGAGCTGCCGTGACAATTTTCACATCAGGATGCGCTTCTTTCATGCGCGCGACACCTTCAGGCGCGGCGAGCAGGCACAGGAAGCGGATGTCCTTGGCACCTGCCTCTTTCAACAGATCAATCGCCGCAGCCGAGCTGTTGCCGGTTGCCAGCATGGGATCTACTGCGATGACCAAACGATCTTTCAGCCCTTCGGGTGCTTTGAAGTAATACTGCACAGGCTTCAGTGTTTCTTCGTCGCGGTAGAGCCCAACAAAACCGACTCGCGCTGACGGAATCAGCTCCAGCACACCATCCAGCATCCCGTTGCCCGCACGCAGGATCGACACCAGCGCCAGTTTCTTACCCGCGAGGATTGGCGCATCCATCTCCTCCATCGGTGTTTCGATGTGGCGCGTGGTCTGAGGCATTTCACGCGTAACCTCATAAGCCAGCAGCAAGGTAATCTCGCGCAGCAGCTGCCTGAACACAGCGGTCGAAGTTCCCTTGTCCCGCATGAGCGTCAGTTTGTGCTGTACCAGCGGGTGATCAACGACAGTCAGATGTTCGCTCATGACTTCTCCAGTCTCTTTTTAACCCGTTCGCGGGTCTCTTCGTTGCAAAAGGCCGCGTTCAGGGCCGTATCGTTCAGCGCGGCAAAGTCTTCGGCAGTCCAGCCGAATGCTTCGCTCAGCATCTCATATTCACGCCGCATCGTCGTATGAAAAAACGGCGGATCGTCTGTAGAGACGGTGACCTTAACCCCGGCATCGCGAAGACGCGCAATAGGATGCGCTCCAAAGTCGGGGAACAACCCCAGCACAACGTTCGATCCCGGGCATACCTCCAAGGTTACATCCCGATCGACAAGCTCATGCACCAGATCCGGATCTTCCATGGCCCGGACGCCATGACCGATCCGCTCGACTCCCAGATCGCGTACAGCATCACGCACGCTTTCGGGGCCACCAAATTCTCCGGCATGCGTCGTCAGGCGCAAACCGGCTTCACGCGCACATTCAAAGGCCCATTTGTAGTCGCCCTGTCGTCCGACGGATTCGTTTCCCCCCATACCAAAGCCAGTGATCCAGTCACCTGCAGTTTCGGCTGCGCATATCGCGCTTTGTCTGGACTGCTCTGGACCGAAATGGCGAACACAGGTGACGACGCCGCGCAGAGTAATGTCAAACTTGCGTTCAGCTTCATCCGCAGCATCCTGAATCGCATTCAGATAATCCCGCCATGCATGCAGATCGCCACCGCCGCAAAAGTCAGGGCTAAGGAAGGTTTCGGAATAAACAACCCCGTTTGCGGCGCTTTCTTCCAGAATTGCCAGCGTCAGACGGCGAAAATCCTCGGGCGTTTTCAACACTTCGCAAGCAGCCTCATAGACGCTCAGAAAGTGTGCGAAATCACGGAAATCATAGCTGCCATCAGGTTTAAAGATACCGCTCAGGTCAATACGCTTTTCATGCGCAAGCTGTCGGATAAAGGCTGGCGGCGCTGCACCTTCGTGATGCAGATGAAGCTCGATCTTGGGAACGTCAGCGACGGTCATAGAAAATTCCTTCCCGGTCCTTGTGCCGGTATGTTCAGATGGTGGGCAAGGCTGGCGGCGACGTCGGCAAAGTCAACCTGGCCAATCTGGCCAGCCCCATGCCCAGCAATCAGGACTGGCACCTGTTCGCGCGTGTGATCCGTTCCGATCCAGCTTGGGTCGTTGCCATGATCTGCGGTCAATAGCATCAGATCACCCGGTCGCAATTTTTGCAGGATCAAGCCGATCTCACGATCGAACCACTCCAATGCGCGGGCGTATCCGCTGATATCGCGGCGGTGGCCGTAAAGGCTGTCAAACTCTACAAAATTGGCGAATGTCAGGCTGCCCTCTTCGGCCTCATCCACCAGATTGGACAGATGGACCATCAATTCGGCATCCGATCCCTTACGCAGCGTATCGATCCCCTGCATCGAAAAGATATCGCCGATCTTCCCCACAGCATGAACCCTGTGCCCGGCATCCTGCACCCAGTTGGTCAGAACCGGCGCAGGAGGGAGGATCGCAAAGTCCTTGCGGTTGGTTGTGCGGGTGAACCCTTGCTCCGGCGATCCGGTAAACGGGCGGGCAATGACCCGACCCACTTTCATTTCGTGCAGGCGCGGTGCAAGTGACTTGCACATGTCCAGCAGGCGTTCGAGGCCAAAGCTCTCTTCATGCGCGGCAATCTGAAACACACTGTCAGCTGAGGTATAGCAGATCGGCCATCCGGTGCGCATATGCTCTGCACCCAACTCAGCGATAATCGCTGTGCCTGAGGCATGGCAGTTTCCCAAAATTCCCTCGGCCCCCGCTGCCCGAGCTGCAGCGAGGCTCAGATCATCAGGAAATGCAGGAACGGTGTCCGGAAAGTAATTCCAATCCCACGGCACCGGCAATCCAGCCAGTTCCCAATGTCCCGAAGGCGTATCCTTACCTGGCGAATGCTCGCGCGCGCAGCCCCAAGTGCCCGTGGACTGAGTGTTCAAACCTGGTGTTACTGCACCTGACGCCAATCGCACAGCCGCGCTCAGACCCAGACTATCAAGATTTGGCAAATGCAATGCGCCTAACCGACCATCTTCGGCCCGACCATCAGCACAGGCCTGCGCGATATGAGCCAGCGTGTTTGCGCCAATGTCCGGGATGTCGCCATTGAAAAACTGATCGGCATCCGGTGCACCGCCGATACCAACTGAATCCATGACAACAAGAAATGCACGGGTCACGCGGTTATCCTCTCATGGATGAGGCTTGGTGCTTCGGCTGGATCTGAACCAATCGTTACGGCCCGTACTATCGTCTCTGCGGCTTTCTTCGCTGCGTCTTCTCTTGCTGCGTGCACCACGGCAAGGGGAGCGCCTCTGGAGACATGATCCCCTAGACGCGAAATGCCAGAGATACCGACAGCTGGATCAATCACGTCGCTTTCCACCTGACGCCCACCGCCCAGCGCCACAACCGCAAGACCCAATGCCTCGCCATCAATCGCAGTGATGTAGCCATTGTCCTGAGCAGGTACTTCGAGAATGACGCTTGCCTCAGGTAGATAGCGCGACCAATCCTCGACAAACCCCAACGGCGCACCAACCGCCGCCATCATCCGGCCAAAGCGTTCGGCAGCCCGACCATCGCGGATCACATCGGCGATCTTCTCACGACCTTCCTCAGCTGTCGCGACAACACCAGCATCGGCCAGCAAAACGCCACCCAACTCGGCTGAAATCTCAGCTAAGGGCGTGTCATGCCCCGCCGTCAGGACTTTCATAACCTCCGAAACCTCCAGGGCATTGCCCAGAGAAGAGGCCAGCGGCTGGTCCATATCGGTGATCACCGCCGAAGTCTTGCAGCCGGCAGCATTTGCAGTCTCGCTCAAAGCAGTTGCCAGCTTGCGCGCATCTTCAATGCTTTTCATGAAAGCACCGCTGCCAACCTTTACGTCAAGAACCAGAGCATCCGGGCTGGCGGCCAGCTTCTTTGACAGGATCGATGCAGTGATCAGGTCGAGGCTTTCCACCGTCGCCGTAACATCCCTGATCGCATATAGCCGTTTATCAGCGGGCGCGATCTGCGCGGTGGCTCCAACGATCGCAGCGCCGGTTTCTTTCAGGATCTGAGCCAAACGATCCTGCCCAATCTGGGTACTAACACCGGGAATGGCTTCAAGTTTATCGAGCGTACCTCCGGTGTGGCCAAGACCACGGCCCGAGATCATCGGCACAAAAGACCCGCATTCCGCAAGCGCAGGCGCCAGGATCAGGCTCACGCAATCCCCGACCCCTCCGGTTGAGTGCTTGTCGATTACCGGACCATCCAGATCCCACGTCAACACATCACCGCTGTCACGCATTGCCAGCGTAAGTGCGGCACGGCCTTGCGCGCCCAAACCACCCATACAGACCGCCATGGCAAAAGCCCCGGCCTGAGCATCACTTACGACACCATCGGCAAGCCCTTGAGCAAACCAGGACAGTTCCTCGGCAGTCGGCACCTCATGACGGCGCAGTTTTGCGATGATCGATCGGGCGTCCATCAGGTCGGGCCTTACATAAAGGAGGCGTCGAAAGCGCCGGGTAGCAGATCGGCGATCGTTGTCTTGGTTTCGACGCCATCAACGGTTGCCATTGTAACAACCACATCGCCCTTGCCGAACTCGGCCAGTTTCTGGCGACATCCACCGCATGGGGGAACAGGTTGGGGGCTGGACGCCACCACATATACCTCAGTCAGTTCTTTTTCCCCGGCAGCGACCATGGCGGCAATTGCACCCGCCTCGGCGCAGGTTCCTTCGGGATAGGCCACGTTTTCAACGTTACAGCCTGAATAGACAGTTCCTGAACCAGATCGTACAGCCGCGCCAACTTTGAAGTTTGAATACGGCGCATGGGCGTTCTCGCGCACTTTCAAGGCGGCATCTTTGAGTGACATGGCGATTCCCCATTTTTTGATCATCTGGTCAGAAGTTCATACCCTAAATGAAAGCACCCGGGGATTTGAAGCCCCCGGGTGCCGTTTTACGCAGCGGTTTTCAGCCTAATCCAGCGTCGTGTTGAATGTTCCCGGCAATGTAACCTCAAGCAGTTCGATGTCATCAGTCGGATCAGACAGCCGGGTTCGCATTCCCGGTGGAATGACAAAGGCATCCCCCTGCTCAAGCCGATAGGGATCACGATCGTCCCCCTCAAGCGTCACTTCGCCATTCATGACGAAGGTAAAGTGGATATCTGTGTCATGGCTGGCCCAAACCGGATCACCCTGCCCCCGCCGGACCACCTGAACTCCGGCGACGCCCTTGGTATTCTCTGCAATCGTAGTGTCCCGGCAGATGTAACCCGGCAATCGGAACGGAACCCATTCGGCGTCTTTTGCCTGATTATAGACGAACCGTTGCCCGTCCCATTCCCGATCAGGCCGAAAGTGCGGTGTAGGCAATTCCATTTCATGATCGATCTCGGTCACGTGTTCAGCCGGTACGCCGATCTCGATTACCTGAACATTATCAGACGCCTCTAGCACGCGGTGCCGGATTTCGGGCGGCTGGATAAAGCAATCTCCAGCAGTTAACCGCATCTTCTGGCCCTGATCCTCGTAGACCACGTCCACCCAACCGTGAATGCAGAAGATCAGCTGAAATCCGACTTTGTGAAAATGAACCATGTCTGGGACCGGCCCACCATCGGGAATGCGGATGTGGCTGGCGATGATGGACCCGCCAAGCCGGTCCGGCACCAGATCCCGATAGTGCATTCCTGCACGTCCGATAATCCAGGGGGCCTGATCCTTTAGGCGCCTGACCACATAGGAATGAACTGTTTCAGGCATGACCAGTGGTGGGTTTCGCTCTTCAATCTCGATTCGTGTCCCGTTCGGGGCAACAAGACTGCGCTTTCCATCCGCAAAGCCATCCGGGTTTTCGGTCAGGATACGCAAGGTGCCCGGTCCTTCAGGGGCATCCTTCTCAATCCTCAGTCGCAAGCCATGACCGGAAAAGACCGCAGTACTGGGATCATCAGCCGGATAAATCATGTCCATCCGCATTCCCAACACCTTGGTGTAAAACGGAATGTCATCTCGTAATTCTTTGGTTGGAATGCGGAATTCGGCTATGGTGTCGGTCATGCTATTCTCCTCTGCGGCGACAGTGTATGCGGGCAATTGTTTTTGCAAGACACTGCCTGAAAACATGCGGTTTCAATTCAATGTTTCCCCCGCGTCAGAAATAGTTTAGCACTAAACTAAATTTTGAACGGGAAGGTTTGCAATGTCCGATACACCCAGTCTGCGCCAGGCGGCACTTGAATATCACGCGCATCCGAAACCCGGTAAGCTGGAAATCAAAGCCACCAAACCGATGGCAAACGGACGTGATCTGGCCCGCGCCTATTCGCCCGGCGTGGCCGAGGCCAGCCTGGAAATCAAAAGCGATCCTTCCAACGCCGAACTCTATACGTCGCGCGGCAATCTGGTGGCTGTGGTTTCGAACGGAACAGCCGTCCTTGGCCTTGGCAATATCGGTGCGCTGGCGTCAAAGCCGGTAATGGAAGGCAAGGCTGTTCTGTTCAAGAAGTTTGCGGGCATCGACTGCTTTGATATCGAGGTGAACCAACCCGATCCTGAAAAACTGGCGGATATCGTCTGCGCGCTGGAACCCACATTTGGCGCCATCAATCTCGAAGACATCAAGGCACCAGACTGCTTTACCGTAGAGAAACTGTGTCGCGAACGGATGAATATTCCTGTTTTCCACGACGATCAGCATGGCACCGCCATTGTGGTCGGGGCAGCAGCTAAAAACGCCCTGCACGTTGCAGGAAAAAGCTTTGAGGATATCAAAGTCGTTTCAACTGGTGGCGGCGCAGCCGGGATCGCATGCCTGAACATGCTGGTAAAGCTTGGTGTGAAGCGTGAAAACATCTGGCTCTGCGATATTCACGGGCTTGTTTATGAAGGCCGTGCCAAGGACATGAACCCTCACAAAGATCAATTCGCGCAAAAGTCCGATCTGCGCACACTGGATGACGTAGTCGGCGGCGCTGATCTGTTTCTGGGTCTTTCAGGCCCAAACGTACTGAAGCCCGAAATGGTTGAGAAGATGGCCGATCGGCCAATTATCTTTGCACTGGCCAACCCAACGCCCGAAATCCTGCCACAAGCTGCACGAGAGGTCGCACCGAATGCGATTATCGCAACGGGACGCAGTGACTTCCCTAACCAGGTCAACAACGTCCTTTGCTTTCCTTTCATCTTTCGGGGTGCGCTGGATGTTGGTGCAACCGAGATCAATGACGAGATGCAAATCGCTTGCGTCGACGGCATCGCCGAGATGGCTCGCGCGACAACCAGCGCCGAGGCAGCTGCAGCTTACAAAGGTGAACAGCTCACCTTTGGCCCGGACTATCTGATCCCAAAGCCGTTTGATCCACGCCTGGTTGGCGTCGTTTCTTCAGCTGTCGCAAAGGCAGCGATGGACAGCGGTGTGGCCAAACGACCGATTACTGACCTCGAGGCCTATAAAGAACGCCTTAATCAAACGGTGTTTAAATCAGCCCTGCTGATGCGCCCGGTTTTCGAAGCGGCCGCTGTCGCCTCGCGCCGGATCGTATTTGCCGAAGGCGAAGACGAGCGCGTCCTTCGGGCTGCACAGGCCATACTCGAAGAGACCACGGAAACGCCTATTCTAATTGGTCGGCCCGAGGTTATCGAAGCACGCTGCGAAAAGCTGGGGCTGGTGGTTCGGCCCGGACAAGATTTTCAGATCGTCAACCCGCACAATGACCCGCGGTACTACGACTACTGGAACTCGTACCACAAGCTGATGGAGCGCCGTGGTGTGACACCTGATTTGGCCAAGGCAATCATGCGCACGAACAACACCGCCATTGCTGCTATAATGGTCCATAGGGGTGAAGCCGACAGCATGATTTGCGGTACCTTTGGCGAATACCGTTGGCATCTGAACTACGTCGAACAGGTACTGGACGATGGTGATCTGCGTCCACATGGGGCGTTGTCGCTGATGATCCTTGAAGATGGCCCTCTGTTCATTGCCGACACCCACGTTCGACAGCTTCCCACGCCCGAAGAGTTGGCTGAGATTACTCTTGGCGCGGCTCGTCATGTGCGCCGCTTTGGCCTTGAGCCCAAGATTGCCTTCTGCTCACAATCGCAATTTGGCAACCAAGCCGAGGGGTCGGGAAAGCGCCTGCGTGAAGCGATCTCAATTCTGGACAGCAAACCTCGCGATTTCATGTATGAGGGCGAGATGAATCTGGATGTCGCTTTGGACCCGGAACTGCGGGAACGTATTTTTCCAAATTCTCGCCTGAAGGGCCCGGCGAACGTCCTGATCTTTGCCCATGCGGACGCAGCAAGCGGCGTTCGCAACATCCTTAAGATGAAAGCAGACGGCATCGAAGTTGGTCCGATCCTGATGGGTATGGGTAACAAGGCACATATCGTAACCCCTTCAATCACTGCGCGCGGCCTTTTGAACATGGCAGCAATTGCAGGAACGCCGGTCGCACACTACGGTTAAACTCGGCGGCGACAGGCGTGGCCGCCCTTTGCGTAAGGGGAGGTCACATGAAGGGACATTGTCACTGCAAGGCCGTTCGTTGGGAAAGCGAGGCCGAGATCACATGGAGTTGCTATTGCCATTGCGCTGATTGTCGGCGCAATTGTGCTTCGCCCGTAACTGCCTTTTTTGGCTTGCCACACGAAGCCGTCAAATGGTCAGGGAATGCCCCCAACATTTATCGGTCTTCGGATGACGTCGAACGTTTGTTTTGCGGTGCCTGCGGCACACAAATGGCCTATCGCAATGCACGTGATAAGGTGAACATACACCTTTACACTGCAACGTTGGACGATCCTGATACACTGCCACCACGCTTTCATGTGTTTCACTCGGATCACCTGCATTGGCTGAACATCCAGGACACGCTGCCACGTTACTCTAAATCGGCTGAGTGAATCGAATCTCGCTCAAAGGAGTATTTGCACCTTATGTTATTCAAATTTGCAAAATCATATGAAGATTGCCTCAAATTCCTGCCAACCATGGTATTTTGCAAAAATTTGCAACCCAGATTTTCTTATTCTGCAAATATTTCGCGATAAACTGACGCGTCGTCATTCGAGTTGCTTGCCCGATGTCGATTGGATGCCTAACACGATGCGCAGAGAATTTGGGAGGAGAGAGCCATGGCGTTTCAGGACGTATATGAGAGCTGGAAAAGCGACCCTGAGGCATTCTGGATGGAGGCTGCCAAGGGTATCGACTGGATCGAAAAGCCGTCCAAAGCCCTGTTCGATGAAAACGCCCCGCTTTACGAATGGTTCTGCGACGCCAAGGTGAACACCTGCTGGAATGCTGTCGACCGTCACGTCGAAAACGGACGCGGCGAACAGACGGCAATTATTTACGACAGCCCCATCACCCATACCAAGCGCGAAATTTCTTATGTTGAACTGCGCAATCGCGTTGCCACGCTCGCCGGTGCTTTGCGCGCCAAGGGGATCGAGAAAGGTGACCGGGTCATCATTTACATGCCGATGATCCCCGAGGCGCTTGAGGCGATGCTCGCCTGTGCCCGTCTGGGCGCTGTGCATTCGGTGGTGTTTGGCGGCTTTGCCAGCAACGAATTGGCAGTTCGGATAGATGACGCAAAACCCAAGGCGATCATTGCCGCCTCGTGCGGGATGGAGCCCGGACGTGTGGTTCACTACAAACCCCTGCTCGACGGGGCCATCGATATGGCCAGTCACAAGCCCGATTTCTGTGTAATCTTCCAGCGCGAACAGGAAGTCGCGCAGTTGATCCAAGGGCGTGACGTGAACTGGCACGGCTTTCAGTACGGTGTCGAGCCTGCCGAATGCGTTCCCGTATCAGGCAATGACCCGGCCTATATCCTCTATACCTCCGGTACGACAGGTGCCCCCAAAGGCGTTGTTCGCCCCACGGCGGGCCACCTCGTTGCGCTGAATTGGTCAATGAAGAACATCTATAACGTCGACCCGGGTGATGTGTTCTGGGCCGCATCAGATGTTGGCTGGGTCGTTGGCCATTCCTACATTTGCTACGCCCCTTTGATCCACGGCAACACAACCATTGTGTTCGAAGGCAAGCCCGTGGGCACGCCGGATGCCGGCACGTTCTGGCGTGTGATTTCCGAACATAAGGTCAAAAGCTTCTTCACAGCACCCACGGCTATCCGAGCCGTAAAGCGCGAAGACCCCAAAGGGGAATTGCTGTCAAAGTATGATCTCTCTCAGTTGAAAGCGTTGTTTCTGGCAGGTGAACGCGCAGACCCGGACACCATCGTATGGGCACAGGATGCACTGAAAGTTCCGGTCATCGACCATTGGTGGCAGACCGAAACCGGCTGGACGATTGCTGGAAACCCGCTGGGGATCGAAGAATTGCCAATAAAGCTCGGCTCACCAGCCAAGCCGATGCCCGGTTACGATGTGCAAATCCTTGACGAGGGTGGACACCCAATGAAGCCGGGCGAGTTGGGTGCAATTGCGATAAAGCTGCCATTGCCCCCCGGGACATTGCCGACACTTTGGAATGCAGAGGATCGTTTCAAGAAATCATATCTGGAGCATTTCCCGGGATACTACGAAACCGGCGATGCTGGCATGATTGATGAAGACGGGTATCTCTACATCATGGCGCGTACCGATGATGTGATCAACGTCGCGGGTCACCGCCTGTCGACCGGCGCCATGGAAGAGGTTCTGGCCGCCCATCCAGACGTCGCCGAATGTGCGGTAATCGGAGTTTCGGATCAGCTCAAAGGGCAGATGCCCGTTGGTTTCCTCTGCCTGAACGCCGGATCTGATCGGGATCACCCGGATGTCGTACAGGACGTCGTAAAAATGGTTCGGGACAAGATTGGGCCTGTCGCAGCATTCAAACTGGCTGTTGTTGTTGATCGACTGCCCAAGACACGTTCGGGCAAGATCCTGCGGGGAACTATGGTTTCGATCGCAGACGGCAAGGATTACAAGATGCCAGCTACAATCGACGATCCAGCCATTCTGGATGAGATTTCGGTTGCTCTGAAATCCATCGGGTACGCCCAGTAATCGAACTCGGGGCGGTTACCCGCCGCCCCAATTGCGCAGCAGGGTTGCAACGCCCCGCAGACCTCCTACTGTGCCCCTAAACGGGAGGGCACATGGAACAGAGTGACATCTGGCGTCTCAGCGCCACGGAACTGACCGCGTTGACGCGAAACGGTGATCTAAGCGCTGAGGAGACAGTTCAAAGCTCGCTCGACCGCATGCACGAAGTCAATCCAGCCCTCAACGCAGTGGTCGAGGATTTGGGGTCCGAAGCTTTAGAACGCGCGCGTGCCCTGGACAACTCCAGAGCGCAAGGCGAGCCTACAGGTCCTCTTCACGGCGTGCCAGTAACCATCAAAATCAACGTCGATCAAAAAGGCCACGCCACCACCAACGGTGTGATTGCGCTTAAGGATGTGATCGCACCAGACGACGCTCCGATCGTCGCCAATCTGCAAAACGCAGGGGCCATTGTGATCGGGCGCACGAACACGCCAGAATTCTCGTTTCGCGCCGACACCGACAATCCGCTTCACGGCCGTACGTACAACCCCTGGGGAGATCACATATCACCCGGCGGTTCGTCTGGTGGTGCAGGTGCCGCCGTGATGGCGGGGATCGGAGCGCTTGCTCATGGAAACGACATTGGCGGCAGCCTGAGGTTTCCAGCCGCCGCGAACGGCGCCGTAACCGTCAAACCCGGGCTGGGCCGTGTCCCGGCCTGGAATCCGAGCCAGAAAGCCGAACGCGGATTGCTTGCACAATCCATGTCGGTACAGGGGCTGATCACACGTTCCGCAGCCGACCTGCATCTGTCCATGCCGAGCCTGATCGCCGCAGACCCACGCGACCCGTTTCATGTGCCCATGCCTTGGCGAGGTGAGACAGTGAAGGAGCCGATCAAGGTTGCATTCACCAAAAACACATTCGGGTATGCCCTGCATCCCGAAGTCGAAAAAGCGTTGGACACGGCGCGCGAGGCGTTGGTTGATGCGGGCTATCACGTCGAGGAAATTGACCCACCCGATGTATTCGAGTGCGGCCGTAATGGGTATCGCGCGTTGATGGGTGAAGTCCTGACCATGATGAAGGGTGATATCGAAGCTGCCGGATCGCAAACGATCCGCGATATCTTTGACGTATACTTTCAGGAGTTCCCACCCATTCTGGAAACTGACCTGCTGCGGATGATGGCGCAACGAAGCTACTATGCCCGTGAGTGGTCATTGTTCCTGCAGGACTACCCTTTAGTATTGTCCCCCTTCCTGCCGCAGCCTTTCTTTAGACCGGACAGAGATACCGAGGGGGCAGAAGGTGTGCATGAAGTGCTTGGGTGCGCAGTCTATTCCTACGCGATGAACTTCCTTGGGCTGCCTGCAGCATGCGTTCCATCACGCTTGGCGGATTTGCCCCAGGGTCAGCAGCCCATAAACGTTCAAATCGCAGCTCAGCGATGGCGCGAGGACTTGGCTGTCGATGCCGCTTTGGTGATCGAAGAACGCGTAGGCCAAATGGCACCGGTGCTTTGGAACAAAATGGACAAGACTGAGTAAACCGCCAGTCCAGATTTCCAGATAAAGACGCTAAACAAAATTGACCCCGGGTTTTTGTACCCGGGGTCCGCATAATAAAATATGCCCAGATTAGATAACGAGCGTAGCACCACCCACCCTCGCCAGCGCGAAAACTGCGCAATCATCCGAAAACGCCGTTTGGTGGCCACTCACTCCCACCTTGGCGTGTTCTCCGGGCAAGATCACGGTAACTCATTGTTAAGCCTGCGCATGTGAACCAGTTCACATAACGAATGCGATTTCCCGCATTTCTGAGAAAATTATGTGAATTGTTCTGATATTAGGCGCTCTTCAAGCCCATGCCCCGGGTCAAACAGTATTCGATGCTGAACCGAAGAATCTGAGCGAATCTCAACCCAGTCGATATCGGGAAATGATATCGAATCGGCATCTGCCATGACCGGGCGTTTGTCAGCCTCAAGTACATCAAAGCGCACTTGCGCTATTTTGGGCAGCAAAGCACCGCGCCAGCGTCTGGGGCGAAATGCAGCAATGGCAGTCAATGCCAGAACGTCTGAACCGATCGGCAGAATCGGTCCATGCGCAGAATAGTTGTAGGCTGTTGAGCCCGCTGGGGTGGACAGTAGCGCACCGTCACAAACCAACTCGGCCAGCCGTACGCGGCCATCGACACTGATCTTCAAACGTGCAGCTTGCGGCCCTGCTCGCAGTAGCGAAACCTCGTTGATCGCAAGCGCTTGGTGCGTTTTTCCGGATTGATCCATGGCTGTCATGGCCAGCGGATTGATAACTTCTTCCTCAGCAGCGTTCAGTCGCTCGATCAGATCGGCTTGCCCATACTCGTTCATCAGAAAGCCGATGGTTCCGCGGTTCATGCCGTAGACGGGTATATTCAGATGCTGCGTATTGTGCAGCGTGTGCAGCATGAAGCCATCACCACCCAGTGCCACGATGACATCTGCGTCCCTTGGTGCTGCATTACCATACAGCGCCACCAAGCTTTCCCGCGCGGATTGGGCCACTTCGACTTCGCTGGCGAGGAAGGCGATTCTCTTAGTCATGTTTTGCGTTTCCGGTGCTGCGCATTTGGTTCCGAAACAAACATACCTTTCCCCGATAGGCCAGACTTGACGCCGCAGCGGGCCAATTCGTCGCTTTACAGCCTTTCTCGGATGTGCCGTTTCCGATAGGAAATCCGCAAGAATCTTACCCAGCCATGTGGAGCGCCCATGAACGCCAATCTTCGTGACACCGGATTTTTCACCCAGTCCTTGTCTGACCGTGACCCTGAGCTTTTTGGCTCGATCACGTCCGAGCTGGGCCGTCAGCGCGACGAGATCGAGCTGATTGCGTCCGAAAACA